>CAZQLL010000018.1:0-82285 GCA_964594125.1 uncultured Thermoanaerobaculia bacterium | reverse complement strand
CGCCCCTCGCCCGCGACGTGCGAGTCGCGGGCTTCACCCCACCCGCCGCCGCGCCCGTGGCGCGGCGCCGCAGATTGTGAGGACCTCGCACTCCGGCACCGCTCCTCAGCGGTGGGATGGCGCCGCCCGCCCCTCGCCCGCGACGTGCGAGTCGCGGGCTTCACCCCACCCGCCGCCGCGCCTTCGTCCTGTACACTCGTACCGGGGAGCCAGGGCCTGACGGACCAGCGCGATCTCGCACGGCGCCTTACGGCGTCGCCGCTGCTGCGCCGCGTCGCCGGCGCCTGCGCTGGCGCCGAAGCGTTCCTCGCCGGCGGCTCGCTGCGCGACAGGGCGCTCGGCGTGGCGACGCACGACCTCGACCTCGTGGTGGGCGCGGGCGCCCGGCACTGCGCCGGGGCGCTCGCGGACGAGCTCGGCGGCACGGCGTTCACGCTCGGGCGCGCGCCCAACCTCACGCACCGCGTCGTCGCCGGACGGCTGCAGGTCGACGTCTGGGAGTGCGGCGGCTCGCTGCGCGACGACATCCTGCGCCGCGACTTCACCGTCAATGCGCTGTTCTGGCGCCTGCCGCGCGGGCCTTTGATCGACCTCGTCAACGGTCTCGAGGACCTCGCCGCCGGGCGGATCCGGGCGGTGCGCGCGCGCAACCTGGAGGACGACCCGCTGCGCGTGTTGCGCGGCGTCCGCCTGCTCGCCACGCGCCCGCAGCTCAGGCTCACCCGCGAGACCGAGCGGCAGCTCGCCGCCGCCGCGGCGGGGCTGCCACGGATCGCCGGCGAGCGCGTGCTGGCGGAGCTGCAGGCGCTGATCGCCGGCCCGGCCGCCGCGCGCGCCGTGCTCGCGGTCGCCCGCCTGGGCCTGCTCGCGTCGCTGGCGCCGGCGTGGCGGGGGTTCGCCCACGCCGCGCCGCTGGCGCAGCGCGCCGCGGCGCTGCGCCGGTGCGCCGGCGCGCGCTCCCCCGCCCTCGCGGCGGCCGCGCCGGAGGTTGCGATGGCGCTGTGGGGCGCGCCGGCAGCGGGGTTCCCGGCGACATGGGACGCGGAGGCGTGCGCGGCAACGCTGGCGCGCCTCGGCCTCCCGCGCTCCAGGGCGCGCCGAGCGGCCGACGGCGCCGCGTTCGGCGAGCGGCTGCTCCCGTTGCTCGGCCGCGACGGGCGCGCGGCGCGCGCCGTGGCGGTCGAAGCGGGACGCCTGTTGCCGCTCGCGGTCGCCTGGGCGGCGGCAGCCGGCGCCGAGCGGGCGGCGGCGCTCGCGCTGCTGCGCTGGCGGCGTGCGTTCGACCGCCGCCCGCCGCTGCTCGGCGGCGGCGAACTCGCCGAGGTGCTGGCGCTGCCCGCCGACGCTCGCCGGACGCAGGCGGTGCGCGCGCTGCGCCTGGCGCAGGCACGCGGCGATGCGCGCTCGCGCGGCGGCGCGCTCGCGCTCCTGCGCGGCCGGCAATCGCGTTGACCGGCCGCCGGCCGGATGCTAGATTCGCCGCCGTGGAAGGCCGCGTCTCGCTCGACGACCTGCTGCGCTTCATCACCAAGAAAGGCGCATCCGACCTCCACCTGAAGCCGGGCCGGCCGCCGCTCCTGCGCCTGCAGGGGCGGCTCATGCCGATCAAGTCCGTCCCCCTCAAGCCGCAGGAGGTCGAGGAGATGGTGCTGCCGCTGCTCTCGGAGAGCCAGCGCAGGAGGTTCGACGAGCGCCAGTCGGTCGATCTCGGCTACGGCCTCGCCGGCGTCGCCCGTTTCCGCTGCAACCTCTTCCAGCAGCGCGGCTCGATCGCCGCGGTGTTCCGCCGCGTGCCGTTCGAGATCAAGGGGTACGAGGAGCTGGCGCTGCCGGATGTCGTGGGTACCTTCGCGCACCTGCCCGCCGGGCTGGTGCTGGTCACCGGTCCGACGGGCTCGGGCAAGTCGACGACGCTGGCGGCGCTCATCCAGGACATCGCGCGGACCACGCCGTGCCACATCGTCACGATCGAGGACCCGATCGAGTTCCTGTTCACGGACCACATGGCCACGGTATCGCAGCGCGAGGTCGGCACCGATACGCCGTCGTTCCGCGAGGCGCTGCGCAACACCATGCGCCAGGACCCGGACGTCATCATGGTCGGCGAGATGCGCGACCCCGAGACGATCGGCACCGTGATCACGGCGGCGGAGACCGGCCACCTCGTCTTCTCGACGCTGCACACCAACAGCGCGGCGCAGACCATCGACCGCATCATCGACGCGTTCCCGCCCGACCAGCAGGACCAGGTGCGCTCGCAGCTCTCGCAGGTGCTGCGCGCCGTGGTCTCGATGCAGCTCGTGCGGCGCGCCGACGGCCAGGGGCTGGTGCCGGCGATCGAGATCCTCGTCAACTCGCCGAAGATCTCGAAGCACATCGAGAAGCGCCAGATCAAGGAGATCCACGAGGAGATCGCGACCTCGGTCGCCTACTACCGCATGCAGACGATGAACCAGAGCCTCATCGCTCTGCTCGCGAACGGCGTCATCGCCTACGACACGGCGATGGAGCAGTCGCTGGACCCCGACGACCTGTCGCTGCAACTGCGCAGGATCTTCCCACGCATCGAGGAAGCGCAACGGGAGGGAGCCATGGCGCCGTCACCCGCCGACTTCGCTCAGATCACCGAGCTGATCGAAATCAAGCGCCTGTACGAGGAGCAGGAGGAACGCTGGAAGGCGCGGATGCACGAGAAGGACGAGCTCGTCGCCCAGTTGGAGGGCGAGCTGGCCTCGTTGCGTCAGGACTCGTCGTCGGCGAGCGTCACCATCGCCGAGCTGCGCAACCTCGCCGAGTCGCTGCGCGCCGAGAAGGAGCGCCTCGCGCAGGAGAACCTGGTCCGCGTCGAGAAGCTCAACGAGCGCATCCGCGAGCTCAACCAGCAGCTCATGGGACAGGGCAAGGCGCCGGCGGAGAAGCCCCCGTCCGGGTTCTTCAAGCGCTGAGGGGAAGTTCAGAAGGCCAAGGGACGAAGCTCGGAGCGAGGCCTCGACACCGGCCGCGGGCTACTCCCATGCGATGGCAGCGTTGCGGGCATCGCCGGCGGCGGACAGGCGGACGCGCAGCACCCGGCCGGCCAGCTCGCCAAGCCACGGCCAGCTCTCCGGCCACTCGACCGCGGTGATCGCGCCGCCGTCGGCGAGCGCATCGCCGAGGCCCACCTGCTCGAGCGGCGCCGCCGCGATGCCGCGCAGGCGGTAGAGGTCGGCGTGGTGAACGCGCGCTATCGGCCCGGCCGCGACCGCGTAGGTCTCGAGCAGCACGAACGTCGGCGAGCACACCTCGGCTGGGTCGCCGCCGAGCGCCCGCACCAGGCCGCGCACCAGCGTCGTCTTGCCGGCGCCGAGGACCCCTTCGAGCAGGACGAGGTCGCCGGGCGCGAGCAGCGCCGCGACGGCGGCGCCCAGCGCCTCGGTGGCGTCGGCGTCGGGGAGCACGATCGCCTCGCCTGGCCGTACGGTGGTCACGCCCGCCCCTGCGCCTCGCGCAGCTCGCGCTCGGCCCCAGGCAGCGCGGCTGCAAGCTCGCCCGCCGGGATGGCGCCCGGGAAGCGCTCCGCCGCGAGCTCCGCGGCGCGGCCGTGGAGCCAGGCGCCGACCGCGGCCGCCTCGCGGCCGGGCAGCCCCTGCGCGAGCAGCGCGCCGACGACGCCGGCGAGGACGTCGCCGGAACCGCCGGTGGCGAGGCCGGCGCACCCCGTGGGATTGACCAGCGCGCGCCCGTCGGGCTCCGCCACGATGGTGCGCGCGCCCTTGGCGAGCACGGTCGCGCCGGCCGCGCCGGCGGCGGCGCGGGCGGCGGCGAGGCGGTCCGCCGTCACCGCGCCGGTACCCGTCCCGAGCAGGCGTCCCAGCTCCCCCGGGTGCGGCGTCGCGACGGTGGGGGCCTCCCGCCCGGCCAGCGCCTGTGGGCGCCCTGCGAGCAGCGTCAGCGCGTCGGCATCGACAAGCAGCGGCCCGCGCCAGCCGGCCAGCAAATCGGCGAGCAGGCGCGCCGGGCCGTCGCCGAGGCCGAGCCCCGGCCCGACCGCGATCGCTGTCGCCTTGGCGAGCAGCCCGTCGAGCCCGTCGCCGGTCACCACGCCGTCGGCGTCGGCGGGCAGCAGGTCGACCATCGCCTCGGGCGCCGCCGCCTGGACGGCACCGGCCGCGCCAGCCGCCGTCGCCACGGTGACCAGACCCGCCCCCGCGAGCACGCCGGCGCGCGCCGCGAGCGCGGCGGCGCCGGCGCGGCCGACCCGGCCGGCGATCACCACAAGATGGCCGAACCGCCCCTTGTGGGCGTCGACCGGGCGCAGCGGCAACCAGCCGGCCACGTCGGCCGCCTCGAGCATGCCGACACTCGCATGCGCCTCCAGCACCCACGGCGGTATCCCGATGTCGCCCACCGCCACCTCGCCGCAGCGCCAGCACGCCGGGGGCAGCACGTGCGCGAGCTTGGGCGCGGCGAACGTCACCGTCACAGCCGCCTCCACCGCCTCCCCGGGGATAGCCGCGGAGTCGCCGGAGAGCCCCGACGGGAGGTCGACGGCAACCACCGGGACGCCGCGCTCGTTGATCGCCCGGACGACGTCCGACCACGGCGCGGCGAGCGGCCGATCGAGACCGGTGCCGAAGAGCGCGTCGACGACCACGTCCGCGGCCGCGAGAACACCGCCGAGCGCGCCGGGGTCGGCGGCGCACTCGTGCAACGGCACGCCGTAGGCCCGGGCGAGCGCGAGCTGTGCGCCGGCGTCTCCCCTGAGCGCAGCGGGAGCGACGAGCAGCGCCGCTACGGCGTCGACGCCCCGGCAGCGGAGCTGGCGCGCGACGGCGAGCCCGTCGCCGCCGTTGTTGCCCGGTCCGCAGAGGACGGCGACCAGCCCCCGCTCGGCAAATCGGTCGACGACGACCTCGGTCACCGCGCCGGCGGCCCCCTCCATGAGGACCATGCCGGGCAGCCCAAGCTCCGCGATCGTGATGCGGTCGGCCTCCCGCATCCCCGCCCTGTCGAGCACCGGAATCATCGTCGCCTCCAGCGCTTTCATCGTAGCAAAGCGCTCCTGCGCGGGGTGTGGTAGCCTTCACGGCTGCCGGCGCGCCGGCGCATGGAGGGCTCGATGGGTCCGCGGCATCTCCTTCCCACGCTTGCAGCGGTGCTGTGCTCTCCGGCGACGGCGCTCGCTTCGGATGGAGGCACGGTCCTCGAGCTCGGCACCGTGCTCCCCGCCTGGAGCGCCCTGCCGTTCGTCGGCATCCTCCTCTCGATCGCGCTTTTCCCCCTGCTCGCGCCGCGCTTCTGGCACCACCACTACCCCAAGGTCGCGGCGGCGTGGGCGGCGGTGCTGCTGGTGCCGTTCGTGCTCGCCTACCGCGGCGCCGCGCTGCACGAGGTGGCCCACGTTGCGGTCATCGACTACGTGCCGTTCATCATCCTGCTCGCCGCGTTGTTCACCATCGGCGGCGGGATCTTCGTGCGCGGCTCTCTGCGCGGCTCGCCTGGAGTGAACGCCACGATCATGGCGATCGGCACGGTGCTCGCCTCGTGGATCGGCACCACCGGCGCCGCCATGCTGCTGATCCGGCCGCTGCTGCGCGCCAACAAGGAGCGCCGGCACAAGGCGCACACGGTCGTCTTCTTCATCTTCCTGGTCGCGAACATCGGCGGCACGCTGACGCCGCTCGGCGACCCGCCGCTGTTCCTCGGCTTCCTGCACGGCGTGCCGTTCTTCTGGACCTTCACCCTGTGGCGCGAGTGGCTGCTGGTGGCTGGCTCGGTGCTGGCAATCTACGTCGCGCTCGACGTCTACCACTGGCGCCGCGAGGACAAGCTGCTGCGCGGGCGCACCGCCGCTCCCGGCGAGCCCCTCCGCATCGAGGGGTGGCACAACTTCCTCTTCCTCGGCGGCGTGCTCGCCGGCGTCATCGCCTCGGGCGTGCTGCACCTCGGCGAGGTAACCATCCTGGGCGTCCACCAGCAGGTGCAGAACCTGTTGCGCGACGGGTTCCTCGTCGCCATGCTCGCCGGCTCGTGGGTGACCACGCCGCGCCGCGTGCGCGAGGAGAACGAGTACTCCTGGGCGCCGATCAAGGAGGTGGCGATCCTGTTCGCCGGCATCTTCGCGACGATCATCCCGGCGATCGCGATGCTGCGCGCCGGCGAGCACGGCGCCATGGCCTCGATCATTCGGGCGGTCAAGGAGCCGGCGCACTACTTCTGGGCCACCGGCAGTCTGTCGTCGTTCCTCGACAACGCCCCCACCTACCTGACGTTCATGGCGACGGCGCTCGGCCGCCTCTACCCCGACGTCGCCGGCCGCGAGGCGGTCCTCCGCCTGATCGCCGAGCACCACGAGTACCTGATGGCCGTCTCCACCGGAGCCGTTTTCATGGGCGCGAACACCTACATCGGCAACGCGCCGAACTTCATGGTCAAGTCGATCGCCGAGGAGTCCGGCGTCGCGATGCCTTCCTTCTTCGGCTACATGCTCCGCTACTCGCTGCCGTTCCTGATCCCGGTGTTCCTGCTGGCCACCTGGATCTTCTTCTAGGTCGGGGAGGGATCGTCATGAGCGTCTGGCACGAGATCGTCGTCGTCGGTGGCGAGGACGCGTTGCGCGGCTTCCTCGCGGGGTTCGCCGCCGCTCGCGGGTCCCACGAGGCGGTGCTCGTGGGCCGCGACGTCATGGTCCACCCGGGCTCGCTGGGGGAGCGCCTCCGCGCGCTCGTCGGGGCCGCCGGCCACCACTCGCTCCTCGCCCCGGAGCCCACGGCTGCGGCCCTGGTCGCCGCGCTGCGCGCCCGCGGCGGCGACGCCGGCCTGCACGTCGACTCGGTCGCCGCGGTCGTGTCCGCCGAGTTCTCGTTCTCGGCGCAGGCGTTCTCGCCCGAGGTCGCGTCCGCCATCGAGGCGGCGCTCCACGAGAACGTACCGGCGGGGGTGGCAATCGAAGCGTTCAAGGAGGCCGAGGAGACCGACGGCCGCGCGCGCGGCGCCGAGCTGTACTCCCCGAGCCACGACTACACCTACCGGGCGAAGGGCCGGGTCGCCGGCGAGCTTACGGGCGTGCTCGAAATGCGGCGGCGCGCCGCCGAGATCGAGTTCGTGAAGGCCGAGCCCGTCGAGCTCGAGACCCGGCCGCTCGGGTAGGCGCCCGCCCGGTCAGCGCTGCTGGCCGCCGCGGCGGCGAAGCCGCGGGTCCCGCTGGTCCATCTCGCGCACCAGCTTGACGGTGTCGCGCAGCCGCCGCTGCTCCTCGCGCTGTACCGCCTCCTGGCGCTTGCGCGCGCCGGCGCTCCACAGCGCCGAGAGCGCCACCCACACCTTGAGGTAAAGCTTCGCGGCCGGCAGCTTCGTCTTCGCCAGACGCGCGCCGCGGAAGGCGCACCCGGCGGTCGCGGCCTTGGTGAGGTCGGCGTTGCGCAGGTCGGTCCAGCGCAGCGCACCGCCGGTGCAGTTGGCGCCGACGAGCTTGGCGAAGCGGAGGTCGGAGCCCGAGAGATCGGCGGCCTGCAGGTTCGCGAGGATGAGGTCGGTGCCGGACAGATCGGCGTTGGTGAGCTGCGCCTGCGCGAGGTTGGCCTGCCGCAGACGGGCGCCGCGGAGCTGGACGCCCTGAGCCTTCGCCCCCTCGAGGTTCGCGTTCTCGAGGTCGACCTCGCGCATCTCGGCGCCGTCCAGTCTCGCCTGCTCGAACCGCCAGTTGCGCAGGTTGAGCTTGGTGAAGACCGCGCCCGTGAGGTTGGCGCGCACCATTGGCGCCCGCCCCAGCGTGCAGGTGCGGAAGTCGAGCCCGGCGAGCTGCGCGCCGGCGAGCTGCACCCCGTCGAGCACCGCTCCAGCGATCGTCGCCTCGCGCAGGTCGGCCGCCTGGGCGTCGCACGCGACGAGCCGGGCCTTCTCGAGGTTGGCGCCCGCGAGCACGCAGTGCCCGAGCTCCGCTCCCTCGAGGTCGGCGCCGGCGAGGTTGGCGCGCAGCAGGTCGGCCTCGCGCAGATTCGCCTTGCGCATCACGGCCCGCGACAGGTTCGCCCCTGTGAGCTGACAGCGCAGCCCGTACGCTCCAGAGAGGTCTGCGCCGGTCATCTCGTTGCCGGTGAGATCGACGTTCTCCAGCACCGCGTTGCACAACCGGGCGCCGTCGAGCCGCGCCCCGAGCATGCGCGCGCCGCGCAGGCTGGCGCCCGTGAGGTCGGCGCCCGCGAGGTCGGCGCCTTCGAGTATCGCGCCTTCGAGGTTGACCTGCGGCATCTTCGCGCCGGAGAGGTCGCATTTGAGCATGTCGGTGCCGCGGAACGACGCGTCGTTGAACACGGTGCCGCGGAACGTGCAGCCGCGCATCTCGAGGAGGTCGAAGTGGACGGCGGAGCAGTTGGCGGCGTCGAACACGGCGTCGGCGACCTGCGCGCCGGTCAGGCGCGCCGCGGTCAGGTTGCACCCTGTGAAGTTGACGCCGCGCAGGTTGGCCCGCGTCATGACGGCGCGCGACAGGTCCTTCCCGCGCAGGTCGGCGCCCGCGAGGTCGGCGTCGGTGAGGTCGGGCGCGATCTTCGGGTTCTCGGCGCGCCAGCGCTGCCAGTCGGGGGTCGGGAGCAGGCGCAGGTGCTCAGGGTTGGCCATGGATGCATTTTACCGGGTTTGCGGAGAGAGGGAGACGCACGGTTGGTTGCTGGTGGTCCGCGGTGCGCGGGTTGCGGCGCGTCGCTCATGGGCGGGCCCGCCCCGCGGGCGAAGACGACGTCATGCCGACGGGATGGCCGCCGCCGGGCGATCGGCGAGCCCGAGCGCCCGGCAGAGCTCGTCGAGGCGGCCTGCCGCCGCCGCCGCCGCGGCCGTCTCGCGCGCCGCCTCCAGCTCGGCGCGGTGCACCGCCAAGCTCGCCACCCGCAGTTCGGGCCGCCCCCACTGCCGCGCGCCGGTGATCTCGCCCGGGCCGCGCAGCCGCAGGTCCTCCTCGGCGATGCGGAAGCCGTCGGCCGTCGCCGCCACGATTTCGAGCCGCTCCCTCGCTTCCGGCGAGCAGCCGGCGCCCGCGAGCAGGACGCAGGTCGAGCCGCGAGCCCCGCGGCCGACGCGGCCGCGGAGCTGGTGGAGCTGCGCGAGCCCGAAGCGCTCGGCGTTCTCGATCACCATGAGCGAGGCGTTCGGGACGTCGACGCCGACCTCCACGACGGTGGTGGCGAGGAGGAGCTGCACGTCGCCGGCCGCGAACGCGCGCATCGCGGCGTCGCGCTCCGCGGCCGGGAGACGGCCGTGGACCACCGCGCAGCGGACGCCCGCCAGCGCCGCGGCGATCTCGCCTGCGTGGCGCTCGAGCGCCTTCAGCCCGCTCTTCCCGGACTCCTCGATCGCCGGGAACACCCAGTACGCCTGCTCACCCGACGCCAGCGCGCCGGCGACGAAGGCCAGCAGCCGCGCGCGCGCCGCGTCACTGCGCACCAGCGTGCGCACGGGCCGGCGGCCGGCCGGGAGCCCGTCGATCAGGGAGACGTCGAGGTCGCCGTAGAGCGTGAGGGCGAGCGAGCGCGGGATCGGCGTGGCGGTCATCACGAGCAGGTGCGGCGCGCTGCCCTTCGCGAGCAGACGCTGGCGCTGCGCGGCGCCGAAGCGGTGCTGCTCGTCGATGATCGCCAGGCCGAGCCGGGAGAACGCAACGTCGTCCTCGAGCAGGGCATGGGTGCCGACAACGAGCATCGGCTCGCCCGCAGCCAGGCGGTCGCGCACCCGTCGCTTCTCCGCGGCCCGCAGCGAGCCGACCAGCGGCGCGATGGCGTGCCCGGCCGGCGCCAGCAGGCGCGACACCGTTGCCAGGTGTTGCCCGGCCAGCAGCTCGGTCGGCGCGAGCAGCGCGACCTGGGCGCCCGATGCGAGCATGACGAGCGCGGCGAGCACCGCGACGATCGTCTTGCCCGACCCGACGTCGCCCTGCAGCAGGCGCGCCATCGGGTATGGCCGCTGCAGATCGGAGACGATCTCGGCGAGCGCCCGCCGCTGCCCGCCGGTGAGGTGGAACGGCAGCACGTCCCGCGCCCGCTCGCGCACGGCATCGTCGATGCGCGCCGCCGCCGCCCGCTGTTGCCGCCGCCTCAGGCGCTCGCGCTCCAGCGTGGCGGCGAGCGCCAGCAGCTCCTCGAACGCGAGACGGATGTGGGCCGGGGTGCGGCGCGCCGCGAGGTCGGCGAGGAGCCGCTCCGCCGCTCCCCCGCCGGGCGGCGCGGCGGGGAAGTGGACCGCCCGCAGCGCCGCCGTCCGCGTCACGCCGCGCAGACCGGCCGGCAGCCACTCGCGCAGCGGGTCGTCGCTCTCGGCGAGAGCGTCCAGCGCGGCCGCCGCCAGCGCCCGCAGCCGCCGCCCGTTGAGCCCCTCGATCCGGCGGTAGATCGGGACGACGCGGCCGAGGTGGAGCGGCGTCCCGTCGTCGTCCTCCTCCCACTCGGGCGAAACCAGCTCGATGCCGCCGCCGCGCCTGGCGCGCAGCGTCCCGTGCATCCACACGCGCGCGCCCTCCTTGAGCGAGCGCGCCAGATAGGGCTGGTTGAACCACACCACGGGAACGGCGCCGGAGTCGTCTTCGACTCTCGCCACCACGAGGCGCAGGCGGCGGCCCCTCACGAACCGCTCGCGCACGGCGGCGAGTCGGCCGTGCACGGTCACCGCCTCTCCCGCGACGCCGAGCGCCGCGATCGGCCGTACGGCGGAGCGGTCCTCCCAGCGGTGCGGCAGCCACGCCAGCAGGTCGCGCACCGTCGCCATGCCCGCCGCGGCGAGCGCCCGCGCGCGCGTCGGGCCGACTCCCGCCACAGCGGACAGCGGGCTGTCGAGCGCAATGCCGAAGGGCGGCCGAGCGGGGTCCGTCATCCCGCGCCGACGAGCTGCACGCGGAGAGTGACGAGGGCGAGCTGGAGCTGGTCGCCGTTGGCGAGCGGGTATTCCTTGAAAGGCTCCAGCTTGCCGCCGTTGACGAACGTGCCGTTGGTCTCGGCGTTCGTCTCGGTGACGGTCAGGGCGCCCTCGTGCGAGCGCACCACGGCGTGGCGGCGCGACACCGTGCGGTCGGGGTCGAGCGAGTTGAGGTCGACGTCCGGCGTCACGCCGGTCACCGGGTCGTGGCGGCCGATCGACGTCTCGCCAACCGGGCGCAGCGGGAACAGGCGGCCCGACTGCGGGTGCACGAGCAGCGCCCACGCCTCGATCCCCTGGCTGGTCGGCATCGCGAAGTACTCGAGGTGCTCCGTGCCGCCGCCGGCCGCCTCGCCGGCGCGGCGATTGGCTTCGCGCAGGCGCTCCGAGAGCTTGGCCATCATGCGCAGCGCGACGCTGGGACGGCGGCGCACCAGCAGCTCGAGATCGGCGCCGCGGAGCTGCAGCACCTCGACGTCGGTCTGGGCCTTCGCCGTCGCGGAACGCTCCGGGTAGTCCTCGAGCAACGCCATCTCGCCGAAGAAGTCGCCCTTCTCGAGCACCGCAAGCTGCCGCACCTGCCGGCCGACGCGGCGCGAGATCGCCACCTGCCCCTGCTGGATGATGAACATGTCGCAGCCGGGGTCGCCCTCGTTGAAGATCACCGCTCCAGCGGGGAAGCGCCGGATGAACTCCTCGGGCACCGAGTCCGCTCCTCCGCCGACGCGCATCCTGGCCACCTAGCGCCCTCCCCAGGTCAACGTACCGCGGGCCGAGTCCACCTCGACCTCGACACCGAGGGGGATCGGCACGTTCGCCACGCCGTGGCCGAACGGCAGCCCCTCGATGATCACCGCCGCATTCGGCGCCGCCTCGACGAGCAGGCGCGGCCACCGCTGCCGCCAACCCACCTCGCCGAGCCCACAGCGGGCCATCCGCCCTGCGACGACCGCCTTGACCCGGCCGAGTCTAGAAGAGAGGCGCAACTGGGTCAACAAGCGGTCGATGCTGTACCCGGGCTCGTTGACGTCCTCGATGAACAGCACCGACCCGTCGTAATCCGGCTCCCAGTCGGTGCCCACGAGCGCCGCCAGCAGCGACAGGTTGCCGCCCACGGCGATCCCGCGCGCCCGGCCCGGCCGGACGACGCGGCGCTCGCTGAACGAGAACAGGCGGCGTGGCGCCCGCCCGGCCAGCCACTCGCCGAGCAGCCGGGCGCTTGGGGCGTGGCGGCGGAGTGTGACCGCCAGAGGGCCGTGCAGCGACGCGCACGGGAAGCGATGCATGAGCGCTGCGTGCAGTGCAGTGATGTCGGAGAACCCCACCACCCAGCCGCCCCACGCCGCCAGCCGGTCCCAGTCGAGCAGCGGCAGCAGGCGCATCACGCCGTATCCGCCGCGCGCCGCGACCAGCGCCTTGACGCCGCCGTCGATCATCTCGTGGATGGCGGCGGCACGCTCCTCGTCGCTGCCGGCGGTGTAGGCGCCCCGCCGGGGCCGGGGGCCGGCGACGCGGACGCGGTACCCCGCGGCCTCGAGCCACGCCACACCGCCGGCAAGCGCCGAGGCGGGCGGCGCGCTCGCCATCGCAACGACGCCGACGGTGTCACCGGGGACGAGAGGCCGGGGCAGCGGACGCGGACGAGCTTTCATCCCCGTATCGTAACGCGGGTCGGGCCCGGGCCGGCATCGCGCTATACTTGTAGAGCACCAGAGGAGGCTGGCGCTCGCGGCTCCGCCTCGCGGCGGCGCCGAGGAAAGTCCGAACTCCACGTGTGGGGGCACGCTGGGTAACGCCCAGCCGCGGCAACGCGAGGGAAAGTGCCACAGAGAACATACCGCCCCGCCGCGAGGCGGGGTAAGGGTGAAAAGGTGGGGTAAGAGCCCACCGCTCGACCGGCGACGGTCGGGGCATGGCAAACCCCGTGCGGAGCAAGGCCAAATAGGGGGGTCGACGGGTCCCACCACCGGCAACGCCGCAAGGCGGGAGACCCCCGGGTAGGCCGCTGGAGCCGTCCGGAAACGGCCGGCCAAGATGAATGAGCGCCCCCTGCCCCTTGCGGGCGGGGACAGGATTCGGCTTATCGCCTCCTCTGGTGCTCTTCACTTCGGTGTGGGCATGGGGACGAGCATGAGCGGGGGGCGCACTCCCGCTCGCCACGGCGTTGCCGGGAGCGGGTCCGCCGTTCCCTTTGGAAGCGCCTCCTTCAGCCACGGGTCATGCAGTGCCGCGCGGAGGCGCGAGAGCGCGGCGCCGCGCGCGGACGAGCGCACGGCGCCGTCATCGCCCTTTCCGCCGCCGCACGTGCCGGGATCCGCCGCCGCCGCCGGCGAGCCGGTTCGCCGGGTCGCGGAACCAGGCGAGCTCGGCAGCGAGCGTCCCGCCCCCCGGCTCGCGCGGCGGGCCGGAAGCCGCGGCGCGCTCGGCCTTGGCGCGGAACTCTCCGGCGGAAACGACGCGGGCGCCGCGGGCCTTCGCCGCCGCGGCGAGCGCGCGGTCGTCGGTGGCGAGCACCCAGCCGGCGCCGCGTGCCGAGAGCGCCGCAAGGATGGCGGCATCGGCGTGGGGCACGTAGCGCACCTCCACCGCGCCGAGCCGCTCGACCGGCTCTGTGCCGGCGGGCGGCGCGCCGTCGAAGACGACGAGCAGCCGCACCCGCTCGCCCCTGGCCACCGCGAGCGCCGCGACCCGCACCCGACCGCGGTCGCCGCCGCGCGCGACGTTGTTGCCGTCGACGATCCAGGGCATCCGCACCTCGCCGGCGCCGGCGGCTCCCGGCTAGCCCTTGCCCCTGAGCACGGCGAGGGCGCGCGCCGCGTCGGAATGGCCGGGATCGTAGGCGGCGACCTTCTCGAGGCACTCGATCTGGCGATCCTTCTGGCCCTTTCGGCCCCAGAAGGCGGCCAGCTCGAGCCATGAGTCGGTGTGCTGCGGGTCGAGCGCGATTGCCTCCCGCAGGTGGCCGAGGGCGCGGCTGGCCCACATCGGGTTGCGCTGCTCGATGCGCGCCAGCAGCAGCAGGGTGTCGGCCGTCGGCTCCGCGCGGACCGCCTCCCCGAGGAGCTGCACCGCGGCGCCGAAGTCTCCCGCCCGGACCAGGGCCTCCGCCCGCTGCACGTTGGCCCGGGCGAGCTCCCGGCGGGCGCGCTGCCGCTGCTGGTCCGCCGCGCGCCCCGCCGAGGTCTGCGGGGCGTTCGCCCGCAGGCTCTCGTTGTAGCGGGCCCGGAGTTCGGGGTTGATGAGCGTTTCGTAGGCCTCGGTGAGCGCCGCCTGGATCTCCGCCAGCTCGCGCCGCAGCGTGCGCAGGTGGGGCTCGGCGGCGCGGTCCGGGCTGTACAGGCGTGCGAACTCCCGGTAACGCTCGTGAACCTGGTTGATCGTCGCGCCGTGCGTCAGGCCCAGGCGGCGGTAGTAGTCGCGGTCGCGGCACTCGGCGGCGAGCAGCGCGACGTCCTCGAGCTCGCGCCGCTGCTCGGGCGAGAGCGTCGCCGCGGGCGGGGCCGCCTCCGGCGACGGCGCCGCGGCCTTTTCCGTCCGCATCGCCGGCGGCGCCGGCGGCGCGCTGCGCAGAACGACCACGCCGGCCACCGCCAGCGCCGCGAGGCAGCGGGTCAGCTCGTCGCGGGCGAGCGGCGCCACGCGGCGGAGCTGCGCGACGCTCAGGCACCCGTCGACACGCGACAGGAGGTAGCTCTCCTGCGGCGAGAGCTGTACGCGGCCGCCGATGTCCCCCGCCTCGGCACGGACCGGGAAGCTCGCCTCCGGCGCCAGCGCCTCGAGGCCGGCGAGGTCCTCGCACTGCCGCACTGCGGCCACCAGCAGCGATTCGACCGGCATGTCCACCATCGGGATGGCGCCGTCGAGCCGCCCGTCCTCGGCAAAGGCACATTCCACGGGCACGCCGATCAGCCGTGCGACGATGGCAACCGCGAGCGCGGCGAGCGCTTCGCCGAGGCTTTCCCCCGCAACGGTCCCCTCGCGGACGAGAAACGCCCCGAACCGCTCGCCGTCCGGCTGGCGCAGCAGCGCCACAGCCATCTGTGCGGGATCGAGCAGACCCTGCGCGACCAGCCACGACCCCAGCTTCTCGTTCTCCGCGTCCGAGGCGACCGCGCACACCCGCCCGCCGGCGAACCAGAGCTGCCGGCGCGCCTGGTCTGCCACCAGGTCGAGCCTGCCGGTGGCGCGGCGGCGCCCCAGCTCCCGCAGACGCTCCGCCACCCCGCCAGCGGCGAGGCGCTCAGTCGGCGCGCTGGAGACGGTCATACGTTCGGCGGGCGCTCACGGCGCGGTGCGCTCTCATGGCCGGGCGCCTTCGACCTGCACGACGTGCGGGGCGAACCCACGCGTGAGCACCCCCTGGGGCATGCCGGGGACGGCCGCCTCCGCCGCCTGCCGCGTCGGGAAGTGCCCCCAAACGAGCCGGTAGCACGGCTCCTGGCCCTGCCCGTAGGGGACGACGGAGAAGCTCTCCGGATCTTTGTCCTGGCGCCGGTACAGCCGCTCGAGCTCCGCGGGCTGGCAGCCCCCGTCGACGGCGACAGCCCACGGGCCGCCCGAGCCCGCCGCACGGCGCGGCTTCCACGGCTGCGTGAGGTAGAGCGCCGCCGCCGCCGCGGCGATCAGCAGGAGAGCGGCGATCCACCCCCAGACGCCGCGTCGGCGGCGCGGCGCGGGCTCCTCGAAGGCGCTGGGAACGAACTGCGGTTCCTGCGGCCGCGGCGTGGCCTCGGCCAGGCCGGCCGCCACGGCGGCGGCCAGCAGCCGCAGCGCGGTGTCCTTGCCGTGCGGCGAGGGCGCCGCGATCTCCATCGCGGTGCGCGCATCGTTGATCTTCGCGAGGATCGCCATCGCCTCGTCGGTGAGGCCGAGGGCGCCGACGCGGCGCAGGAACTCGGGCTGCCGCCGCAGCACCAGTTCCGGCTCCGGGAGGAACACCGGCACCAGCGCCTCGCCGTCGCCGCCGAGCACCAGCTCGACGGCGAGGTGGGGGTAGGAGATGGTCAGCGGACCGCTCTCGAAGCCGGCCTCCTGCTCGAGCTCGACCGCCGCGTCCGGCGTGAGGAAGAACGAGCGCAGGGCGTCGGCGAGCGCGCGCTTGACCACCGCATTCGCCTCAGCCTGCGACACCTGGCCGCCCGCCACGGCGCCCTGCGCCTGGCGGAACCACTCGCCGCCCGCCGTGAGGCCGAACGCCGGCGCCAGCATGTCGTTGTCGTCGCCCTCCACCGCCACGACCTGCAGGTTGTTGAAATGCAGGACCAGCTCCCGCCCGTCCCAGCGAAGCCTCGCCGTTCCCTTGGCCTTGCGCGCGACCCACAACGCCAGTTGCAGAGCTGCCGACAGGTGCGCCATATGCGGAACGTTAGCGCGACTTTCCGGTTCCCACAAGCCCGGCGGGCCGCAGCGCCGCCGCAACGCGCTTCGCCGCCGCCGGCCCCACGGTGCCGGCGAGCTCCGCCTCCGTCGCCGCGCGCACGCCGTCCAGCGACCCGAACCGGGCCAGCAACGCCTGGGCGCGCCTGGGACCGATCCCCGGGACGGCGAGGAGCTGGGTAGCCAGCCGGCGCGCCCGCCGCCGGCGGCGGTGGCGGGTGATCGCCACGCGGTGCGCCTCGTCCCGCAGCCGCTGCAGGAGCAGGCGCGCCGGGTCGTTGGGCTCGAGGTGCAGCGGCGGGCGGCCGCCCGGCAGGTGCACCTCCTCCAGGCGCTTGGCGAGGGCGGCCGCCGGCAGCGCGGCGCCCGCATCCGCGAGCGCGCCCAGTGCAGCGGCGAGCTGAGCCGGGCCGCCGTCGACCAGCACCAGGTCCGGCAGCCTGCCGCCCTCGGCGAGGCGCCGCCGGTAGCGCCGGCCGACCGCCTCGACCATCGCCGCCGGATCGTCGGGGCCGGCGCCGGCGCGGACGTTGAACGAACGGTACTCGGATCGCTGCAGCGCGCCGCCGTCCCACACGACGAGCGACGCGACCTGGGCCTCGCCGCCGGTGTGCGAGATGTCGAAGCACTCGATGCGGCGGATCTCGCCGGGCAGGCCGAGCGCGGCGGCAAGCGCGCGGCCAGCCTTGGCGGCGGCCTCGCGCGGGTGGCGGAAGCGCAGACGGAACGCCTCGCGGGCGTTGTCCTGCGCGAGCGCCAGCACGCGCGCCCGCGCCCCACGGCGCGGCGCCGCGAGGCGGACGGCGGCCCCCCGCTTGCCGGCGAGGAACGTCTGCAACGCCTCCGCGTCCTCTGGCAGCACCGGCACCTCGACGCGCCCGGGAACCGCCGGATTGGCGTCGTAGTACTGGGCGACGAACGCGCCGACCAGCGCGCCGTCGGCCGGCGCCTCGATCCCCTCCCAGTGGTACTCGCGGCTGTCGACCAGCTTGCCGTCCCGGTACACGAGGAGCACGGCGGTCGCGTCGACGCCGTCGCCCGCGACGCCGACGACATCGACCGAGCCCGAGCCGGCGAGCTCGACGTGCTGCCCGCGCTCGAGCTCGTCGAGCGCGCGCAGCATGTCGCGGTAGCGCCCGGCGCGCTCGTACTCCTGGCGCTCGGCGGCGGCCCACATGCGCTCCTCCACCACGGGGCGCAGCTCGGCATGGCGACCCTCGAGCAGCAGCGCCACCTCGGCCACCGCGCGGCCGTACTCCTCCGGGGTCGTCAGCCCGGCGACACAGGGGCCGAGGCAGGCCCCCATGTCGTAATACAGGCACGGCCGCGGAAGCGTGCCCTCGGGCTTGAGGTCCCAGGCGCACGTGCGCACCTGCGAGCGGGTGCGGATCAGGTCCATCACCCGCGCCGCCATGCCGTGGCCGAGAAACGGGCCGAAGTAGCGGTGGCCGTCGTCGCGCACGCGGCGGGTGAGCAGCGCCCGTGGCCACGGCTCGCCGGTCGTGAGCAGGACGTACGGGTAGGTCTTGTCGTCGCGCAGATTGACGTTGTAGCGCGGGCGGTGCTGCTTGATCAGCCGGTTCTCGAGAATCAGCGCCTCGACCTCGGTGGCGGTCACCACGAACTCGATCGCCCGCGCGCGGGCGAGCATGGCGGCGGTGCGCGGCTGCACGCCCTTGGTGAAGTACGACAGCACCCGCTTGCGCAGGTGCCTGGCCTTGCCGACGTAGATCACCCGGCCGCGCGCGTCGACGAAGCGGTAGACGCCGGGGCTTTCGGGCGCCTGCCGCGCGCGGTCGAGGAGCGGGTGCTCGTCCACGGCGCCATTTGACCACGGAGGGGGCGGCGCGCGCGACAGCGTCGCGATCGGGGCGTCAGGCGGCGCGCAGCCGGATGCGGCCGCCGCCCGCACCGGCGGCTTGCGCGGCGCCGATCTCCGCGTGCGGCACGCCGCGGCGTGCGAGCGCCGCGTGCAGCGCCGCCGCGCGCTCCGCGGCGACGGCGATCAGCAGCCCGCCCGCCGTCTGGGCGTCCGCGAGCAGATCGACGAGCAGCGGGTCGACTCCGGCCCCGACGTCCACCTCGGCCGCGCAGAACGCGCGGTTTGCGAAGCTCCCCGCCGGCAGCATGCCCATGGCCGCGAGCTCGCGCACGCCGCCGATCAGGGGCACCGCCGCGCCGTCGATCTCCAGCGCCACACCGGACGCGCGCGCCATCTCGAGCGCGTGGCCGAGCAGCCCGAAGCCGGTCACGTCGGTGCAGGCGCGCACACCGACCTCCTGCATCGCCTCCGACGCCGACCGGTTGAGCGTGATCATCCACCGTACGGCTTCCGCCTCCACGCCGGCGGGCGCCACCCCCGCCTTGACCGCGGTGGCGATCACTCCGGTGCCGATCGGCTTGGTCAGGACGAGGCGGTCGCCCGGCCGCGCGCCGGCGTTGGTGACGACACGGTCGGGGTGCACCGAGCCGGTGACCGAGAGCCCGTACTTGAGCTCCGGGTCCTCGACAGAGTGGCCGCCGACCAGCAGGGCGCCAGCCTCGTCGACGACCTCCTGGCCGCCGCGCAGCACCTCGCGCAGCACCTCCAGCGGCAGGCGCTTGCGCGGGAAGCACACGATGTTCATCGCCAGCAGCGGCACGCCGCCCATCGCGTAGACGTCGGACAGCGCGTTGGCCGCGGCGATGCGGCCGAACGTGCGCGGGTCGTCGACGATCGGCGTGAAGAAGTCGACGGTCTGGATGAGCGCCAGGTCGGGGCGAATGCGATACACCGCGGCGTCGTCGGCGGTGTCGCGGCCCACCAGCAGGTCGGGATGCCGCGCGAGCGGCAAGCCGGAAAGCGCGGCCTCCAGGTCCCCCGGAGGTAACTTGCTCGCTCACCCCGCGCCGGCGACGCCCTGCGTCAACCGGTAGCGCCCGCCCCCGCTCACGGCCTGATGACCTTGCCGGCCGCGGCCAGCGTCTCGATGATCTCCAGCATGTTGGACACCCGCCCGACCGCCAGCGCCTCCCTGATCCCGAAGTGGTTCAGGCAGGTGCCGCACACCAGCACCTGCACGCCGAGCAGCTCGAGCTGCCGCACCTGCTCCAGCACCGGCGACCCTGCGACAGCGAGCCGTGCGCCGGCGTTGACGAAGATCAGGTGGGAGATGCGCCCCTTCAGGTGCGCCAGGGTGTCGAGGAACGCCGCCATCAGCACCGCGCCGAGCGCCTCGTCGCCGCGGCCCATCCCCTCCGAGGAGACGTAGACGACGAGTTCCGGCGCCGCCGCCGGCGCCCCGCAGGAGATCGGCGGCGCCTCGCCGACAGGCTCACCCGTTCCCGGCTCGATCGCGAGCGTGAAGATTCCGTCCCGCTCGACCACCGATACCCGCGCACCCTGGCTCTCGGCGAACCGCCGCACGTTGGTGCACGACGATTCGGCGTCGACCAGCACCACGAGCGGTCCGCCGCCTTCGGCGAGCGCCTCCCGGGTGGCCAGCACCGGCTGGGGGCACGCCATCCCGCGGCAGTCGAGCGTCCTCGTCCCGTTCATCCCGTTTCTCCCTCCCTCCCCGACGTGGGCACGGCGCAGCGGGTCCACCGCATCTCCGCTCCTGCGCCTCGGGCGCTACGACACGGCGCGCGCGATCAGGGCCGCCGCAGCGTCCGCGTCCGCGGCGCTCTCGAGCAGCGCCTGCAGCATGATCGGCACGACGATCGTGGCGTCCGACTCGATGACGAACATGGGCGTGTCCTTCGTCAGCTTGTCCCAGGTGATCTTCTCGTTCGGCGTCGCGCCCGAGTACGAGCCGTAGGAGGTCGTCGAGTCCGAGATCTGGCAGAAGTACGCCCATGGGCGCACCTCCTGCCCGAGGTCGTACTTGATCGACGGCACGACGCAGATCGGGAAGTCGCCGGCGATGCCGCCGCCGATCTGGAAGAAACCGACGCCGGGGCCGGCGGCGGCGAGCTCCCGGTACTGGTCGTAGAACGCCGCCATGTACTCGATCCCCGACTTGACGATCGCGGCGCTGCACTCGCCGCTCTTCACGTACGACGCGAAGATGTTGCCGAACGTCGAGTCCTCGTGGCCGGGCACCACGAGCGGCAGGTTCGCGCGCGCGGCGGCGAGCAGCCAGCACGCCTCGGGGTCGCCCTCGTGCAGCGACGGCGGGATCGCCAGCACCAGCTCGTAGAAGTACTCGTGCCAGAAGCGCCGCTCGCCGCGCTCGCTCGCCCGCTTCCACATCGGCACGATGTGCTGCTCGACCGCGCGGAACGCCTCGTCCTCCGGGATGCTGGTGTCGGTCACCCGGCGCATGCGCTGTTCGAGGATGCGCGCGTCGTCCTCCTTGGTGAAGTACCGGTAGTCGGGGAAGTCCTTGTAGCTGTGGTGCGCGACCAGGCGGAACAGCGACTCCTCGAGGTTCGCGCCGGTGACCGACAGCCCATGCACGAGACCGGCGCGGATCGCCGGCGCCAGCGTGATGCCGAGCTGCGCGGAGGACATCGCCCCCGCCATCGCCCAGAACATCGTGCCGCCGGCGTCGAGGTGGCGGCGATAGGCGAGCAGCGCGTCGCGCAGCGCGCGCGCGTTGAAGTTCCTGTAGTTGCGCAAAACGAACTCGAGTGTCGGGAGCGTCGTCGGCGTCGTCATGGCTCTGGATCTTATCGCAGGCGGCGCCGCCTATCGAGCCGGACCGCCGGCGCCCGCAACGCCGCGACGCGCGGCCAGCGTCGCGGCGGTGGCGAGGGCGCCGAGCGCGCCCAGCACCAGCAGTCCGGCGGCGGCGAGCCAGTCGCCGACGGTCGCCGGCGCCGCCAGGCGGGCGAGGGCCGGCAGCGGGTCGAAGCCGGTGCCGGCGCGCAGCGCGCGCAGCCCGCCGACCAGCGCGCGGGCGGCGACGCCGGCGGCGAGCGCCGCGATGCCGCCGGCCGCTCCCCATGCCGCCAGCGCGCCGCGCGACAGCGGTGCGCCGCGCCGCGGCGCGAGCACCGCGAACTCGACCTCGCGCGCCCCCCACGGCACGAAGCGCGTCAGCATCGCCATGCCGGGAACCCCGAACACTACCGTGAGGATGAAGAAATCCCGCCACCCCATGGCGTCCGCGAGCACCCCGGCGACCGGCCCCGAGAAGATCCGCGGCAGCGTGAACAGGCTGGAGAGCAGCGCGTACTGCGTCGCCGAGAAGCGCTTCTGCGTCAAGCGCAGCAGCAGCACCCCGAACGCGCCCTGCCCCAGCCCGGAGGAGCCGAGCTCGAACGCGATCGCGCCGTACATCAGCGGCCGGTTGGGGCCGACGTGCGCGAGCAGCGCGTAGCCGAGGTTGGAGAACATCTGGAAGCAGCCGAACACCCACAGCGCCCGCCCGAGGCCGATGCGGTCGGTGGCCCAGCCGCCGATGAAGGTGCCGGCGACGATCGCCGCCGCCGCTACGGTGCCGGCGCCGATCCCGACGTCGACGTCGTTGAACCCGGTCTGGATGAGGAACGGCCTGGTGAGCGCCTGCGTCAGGTTGTCGCCCAGCTTGTAGAGCACCACGAAGGCGAGGATCTCGAGCGCGCGGTGCTGCGCGAGGAAGCCGACGAACGGCCCCCACACCGCCTCGCGCAGCGTGCGCGGCGGCGGCGGCAGGCCCGGCGGCTCGGGCGCCCTTGCGGTCACGTACATGAACGGCAGGTAGGCGAGCGCAAGGGCGGCGTTGACGAACACCCAGGAGGTCGCGGCTGCCACTGTGATCGCGGCGCCCCCCGCGACCAGCATCGCGAGCCGGTACGCCGCGGTCCGCCACCCGGTTGCGACCCCGAGCTCGTCGCGTGCCAGCACCTCGACGGCATAGGCGTCGAAGGCGATGTCGTGCGTCGCGGAGGCGAAGGCGATGGCGAACGCCAGTGCACCGACCACCCACACCGCGTCGGGTCGGCGGGCGGCGCCCGCCAGGCACAGCCCGAGCGCGAGCAGACCGACCTGGCCGAGCAGGATCCAGCCGCGCTTGCGGCCGAGCCACGGCAGCGGGTAGCGGTCCATTGTCGGCGACCACAGCAGCTTGAACGACCACGGCGCCTGTGCGAGGGTGAACAGCCCGACCACCTTGATGTCGACGCCGGCGCGCGTCATCCACGCCGGTATCGCGTACCAGATCAGCCCGAGCGGCAGCCCGGAGGCGAACGAAAGCAGCGTCACCGCCCGCAACCGCGGGTCGCTCGCCACCCGCGCGAGGTCGGACCACAGCGCCCGGCGCGGCGCCGCGCTTGCCCCGCTCATCGGCGGCCGCCCGTCACCGCCGCAGCCTCAGGTGCATGAGGATCTCCGAGGCGCCGTCGATGATCAGCCCCTTGACCTCGCCGACCGCCTGCCAACCGTGGCGCTCGTAGAAGCGGCGCGCCGCCGCGTTGAACGACGAGACGAAGAGGAAGAGGTGCCGCGCCTCGGCGCGAAAGTGCTCCGCGACGTGCTCCAGCAGCAGCGCGCCCACCCCCTGTCCGCGCACCGCCGGCGCGACGGCGACGGCCGCGATGTACGGCGACCCGGCCACGCCGCGCGGATGCGCGAGCACGAAGCCGACCGGCTCGCCGTCCTGCCGCGCCACGAACAGAACGTGCTCGGGCCGCCGGCACGCCGCCAGGCACGCGTCGAGGCCGCGCCCGAGGGTGAGCCACGGCTCCGAGGCGGCCATCAGGCGGGCCGCCCACTCGCGCTCCGAGTCGCGGCCGACCCCGATCGCGATCACGCCGCCGCTCCCACCCCGATCCGACACGACATCGCGGCCGAGCATAGCACCGAGGTGCGCGCTCCGGACCGGCGCGCCCGCGCGCCGCCGACACACGCGGCGCGGACGCGCCGCGTGCCGCGCCGTCGGGGTTGCGGCCGCCGCTTCGGCGGCGGGAATAGAGCACTTCGGCCCGCCGTTCTTGTTGCACGGAGGTCCAGATCAAAGTGCCGATCATCAACCCGTCCGGCCTGCGCCGGAAAGCACGGACCGTTGCGAGGTCTTCGCTGCTGGCGCCGATGCTGGCCGCCCTCCTCTGGGCGTCCCGGGCCGGCGCGCAGGGGACGGCGCCGCCGCACCAGGTCGTGGTCCTGCCGCCATGCCAGAACGCCGGCCAGATCGTCAGCGCCGACATCGGCACGGGGTGGAACGTCGCACCGGGGGCGCAGGATCCGCGCTGGCACCTCACCGCGGCGCCGCCCGGCCTCACCGGCGCGCTGCCCGCCCACGCCACCGGCGCCTCCGCGGCCTGGCTGGCGCCCGCGGCGCCCGCGAGCTGGCTGCAACGGCTGCCCGGCGCGGTCCCGCTCGTCGACTCCCCGGGCGCCTACACCTACCGCCTGCAGCTCAACGTCAACCTGGCCCTCTACAGCAGCATCCGCATCGTCGGTTCGTTTGCGGCGGACAACGTCGCGACCGTGCGCCTGAACGGCGCCGTCAAGGCGAGCTGCACGGGCGGCGGTTGCTTCTCGGCGGCGCAGCCGCTCAACATCACCTCGGGGTTCCTCAACGGTTCCAATCATCTCGACATCACCGTCAACAACCTCTCCAACATCACGGGCCTGCTGGTCGCCGCGAGGCTCGAGGCGACGTGCCTCGGGTGCGTCGTGCCGCCCGCCGGGCTGGTGGCTTGGTACCCGCTCGACGAGCAGAACGGGGCGACCGCGATCGACGACATCGCGCCGCCGCCTGACTCCCTGGTCAACAACGTCGGGACGCCCCAGCCCGGGCCGGTGGGGCCGCCGGGTCCCAACCCCGGCCCGGCTCCGGTCGTCGGCATGGTGGGTGCCGGCGCGCTGTACTTCTACGGCCCCTACGTCACCGTCGCGCCGCAGGCCGAGCTCGACCTCGGCAGCGGCGACTTCTCGATCGACGCCTGGGTGAGAGCGGTCGGCTGCGGTCCCGGACGGTTCTCCCCGATCGTCGACAAGCTCGACACGAACACCAACGCCGGGTTCTCGTTCTACCTTGATCAGCCGGTGCCGACGACCGCCAACCTCAACCTGCAGATCAACGGGGCGACGTTCACGAGCGCCGGCACCCTCGTGGCCAACGCCCAGCCGATGGCGAACATCGGCCCGTGGTACTTCGTTGCGGTGACCGTGGATCGGACGGCCGGCGTCGGCACCTTCTACATCAACGGGTCGCCCGCCGGGACGTTCACGCCGCCGCCCGGCTCGGTGACCACCACGGTGCCGATGTGGATCGGCGAGCTCCACACGCCCGGCGCCCGCTGCGAACTCGCCATCGACGAGCTCGAGCTGTTCAACCGCGCCCTGACGCCGCAGGAGGTGGTGGACATCCACCACGCCGGCGCGAGCGGCAAGTGCAGGGACTACACCGAGATCCAGTCCGATCTCGGAGACGCGCCCGACTCCATCAACCATCCGGGCGCCCAGATGCTGGCCTACTCCGCGCCGCCGGTGACGGCCCACTACCCCACCGTCCACGACGCCTCGCTGCCCGGGTGGCGGGGGCCCCGGCACCTCGCCGCCAAGGGCGCGGTCTGGCTGGGTCCGGACGTCACCTTCGAGGCCGAGGCCGACACGGGCGCGGATCAGGACGGCGTCAACAACCTCACGCCGTCGAGCGGCGGAGCGGACCACGACGTCCGCGACGACGGCGTGACCCCGGCCGCGGTGTTGCTGCCGCCGTGCGGGACCACCCAGCTTCCCTTCACCCTCTCGGCCGCGACGACGGCGCCGCCGGGGAGCTACTACGTCAACGTCTGGTACGACTTCACCCGCGACGGCGACTGGGACGACGGGTTCCGTTGCGCCATGGGCCCAGCGATCGACGCACACGGCCAGGAGTGGGCCGTCCAGAACATGGTCGTCACCGTCCCCGGCAACCTCGCGCCCGGCGGCTTCGCGCCGTTCACCTCGCCGCCGTTCGTCTCCATGGCCCAGGGATCGGCACCGCTGTGGATGCGCATCACGGTGAGCGACCAGCCGGTGCTCGCCGGCGACAACGGCGGGCCCTTCACCTCGCCCGCCGACCTCGGCCGCGGCGGCAGCGCGGGCGCCGCCTATGCGAACGGCTACCCCACCGGCGAGACCGAGGATTACCGGATCACCCCGCTGATCGCCGAGCTGTGCGGCAGGAAGTGGCACGACGCGAACGCCGATGGAGTGCAGCAGCCGGGCGAGCCCGGGCTGGCCGGCTGGCAGATCGAGGTCACGGACGCCTCCGGCAATCTGGTCGGCACCGCCGTCACCGGCGCCCAGGGCACCTACTGCGTGCTCGTCCCGATTCCGGGTCCCAACGCGCCGCCCGTCACCTACACGATCTCGGAGGCGCACCAGTCCGGCTGGAGCCAGACGTTCCCCTCCACGCCGGGGACGCACACGGTGACGATCACCGGCGGCTCGCCGCCCGCGTTCTCCCCGCCGGGACCGTACGACTTCGGCAACCGCACGGCCGCCGGGTGCGACCTGGCGATCAGGAAGTCGGTGCAGCCCTACCCGCCGATCAGCGGGCAGCAGGCGACCTTCACCCTCACCGTCACCAACCTCGGCGACGGGCCGTGCGCAGGCGTCACGACGGTGACCGACACCCTGCCCCCGGGGGTGCAGGTCGTCTCCGTCGCACAGGGCGGCAGCCTTTGGAACTGCTCCGTGGCGGGAGCGCCCCCGCCCGCGATGGTGACCTGCACCTGGGACGCGAGCATCCAGCCCGTGCCCCCGGGGCCGCTGCCGCCGATCTCCATCACTGTGAACGTCACCGCTGCGGCGGGCAGCACGCTGACGAACTGCGCCACCGTGCACAACCAGAACGACACCAACCCGGGCAACGACAGATCGTGCGTCTCGGCGTCCACGCCGGCGCGCCCGAGCCGCCAGCTCCGCCGTCGGCCCTGCGTCGATGCCGAGGTGACGGTGGGCACGGGCGCCGGCAAGTCCGAGAAGTACCCGTTCAACGGCGAATGGGACTACTCCTGGTCCAACGTCATCTACCTGCAGAGCGAGCTCGGAGCGGCCGGCACCATCACGCAACTGAGCTTCCAGGTCGACAGCGTCATCGCCGGTTACACCATGACCAACCAGGCGATCTACATCAGACACACGCCGGCCACCGGCTTCTCCGACACCGGATACCCCGGCACCGCCGGATACGTCAAGGTCTTCGACGGGACGCTCACCTACACGGGCAGCGGCTGGAAAACGGTCTCGCTCGACACGCCGTTCGCCTACGACGGCGCGAGCAACCTCGACGTGCTCTACGAGAGCCGCGACGGCAGCTACAACAACGTCGGCGAGCCGGTCTTCCTCTACACGCCGGGATTCCCCGAGAGCCGCGTCAGGAGGGACTTCGCCGACGGCGCCTTCCCGTCGGCGTGCGTCGCGTGCGCGATGTTCCCGTACGTGCTCAACACCAGGTTCCACTTCTGCCAGAACCCGCCGTAGCCGCCGCCGCTCGGCGTCCCGCGAGGGCCGCCGAGCTCAGAGGGCGACGGGCCCGGAGTCACACCGGCGCTCACGGGGAGGCCCGAGGTCTCCCTTCCGACGGTCGGTCAAACGCTGACGGGGACGATGCAGCCCGCGGAGAGGAACCACAGCTCGAAGCGCGGCGGCGCAGGGAGGCGGAGCGCGTCCTGCAGCGCGCGGCAGTAGACGGCGCCCTGCGAGCGGTAGGTGGCGGCCTTTTCAGCGAGGGCGGCCTCCGACTCGGCCTCGTCGGTCTTGTAGTCGGCGACCACCAGCTCCGCGCTGTCCGGGTCGCGGTACACGAGGTCGATGGCGCCGGCGACGAACGCGACGGGGGCGCCGGCGTTGCCGTCGCTGCGAATGGAGCCGGTCTCGCCGGGGAGCCCCCCGGCGCGGTCGGGGGCGCCGCCGGCGCCGGGCGACCGCGGCGCAGCCGAGCTGCCGACATCGTGCGGCGGGAGGAGGACCGGGAGCTCGCGGGCCACGACGCAGGGGGCGACTGCCGCGAGGCGCGCGAGGAGCGGCGACGCCGCCATGCGCGCGAGGATGGCGGCGGCGCGCTCGGCGACGGCGCCGGGATCGACCGCGGGGACGAGCGCGGCGGCGCGGCGGGCGATCGCGGGCCGGGCCGCGGCGAGCTGGGCGGCGATGTCGTCGGCGAGGTCCAACTCCTCCAGGACGCGGTGCACCAGGGTGCCCGCCGCGGTGGCGATTTCGCTGCCGCCGCCGCCCGTCGGGCGGGCGGCGCGGCGCGGCGCCGCGTCCTCCTCGCCGTCGCGGGCGTCCGCGGCGAACAGGCGGTGCGCCTCGGCCGAGGCGGGCGCCGACCACGGCCGCGCCATGCGCGAGGCCGCCTCGGCGCCGAGACGAGCGAGGGTGCGGGCCTGCGCGGCGACCGCGGCCGGGTCGGCCGGCGCCCCGGCCGCGGCGGCCGCGGCGTGGCGGCGGTCCGCGGCACCGGCCGACAGCACGCGCCACGCGACCCCGCCATGGTCGCGGCAAGCCGTGCCGGGGGCCTGCGGGCGCGGGCATCCCTGCGCCGCATCGGCCTCCGGCGCACCCTGCGGCGCTCGCGACCCGCCAGATCCGCCGTCCGCCGCCGCGGCGGCGACGAGCGCCGTGATGTCGGGAATGCCGCCGCGGCGGCGCGCGAGCAGGCCCAGGTGCGACGGGCGCGCCCCTGGCCCGGCGGCGGCGAGCGCGGGCCAGTCGCCGGAAACCACCAGCCGCACGCGGGCGCGCGTCATCGCGACGTACAGCGTGCGCACCAGCTCGGCCTCCGCGGTGCGGCGGGAGCGCGCGGCGGCGCGCCACCACCCCGGCGACGGGCGCCGGAACAGCGAGAGCTCCCAGGCGTCGCCGACGCGCGCGGCCGCGGCCTCCTTGAGGTTCTCGTTCGGCATCCCGCGCCCGGCCTGGACCAGGTAGACGTGGCCGAAGTCGAGCCCCTTCGCCTTGTGGATCGTCAGCACCCGCACCGCGTCGACCGCCGCGTCGCGCAGCCGCGCCTCCTCCTGCTCCGGTTCGCGCAGCGCGCGTCGCAGGCGCTCGAGCACGGCCTGCGGGTGCGCGCCGGTCTCGTCCATCGCGGCGAGCAGCAGGCGGAAGAAGCGGTCGAGGTTGGCTACCCGGTACACGCCGAGTGCACGCGCGGCCTCGGTGGCCTCGACCAGCGTCGCGGCGCGCAGCACCTCGACGAGCTCCGCCGCCGGGCGCGCCGCAAACGCCGCGCGCGCGTGCGCCAGCGTCTCGACCGCCCACATGAGCGCCTGCTCCCAGCCGGCGATGCGCTCGCTGCCGGGCACGGCCGGCGTCGCCGCCGCGGCGCCGGCGATCGCCGCGCGCAGGCGCGCGAGCGCGCCCGCGTCGGGACCGACGAGCTCGGTCATCAGGCCGGGGAAGCCGCGCGACCACAGCGGCAGCAGCGCCGCGTCGGGCACGCCGACGCAGGCTGAGCGCAGCCAGGCGACGAGGGCGACGTGGTCGGCGGGGTCGAGCACGGCACGGACGAGCGCCGACGCCTCGAGGATCTCCCGCCGGCGGTAGAACGTCCGCTCGCGCTCGACCGCATACGGCACGCCCGCATCGCGCAGCGCCTGCAGATAGGTCGGCAGGTCTCCGGTGGCGCGCATCAGGATCGCCACCTCGGACCACGCAACGCCCTCGCGCGCGTGCAGCTCGGCGATGTCGGCCGCCGCTGCGCTCGCCTCGACCTCGGTGGCGCCTTCCGACCCCCCGGCCGCTGGCTCGCCTCCGGCGGCGATGATCCAGTGCTCGACCGGGGCGCGGCCGGCGCGTGCGAAACCCGCGTCGGTCTCCCTGGCCGGGCACGGGAGCAGCGGTTCGAACGCCGGTTGGAACCCGGGGTCGCGCGCCATCACGTCGCCGAGGCAGCGCTCGACCTCGTCGAGGACCGCGGGGACCGAGCGGAAGTTGACGGACAGCGCGTGGCGGACGCCGCCGGCGGCGAGGACGCGGCCGACGAACGCCTCGTAGGCGGCAAGGTCGGCGTTGCGCCAGCCGTAGATCGACTGCTTCGGATCGCCGACCAGGAACAGTCCCGGGCGCTCGCCATCGTCGCCCTCGAGCGCCAGCGCCGCGACGATCTCGCACTGCAGCGCGTCGGTGTCCTGGAATTCGTCGACCACGAGCTGCTCGATGGCGCGCCGCTCGCGCGCCGCCGTCTCGGGGTGATCGCGGAGGAGGTCGCGGCAGCGCCCGAGGAGGTCGGAGTATGTGAGGACGCCGGCATCGCGCATCGCACGGCGGACCTCGGCGAGCAGCGGCGCGAGGACGCGGCAGGCGGCGCGCAGCAGCGGCTCGTCGGCCCTCTCGACGTGCGAGCAGATCGTGGCGAGATCGCGGGCGGCCGCGGCGAGCTCGGCGGCGATGTCGCCGGCGGCGGCGCGCTCCTCGGCGCCGAGATCGCCCGTGGCCCACTTGGCCAGGTGCTTGCGCAGGGTGTCCGGCAGGTGGGTCGCGACCAGCGCCTTCAGGTCGACGAGCGTGAGGCCCGGAACGCGCTCGGCGGTGGCTGCGGAAGCCTGCTCACCCCCCGCCGTCACTGCCGGGAGCCGAGCCTCCGGCGCACCATGCGCCGCGCCGTGGCCGAGGCTCGTCGGGAGCCTGGCAGGGAGCGCGCGCAGCGCCTCGACGAGCGCGACAGCGTTCCTGGCGCGCCTGCGGCCGGCGAAGCGGTCGCCGATCAGCGAGGAAAGGCCGGCGGCGCGCGCGGCGAGCGCCGCGCCGAGCGCCGCCACGCGCTCCGGAGCACAGGGATCGTCCGCGAGCGCCTCCTCGGGCACACCGTCGCGGACGAGAGCGGCGAGGACCGCCGCGATGCGGTCGGGGCCGATCCCGCCGGCGGCGAGTGTCACGACGTCATCCGCCGCGGGACCGTACGCCTCGCGCCGCAGGCGGGCGGCGACCGCGGCCCGGACGATCTCCTCGACGCGCGTCTCGCCGGCGTCGACGGCGAACGAGGGGTGCACGCCCGCCTCGGCCGGGTTGGCGGCGAGGAGACGGCTGCAGAACGCATGGATCGTCGACACCCGCAGGCGGTCGACCGCCAGCAGCAGGTGGGCCGCGCGCTCCCGCCGCAGCGCGGGCGCTTCGGGCAGCGCCGCCGCGTCGATCCCCTCGGCGGCCTCGCCGCGGGCGAGAGCGGCGAGCGCCCGCGCGACGCGCGCCGCCATCTCGGCGGCGGCCGCGTCGGTGAAGGTGATGGCGACGACGCCCTCGAGCACCCGCGCGGCGATCCGGTCGGGGTGCGGCTCGACCGCGCGCGCCGCCTGCACCACCGCCTCCGAGACGCTGTCGTCCCGGCCGCGCCGTCCCGCCGTCCCCAACGCGGACGCGGTGGCAGCGCCGCCCAGCGCGGCGGCGGCCCGCTCCCATCCGGGGCCGACGCACCAGCAGACGAGGCGCGCCACCAGCGCCGACGTCTTGCCGGTGCCGGCGCCGGCCTCGAGCACGACCGCACGGTCGAAGACCTTCTGCGCAGCCCGGCGCGCCTCGTCGTCGGCCCTGCGGAGCTCCTCGATGCGGCCGGCGCTCACGCGCTCCCCTCCCCGCCCGCGCCGCCGTCGTCGTCCGTGCCCAGCCGCCACACCCGCGCCGCCGCCCGGACCGCCGCGTCGCCTGCCCCTCCACCCACCGGCGCCCACGCCAGCAGCCGGCGGCGCGCGCCGGAGTCGCCGGCCACGCACGCCTCGCGGAACGGGCACGCCTTGCATGCCGCGTTCTCCGCCTTGCCGTCGCGCCCGACGACGCGCGGGAAGAAGGCGCCGGCGTCGTGCAGCGCGAGCAGGTCGAGAGCGGCGAGGCGGAACGCCTGCAGCACCTCCGGCTCGGCGGCGGCGACGAACGCGCGCGCGCCGTCGGCGATCTCGGGCCTGAGGAAAAGGTACCGCCCGGCCGCGACCTCGCCGCCGGCGGCCGCATACGCTGCGGCCTGCAGCCACTGCCCTCCGGCGATCGCCGTGAGCAGCGCCTTGCGCTTTCCCGCCTCCGTGCCGGCGTTGGAGAACGGGCGGCCGCTCTTGAAGTCGGTGAGGCGCAGCGCCCCCGCCACGGCGTCGGCGCGGTCGACGCGGAAGCCGACGCGCCGCTCGCGCCCGCCGGCGTCGGTGACGACCGCGGCGCCCTCCACCTCGACGCCGGCCACCGCGGGCGGCGTCTCGCCGGCGAAGTCGGCGGCGTGCGCGGCGTCGAGGAACGGCCGCGCGCGCTCGGCGAAGCTGCGCACCAGCAGCGGCAGCGCCAGCCCCTCCTCGCGCAGCACCTCCTCGGCGGCGGCCGCGAGGATGCCCTCGAGCCCGGCCTCGTCCGGCCAGGCGGCGGGGCGGGCGGCGATAACCGAGAGGTTCGCCAGCGACTGCGGGCCGCCGCCGGGAGCGCCGCCCGCGATCCGCTCGAGCGCGGCGTGCACCGTGCTGCCCAGCAGCGCCCCGGAGAGCGCCGGCAAACCGGCGTCGGCATCGGGCGCCGGATCGAGGCGCAGCACGGACCCGAGGAACATCCGCCACGGGCAGCGTGCGATCCCCTCCAGCGCGGTCACCCACGGGTCGGCGGCGCGCGGGTCGCCGGCGCAGTGCTCCGGGTCCGTCACTGTCTCGGCGCCGCGCGCAGGCGCGGGGCCGGCGCTCGTGTCGGCGCCGCGCCCAGGCGCGGGGCCGACAAAACCGAAATACGGTCCCGGCAGCGTCGCGCGGCGGCGCCCGTCGGCGGTGCGGCGGTCGGGGTCGATCTCGGCGAGGACGGCGGCACGCGCCCTGGCGACGTCCCCGGCGGCGGGCGCGGGCACCGTGCCCGCACCGCCAGCCGCACCTGCCGCCGTGCCGGCGCCCGGCTCGCACGGTTCTCCCGTCCCGGGAGCGGGGGCGGGACCCGCGGCGGCGAGCGCGATCGGCAGCACGGCGGCGAGGCGCTCGCGGTCGCCGGAGAGCCCGGCGAGCACCGCGTGCTCGTGCGCGGGACGCGGCGCGCGGTCGCCGACACCGCCCGGCGCCCAGAGATCGCGCAGCAGCGCCGGTTCGCCGGCGGCGACCGCGCGCAGGCGCTCCACCAGCGGCGACGCCGGGGTCGGCCTGCCGTCGTCGTCGCACTCGGTCCACGACACGGTGACGTGCGGCGCTGCGGAGAGGAGCTGGGCGAAGAGGTAGCGCTCCTCGTCGTGGCCGGTGCGCTTGAGCGGCAGGTCGGGGAGCAGCGGCAGCAGCGCGGCGCGCAGACGGTCCGGCAGCAGCCAGTCCTCGCGCACCGGGCGCGGAAACACGTCGCGGTTGAGGCCGACCACGAACAGACGCTCGAACGTGCGGCCGCGCGCCTCGACGACGCCGAGCACCTGCACGCCGCCGCCGGCGCCGCCTGCCGGCACCCGCCCCCCATCGCGCAACGCCTCGCGGAGCAGGTCCAGCGCCTCGTCGCGCTCGAGCTCGAGGGTCTGTGGAAGCTCCGCCGTCAGCGTCGCGAGCGCCCGGTGCATGGTGTCGCCGCCGCCGGGATCGGGGCGCCAGCGGAGCACGTCGTCGAGCAGGCCGCGCAGCCCGGCCGCGTGCACGCGCATCGGACCGCGCGCCGGCAGCGCGGCCCAGGCACGGCGCCAGTGCGCTGCGGCGTCGACGGCGCCCTGCAGACGGGCGGCCGGGACGCGGCGGCGCGTCGGGCTGAGCGAGCGCCGCCCGGCGGCCTCGTCCGCCTCGCCGGCGTCGCCCGCGCCGTCCTCGTCCCCGCTGCCCTCGGCCGGATCGAAGCCGCGCCGCACCGGCAGCGCGAGCCACGCCGCGCCGCCGAGCCGCTGTTCGAGCTGCAGCCCCGCGACGTCGGCGACGGTGGCGGCGCCGAGCACGCGCAGCGCCAGCCGCAGGTCGCCGACCCGTGCGCCCTCGGCCCCGTACGCGAGGTCGAGCCACGCGTCGACCGGCGCGTCGCCGCCCGCGGCGAGGAGGGCGGCGAGGGCATCGAGGCGGCGGCTGGCGGGACCGCGGAGGCCCGGCGCGCCGTGCGCCGAGTACGGGATGCCAAGGCGGCCGAAGTGCTGGTGGAGAGCGACCTGGACGGCGCCGAGGTCGCGCGCCACCACGCCGATCGACTCGGGGCGTGCGCCGCCGTCGAGCAGCGCGCGGACGTCGGCGGCGACGGCGCGCAGCTCCGCGAAGGTGCCGGGCGCGCGGCGCATCACGAGATCAGCGGCCGCCGCTGGCGCCGGCGCCCCGCTCGCACGGCTGTCGATCTCCGCCGCGTATCCGGCAAGGCGGCCGCGCAGGCGGTGCGTGAACACCGCGCCGAGGTCGGCCCGGCCGGGCTCGGCCGGATCCGGCGGCTCGTCGACGAAGACGCGCGCGCCGCAGCGCCGCACGAGCGCCTCGATCAGGTCGGTGGCGACGCCGGTCGCCTCGGCGAACCCATGGACGAGCACGGCCCGCGCCGGCAACACGCGCCCGGCGTCCGCCAGCAGCAGCTCCGCGGCGAGACGCAGCAGCGTCGAGGTGCGGCCGGCGCCGAGCGCCTCCATCTCCTCGTGCACCGCTGCGGCGACGCGGACGACGGCCCGCGCCCGCGTGAGCGCCGCATCCCAGCCGCGCCGGTCGAGCTCGGCGAGCCGCTCGTCGAGCGCGTCGGCGTGGGCGGCCTCGAGGCCCGCGTCGAGCAGGTCGCGCACCGTGCCGGCGATGCCGGCGTACCCGTCGGCGAGCGGCTCGAGGAAACCGGCGAGCGCCGGCTCGCGCCGCGCGGCGCGCCGCACGAGGAGCGGGAAGAGGGCGGCGCCGCGCCGCTCCGGCGCGTCGGCCGCCGCCACCACCTCGTGCGCCAGCCTGTGCAGCGTCACGACCGCGATCCCCGCCGCCGCGCCGTGCTCGGCGACCAGGCGGGCAGCGAGGTGGAGGCGGAGCGAGGCCGACGGCACCACCACCAGGACGGGCCGGGCGAGCAGCGCCGGCTCGCGGCGCGCGGCGGCCGCCAGCTCCGCGAGCTCCGCGAGGAGAAGCGCCTCGACCGCGCGCGCCCCGCGCGCGACGATGACGGCGGCGCGCCCGCCATGAGGCACCGTGCTCATTGCTGGGAGTGTACAGCGGCGGTGGAGAGGTGGATCGTGGTTCGCGGTTCGCGGTTCGAAAAGACCGGTAACGAACGGCGCCTGACACCAGGGGTCCGGCAAGGGAATGCGCCGCAGCTTTTCGCGGCGGCGCCCGCTGCCCTGCTTTCGCCTCCGAACAACGATGTCCGAACCACGAACCACGCGTCGTTCGGGGCGCGATGTCGCGCCCCGAACGACGCTCCTCACTTCGTCTTCACCGGGTCCGCGGGCTTCGCGGGCAGCGACAGCGGCTTTTCCTTCATCATCCTCAGCACCTCGGCGACACCGCGCTCGAGCTGCGGGTCGCGGCCGGCGATCACCGACGCCGGATCGTTCTCGACGGTGATGTCGGGGTCGACGCCGTGCCCCTCGATGATGTAGTTGCCGTTCTCGTCATTGGTGGCGTTGAGCGGCACGAAGACACGCCCGCCGTCGAGCAGCGGGCCGCGCCCGGAGATGCCGACGACGCCGCCCCACGTCCGCTTGCCGATCAGCGGACCGAGCCCAGCCTTGCGGAAGTAGTGGGGAAAGATGTCGCCGTCGGAGGCCGAGGTCTCGCTGATCAGGCACACCTTGTGCGCGTGCAGCACGGTGCTCGGGTAGGTGGTCGGCGCGTCGGAGATGTACCCGAAACGGGTGCCGAGCAGCTTCGAGTCGAGCCGTTCGATGATCCACTGCGAGATGTTGCCGCCGCCGTTGGAGCGCACGTCGACGACCATCCCGTGCTTGTCGAGCTGCGGGTAGAACCACTTGATGAACTCGTAGGCGCCCGCGGCGCCCATGTCGGGGATGTGCATGTACCCGACCGTACCGTTTGTCATCGCGGCGACCTTCGCTCGGTTGCCGTCGACCCACTCCTTGTAGATCAGGTCCTCCTCGGAGTCGATCGGCACGTACTTCACCTTGCGCGCGCCTGCGGCCGTCGGCGCGGCGTTGAGGGTAAGCGTCACCGGGTTGGTCCGGTTGCGCAGCAGCCGGTACGGGTTCTCGTTCGCCGGCAGGTCGATGCCGTCGATCGCCAGCACGTAGTCGCCGACGCGCGCGTCGACGCCGACCTCGGTAAGCGGCGAGCGGTACCTCGGCTCCTCGTTGTCGCCGGGGAAGATCTTGGCGATGCGATAGCGCGCCGCCTTCGCGTCGAGCTCGAAGCGGGCGCCGGGCAGCGCCACCTTCGGGCGCGGCGGCACCTGGTAGTCGCCGCCCTCGATGTAGGCGTGGCCGACGTTGAGCTCGGAGACCATCTCGCCGAGCACGTAGTTGAGGTCGGAGCGGTGGGCGACGTGCGGCACGAGGGAGCGGTAGCGCGCGCCGATCGCCTTCCAGTCGTAGCCGTGCATGTTCGACACGTAGAAGAAGTCGCGGTAGCGGCGCCACACCTCGTCGAACATCTCGAGCCACTCCTGCGACGGGATGCGGTCGACCCAGAGGTCGGCGGTTGAGACGACCTTCTTGTCCTTCGCCTTCGGCTTGGCGTCGTAAAGGTTGTAGCTCTGGCCCTGGCGCACCAGGACCTTGCCGCCGTCGGCCGACAGCGCCCAGCCGCCGACGCCGGAGGCGAGCTCGGACGCCTCGCGGTCCTCGAGGTCGAAGATCTTGAGCGACGTCTCGGCGTACGAGTCGCGGCCGTAGAACCCGGCGCCCGAGGTCGTGTAGATCAGGTGGCCCTTGTTGGCGCCGAGGCCGTCGATGTTGTCCGCGTCGATCGGCACCCGGCTCACGCGTTCGGCGAGACCGTCGAAATCGATCTTGACCGGCTTCTTCTCCGCTGTCTTCCCGTCGTCCTTCTCGCCGTCCTTCCCCTTCTCGTCCTTGCCCTTCGCTTCCTGCTTCGCCTTCTCGTCCTTCCGGTCCCCGGTCGCCTGCCCGCGGTCCCCGTCCTTCGCCACCGTCACCTCGTCGCTCTTCGGCGCGAACGGGTTGGCGACGTCCTTGCGCAGCGCGAGGGCGAAGATCCCGGTCGTGCGGTTGGTGGCGAAGTTCCACTCGAACGTCGAGATCTGCGGCGCGAACTCGCGGTCGGAGAGGTAATAGATGTAGTTGCCGTTCGGGTCCCACGCCGGCGCGTACTCGTTGAACACCGCATCGGTGATGCGGTTGAGCGCGCCGTCGGCGGCCGACCAGATGAACAGCGAGCTCGTGCGGTTGCGGTCGGTGAGCGAGAACGCCAGCCACGCGCCGTCCGGCGACCACGAATAGTCGTTGATGCCGCCGTACTCGTCGTCAGCCGCCTGCACCACCGTGCGGTCGGCGATCGTGAGGACGAACAGCTTGCCGTCCTTGTCCGAGAACGCCAGCCGCTTGCCGTCGGGTGCCCACGCCGGCGCATTGAGCATCGCCGCGAACTGCGTGGTGAGCTGCTCGGGCTTCCCCTCGCCCGCCTGGTCGACGAGGTAGAGCTGGTCCTCTCCCGACATGTCGGAGACGAAGGCGATCCTCGCGCCGTCGGGCGACCAGCGCGCGTGCTTGTCGTGCGCGTTGGAGGAGTCGGTGAGGTTGCGGGTGGGGCCGTGCTCGATCGGCGCCGTGAAGACGTCTCCGCGCGCCACGAACAGCGCCCTCTCGCCCTTCGGCGAGAGCTCGAAGTCCTCGATATTCTTCGCGGCGGAGTAGCGCGACGGCCGCGTGTTGAGGCCGTCGTCGGGCACCGCGATCGCGATCGGCGTTTCCCGGCGCGCCGCCACGTCGTACACCACCAGCTCGCCGCCGAGCTCGTAGACGATGCGGCCCTTGTTGTCGGAGGCCGGCCAGCGCACGTCCCACTCGGTCGAGTGCGTGAGCTGCTCGAGCGTGTCGGCGACGAAGTCGTACCCGTACAGGTTGAGCGTCCCGTCGCGGTCGGAGGCGAAGTAGATCGTGCCGCCGATCCACATCGGATCGCGCTCGGTGCGCGGCGACGGTGCGATCGCCCGCACCTGGTTGGTCGCCAGGTCGAAAATGAAGAGGTCCTGCGCCCAGCCGCCCTCGTACCGCTTCCAGGTGCGGAAATCGCGGAACAGAGGCGAGTACACCATCAGCGTGCCGTTCGGCGAGTAGTCACCGGCGCCGGAGGTCGGCATCGGCAGCTTGACCGGCAGCCCGCCGGCAAGGTCGACGGTGTACAGCGCGCTCTCGATCGCGCCTCCGGCGTCGCGCATCGAGCGGAACAGCACGCGCCCGCCGTCCGGCGTCCAGCCGATCACCTGGTTGTCGACGCCGTGTCGCGGCGCCAGCGGCCCGCGCGCCGGGTAGAACGTGAGCTGCCGCGGTACGCCGCCGGCGGCGGGCACCACGTACACCTGGTCGTCGCCGTCGTACTGCCCCGTGAAGGCGATCGTCCTGCCGTCCGGCGAGAAGCGGGGGAACACCTCGACCCCGGGATGGGCGGTGAGACGCACCGCGGCGCCGCCGCCGGCCGGCGCCCGCCAGATGTCGCCGGCGTAGCAGAACGCCACCGAGTCGCCGGCGATGTCGGGGAACCGCAGGAGCTTGGTCTGCGCATCGGCGGTCGCCCCGATCAGCACGACCACGAACGCGACGGCGAGAGCACACCTCATTCTTGGGGACATACCTCCTCCTTCCGAGCGGTCTACGGTATCACCACGGCCGGGGTTTTCCGCCACGGAGCCCGCCATCTCGAGAGGCGCGTCGCCAGAGGCGCGACGAGGCTGCTCGCCGCAGGCGAGGACGGCCGGCGGCCGCACCACGTACAATCCGGGCGCCATGGTCGCCCGCATCGATCTCGGCGCGCACAGCGTCACCTGCTCGGTGCACGACCTGCTGCCGGAGGCGGCGGCGCGCAGCCTCGGCGTTCCCGGCGAGGGGCTGTCGCGGCTGTCGGTGGGCAGCGAGCTGCACCGCGTCGTGCAGGGGCGCCTGCAGTCGGAGCGCCGCGAGTACGTGCCCGAGGTGGCGGTCGACGCAACGCTCGAGATCGACGGCTGGACGCTCCGCGTGCTCGGCCGCGCCGACGGCGTCGACCGCGGCGCCGGCGGGCGGCCGACGATCGAGGAGATCAAGACGCTCCACTTCCGCTCCGAGCTGCACGCGCCGCACGCCCACGAGCGGCTCGAGCGCTACCGCTGGCAGGCGCGCATCTACGCGCTGTGCCTGTTCCCGCGGGGGGACGCGGCGGTGCGCCTGCGCCTCGTCGACCTCGGCGGCGAGGACGAGCGGGTCGAGGAGGTGCCGTGGTCGCCGGCGGCGGTGCGCGCGTACCTGCGCGGCCGCCTGCACACGCTGGTGGCCGCCGAGCGCGAGCGCGAGACGGTGCGCGAGCGCTGGCGAGCCGCTGCGGCGGCGCTCGAGTTCCCGTTCCCGGCGGTGAGGCCGGTGCAGCAGGAAGCGATGGCGGCGGCCGAGGACGCATTCGCGGCGCGGCGGCACCTGTTGCTCGCCGCGCCCACCGGCGTCGGCAAGACCGCGGCGGCGCTGTTCCCGGCCGTGCGCCAGGCGCTGTACACCGGCCGCCGCGTCGCCTTCCTCACCGCCAAGACGCTGCAGCAGCAGCTCGCGGTGGAGACGCTGGCGCGCATGCAGCGCGGCGAGTGGCGCTCGATCCAGATCCGCGCCAAGGCGCGCATGTGCGCCAACCGCGAGGTGATCTGCCACGAGGAGTACTGCGAGCACGCACGCGACTACGGGCTCAAGCTCGCGGCGCGCGGCGTCGTGCCCGCGCTGCTGTCGTTCGCGCCCCACCTCGACCCCGATCGGATCTACGACGTCGCGCACGCGGCCGAGGTGTGCCCGTTCGAGGTGTCGCTCGAGCTGCTGCGCGAGTGCACCGCCGTGGTGTGCGACTACAACTACGTGTTCGACCCGGCGATCGGCCTGTTCGGGCAGGCGGCCGGCGGCGAGATCGAGGACACGCTGCTGGTAATCGACGAGGCGCACAACCTCGTCGACCGCGCGCGCGGCTACTACTCGCCGCGGCTGTCGGCCGCGGACGTGCGGCAGGCCCGGGAGTTCCTGCGCGGCCACCGCCACAAGGTGTGCCGCGACCTCGACACCGCCCTCGGCGAGCTCGAGGCGCTGGTCGTCGGCACCGTGCGGCGCGCGCTCGACGACCGGCCCGAGATCCGCCCGATCGACCTCGAGCACGACGACCTCGCCGGTCTGAGGCTTGACCTCGACGCCCTCATTGCGCCGTACTTCGCATTCAAGCGCGACGTCGACCTGTGGCTGGCCGAGGATCCGGTGGTCAAGGTGCTGCTCTCTCTCGCGCGCCTCACCGACCTCGCCCAGGTGGGCGGCAGGGAGCTGGTGGCGCTGGCCGAGCGCGCGGAAGACGCCGGGGCGGCGGAGATCGTGCGCATCGAGTGCCTCGACGCCTCCCGTTTCCTCAAGCCCCTGCTCGCCGCCAGCGCCGGCTGCGTCGCCATGTCGGCAACGCTGGAGCCGTTCGAATTCTACCGCGACCTGCTCGGCTTCCAGCCGGAGCGCACCGACACGCTCGCGCTGCCCTCCCCGTTCCCGCGCGAGCACCGGCTGGTGGTGGCGGTCGACGAGGTCGACACCACCTACCGCGAGCGCGCGCGGCACTACGGCCGCATCGCCGAGCTGGTCGCCGAGCTCGCGCCCCCCGGACGCAACGCCCTGGCGCTGTTCCCGTCGTACGCGTTCCTGCGCGAGGTCGCGAGCCGCATCAGCGTGCCCGGACACCGCGTCGAGGTGCAGCGCGGCGACGACAGCGATCGCGCGCGCCGCGACGTGCTCGCCCGCCTGCGCGCCAGCCGCGAGCCGGCGCTGCTGCTGGCGGTGCTCGGCGGAGTTTTCGCCGAGGGCGTGGACTACCCCGGCGAGATGCTGTCCGAGGTGGTGGTGGTCTCCCCCGCCCTGCCGCTGGTCGGACCCGAGCGCGAGCTGCTCAAGGCGTACTACGCCGAGGCGTACGAGCGCGGGTTCGAGTACGCGTACCTCATCCCGGGGATGCGGCGCGTCGTCCAGGCGGCCGGGAGGCTCATTCGCTCGGAGCACGACCGTGGGGTGATCGTGCTGATCTGCAGGCGGTTCCTGCGGGAACCGTACGTCTCGATGCTGCCCACGGCGTGGACCGGCGGGTCGCCGCAGGCGCTCCGCCACGACGACCCCGTTGCGGCAGTGCGCCTGTTCTTCGCGGCGCTGCCGCACGCGCCGTGATACAGTCTCGCAAGCGCAACGGCTCTGGGGGGAACCGTGGACACCATAGGCCAGATCCTCAAGGAGAAGGGCTCCGCCGTTCACACCGCGGCGCCGAAAGACAGCGTGCTGCAGGCGGTGGACACCATGTGCGGCAGGAAGGTCGGCTCGCTGATCGTCTGCGACCAGGGATCGCCGGTCGGGATCATCACCGAGCGCGACCTGATGACCGACGTCGTGCTGGCGCGGCGCGATCCGGCGGCCACCCGTGTCGAGGAGGTGATGGCGACCGACGTCGTGTGCGTCGACCCGTCGACACCGGCCGAGGAGGCGATGGCGATCATGACCGAGAAGCGCTGCCGCCACCTGCCGGTGGTCGACGAGGGCAGGATCGTCGGCGTGGTCTCGATCGGCGATCTCGTGCGCTGGGCGAGCCGCAACCGGGAGTACGAGGTCCGCATGCTGACCGACTACATCCACGGGAAGTACCCGGGCTGACCTCTCGTCGCGATGAGACCGCAGCGAGAGGTCAGAAGGAGAGCTTCTGCATGCAGGATCTCCGGGTGCTCGGGGAGGACGTGATCGCGGCCGCGCTGGACGTGGCGCGGGCGGGGCCGCGCGGGCGTTGCAACCACAACCTGCACCCGACGCTCGACGACCCGGTGCAGCGGTTCCTCAACGTGCTTCAGCCCGGTTCCTACGTGCGGCCGCATCGCCACGAACGGCAGCGATGGGAGCTGTTCCTCCTCCTCGAGGGCGAGGCGGCCGCGGTGGTGTTCGACGAGGCCGGAATCATCACGGCGACCGCCCTGCTCCGACGCGGTGGCACGCGCGCCGTCGAGATCGCGGGCGGCGCCTGGCACACGCTGTTCGCGCTCGCCCCGGACACCGCCCTGTTCGAGGTCAAGCCCGGGCCGTACACGCCGGTCAGCGACAAGGACTTCGCGCCTTGGGCGCCGCCCGAGGGCGCTCCCGGGACGGATGCGCTGCTGGCACGCTGGCGGGCCGCCGTGGCGGCGGCGTAGGCCGGAGGCGGGCGCTACCGCGACCAGGTCACACCGGCGAGGAGCTCGAGTTGGCCGATCCCGGCGCCCGAGAACGAGAGTGCGCACGCGCCGCCGCCGCACACGCCGGCGGCACCGCCGACGGCCAACGTGAGCACGCCCCGCCCCTCGAGGCGCACGGCGACGTGCCGCGAGATCGGCACCTTGACGCCGCCGCCCAGCGTGAAGGCGAGCAGGACGTCGCGGTCGTACCCGGCGGCTTCCGGCGACAGCACCGTGAGGCCGCCGGTCCCGGAGACGAACGGCCGCGTCCGCTCGCGCACCCACTCGTAGGTGCCGCCGAGCGTGACGGCGTCGAGGTCGAGCTCGACGGCGCCGCCGCCGTCGCTGCCGGCGCCGACGCGGCCCTCCTGGTGGCTCCAGACGATCTCGAGCGTCCGGTCCTGCCCGAGCGGGAACCCCGCGATGATCCCGAACGAGGGGCTCTCGTCGAGCGCGCGCGTCTCGGCGGTCGTCCCGTCCTCGAACTCGCCGCCGAGCCGGATTCCCGCGAACGGAGTCAGCTCGAACGACTGCGCCCCGGCGGCCCCGAGGGCGCCCGCCGCAACGGCAGCGCCGATGACCATCGTGCGTATCGATCCACCGAAGCTCGGCACCGGACCTCCTGCGATCGCGAGGGTGGCGCGCCGCGGAGCACGCGGCGCGCCTACCCCCCGCATGGTATCGCCCCGCCGCCGCGGCGCCCATCCAGATCTCGGGTTTGACAGGCAGGCGCGCACCCGAACACAGCCCTCCCGGCGCGGGGAGATCCCTCGGTTGCCGCCGCTCGCGCGGCGGCGCCCTACCAAGGAAACCTGTCAAGATCGGAGCGCGGGCGCCCTCGCCCGCGCGGGCGGAGTCCGGGCCGGCGAGGGCGCCGGCCCTCCCGTTGGTTTCCTCTCTCGCCCGCCCGCCGCACCGCGGCGTAACCCTGCTCAGGATGACAGCGTGGCCGGACCTTCCGCACGAGCGCTGCCACGCCCTATCTGGGACGGTGACTGCGCCGGCAATTGGGAGTCATCCCGAGCGAAGCCGCGCCGCAGGCGCGGCGTAGCGAAGGATCTCGTCGCTTGCGGAGCGCGGCGGCGCGAGCGCTAGCGGCGCGCCTGGCCGTCGTGCTTCTCGCGCCAGATTGCGTCCGACAAGGTGTCGAGGCGGTGGTCGAGGATCGCCCGCTCGCGGTGCGAGAGGCCCGCGCCGGTCGCACGGAAGGACGCCTCCAGGCGGGCGATCGAGACCGCTCGCGACTCCAGGCGGATGGCCTCGCGCGGCGTGAGCGTCCCGCTGGCGACGCCGTTCCCGATCCGGGCCTGCTGGGTCGCCTGGCGGCGATCGACGGCCCCGCCCTCTGTGGCGCCCGCCATCGTCCCGGCGAGGATGGCGGCTGCAACTGCGATGCGGCTCTTCATGGCTCCCTCCCTTCGCCGACATCGACGTGCCGCCCGGCGCCGGGGTTGACGCAGGAGTGTGAGAGGAATCACGTCATCGAAGCGAGCGGGCGGCGGCCACCGGGCGGCTTCGGGGCGCCGAGGCGTCAGGCTGCGCCGGCGCCCGCGGGCGAATCGATCCCTTCCGGCCGCCGATGCGGAGCGTGGCACAAAGAGGCTGGGTCCCGGCTGCGGCGCCGCCCGCAAGCGAGCCGGCGGAGGTGGGATGACCGGGCTAGCGGCTCCACAGGTTGAACTTGAGGATGCACCAGATGGCCTCGAAGCCGTCCTTCCAGCCGATCTTCTTTCCCTCGGCGTACGTGCGGCCGTGGTACGAGATGGGCACCTCGTAGATGCGGACCCCTCGCATGCGGGCGACGCGCGCCGTGAACTCCGGCTCGAAGCCGAAGCGGTCCGAGGTCAGGCGCAGCCGCTCCTTGACGGCGCGGGTGAACACCTTGTAGCACGTCTCCATGTCCGACAGGTTGAGGTCGGTGAAGACGTTGGAGAGCGTGGTCAGGAACCTGTTGCCGACCGAGTGCCAGAAGAACAGCACGCGGTGGGGTCCGGAGAGGAACCGGCTGCCGTACACCACGTCGGCTTGGCCCGCGAGGATCGGGCCGATCAGCGCCGGGTAGTCCGCCGGGTCGTACTCGAGGTCCGCGTCCTGCACCAACAGCACGTCGCCGGTGGCCGCGGCGAGCGCGGTGCGCAGCGCCGCGGCCTTGCCTTGGTTGACCGCGTGGCGGTGGAGCGACAGGCTCACCGGGCGGGCACCGCCCGCCGGCGCCCGGTAGGCGGCGAGCAACGCAGGAGTGGCATCGCGCGAGCAGTCGTCGACCACGACCATCTCGAGCTCCCCTACCTCCGGCGGGAGCGGCGCCGCCGCGACGCGGTCGAGCAGCGTCGTGACCGTGCGCTCCTCGTTGAAGACGGGAATCACGACCGAGAGTCTCATCGTGCTCGCACCCTGCCCTTCGCACCGGCTGCCCGCTTGCCGGGGCGGCGCCGTGGCACTACTGTTGACCCGTGGAGGGGATCCTGTCGCGGCCGGCGCTGCTGCTGCTCGCGTGGGCGATCGCCGGCCTCCTCTGGTGGGACCGGCGGCGCCGCGTGATCGGCCCCGCCCAGGTGCCGTTCGTGCTGACCGCGCTCGCGCTCGTCGCGGTCGCGATGGCTCTCGTGCTGGTGGCCGTGCCGGCGCCGCCGCTCGACCAGCTCGTGCGCGCGGCGCTGCTGGTGGAGGGCGTGTGGGGGTTCGCGTCGCTGGCGCGCCGGCGCGCCGACGGAGGCGGCTGTGGACGCTGACGGAGGGGGCGCTCCGGTCGCGATCCCGATCGAGGAGACGCTCGACCTGCACAGCTTCGCGCCCGCCGACATCCCGTCGCTGGTCGAGGAGTACCTCGCGGCGGCGCGGGCGGCGGGGCTGGCCGAGGTGCGGCTGATCCACGGGCGCGGGCGCGGCATCCAGAAGGCGCGCGTGCAGTCGCTGCTCCGCCGCCTGCCGGGAGTGGCCGCGGCGCGGGAGGCGCCCGCAGACCGCGGCGGCTGGGGCGCCACCGTCGTCACGCTCGCGCCGCCCGAGGATGCGCCGTCCACCGCCTAGTCCAGGTCGATCTCGCGCACCGGCTTCTCGACCGGCTCGTCCTTGACGCCGTCAAGCAGCTTCCTGAAGCGCTCGTCTCGCAGCGCCGCGCCGGCCTTCTCGGCGCGCATCGCCTCCTCCATGCGCGCGCGTGCCGTCTCCTTCTCGCGCGCCATCGCCTGCAGACGGTCCTCGATCGACGTCGTCGACCTCGGCCTGTCGGCCGGCTTCGACGACACCACCAGCTCCTGCTCCGCGTCGAGCTCGAGCTGCGCCTGGCAGTGCGGACAGGTGACGGTGAAGCGCGCCATGCGGACCTCCGGAGAGATTCTACTAGGAAGCCGAGGGCTGAAAGCCCGGCGTTCAGAGCTCAGCGCCGGGAGCTCAGCGCCGGGAGCTCGAAGTCAAGAATCGAGAGTCGGGAGGCAAGAGCCGAGAGCAGCGAGGACGGGCCGGCAGGAGACCCACGCCCACACCGCGAAGGCGGCGCCGTCGCTCTCCCGCTCGTCGGCTCGTTGTCCCAACGCTCGACTCTCAACTCTCGACACTCAACTCGTGGCGGCCGCCGCCGTCACGAGCTGATCGAGCGCTGCGAGGAACTTCTCGTTCTCGGCGCGCGTCCCGACCGAGACGCGGGCGCAGCCGGCGAGCCCCGGGCCGCCGACCGGCCGGATGATGACGCCGCGCTTCTGGAAGTCGACGAACAGCGCGCGCGTGTCGCCGGCGAGCTCGACGAGCACGAAGTTGGTGACCGACGGGGTGTAGGCGATGCCGCGCCGGCTCAGCTCCTCCTGGAGGAAGGCGACCTCGCGCAGGTTGTGGTCGCGCGAGCGCAGCGCCCACTCGTCGTCGTCGAGCGCGCCGAGCGCCGCGGCCTGCGCCAGCGACGAGGTGTTGAACGGCGAGCGCACGCGGTTGAGCGTCGCAATCACGTCGGCGTCGGCGATGCCGTAGCCGATGCGCAGCCCGGCGAGGCCGTAGATCTTCGAGAAGGTGCGCAGCACGATCACGTTGCGCCCGGCCGTGAGATCGGCGAGCCCGTCCGGGTAGTCGTCGCGGTCGACGTACTCCTGGTACGCCTGGTCGAGCACGACGAGGACCCGCTCGCCGACCGCGGCGAGCAGGCGCTCGAGCTCCGCCCGCGTCGAGTAGGTGCCGGTCGGGTTGCACGGGTTGGCCACGTACACGAGCTTGGTGCGCGAGGTGACGGCGGCAGCCATCGCGTCGAGGTCGTGGCGACGGCCCGCCGCCGTCGGCATCGCGACCGGCCGGCCGTTGACCTGGTTGACCGCGAGCTCGTACATCACGAACGACTGCTGCGAGATCACCGCCTCGTCGCCGTCGGCGATGTAGGCGCGCGCCAGCATCTCGATGATCTCGCACGAGCCGTTGCCGAGGATGATCTGGTCGAGCTCGACGCCGTGCCTGGCCGCGAGGGCGCGGCGCAGGCGGTAGCCCGAGCCGTCGGGGTAGCGGTGCAGCTCAGGAAGCGCGGCGCGGATCGCGGCGAGCGCCCTCGGCGACGTCCCGAGCGGGTTCTCGTTCGACGCCAGCTTGACGATGTCGCCGACCCCGAGCTCCCGCTGCACCTCCTCGATCGGCTTCCCCGGCACGTACACGGCGAGCTTGCGAATGTACTCGGGAACCTGTGGTCCGCCCATCGGGCCTCCCGCCCAGCCGCACCCCGCGGCGCAGCAAGTCTACCTCGGCCCCGCTGAGGTCGCGGAACGCCCCCGGCTTCAGCTCGCCGTCGCGCAGCGGCCCGATGGCGACGCGGATGAGCCGCTGCACCGGATGGCCGATGCGCTTGAACATCTCGCGCACCTCGTGCGTCTTCCCCTCGCCCACCACCACCTTCCACCACGAGTTGACGCCGGTCGCGGTGACGCGGACCTGCGAAACCTCCTGCGGCACCACCTTCTGCCCCTCGATCACGGTGCCGGCGGCGAGGCGGCCGCGCTCGCCCTCGCTCGGCACGCCGCGCACCTTCACCAGGTACTCGCGCGGCACGCCGTAGCGTGGGTGCGAGACCCTGAGCGCCAGATCGCCGTCGTTGGTGAGCAGCACCAGCCCCTCGGAGGCGTAGTCGAGCCGGCCCACAGGGAACAGGCGGCCGCCGACCTTCGGGCGGATCAGGTCGATGACCGTCGTGCGGCCCTCCGGATCCTCGGTCGTGGTCACCACCCCCGCCGGCTTGTTGAGCAGCAGATAGCGCGCCGGCGCCTCCGCCTTGAGGCGCTTGCCGTCCACCTTGATCGCGTCGGTCGCGGGGTCCGCCTGATCGCCGAGCGCGGCCACCCGCCCGTTGATCGTCACCCGCCCCTCGCGGATGCGCTCCTCGGCATCGCGGCGGGAGCACACCCCCGCGCGCGCGATCAGCTTCTGCACGCGCTCCATGGCCATCACGCGCTCTCCCCGGTCTCCTGCAACACCTGCTCCACCGGCGGCAGCGCCGCCAGCGACTCCAGCCCGAAGCGCACCAAGAACTCCTTCGAGGTGCGGTACAGCAGCGGCGTACCGACCACGGCCTTGCGGCCGGCGACGCGCACGAGCTTGCGCTCGATCAGGTTGCGGACGACGCCCGCGGAGTTGACGCCGCGCAGGAAGTTGATCTCGGGGAGCGTCACCGGCTGGCGGTAGGCGACGATCGCCAGCGTCTCCAGCGCCGCCTGCGACAGTCGGGCGCGCGAGCGCAGTCCGAGAAAGGCGCGCAGCGCCGTCTCGTGCTCGGGACGGGTCGCGAGCCGCCACCCGCCGCCGACCTGCTCGACCAGCAGTCCGGACCCGGGCCCGGCGTGGCGCTCGGCGAGCGCCGCGAGCGCCGCCTCCACATCCCCGCGCGTCGTCCCTTCTCCGGCCGCGGCGACGAGGGCGTCGATGCCGACAGGCTCGCCAGCGGCCGCCAGGATCGCCTCGACGAGCGCAGCGAGTGCGAGCGGCTCAGACATCGCCGAGCGCCTCGAGCGGCAGCGGCGCGCCGGTGGCGGTGAGGAAGATCTCGGCGAACTCGTGGCGCTGGTGGGCGCGGGCGGTACCGAGGCGGACAAGCTCCAGGGCGGCGACGAGCAGGGTCACGGTCTCCTCGCGGTCGGCTCGCGTGAGCATGTGGGAGAGAAATGCAAGGCTTCTCTCCTTCTGGATCATGTCGAACAGCTCCAGGATCTTCTCGCGCACCGAGAAGCGCATCGGCGCGAGGTCGATCACCGGCGGGTGCTCGCGCTGATGGCGCTCGAGCACGCGGTGGAGCGCCAGCGCAAGCATCGTCGCATCCACCTCTTCGAGCTCGATCTCCTCCTCCGCCGAGTCGTCGCGCGCCATCTGCGTGCGCACCGCGGCGATGCCGCGCCGCACCTCGTCGCGGCCGCCGAGCTCGGCCGCGGCGGCGCGCACCTTCTCGTACTCGACGAGACGGTCGACGAGCTCCCGGCGCGGGTCCTCCTCGCTCTCCTCTCCGCGGCGCGGCAGCAGCATCCGCGACTTGATCACCGTCAGCCACGCCGCATAGACGAGGTACTCGCCGGCGATCTCGAGATCGAGCGACTCCATCGCACGCAGCACCGCGTGGTACTGGTCGCAGATGCGCGCGATCGGGATGTCCCAGATCGAAACCTTCTCCTGCCGCACCAGATGCAGCAGGAGGTCGAGCGGGCCCTCGAACGCCGGCAGCATCACCGCCGGACGCGGGCGCTCGTCGGCGGTCAGAGCGACAGGATCCATCCCAGGAACCTCAGGAAGGGCCTCAGGAGGACGCCCAGGGACCCGGTCCACAACAGCGCGAACAGCAGCAGCATTCCGTACCTCTCGAGCTGAGCGAACTGGTACGCCGCCCGCGGCGGGAGGAGTGCCGCGACGAGGTGCGAGCCGTCGAGAGGCGGAATCGGGATCATGTTGAACACGGCGAGGATCAGGTTGATCATAGCCAGCGACAGCAGGAGGTACGCCAGCGGCGCGATGACACCCGCCGCACCCTGCGCGCCGGCGCTGGCCACCGCACCCAGGATCCCGGCAAACCCCGGCACCAGCTTCTTGCAGACCAGCAGGACCACCGCGGCCCCCGTCGCCAGCACCAGGTTCGAAGCCGGGCCGGCCACGGCAACGAGCGCCGGGTCGCGGCGCTGGTTGCGCAGGTTGCGCGTGACGAACGGCACCGGCTTCGCCCAGCCGATGATCGGCGCGCCGATCACCGCCAGCATGAGCGGGAAGACCACCGTGCCGAACGGGTCGATGTGCCTGATCGGGTTGAGCGTGATGCGGCCGAGCCAGCGTGCCGTCGGGTCGCCGAGCCGCTCGGCCGCCCACCCGTGCGCCGACTCGTGCACCGACAGCGCGAGCGCGAACGCGAGGAGCTGTACGACGATCTCGGGGAGACGCACAAGGAACGAGTCCATGCCGCGGGCATGGTAGCAGTTCCGTGGCCCGTGGCCCGTGGCTCGTGGCCCGTGGCCCGTGGCCCGAGCCACCATTACTGGACGAGGGACACGGAGACCGCGCCGGCGGAGTCGTGCCGGACGAGGTAGGCGGCGCTCCAGGCCACGCGGACGACGAAGCAGCGCACGAGCGGACCGCCCGCCTCCACCGGGCCCTCGACCCAGCGCTCCACCACCCCGACCTCGTGACGCTCGCCGGCGATCGCCAGCGCGACCGGGGTCTCGGCGTGGCGGCGCTCGCAGCGCCACTCGACGCGCGCTTCGACGGCGGGGCCGCCGCGCCGGGCGGAGAACGTCGGCATGCGGCGATTGTGCTCTCGCGGCCGCGGCGAAGCCACCCCCGCGCGGTAGAATCGTTCCGGCGATGGCGGATCGGATCATCCTCAAGGGGATCGAGTGCCGCTGCCTGATCGGCGTCGACGAAGCGGAGCGTCTCGAGGTGCGGCCCCTGCGCATCGGCCTCGAGATCGAGGCCGATTGCCGCGAGCCCGGACACTCGGACGAGATCGCCACGGCGCTCGACTACCGGGCGGTGACGGAGAGGGTGCTGGCGCTCGCCGCGGCGAGCTCGTTCCGACTCATCGAGGCGCTCGCCGAGGCGATCGCCGCCGCGGTCCTCGAGGAGTTCCCGGCGGCGTCTGCAGTGACGGTGCGGGTCGAGAAGCCCGGCGCGCTGCCCGGCGTCGAGGTCGTCGCCGTCGAGATCACGCGGCGGTGGAGCGACCTCGCGTGAGCGCGCCGGCGCGCGTGGCGCTCGTCACCGGCGGCGCGGTCCGCATCGGACGGGCGGTCGTGGAGGAGCTCGCCGGCTCGGGGTGGGCGGTCGCGTTCTCGTACCGTTCCTCGGCCACTGCGGCACGCGAGCTGGTGGATTCTCTCACCGGCGCCGGCCGCGACGTCGCGGCGTTCGCCGCCGACCTCGACGAGCCCGGGCAGCGGCGGCGGCTGGTCCAAGCGGTCGAGGCGCGCTTCGGGGGTCTCGACGCGCTCGTCAACAACGCCGCGGTGTTCCCGCGCACGCCGCTGGAGTCGCTCGACGAGGCCGCGCTCGCCGCCGCCATGCGCACCAACCTGGAGGCGCCGCTGTTCCTCGCGCTCGCCGCCGCTCCGCTGCTGCGGGCGCGCCGCGGCGCGATCGTCAACGTGGTCGACGTCTACGCATCGACGCCGCTCAGGCACCACCTCGCCTACTCCGTGTCGAAGGCCGCGCTGCTCGCCGCCACGCGGGCGCTCGCGGTCGAGCTCGCGCCCGAGATGCGCGTGAACGCAGTGGCCCCGGGGATCGCACTGTTCCCCGACGGGTACGACGCCGCGACGCGCGAGCGGTTGCTTCGCCGCACGCTGCTGCAGCGCGAGTCCGGCGCGGCCGAGGTCGCGCGCGCGGTGCGCTTCCTGCTCGCCGACGCCGTCACCACCACCGGACAGCTCGTGACAGTCGCCTGATCGGTCCGCCTCCCGCATATACTTGGGAAATGCACCTCATCGTGAACCCGGCGGCAGCGGGGGGGCGCGTCGGCCGGCAATGGCCGCGCATCAGGCAGGAGATCGCGGCGGCCGGGCTCGGCGTCCCGCTCGAGTTCACGCAGGCGCCGGGCCACGCAACCGAGCTCGCGGCGAACGCGGTGCGGCGCGGCGCCGACATCGTGATCGCGGCCGGCGGCGACGGCACCATTTGCGAGATCGTGCAGGGGCTTCACAACGCCGGGCGCGGCACGCTCGGCGTGCTGCCGCTGGGCACCGGCAACGACGCTGCGCGCTCGCTCGGCCTGCCGCTTTCGGTGGGCGCCGCGGCCCGGCTGCTGCTCGCGCCGCGCCGCCGGCGCGTCGACCTGATGCGGATCGGCGACCGCGTCGTCCTCAACGCGATCGGCATCGGGCTGCTCGGCTCGATCAACGTCAACGCCGCCGCCATCAAGAAGGTGCGCGGCATCGCGGCGTACCTGATCGCGGCGGTCGGGACGCTGTTCACCTACGACCCCATCCCGATCGAGCTCGCGGGCGACGGCGTCGCGTTCAAGGACGGGATGACGATCCTGGCCATCCACAACGGCGTCACCACCGGCGGCGGCTTCCGCCTGACGCCGGGAGCGCTGCTCGACGACGGCGTGCTCAACGGCTGCCTGGTCGGTCCGATCGGCGTTCCGAAGCGCCTCGCCCGTCTGGTCGCCGCGCTCAAGGGAACGCTCGGCGGCAAGCCCGGCTCGTACGAGTTCGCCTTCCGCCGCCTGCGGCTCTCCACCGCTGTGCGGCTCCCGTCGCACCTCGACGGCAACCCGTTCTACGTCGAGCCGCCGGGCACGGTGATCGAGGTGCTGCCCGGAGCGCTCGAGGTCGTCGGCACCTGACCCCACGGCGCGAGGGCGCCGGCTGGCCGCGCACTGGCAATCAGCTCCCCGTCCTGCACCACGCGCCGCCCGCGCACCAGCACGTGGCGGGCGAGCAGCGTCGTCGTGCGGCCGGCCCAGGGGTCGTGCGCGTCGGCGAGCGTCGCGGCGACCGGGCGCGCCGCCGCCCGTGGGTCGAGCACCGCGACGTCGGCGTCAGCCCCGCGAACGAGCGCACCCTTGCGCGGGTACACGCCGGCGATGCGGGCCGGGTTCTCGGCGAGGCGGCGCACCAGCACTCCCACGCCGAGACCGTGGCGTCGCACCAGCAGCTCGTGCGCCAGCGGCACCAGTGCGCCGAGGCCGGGCAGGCCGTTCGGCACAACGCGGTAGTCGGCGCCGCTCCAGGCATCCTTGTCGGCGCGCAGGAACGCGCAGTGGTCGGTGGCCAGCAGGTCGATCTCGCCCGCGACGAGGAGCTCCTCGAGTCGGCGGCGAGTCTCCCCGTCGCGCAGCGCCGGCGTGCACAGGAAGCGGTGCCCGCCCGGGCCGCCGAGGAGCGCGTCGTCCAACAGCAGGTACTGCGGGCACGTCTCGCACGACGCCCGCGCGCCGCGTCGCCGCGCCGCCGCGATGACCTCCGCCCCCTCCGCGGTGGAGACGTGCACGACGTGCAGGCGGCACTCGGTCCGCGCGGCCAGCTCGCAGGCGCGGCGGATCGCCTCGACCTCGGCCGCGGCCGGCCGCGCGGCGGTGTGCGAGAACGCGTCGCGCGGGTCGCGCGGCGGCGGCGCCGCCGCCAGGACAGCATCGTCCTCGCAGTGCAGCAGCAGCCCGAGGCCGAGCGCCGCCAGGCGCTCCATCACCGTCGCGAGCCGGTCCCACGGCGTGAGCAGGCCGGCCTCCCGGTACGTCGTATAGAGCTTGATCGTATGCACGCCGGCGGCAGCGAGCCGGCTGACGGCGTCCCAGTCCCACGGCCACGCGGTCGGTGTCAGGTGCAGGCCGACATCGCAGCGGCAGGCGCCGGCGGCGCTCGCGCGGCAGCGCTCGACCGTGTCGTCGAGCGGCTCGCCGTCGCGCTGGGTGGCGAACGCGAACAGCGTCGTGATGCCGTTGCGCACCGCGATCTCGGTGCCGCTGGCGAAGTCGTCGGCGAGCTCGTACGGGCCGATGCGGTCGGCGACGTGGACGTGGAGGTCGATGAGCCCTGGCACGACGTCCAGCCCGGCAGCGTCCACGACCTCGTCGCCGGGCCGCGAAGGTGGATCCGGCTCGATCGCCGCGATCCGCTCTCCCACGACGACGATGTCCGCCCGTTGCGGCCCCCCCGGCGTCCACACCCTCCCGCCCCGCACCACGATTCTCGTGCGACCCGCCACGGTCCCCGGCCCCCGGTCCCCGGTCGCCTGCATCTAGAACCTCTCCCACACGCGCGCCGCGAGCGCGCGCGCACGGGCCATCACGGCGCGCTCGTCGACGCCGAGGCGGAGGACCCCGCCCTCCATCAGCACCCGGCCGGCGGCCACCGTCGCTTCCACCCGCGCCTGCGACAGACCGAACACCAGGTGCCCCGCCCAGGTGTCCTCGGAAAGCGGCGTCGGCGGGTCGTAGTCGAGCACCGCGAGGTCGGCCGCCGCGCCGGCGCGCACCTCGCCGAGCGGCACGCCCCACAGCGCGCTCGCCAGCCGCGGGTTCTCGCGGGTGAGCATCGCCACCGCCTCGCCGAACGCCACCGACGGAACGCCGCGCGCGTTGCGCTGCGCCCAGATCGCGGCGCGCAGCTCCTCCAGCATGTCGGCGGTCATCGCGTCGGTGCCGAGCGCGACGCGCACGCCGCGATCGAGCATCGCCAGCACGCCGGCGGTGCCGACCGCGTTGTTCATGTTCGACTGCGGGTTGTGCGCGACCACCGCGCCGCTCTCGGCGAGCAGCGCGATCTCGCGCTCGTCGACGTGGACGCAGTGCGCCGCGATGGTGTCCGGCCCCAGCGCCCCCGCGCGGTGCAGGCGCTCCACCACGCGCACGCCATGCTTCGCCATGCAGTCGGCCTGGTCGGATGCCGCCTCGGCGACGTGCACGTGCAACCCGGCGCCGAGCTCGCGCGCCGCGGCGACCGCGCGTGCGAGCGTGTCGTCGCCGAGGGTGAACGAGGCGTGCAGGCCGAACAGCGCCCGCAGCAGCTCCCCGCCGCCGCCGCCGCGGCAGCTCGCGATGAACTCCGCGTTCTCCGCGATGCCGTCTGCGGCGACCGCCCGGCCGTCGCGGTCGGAGACCTCGTAGCACAGGCAGGCGCGCACGCCGACATCGCGGACGGCGCCGGCGAGCGCGCCGAGCGAGCCGCGTACCGCGCCCGGCGAGGCGTGGTGGTCGATCACGGTCGTGCACCCGTGGCGCACCGCGTCGATCGCCGTGACGAGCGCCGAGACTCGGCAGTCCTCGAGCACGAGCGCCTTGTCGAGCTTCCACCACAGGTGCTCCAGCACCTCGCGGAAGTCGGAGGACGGCGCCGCCTTTCCAAGACCGCGCGCGAATGCGCTGTAGAAGTGCGTGTGCGCGTTGATCAACCCCGGCAGGACCACCTTGCCGGCCGCGTCCAGTGTGCGCGCCGCGGGGCGTGCCGCATCGTGGGGCGCCACGGCCACGATGGCGCCCCCGGCGCAGACGACATCGTGCCCCGGCAGCACGCGGCAGCGCTCCCCCAGCGTGATCACGGTGCCGTTGGCGACGACGAGGGAGGGCTGGGGATCGGAGCTCATGCGCGATCCCTCATGAACAGCGCGCCCGCGAAGCACTGCTGCACGCAGAACGTGCAGCCGATGCAGCGGGACTCGTCAGTCGAGGGGAGGCCGTCGGCGCCGAGGGTGATCGCGAGGTACGGGCAGCGCGTGCAGTTGCCGCAGCGCGTGCACAGCTCCGGGTGCAGCGCGGAGACCTGCTTCGCCGCCGGCAGCGCAAGGAAGTCGGTCACCGGCGCCGGGAGCGCGCGGCCGATCAGCTCGCCCACCGAGGCGAGGCCGCGCTCGGCGAGCAGGTGCGACAGCCCTGAGTGCAGTTCGTCGACGACGCCGACGCCGTACTTCATCGCGGCGCTGCAGAACTGCACCGTGCGCGCGCCGAGCGCGAGGAAGTGAGCGGCGGCGAGGTAGCTCATCGGTCCGCCGTTGCCCGACACGGCGACGCCCTGCGCCGCCACCTTGGCGAGCGTCAGGTTGGAGATCGGCGTCACCCCCTCGCCGGAGAGCCCGACCACGATCCCCTCGTCCCACGCCGCCTTCGCGCCGCGCCTGAACGCCAGCGCCGGGAAGCTGTTCGCGAGCGTGACGCCCGCCCGCGCGTGCGGGTGGCGGGCGAACGCCGCGCGCACCGCGGCGATGATCGGCACGATCGCGGTCACCGCGGCGGTGAGTTTGAACAGCTTCGGCACCTCGGGGTCGCCGGCGGCGAGCACCCACTCGATCACGCGCGCCGTCAGCTCCGCGTCCTGCGCGACGATGTCGCCCCGGGTGCCGTCGCCGCCCTGCGGGCACGACAGCGAGTACTCGATCCCCATCGCGCCGGCCGCCTCAAGCTTGCGGGTATTCGCCTGCCAGACGCCGGCGTCTTGCGCGTCGTCGCCGGTCACCGGGCCGCCGCTCGAGCCGATCGTCAGGCGATCCGGGTACTCGCGGACGAGCCGCTCGATCTCGCCGCACACGCGGTCGAGCGGATGCTCGGAAACGTTGTCGCAGTTGCCGAACGTCGTCTTTCCGAACGAGAACATGTAGGCGGCCGGCACGTGGATCGGCACGTTGTCGAACGCGGTCTTCATCACGCCGCCCGCCCAACCCGCCTCGTACGCCTTGCGCATCTGGTCGTAGCCGTCGGTGACCGGCGAGGCCGAGAGCAGGAACGGCGACAGGATCGGCCGCCCGAAGAACTCCGCAGCCAGCGGGACGGGGTGGCGGCGGAGACCGGACAGGACGACGACGCTCTTGATGCGCGGGAGGACGTGGGTCGTGGGCCGTGGGTCGTCATTCGAAGGAAGGTCGAGGCCGAGGTGGCGTAGGACGGCGGCCGCGGCGTTCTTGCCGGCGGCCACCGCCTCGACCACGGTGGTCGGGCCGTGCTCCACGTCGCCGGCGAGGAACACGCCGGGAGGCGGCTCGCGGTCGACGGCGGCCGCCGCGCCGATCGCCACGATCACGGTGTCGATGTCGGGGCGGAGCTGCTCGCTGCCGGCGAGCTCCTTCACCGCCCGGGGATGGAACACGGCGCCGTCGGGGAGCGCCACCTTGGCCACGCGCAGGCCGGCGACCGCACCTCCGCGAATCAGCACCTCGAGCACGCGCGTGCGCCCCGAGACGTGCACGCCGGCGGCGATCACGGCGTGCAGCTCGCGGTCGGTCAGCGGCATCTCGGAGAGCTTCTCGAGCGCGACGAGCTCGACGTGCGCCGCGCCGCGCTCGGCGGCAAGGACCGCGCAGTCGGCTGCCACCGCACCGCCGCCGACCACCGCGACGCGGCGGCCGGCGAGGTCGTGCGCGCCCGGGTCGGCGAGCCAGCTCGCCGCGGCGATCGCCAGTTCCTCGCCCGGCACGCCCAGGCGCAGCGGCAACGCCAGCCCGGAGGCGACCACCACGGCGTCGTAGCCGGCGGCGAGCAGCGACGCGGGGTCGCTCACCGGCGCGCCGGTCCTCACCGTCACGTCGCCGAGCGCGATCACGAAGTCGAGGTCCGCGAGCAGCACCTCGCGCAGCAGCCGGTCCTCCGGGATCAAACGGGCCATGCCGCCCGGACGCTCCCCCGCCTCCAGTACCTCGACCGCCACGCCTTCGTGTGCCAGCACCGCGGCGGCGCCGAAACCCGCCGGGCCGCCGCCGGCCACCGCGACACGCCGTCCCGTGGCGGGACGCCGCGCCAGCTCCAGCATCACGCCGAGCCGGCGCGCGCGCGCGATGATCGCCGCCTGCACCGCCGGGATGTCGATCGCACGGTCGAAACCGGCGAGCGCGCAGCCGCGCATGCAGTGGCGGTCCGGACACACCGCGCCGCAGACGCCGCCCAGCGGGTTGGCCGCCATGATCATCGCCGCGGCACGGCGGAAGTCCGACGGCTGCCCCTGCCGCGCCGCCATGATGAAATCGGCCGGCGAGCAGTCAGACGGGCACATCCCCTTGCACGGCTTGGTCTCGCAGTACTCGCAGCGCGCCATCTCCGCCGCGAGCCGGGCGTCGCTCAGGAACATGGGACGTTCGGTCTGCATGCCGCCCCCCGGCGGTCAGGCTACCACGCCGGTAACGGCCCTGACCGGCGGCCCGCGCCCGCCGCGCGAAGAGACGACAACCCTACCGCTCGGCGCCACCGACCGGCTCACCGACGGCGAGCATGCCCTCGCCTTCGTGGATCAGGTTCTGGCCGAACATGACCTTCCCTTCCTGGAGGCGGTAGGTGGCGAGAGTAGCGAGCGGCTCGCGGTGGCGCTCGCCGGTGGACTGATCGGTGGCGACGACGACGCAGCGGCTGCACGGCTTCGCCACCGTGAAGACAACGTCGCCGATGCGAATGCGGCGCCAGGAGTCCTCGGCGTGAGGAGCGCACCCCGAGACGACGAGGTTGGGGCGGAAGCGGTCCATCGGCACCGGGCGATCGAGTCGGCGGTTGAGCTCGGCGAGCGAGGCTTCGGAAAGCAGCAGGAACGGGAACGCATCGGCGAAGCTCACGAGGCTCGCGGGCCTGTACGGCGCTTTGACGCGCCGGGCCGCCGAGTCGGGCAGGTGGACGAGGGTGCAGCGGGCGCCGAGGTGCTCGCTGATCCATGCGCTCGCGGTGGCAGCGGCCGGGAATGCGCCAACGTCGTCGTTCCAGACGCGAACCGGCATGGCGGCGGCGTGCTCGTCCGGGGGCACGACGGTCACGTTCGGCAGGCCGGGCGCCGAGAGCCGCAACGCATCGCCTTCGAGAGCGGTGCCGACCAGCGCGAGCCGCGGGTGCGTCCGCTGTGAGACGAACACGCCCCGCCCGTCGACGACCATCCAGCGGCGGTCGTGCTCGATCCCGCGCTCGTCGATCGTGGCGCGCTCGAGCGCGATGCCGCGCGCCGACTTGAGCGGATAGACGTACAGCCCCGTCAGCGTCGCGAGCGGCTCGCTCACCGCCCCCTACCCCTTGAACAACCCGTCGACGAGCGCGACGTACTCCTGCATCGCGGCGTCCTGCGCCTTCCCCTTGAGCTTCTCCCAGGCGTCGTACTTCGCCTGGCCGACGAGGTCGAAGAAGCCGGGCGCGTCGCCGGTCACGTCGCCCTCGGTGGCCTGCTTGTAGAGCGCGTAGAGCTGCAGCAGCACGTCGTTGGACGGGCGCGACGGCAGCGTCCTGGAGCGCGCCGCGGCAGCTTCGAACTGAGCCTTCAGGTCCATGGGTCTCTCCTCGCCGGCCCGGATGGTTTCACCGCGCGGCCGAAAGCGCAAGCAACGTCTGGCCGAGGTAGTACACCGGCAGACCCCACGCGCGGTTGCGGAACTCCGGCCGGACGAACCGCTGGCGCGCCACCGCGATATCCGAGAGGTAGAAGAGCACCGCCCCGACCGCGGCGAGCCACGAGGCGCGGCCCGCGAGGAACGCCGCCGCCGCCCCCCACACCATCACCGTGATCGCCGCGACGTACGCCGCCACCGGCGCCTGCAACGGCCCCAGGTGCGGCCACAGCCAGCGGACCACGACGGCGCTCGCCGCGGCGAACGGCAGCGCCGCCGCGAGCGGCCACGCGCGCGCCGGCAGCAGCGAGTGGAACGCCGCGACGTAGGCGACGTGGGCAAGGAGGAACGCGCCCAGACCCGCCCGCAGGCCGCGCGGGTGGGCCAGGCACACGTCCCCGACCAGCGAGAGCAGCAAGCCGGCGACGATCCAGGCGCCGTAGGGCCCGGGCGGCTCGTAGGCACGCCACGCCAGCGCCACGAAGGCCGCCGACGCCACCGGCTTTGCGGCAAACACGAGCGCGCGCCGACCCCAACGCTCGCCGGCAAGCGTGACCGCCGCACCGGCCGCCGTTACCGCCGCGAAGGGCCACCACCAGGGCATCACGCCTCAGTAGCGGTACAGGACGGCGCCCCAGTTGAGGCCGCTGCCGAGGCCGACGAAGCACAGCAGGTCGCCGCGCTTCACCCGGCCCTGCTCGATCGCCTCGTGCAGCGCGATCGGTATGGTCGCGGCCGTGGTGTTGCCGTACTTCTGGATGTTGTTGAACACCCGCTCGTCGGGCAGCCCGAGCCGCTTCTGCACCGCCTCGTTGATGCGCAGGTTCGCCTGGTGGAAGATCGTCAGCGCCACGTCGTCGGGCGTCAGACCGTTGCGCGCCAGCAGCGCGAGCATCACCTCGGGCATCAGCGTCACCGCCAGGCGGAACACCTCGCGTCCCTGCACGATCGGGACCGTCCGTCCGTCCTCGTACATCGCCGGCTGGAAGTAGGGGCGCTCGGCGCTGCCGCCGGCGTTCACCCACAGCCGGTCGAAGAGCCCGCCGTCCGTGTGAACCAGCACGTCGACGACGCCGCGCCCGTCGTCCGGCTCGGCGGCGAGCACCACGGCGCCCGCACCGTCGCCGAACAGCACCGTGCGGTCGCGGTATGCCGTGTTGCTCGCATACTCGTCGGGGTCGACGGTGCGGTTCGTCTTGCCGAGAACGATGTCCCAGCTCCGCCACGGCTGCAGGCCGCCGTGCACCTCGGCGCCGATCAGCAGGACGCGGCGGTACTGCCCGGAACGCACGAGGGCGTCGGCCACCTGCAGCCCGTACACGAACCCCGCGCACTGCTGCCGGATGTCGAGGCACGGCACCCGCTTCAGTCCCATCTTGCCAGCGAACACCGCACCCGAGCCCGGGAAGTAGTAGTCGGGGGTCATCGTTGCGAACACGACGTAGTCGATGTCCGCGGGCCCCAGCCCGGCCCGGTCGAGCGCCTGCCGCGCCGCCGGAAGCGCGAGGTCGGAGGTGGCGACGCCCGCATCGGCGAAGCGGCGGGTAACGATGCCGGTGCGCTGCTGGATCCACTCGTCGGTGGTGTCCATCACGAGGCCGAGCCGGGAGTTGTGAACCTCGTGCGGCGGCACGAACATCCCGGTTCCCTGGATCACTGCGCGCATGGGACCTCCGCGGTCGAGCCAACGGATTCTCAGACCCGGGCCGTGAATTGTCAAACCGCCGCGGCCGGGGCGCTACGGTCGCACGGGCAGCGCCGCCGCCGCGGGCGCGCGGCCCGGCGCCGCCAGCGGCCCGTGGTCGAGGATCTCGCCGTGCACGCCGACCACGACGTAGCGCATCGGCACCGTGCGCGACGCCCGCGCCGCCGCGTGCAGCGCGAGCTGCGCGAGACCGCCGCAGCACGGCACCTGCATGATCATCACGGTCAGCGACGCGATGCCGCTCTGGTCGATCATCGCGGCAAGCTTGTCGCGGTAGCTCTCCTGCTGCACGTCGAGCTTCGGACAGGCGATCGCCAGGGCGTGGCCCGCGAGGTGCGCGGCGTGGAAGTCGCCCACCGCGAACGCCACGCAGTCTGCAGCCAGGAGGACGTCCGCGCCGCGGAAGAACGGTGCGGCCGGCGAGAGCAGGTGGAGCTGCACCGGCCACTGGCGGAGCGCCGACGGCTGTCCCGCCCCCGGCGCCGCCGCCGGCGGCCGCGACCGGAAATCGAGCGTGCGCGAGCCCGGGCACGCCCCGCCCGCCTCGCCGTGGCCCGCAGCCGCGCCCGCGCCGTGCGCTGCGCCGAGGGTCGGCTCCGCAGGCGTCGCGCGCGCGTCGGCTGCCGGCTGCCGGCTGTCGGCCGCATGCCTCGCCGCCGCCACCGCCGCCGCGTCGAACGGCCGCGCCTCCACCCGCTCGATCGTGATCGCCCCCTGCGGGCAGTGGCCCAGGCAGGCGCCCATGCCGTCGCAGTAGACGTCGCTGACCAGCTTCGCCTTGCCGTCGATGACCGCGAGCGCGCCTTCTGCGCACGCCGGCACGCACTGCCCGCACCCGTCGCACAGCGCCTCGTCGATCCGGATCAGCTCCCGCACCGCCATCGTCTCCCCCCCGGGACCCGAGCGCCCGTCTGCGCTGCAGCGTCGCACCAGGACGGCAGAGGCGCCTTGACCGCCGTCAAGGCCGGCGGCCCGGAAGCGCCTCCGGCGCCGCGGGTGAAGGCGCCGAGTTCGCCTCGGCGATTCAGGGGGAGGTCGCGAGACCTCCCCCATTCCTCGTGAGCCGCGGCGCACCCCGGACCATGAAAGCCGCCGGGTGGGCCGGCGCCCTCGCCGGCCCGGGCGCCGCAGGGCAGGACCTCCGCGCGGGCGAGGGCGCCCGCGCTCCCGCCCTTTCGGGGGGACTCTCTGAACAATGATCAGAGTCAGCGATCGACCCACTCCATGATCGCCGGCCACAGGGTCGGGCCGGCGATGGCCTCCCCGCGCGAGATGATCTCGCCGATCGCCGCGCGCACGTCGCCCGACCCCGCCCAGTGCGCCGCAAGCAGCTCCGGCGGAACCCGCGCGGCGGCGCGTGCGAGGGAGAGCGCGAGCACCAGCAGGTCGTCGCGATACCCCTCGGCGCCGAGCACCTTCTCGGGCAGCAGGTCGGCCGGCGCCGCGACGTAAAGCAGCGCCGCGAGCAGGCGCTCGCGCTCGTCGCGCGGGACGCGCTCGTCGAGGAGAAGCCGCATCGCCAGCGCGAACAGCTCCGGCGTGCGGGAGAGCAGCGCCGTCCACGCCTGTCCTTCCCCGGCGTCGTCGCCCTGGCGTGCCGCGACATGGAGCCGCACCTTCCGTTCGAAGTACTCGAGCTGCGCCCGCAATGGCTGCGAATTCGCGGTCATCGCACCGTCCTCCCGCCTGCGCTATTGTGACGCACTGCCGCGCCGGCCGCGACATCGCGCGGGTGGCGCGGCCGCGGGAGGGACGCCGTGAGCCGAGCGATCCGCATCCATGCGACCGGAGGGCCGGGCGTGCTGCGCTGGGAGGAGGTGGCGGTCGGGGCGCCCGCGGCCGGGGAGGCACTCGTCCGCCACACGGCGGTCGGCGTCAATTTCATCGACACCTATCACCGGTCGGGCCTGTACCCGGTGCCGCTGCCGGCGACCATCGGGATGGAGGCCGCCGGGGTCGTCGAGGCGGTCGGCGCCGGCGTCGAGGAGGTGCGCCAGGGCGACCGCGTGGCGTACGCCGGGGGGCCGATCGGCGCCTACGCCGAGCGCCGCCTGATCGCCGCGCAGCGGCTCGTGCCGCTCCCCGACTCGGTGAGCGACGAGACGGCGGCCGCGACGATGCTCAAGGGGATGACGGCGCAGTACCTGCTGCGGCAGACGTACCCGGTCAAGCCCGGGGATGTGATCCTCTTCCATGCCGCCGCCGGCGGCGTCGGGCTTCTTGCCTGCCCATGGGCGAAGCGCCTCGGCGCGACCGTCATCGGCACCGTGGGCAGCGACGAGAAGGCGGCGCTGGCGCGCGCGCACGGCTGCGACCACGTCATCGTCTACACGCGCGAGGACTTCCCGGCGCGCGTCCGCGAGATCACGGGGGGCCGCGGCGTGCGCGTGGTCTATGACTCGGTGGGCGCCGCGACGTGGGAGGGCTCCCTCGCCAGCCTGCAGCCGCGCGGACTGATGGTGTCGTTCGGGAACGCCTCGGGCGCGGTGCCGCCGTTCTCGCCGCTGGTGCTCTCCGCAAAGGGTTCGCTGTACCTCACGCGCCCGACGCTGATGGCGTACACGGCCACGCGCGCCGAGTTGCTGGCCTGTGCCGCGGAGCTGTTCGCGGCGCTCGCGGAGAGGATCGTCGAGGCGGTCGTGAGCCGGCGCTACCCGCTCGCCGAGGCGGCGCGCGCCCACGCCGACCTGGAGTCGCGCCGCACCGTGGGCTCGCTCGTGCTGCTGCCGTGACGGCTGCGGCAGCCGGAAACGCCGTCGCTCGCGGCCCGCGGGCTCCCCGGGGGCGGTGTTAGAATCCGCGCGGAGACGCCACCTCCATGCGAAGAGCCGCGATTGCCGTCGCCGCCGCGATCCTCTCGGTTCCGCCGCTGTTCGCCGCGGGGCCCGTGCCCGTCGTGCTCGCCATCGACGCCAGCCGGTCGGTCGGCGGCGGGGAGCTCGCGGCGATCGCCGAGTCGCTGCAGGCGCTGGCCAACCGGCTGCCGGTCGACACGCCGGTCGGAGCGCTCGAGTTCGCCGACGCGACCCGCTGGCTCGCGCGGCCCGGCGAGTCGCGTGATCGCAGCAGCGCGGCGATCTCGGCGCTGATGCCGCACGGCTCGTTCACCCTGCTCAACGACGCGCTCTTCCAGGCCGCCAGAGCGCTGCCGCAGGGCGGCGTGATCGTGCTGGCCAGCGACGGGCGCGACGAGAACTCGGCGACCACCACCGACGACGTGGTGCGGCTGTGCGGCGCCAACGGAGTGCGCATCGTCGCCATCGGCGTCGGGCGCCGCGTCGACGAGAGGGCGCTGCGCCGGCTCGCGCTGCTCACCGAGGGGGCGTACGTCGGCAGGAGCGGTCCCGGCGCCGCCGCCGACCTCCTGATCGCCGTCGAGAGCGCCCGCCGCGGCGCCGCCGAGGCCGCCGCGCGCAGCGTGCCGACAGCGGTGCCGCCGCCCCGCTCGACGCCGACGCCGGCGCCGACGCCGCTGCCCGCCGAAGGCGCGATGTCGCTGCCCGTCTGGATACCGGTCGCGCTGGTCCTCGCGGTGGCCGCGCTCGCGACCGCCGTCGTGCTGTGGCGGCGGCAGCGCCGGGAGGAGCAGCGGGCATGCGAGCGCTGCGGCCTGCCCCTCGAGGCGTGGGACGAGAGCTGCCCGCACTGCCGGGCCGAGGCCGAGCGAGCCGACTCGGAGATCCGCGAGCTCCGCGACCGCGAGAGCCTGGCGCGCGCCGTCGCCGCGACGCCGCAGGAGCCGCCGCCGGAGCCCGAGGCGCCGCTCTCCCCCGAGCTCCTGGCGCGGGCGCCACTCGACGAGCCCATCGACAAGACGTTCATCCTCGGAGAGCAGGCCGTACTCGTGGTCAAGGAGCGCCGCAGGGTGCCGCGCACCGTCCCGATCGACCCCGGCGCGCCGCTCACCGTGGGCCGCGCGCCGAAGGTGAACACCGTGGCGATCGGGGACCCGACGTTGAGCGCCCAGCACTTCCGCATCGTGTTCAAGGACGGCGGCTACTTCATCGCCGACCTCGAGACGACCAACGGGACGACCGTCAACGGCCAGCGGGTCCGCGTGCGCCGCCTGCAGCCCGGCGACCAGATCCGCGCCGGCGAGGTCGACTTCGAGTTCCGCGTTCAGTTGACCCCTGCCCGGCGCGAAAGCGCCGGGCAGGGGTCATCCTGAGCAGGGGTACACCGCGGCGCGGCGGGCGGCCGGGACAGGAAACCCCCGGCAGGGCCGGCGCCCTCGCCGGCCCGAGCCCCGCCAGAAGAACCCCCACGCGGGCGAGGGCGCCCGCGCTCCCGTCCTTGCCGGTTTCCTTGGAAGCTGCGGTACGCCGCGGTGCGGCGATCGCACGAGGCAGGAAGCGCCGCTGTGGGACGCGGTTGCGCGCGCGCAGCCGGCGCCCAGCGCCGGCCCCACCTTCGCTGTGCGACGTGCGCCCGTCCGGGGAGCGGTGTTCGGGGGCCGCGTTGCCCTGGAAGGCGGCCGGCGGCCGCCGTAGGATTCCGCTGCCCCCGGGAGCGCCGAACCTCTCTACAATCGAGCCGATCCAGCAAGCCCGGCCGGTTGCCCGCGGCCGGGAGGGGGCGGCACGATGGTCGACCGGCACGGTCCGGACCGTGAGTTCCACATCTCGCGCCTGGCGCGCGGGCGCTACGGCATCGACGAGAGCCTGTTCGCGCTGCGTGGCGGCGTGGTGGTCGCCAACTTCCACGCCGCTCGCGTGCTCGCCCAGCGCCTCAACGCCCGCCGCGACCTCGCGCGTTTTCCCGAGACCGCGGTGCGCGCCGGACAGATCAACGCGCTCGGGTTGATCGACGAGGTGCTGCACCTGGTCCTCGAGAAGTACCGGCGCGAGAGGAGCCCGCGCTCGCTGGCGAACGCACTGGCGGCCCTCACCTCGGAGCATGGCGCCGCGGCGGTCGACGCGACGCTGCTGCGTTTCGTCGACGAGTTCCCGCCGCTCGCGGTCCACCGCGGCGAGATCGAGCCACGCCGCTACCTCGAAGGGGAGACCGGCGGCGTACCCAATCGCGAGGTGCTGCTCGAGGAGCTGCTGATGCTCCACCTCGCCAACGCCAACCCCGCCTCCGCGCCGCTCGCGGAGCTGTTCGACGACGGTCCACTGCGGCGCGACACCGCGTACGTGCGGCTCGCCGCCGGGCTGCGGGCGCATTTCGACAGCGAGCCGTTCTTCGGACCGGCGCACCAGAACCTCGTCGACATGCTGCGCGCACCCGCGGTGGCCGTACCGCACTCGCTCGCGGGGCAGCTCGAGTACATCCGGGAGCACTGGGGGTTCCTGCTCGGCGAGCTGGTGTACCGTCTGCTCGCCGGCCTCGACATGATCGCGGAGGAGGAGAAGCCGGTGGTCGGCGGCCCCGGCGCCGGCGGCGCACCGCCGCCCGGACACGCACCCGTCCTCGAGTTCGGCGGCCTCGCCGCGGAGCCCGAGCGGTTCAGCCCCGACCGCGAGTGGATGCCGCGCCTCGTGCTGATCGCCAAGAACGCCTACGTCTGGCTCGACCAGCTCTCGCGGCGGTACGGCCGCACGCTGTCGCGCCTCGACGAGATCCCCGACGAGGAGCTCGACACGCTGGCGCGCTGGGGGTTCTCCGGGCTGTGGTTGATCGGCGTCTGGGAGCGCTCGCGTGCCTCGCAGCGCATCAAGCAGCTCTGCGGCAACCCGGAGGCGGTCGCCTCCGCCTACTCGCTGGCCGACTACCGCATCGCCGACGACCTCGGCGGCGAGGCGGCGTACCAGGCGCTCAGGGAGCGCGCCTGGCGGCGCGGGATCCGCATGGCCACCGACATGGTCCCGAACCACATGGGGATCGACTCGCGCTGGGTCGTCGAGCACCCGAACTGGTTCATCGCGCTCGACCACTCGCCGTTCCCGGCGTACTCCTTCAACGGCCCCGACCTCTCGAGCGACGACCGTGTCGGCATCTTCCTCGAGGACCACTACTACTCGCGCTCCGACGCTGCCGTCGTGTTCAAGCGGGTCGACCGCTGGACGGGGGCCGAGCGTTTCGTCTACCACGGCAACGACGGCACCTCGATGCCGTGGAACGACACCGCGCAGCTCAACTACCTTATCCCCGAGGTGCGCGAGGCGGTGATCCAGACGATCCTCCACGTCGCGCGGCTGTCGCCGATCATCCGCTTCGACGCGGCGATGACGCTGGCCAAGAAGCACTACCAGCGGCTGTGGTTCCCCGAGCCGGGAACGGGCGGGGCGATCCCGACGCGCGCCGGCCTCGGCCTCACGCGCGAGCAGCTCGACGCCGCGATGCCGGTGGAGTTCTGGCGCGAGGTGGTCGACCGTGTCGCCGCAGAGGCGCCCGACACGCTGCTGCTCGCCGAGGCGTTCTGGCTGATGGAAGGGTACTTCGTCCGCACGCTCGGGATGCACCGCGTCTACAACTCCGCGTTCATGAACATGCTGCGCGACGAGGACAACGCCAAGTACCGCAGCGTGCTCAAGAACACCCTCGAGTTCGACCCCGAGGTGCTCAAGCGCTACGTCAACTTCATGAACAACCCCGACGAGCGCACCGCGGTCGACCAGTTCGGCAAGGGCGACAAGTACTTCGGCATCGCCACCCTGCTGGCGACGCTGCCCGGCCTGCCGATGTTCGGGCACGGCCAGGTCGAGGGCCTGACCGAGAAGTACGGGATGGAGTACCGCCGCGCCTACCGCGACGAGCACGCCGACGGCCACCTCGTGTGGCGCCACGAGCAGGAGCTGTTCCCGCTCCTCCACCGTCGCCACCTGTTCGCCGGCGTGGAGCACTTCCGCCTGTACGACTTCATCACCGCCGACGGGTCGGTCAACGAGGACGTGTTCGCCTTCTCGAACAGGCACGGCGACGATCGCGCGCTCGTGATCTACCACAACCGCTGGGCCGACACCCGCGGCTGGGTGCGGACCTCGGCCGCCTGGGCGGTCAGGCGTGGCGAGGAGCGCAACCTCGCCACCGCCGCACTTCACGAGGGGCTCGGCCTCGAGTGCGGCGAGCGCTGGTTTTCGATCTTCCGCGACCAGGCCACGGGGCTCGAGTACCTGCGGTCCAACCGCGAGCTGATCGAGCACGGGCTGTGGGTCGAGCTCGGCGCCTACCGCCGCCACGTCTTCGTCGACTTTCGGCAGGTCGAGGACGACGCAACCCGGCGCTGGTTCAACCTCTGCGAGTTCCTCGGCGGCCGCGGCGTGCCGAGCATCGCCGAGGCGCTGCGCCGCACCTTTCTGCAGCCCCTCCACGAGGCGTTCACGGCGCTCGCCGGCGCCGACGCCCTCCGCCGCCTCGCCGACGCGGCCGCTTCAGGCGCGGGCTCGGCGGCGCGCGCGGCGCTGCTCGACGAGGTCGAGGCGGGCGCGCTGCGCGTGCTCGCGGAGGTCCGGCAGCTCATCGCCGGCCGCGGCGACGAGCGCCGGGCCGCCGCCGAGGTCCGCCGGACGGTCGCCGCACTGCTGGAACTGGCCGCGGCCGAGGCACCGCAGGCGCCGGGCGCCGAAGCCTTGGCCGCGCAAGCGGACACCGGTGCGGCGCCGGCCGCCCCGGCTGCGTCCGCCGCCGGCGCGACCACGGCGCCACCGGCCGCCCCCCAGCCCGCCGCCGCTGCCGGGGCTCACGCGGCCCCGGCCGCTGCCCCACGGCTCGCTCCCGGCCCACCGGAGATGCCGGTGCTGCTCGCCTGGGCGCTCACCCGCTCGCTCGGCGCCGCGGTGGCGCGCGAAGACGCGGCGCAGCACGCGCGCAGCGGTCTCGACGAGTGGCTGCTGGCGCGCATCCTCGCCCAGACGTTCGCCGCGCTCGGCGCCGACGAAGGTGCGGCCGCGCACGCGGTCCTCACCGTCAAGGTGCTCGTCGCCCACCAGGAGTGGTACCGCGACCTCGTCACCGGCGACGAGCCGCTCGGCGGCGTCGTCGAGACGTGGCTGGCGGATGCTGACGTGCGCCACGTCCTGCAGGTGAACCGCCACCGCGACGTGCTCTGGTTCAACCGCGAGGCGGCCGACCGGCTGCTGTCGCTGCTCGTCGCCGCCGCCACGGCCGCCCACGCCGCCGAGCCCGGCATGACCGCCACCGAAGGGGCGCTGCACACCGCCGCCATCGTGCGCGTCGCGCAACGCCTGCGCGACGCCGCTCGGCGCTCGGAGTTCCAAGTGGAGCGTTTCATCGCCCTCGCCGCCGCACCGGGAAAGCCTGCGGCGGCACCGCCCGCCGACGTCACGGCGTGAGGTACGCGGCATGCCGCCAGCGCCGCCGCGCCCGGAGGGGCGAGGCGGCGCCACCATGCCGGAGCGCCTGCCGACGCGGCGGCGCCCGCCGCAGGTGCGGTCATCCCTTCACCGTCCAGCCGCGAGCGGCAAGGACGGCGCGCAACGTCTCGCGGTGGTCGCCCTGGATTTCGATCGCCGCCTCGCGCGCCGTACCGCCGGACCCGCAGCGCCGCTTCAGCTCGGCCGCGAGCTCGGCGAGGAAGGCGCGGTTGCGCGGCAGGCTGTCGACCACCGTCACGGTCTTGCCGCCGCGCCCCTTCTTCTCGATCCGGAGGTGCGCCACAACGCGCGCCGGCACCACTTGCTCCTGCGCCGCCGAGCAACGGCACTCGCGCGCCGGCCAGCCGCAGCGCGGGCAAGCACTGCCTCTCTCCGTCGAGTACGCGAGGCGGGCACGGCGCGGGTCGCTCATCCGATCAAGGGTAGCGCGTCACGCCGCCGCGCGGCACCCTTGACAGAAGGCGATCCGGAGCCGAGATTATGAGCGGCAGTGGGCAGGGGCTCAGTGAAACTGCAGTTCGGGGACGTCCGGGGCACTCCCGGGGAGGCCCGGACGGGCAGCAGAAAGCGGTTGGTTCTGGTCTGTTGAGTGCAGTTCGCGAGCTTCTGCAGCAGAGGTACTGAAACGGAATCGGCAGTCGACGGTGCGGTACCCCTGCCCACTGACTCTCGTCCATCCCGCGCGGCCCGCCCTGCGCCTTGTTGCATGTGCGCCCCTCTCTCCATCCGTGGCGCGGGCTCCGCCCGCGCTGCTGAACGGTCCCGCGAACGCGCCTTCGGCACTCCAGGGGGAGGCAGCCGGCCGCTCACGCAGTCGCCAGCGCGGCGAGCGTCGCGACGTCCACCCCCGCCAGCGACGCCACGACCAGGTCCGCTGCAGCGAGCGCGCCGCGTTCGTACGAGGTGGCGACGGCGAGCACGTGCAGCCCGGCGCCCCGCGCGGCCGCGATCCCCGCGGGCGAGTCCTCGATCGCCAGCGAGGCGCACGGGCGCAGCGGACGACCGGCGGCGGCGCCCAGTCGCGCGACGGCGAGCGCGTACCCGGCCGGGTCGGGCTTTCCGGCAGCAACGTCCTCGGCCGCCACCACGGCCGCGAAGCGCTCCAGGATGCCGACACGGCGCGCCGCCGCCTCGATCTCCGGGCGCAGCGCGCCGGAGCAGATCGCCAGCGGCACGCCGGCGAGGTCGAGCGCCCGGATCAGCGCGACGGCGCCCGGCAGCGCCTCGGCCGAGGCCGCCAGCACCTCGCGGACGGTCGCGGTCTTGGCCGCGATCAACGCCGCGAGCTCCTCCTCGGCGAGCGCGACGCCGCGGTCGGCGCAGACGGCGAGGAAGCAGTCGCGATCGTCGTACCCGAGGTATCGCTCGCGGTAGTCCCCCCAGCTCAGGTCGATGCCGCGGCCGCGCAGCACCCGCGCGAAGCCGGCGTGGTGCACCGGCTCGCTGTCCACGATCACGCCGTCGAAGTCGAAGATCACCGCGTCCATGCCGGGATTGTGACAGAGGCGGCGTCCGCGTACCGGACTCGGGGCTGCGGGCTCAGGGCTCCGGGCTCCGGGCTCCGGGCTCCGGAGGGACGAGAAGCTACGATGGCGGGGTGAGACTCCTGCACCGGGCGCGCGCGTGGCTGCCCGAGGTGGCGTTGCTCGCCGTCGCGGCGGCGCTGTACCTCGGCGCGCTTGGCGCCGACGCGATGCGCGACTGGGACGAGGCGACGTACGCGGCGGTCGTGCGCGAGATGCGCGAGACCGGCGACTGGTGGACGCCGCGCCTCGACGGCCGCCCGTTCAACAACAAGCCGCCTCTGGCGCTCTGGCTGATCGCGGCGTCGCAGGCGCTGCTCGGCGACCGCGAGCTCGCCGCCCGCCTGCCTGTGGCGTTGCTCGGCGTCGCGGGAGTCGGCGCGGCATGCCTTCTCGGCCGCCGCCTCGGCGGCCGGCGCGCCGGTCTCCTGGCCGCGGCGATCCTCGGCGTTGCACCGCAATGGCTGCGCTTCTCCCGCCAGGCGATGCTCGACGTGCCGCTGGCGACGGCGCTGTCGTTCGCGTTCCTGGCGGCGCTGGCGGGCTCCTGGACACGGCTGGGGGCGGCGCTCGGGGCCGCACTGCTGATCAAGGGGCCGGCGGCACTGGTTGCGCTCCCGCCGCTCGCGGCGTGGGCGGCGGCAGACCGGGCCGCCCGCCGTGTCGCGGTCCGCGGCGTGGCGCTGGGGGCGGCGATCGCGGCGCCGTGGCACCTGTACCAGCTCGCCGCTCAGGGCACGGCGTTTGCCGCCTCGTACTTCGGAGTGCACGTCGCGGCCCGCCTCGGCACCGCCGTGGAGGGCAACAGCGGACCGTGGTGGTACTACCTCGAGTACGTCTTCTTCCACTGGGTCAACCCGTGGCACTGGGCCGGCGCCGCCGCCGCCGTCGCGTTCACCGCTGCCGCCCTGCGGGCGCCGCGAGCGCCGGAGCGCGTGCTCGCAGCCGCCTGGTTCTGGACCGTCCTGATCGGTTTCTCGCTGGCCGGTACCAAGCTCCACTGGTACGCCATGCCCCTCTACCCGGCGCTCGCGGTGATCGCCGCGGCATGGCTCGCGCCGCTGGCCGAGCGCGCGCCCTGGCTGCGCCGCGCGGCCGCCGCGCTGTGCGCGGCGACGCTGATGCTCGCTGCAAGCGAGGTCGCGCTCGGCCGCCTGCGCAACCGCGCCGCCGAGTCGACGCGCGCCGTCCTGCGGGCGCTGCCGCCTCCCGCCGAGGCGCCCGTGCTGCTGATCGCCGAGGGGTTGCCGCTCGACACCGCGCGCTTCTACGCGCGGCGCCCGGTGGGGCGTTGGACTCCCGGGTCGCGCCTGCCGGCCGGCTCGTGGGTGCTGGCGCGGCCGGAGGACGCCGCAGCGGGCCGCCTCAATCCCGCCAGTACCGACGCCAGGCGGGCGCTGGCCGTCGCGCCGTGACAAGGCGGTGGCACTCGGGCTGCTCTCGTCCTATGCTGCAAAGGACGTCGCGAGCGGACCATCGTGGCTGCTGCTTGGAGGTGCGTCGATGCGACCCGTCCGGAGCTTCCAGGTGCGCGCAGCGCTGCCGGAGCGGCTGCGCCCCCTCGAGGAGATCGCCTTCAACCTGCGCTGGTCGTGGGACCACGAGTCGATCGCGCTGTTCCGCCGCATCGGCCACGACCTCTGGGAGCGCTGCGGCCACAACCCCCTGCTGGTGCTCGGCAGCGCGCCGCAGGAGCGGCTCGCGGAGCTGGCGCAGGACGACGCGTTCGTCGCCCATCTCGACCGCGTCCGCGCCGATCTCGACGCGTACATGGGCGGCGCCGGGACGTGGTACACGAAGCGGCACGGCGCGGCCGGACCGCCGCTGGCGGCGTACTTCTCGATGGAGTTCGGCCTCAGCGAGTGCCTGCCGATCTACTCCGGCGGCCTCGGCATGCTTGCCGGCGACCACCTGAAGTCGGCGAGCGAGCTCGGCGTGCCGCTGGTCGGCGTCGGCCTGCTCTACCAGAAGGGGTACTTCCGCCAGTACCTGAGCCCCGAGGGGTGGCAGCAGGAGCGCTACCCGGTCAACGACTTCTCGACGCTGCCGCTGCGCCCGTTCGCCGACGCGAGCGGGCAGGAGCTGCGCATCGCGCTCGACCTCGGCGGCCGCCAGGCGCTGGTCAAGCCGTGGAAGGTGCAGGTCGGCCGCACGCTGCTCGTGCTGCTCGACACCAACCTCGCGGAGAACCCGCGCGACCTCCAGGACGTCACCGACGAGCTGTACGGCGGCGACACCGAGACGCGCATCCGCCAGGAGGTCGTGCTCGGCATCGGCGGCATGCGGGCGCTCGACGCGCTCGGCCTGCGCGCCCGCGTCTGCCACATGAACGAGGGGCACTCCGCGTTCGTCGCGATCGAGCGCCTCGGGAGGCTGATGAGCCTCCACGCCCTGTCGCTGGCGGAGGCGTGGGAGATCGTCGTCGCCACCACCGTGTTCACCACGCACACGCCGGTGCCGGCCGGTATGGACGTGTTCCCGCCCGACCTCGTCGAACGCTACCTCGGCTCGTACCTGCTCACGCTCGGCGCCAGCCGGGAGTTCCTGCTCTCGCACGGCCGGATCCACCGCGACGACGCCGGCGAGCCGCTCAACATGGCGGTCACCGCGATCCGCTCCGCCGGCTACGTCAACGGCGTCAGCCGGCTGCACGGCGCGGTGTCGCGGGCGATGTGGCACGACCTGTGGCCGGGAGTGCCGACCGAGGAGCTGCCGATCGCGCACATCACCAACGGCGTCCATCCGGGGTCGTGGATCTCCGACGACATGCGGACGCTGTACGACCGCTACCTCGGCCCACGGTGGGCCGAGGAGCCGGGAGACACCCGCGTCTGGCAGGGGGTGCAGCAGATCCCCGGCGAGGAGCTGTGGCGGACGCACGAGCGCCGGCGCGAGCGGCTGGTGGCCTACGCCCGCCGCCGGCTGGTCGAGCAGCTCCGCCGCCGCGGCGCCGGGGCGGCCGAGCTGGCACAGGCGGAGGAGGCGCTCGACCCGGAGGCGCTGACGATCGGCTTCGCCCGCCGCTTCGCGACCTACAAGCGGGCGACGCTGCTGCTCCGCGACCCCGACCGCCTGGCCCGCATCCTCAACGCCCCAGGGAGGCCGGTGCAGGTGATCTTCGCCGGCAAGGCGCACCCGCGCGACGACGCCGGCAAGGCCTTCATCCGCGACATCGTCCAGCTCGCGGCGCGCCCCGAGCTGCGGCGGCGCATCGTCTTCATCGAGGACTACGACATGGTCGTCGCGCGCTACCTCGTGCAGGGGTGCGACGTGTGGCTGAACACGCCGCGCCGCCCGCGCGAGGCGTCCGGCACCAGCGGCATGAAAGCGGCGTTCAACGGCGTCCTCAACCTCTCGGTGCTCGACGGCTGGTGGGACGAGGCGTACACGCCCGACTGCGGCTGGGCGATCGGCGCCGGCGAGGAGCTGGCCGACCAGGAGTACCAGGACCGCATCGAGGCCGGCGCGCTCTACGGGCTGCTCGAGCGCGAGGTGGTGCCGCTGTTCTACGAGCGCGGCGGCAACACCCTGCCGCGCGGCTGGATCGCGATGATGCGCCGCTCGATGCAGATGCTGTGTCCCACGTTCAACACCAACCGCATGGTCCACCAGTACGTCGACGAGGCCTACCTGCCGGCGCTCAGGCGCCGCCAGCGCCTGGAGGAGAACGGCTACAAACGCGCCAAGGCGCTCGCCCGCTGGCGCGGCAAGGTGCACAAGGCGTGGCGCGAGGTCCGGGTCGCGGCGGTCGAGGCCGACGTCCCCGCCGACCCGCGCGTCGGCGGCTCGTTCGAGGTGCGGGCACGCGTCGCGGCCGGGAAGCTCACAGCGGCCGACCTGAGCGTCCAAGCCTACGCGGGACACGTCGACGACCGCCAGGAGATCGTCGGCGTCGAGCTCGTTCCCCTGGCCTACCGCGAGACGGCGAGCGACGGTTCGCTGGTGTTCGCCGGGCTCCTGCCCTGCTCCGCCAGCGGTCTGCGCGGGTTCACCGTGCGCGTGCTGCCCCGCCACGAGGACCTCGGCCACCCGCACGCAACCGGGCTGATCGCCTGGGCGTAGGTTCAGGGACGAGGGGCCAGGGCAACGTCGCCAGGGGTGGTAGCATTCCGTGACATCGCATGGCGAACGTAACCGATCGGTTCCCGCCCATCGATCGCGTCGGCCGGGAGTGCGGCGCGGAGGAACCGCCAACCGCCACCCTCGGCGGTTCGGTCGGAGGCACGGCAGCTCCGACGACACCGGCCAGCATCATCGCCGACCGCTACGAGGTCGGCGAGCTGGTGGGCCGGGGCGGCATGGGCCGTGTCCACCGCGCCTTCGACCGCGTGCTGCAGCGGGACGTGGCCCTCAAGCTGATCCGGCGCGACGGCTCGTTACCGGCCGAGCGCCTGCTACGCGAGGCGCGAGCGCAGGGACGTGTCGACCACGACAACGTCTGCCGCGTCTACGACGCCGGCGAGAGCGGCGAGCACGTCTACATCGCCATGCACCTGATCGGCGGTGTCACGCTCAACCGCGCCGCCTGGAGCCTCACGCTGACGGAGAAGCTCGGCATCGTCGCCCAGGCCGCCGAGGGCGTGCACGCGGCGCACCGCTGCGGTCTCGTCCACGGCGACCTGAAGCCCGGCAACATCATGCTCGCACGGCGGACCGACGGCGGCTGGAAGGCGTGGGTCGTCGACTTCGGTCTGGTGCGCGATCTCGACGCCGCGGCGAGCATGGTGCAGGGCGTCGCCGGCACGCCGTACTACATGGCGCCGGAGCAGGTGCGCGGCGCGGCGGAGCGCACCGACTGGCGCGCCGACGTCTGGGCGCTCGGCGTGACGCTGTTCGAGCTGGCCGTCGGCAGGCGCCCGTTCGACACCGGCTCGTCACTCGAGGTGCTGGTCCGCGTGCTCGAGGACGAGGTTCGCTTTCCGAGTCTGCCGCGGCTACCGCGCGACCTGCGGGCGATCATCGGCCGCTGCCTCGAGAAGGAGCCCGAGCGGCGCTACGGCACCGCCCGCGAGCTCGCCGACGACCTCAAGCGCCACCTTGCCGGCCTGCCGGTCGCGGCGCTCCCGACGAGCGCGCTGCGGCGGCTCGGAAAGTCGGCGCGCCGCCACCCCCGCCTGGCCACCGCGGCCGCCACCGCCGCGGCGGCGCTGCTCGCGCTCGCCGGCCTGCTCGCGCACACCACGCTGCGCGGCCGCGAGCAGGCCGCGCTCGCCCGCCGCTTCGGCGAGGAGGCTGCGGTGCTCGAGTCGCTGGCTCGCTACTCGGCGATGCTGCCGGCGCACGACGTGCGCCCGGAGCGGGCCGAGGTGCGGCGGCGCATCGACGACATCGCCCGCCAGGCGGGGGAGATCGGCGCGCTCGCGACCGGCCCGGCAGCGTACGCGCAGGGGCGTGGCTGGCTCGCCCTCGGCGACGCAGTGAAGGCGCGCGAGCAGCTCGAGTCGGCATGGGCGGCAGGCTATCGGCAGCCGGACGTGGCGGCCGCCCTCGGCCAGGCGCTCGCGATGACATTTCAGCAGCGCCTGTACGAGGCCCGGGGCATATCGAGCGCCGAGCTGCGCCAGTCGCGGGAGCGGCAGCTCGCGCGCACACTGCGTGACCCCGCGCTTGCGCGCCTGCTCGACGGCGCCGGCGCCACTGCCACGTCGCCTGCGTACGTGACGGCGCTCATTGCCCTGATCGAGGAGCGGTGGGACGACGCCGTCGCCGGCGCGCGCGCGGCCGCCGCCGGGCGGCCGTGGCTGTACGAAGCGCACCGTCTCGAGGGAGAGACCTGGCTCGCCCGCGCCTTGGCGCTCGCCAACTCCGGCGAGCTCACGGGCGCCGGCCGCGCCCTTGCCGCGGCCGGCGCCGCGTTCGCTCGCGCCGCGGCGGTCGCGCGCAGCGACCCCGCAAGCCGCGCCGGCGAGTGCGCGCGGCACCTACGCCTGCTCAAGCTGGCGGTTGCAACCGGCGGTTCGCCCGAGCCGTTCCTGCCTCGCGTCCGGGAGGCGGCGGAGACGGCGCTCGCGATCGACCCCGACGACGTCGCCCCTCGATGCGACATGGCCACGGCGTACGTCGACGTCGCGAGCTACCGGCTCGGGAGCGGCCAGGACGCGGCCGCCGCGGCCGACGCCGCGGTCGCCGAGGCCGAAGCAGCGCTGCAGTGCGACCCCCGCTCGGCGCGCGCGCACACCGTGCTCGCGCAGGCGTGCTCGCTGCAAGCCGAGCGGGCGCGCAAGGGCGGCCGCGAAGGGCGGGAATGGGCGGCGAAGGCGGTGGCCGCCTACGACGAGGCGCTGGCGCTCGACCCGTTCGCCGCCCAGGTCCACTCGTTCCGCGCCACCGCCCTGCGCAGCGCGGCGCAGGAAGAGCGCGAGTTTGGGCGCGACCCGCGGCCTCTGCTTGCCGAGGCGGCCCGCGGCGCCGAAGCGGCCATCGCCATCGACCCGACACTGGCCAGCGCCCATTACGCCAGCGCCGTGATCTCGTGGTCGGAAGCCGATTGGGCCGAGCGGCACGGCGACGATCCGCGCCCGGCGCTGCAGGCGGCAATCGTCGGCTACCGCACCGCGCTCGGCCTCAACCCCGCGCTCAAGCCGGCCCCGAGCGCGATCGGCGTCGCCTACGACGCGCTCGCGACCGCGGCCGCGGCAGTCGGTGAGGACCCGACGCCCGCCCGCCGTGAGGCGGAGCGCTGGTTCGCGCGCTCGATCGAGCTGTACCCCGGCTACTCCACCGCCTATTTCAACGCGGTAAGGCTGCTCGACGCGATGGGCCGCGACGCGCTGGAGCGCGGCCAGGACGCGGCGCCGATCGCCGAGCGGGCGCGGCGAATGGCCGCGGCAGCGGTGGCCGCAGACCCCGCCGACGCCGGCAACTTCAACCAGGTGGCGCGCGCCGAGCTGCTCGCGGCGCGTGTCGCGCTGGTGCGCAGCGAGCCGGTCGAGGTGTTCCTGACCGCCGCAGACGCCGCGCTGGCGCGCTCCCGCGCTCTCAACCCGGCGAGCGGCCTCGTGCACATCTACACGGCGAAGGTGCACGCGCTACGCGCCGAGGCGTGCGTGAAGACCGGCTGCCGCTGGCGGGGAGAGGTCGAGGCCGGCCTGCGCGCCCTCGCCGAGGCGCAGCGAGCGATTCCGACCAGCGGCGAGGTGCGCGAGCTGCGCGCCCGGCTCCACCTGCAGCGGGCCCGGGAGTCGGCGGGGACCGAGCGCGAGCGCGCCGCGCGCGCCGCGCTCGCGGCGCTCGCCGACGCGCTCACCATCAACCCCAACATTGCGACGGAGCTCGGCGAGCTCCGAGCTGAGGCCGAGCGGCTGCTGGCTACTCCGGCGACCTGATCCCGAGCCGCTCTAGCTTGAGCGTCAGCCCGTTACGCGAGACACCGAGCAGCTTGGCGGCCTGCGTGTGAATGCCGCCGGTGCGCTCGAGGGCGCGCAGGATGACGGCGCGTTCGCACTCGGCCACGTGGCGCTCGAGGTCGAGGTCGTCGGGATCGACGGCGGCCGCGGCCAGCCGCGGCGGCACCAGCATCGAGTCGATCGCCTGGCCGTGCGGGCAGGAGTAGACCAGGCGCCTGACCTCGTGCTCGAGCTCGCGCACGTTGCCCGGCCAGGGGTAGCCGACCAGCGCCTGCATCGCCCGCACGGTCACCCCGCGCACCGCCTTCCCGGTCTCGCCGGCGAAGCGGCGGACGAGATGCTCGACCAGGCGCGGGATGTCCTCGCGCCGCTCGCGCAGCGGCGGCACCCGCAGCACGTAGCCGGCGATGCGGTAATAGAGGTCGGGGCGGATGCGACCCTCGGCGAGCAGGCGCTCGGGCTCGGCGTTGGTGGCGGCGACGATGCCGGCGTCGACCGGCACGGCACGCCGCCCGCCGACGGGCACCACCTCGCGCTCCTGCAGCACCCGTAGCAGCTTCGCCTGCAGCGCCGGCGCCATGTCGCCGATCTCGTCGAGCAGCAGCACGCCGCCGCGCGCCGCCTGCAGCTTCCCCTCGCGCTCGCTCACGCCTGTAGCGACGCCCCGCTCGATGCCGAACAGCTCCGCCTCGAGCAGCTCCGCCGGGATCGCCGCGCAGTTGAGGGCGACGAACGGCCCCGGCGCGCGCCGCGACGAGGCGTGCAGGATGCGAGCAACGTGCTCCTTGCCGGCGCCGGTCTCGCCGACCACGAGCACCGGGAGGTCGCCCTCGACGAGCGGGCGCATCTGCCGGTACAGCGCCAGCATCGCCGGGCTCTCGCCAGGGACGTGCTCCGGCGGAAACACCAGCGCCGCCAGCGGCCGGTCGCCGCCCGGCGCCGCGGCCATTCCCGCGGACCCCGCGAGCATCCAGGCAAAGCCGGCCAGCGCCGCCTCCGCAACCGCCGGCAGCGGCTCGCCGAGCGCCACCACCCCGATCGGTCGTGTCGCACCCGGCGCCGCCGCCGCGGCGACGGCGGGAGATCCAGCCAGCATCAGCGTCTCGGCGCGCCCGCTCCCCGCCACCTCGGCGAACAGCGCCCGCAGCCGCGGTGCAGCGTCGAGCACGCGCGGGTCGCCGCACGCCGAGTGAACGACCGGCTCGCCGGCGCCGTCCCACTCGAGGACGGCGGCGCCGCCGAGGCGAGCCGCGGCGCCGAGTGCGCGCAGCGCCTCCCCGGTGTCGCCGGCGGGACGCGGCAGCCGCGCCGCCGCCGCCGCCAGGCCCGCCAGCCACGCCGGGTCGGCGGCGCCGCCCTCCGCACGCTCGCTGCGGGTCGTGGCCGCCGCCTCGCCACCGCCCGGCGTCGGGTCGAACGCCACCGCCAGGTCGACGTCGGCGTCGTCGACGCGCTCGACCACCAGCGCGACCGACCCGAAGCGGATCTCGTCGCCGGCCGTGAGCACCGCCCGGGTCACCCGCGCGCGGTTGAGGAACGTGCCGTTCTTGCTGCCCAGGTCCTCGACCTCGATGACCTCACCGACCACCCTGACCAGCGCGTGCCGGCGCGAGGTGCCCCGCTCGGGCAGCGCCACGTCGCATCCCAGCCGCGAGCCGACGAGGTTGTCGCCGGGGTGCAGCGCGAACGACGCGACCACCCCCTCGACCTCGCCCCGCAGCCTGAAGTTGTCCCCCGGCATCGGCCATCGCTCCGATCTGAAGGCCATCGTACACCGCTCCTCGCCGGTGCCTGCGGCGTGTCGCGACCACACTACTCGACCCGGCGCGTGCCGGTGACCTGCCACGACACGCGCAGCCCTGGACGACCTCCCGCGATCGAGAAGCGTCCCGCTTCTGCGCCGTCGTCGACGTACACCGGCGCGAAGCCACCGACGCAGGTGAGCTGGTAAGCGAGGTCAAGGCTCTCCGCGTCCACACCGGCGGGCAGCTCCACCACCGCAGTGCCGATGTCGTCCAGGGTCACCCGGCCGGTCCAGACCTGGCGCTCGGATGCCGAGTGGATCAGGTGAGTCCGCGGTGCCGAGGCGCCATCGGGAATCGCCGGGGCGGTGGCCCGCTCGACGACGAGCGGCCGCGCTTCCGCCACGTGTTGCGTCTCGTCAGCCCCGCTCGCCGCCGCTGCAGCGTCAGCCCTGCTTTCCTGACTGTCGATCCGGTCGACCACGGGGTCGAACTCGTGGATCGCAGCCTTGAGCCGGTCGGCACGGGAGGTGTCGAGTGCCGACACCTGCCCGAGCGTCGCGCGCTCTGCCGCGAAACGCGAGAGTGCGGTGAAGCGGGCAAGCTCGGAATGCCTTGCAACCAGCTCCCGGTGCGACTTGAACGAGGGGATGTACGCCTGCTGCTCTTTCTCCTGCACGATCGTCGATTCCTCGAAGCCGATCCGCAGGCCGTACACCAGGTAGTCGAAAGTGCAGTCGGAGCCGTCGCGGCTCTTGACCAGCAGCTCGTCGGTGTCCTTGGCTGCGACGTAAAGGTCGCACCAGCGTCCGACCGGCGTCAGGTACGCTGTGAGGCCGAGGTCCGGGTTGGTGACCCACTTGAACGTCTCGCCAAGTGCAACGCGGGCCTGCCCGCCGACGAGCCTCGCGCTGCCGCGGTTGTAGGTAGCCACCTCGTCGCCCTCCGGAGCGGCATAGACGATCACCGCGCCCGGGTCATCGGGGTGATTCTGCACGAAGCTCACCGTCCCGCTGCCCTGGATCTTGTAGGTGGACGAGGCGGTCTTCGCCCAGGCAGAGGTGCTGGAGTTGTTGATGTAGGTGCCGGCCCCTTCTCCGTAGAGGACCCAGCCTCCCGCTATCCCGCTGAACGCGTTGCTGGCTCCGGTGTTCGTGACCTTGAAGGCCGCTCTGAAACCCGAGTCGTAACTCTCGTCGTAGGGCAGCGTGAGCCCATCGTCCTGCCAACGCAGACCGGAGCCGTCAGTCCCGAGCACCTGCCCGCTCGTGCCTCCGGTGGCGGCCACCTTCGCCTTGACTACTGCGCTGTCAGCGAGCTCGGAGCTCGTCACGGCCGACGCCGCGATCTCCGCGCTGCCAACCGCGTTGGTGGCGATCTCGTCGGCGCCAACACCGTTTGCCTCGATCTCGTCTGCGCCGACCGCGTTCGCGGCAATCTCAGCGGACCCGACCGCGTCGCTGGCGATCTCAGAGGCGCCGACCGCGGCGGCGGCGATTTTCGCAGCCGTGACGGAGCTGTCCGCAAGCTTGGCGCTGGTAACGGCGAGCGCCGCAATCGTCGGATTCGGGAACGTCCCGGTCAGGTCGCCGCCGGCCGTGCCGGACGGCGGCAGCGACGAGGGGGCACCACTGAGTTTCGTGTACGCGATGCCACTTGCCACCTTCGCATCGGTGACCGCCCCGTCGGCGATCTCCGTGCTCCCGACTTTCCCCGTGCCGATCGTCGGGTTCGGGTAGGTGCCCACGAGGTCGCCTCCCGCCGCTCCCGACGGCGGCAGCGATGTCGGCGCCCCAGTGAGCTTTGAGTACGCGATGCCGCTCGCTACCTTGACGTCCGTGACCGCACCGTCGGCCAGCTCGGCGCCACCCACGGCCCCCGTAGCGATTTCGCCCGCACCGACGGCGTCCGCAGCGATCTCTGCGGCGCCAACCGCGTCCATCGCAATTTGATACGCCGTGACTGAGTCACGCCCCAGGCCCGGGTTGGGGTAGGTTCCGGACAACGCCCCTCCGGCTTCCCCCGACGGCGGCAGCGAGGTCGGCGCGCCTTTCAGCTTGGAGTACTCGATACCCGTCGCGACCTTGATGTTCGTCACCGCCCCGTCGGCCAGCTTGGCGCTGCCCACGCTGCCGTCCGCGATCTCGGCCGCGCCGACGGAACCGTCCGTGATCTCCGGGGCGCCGACGGAACCGTCCGCGATCTCGGCTGCTCCGACCGCGTCGCTTGCGATGTTGACCGCGGCCACGCTGTCGCGGGCAAGCGTCGGGTTCGGGTAGGTCCCTGCAAGCGAGCCGCCCGCGGCGCCCGAGGGCGGCAGCGAGGTCGGCGCGCCGGAGAGCTTGGTGTACGCAATGCCCGTCGCCACCTTGGCGTCGGTCACGGCGCCATCGGCCAGGTCGGCGTTGCCGACGGCCCCATCGGCGAGCTCCGATGCGCCAACGGCTCCGGAGGCGATCTGCGCTGCGCCCACGGCGTCAGCCGCCAGCGTCGGGTTCGGGTAGGTCCCTGCAAGCGAGCCGCCGGCCGCGCCCGAGGGCGGCAGCGAGGTCGGCGCGCCCGTGAGCTTGGAGTACGCGATCCCGCTCGCCACCTTCGTGTCGGTCACCGCTCCGTCCGCCAGATCGGCGTTGCCTACGGCGCCGTCGGCGATCTTCGCCGCGCCGACCGCGTTGTCGGCGAGCTTGGTGCTCGTCACCGCCCCGTCCGCGAGCTGCTCGGTGCCGATGCCGTTGGCGGCAACGCTCACCGTCACCTCTCCGCTCGCGCCGCCGCCGGTCAGACCGGTGCCGGCGGTCACGCCCTTGACGTCGCCCCACGCCGGCGTCTGCCACGCCGCCGAGGTACCCGCCGCCAGCGGGCCCACCTCGCCTCCCACCGCGCCCGCGCCCGACACCGTCATCAGCACCTGTCCCGCGGTCGCCGACGCCTGGATCTTCGCCGGCGCCACCGAGCCGGGCGCCAGCATGTCGCCGGTAACACCGCCGCTGGCGATCGCCACCTGGTCGGCGGTGACGCTGATCCCGGCGCCGGCGCCCACCGCGAGCGTGACCTTGCTCGACGCGCCGCCGCCGGTCAGCCCGGCGCCCGCCTCGACCTCGCCGATCCCCCCCGCCGCGGCCTGCTGCTCGGCCACCTGCATCTCGAACGTCGTCGGGTCCTGTGAGCCGTTAGCGATCCCTGTCCCGTACACCAGCACCCGCCCGGACCCGCTCACCACCTCGACCGCCAGCCGCGCGCTCTCCGTCGAAACCGTCGGGAAGTGGTCCTTGAACGCGAGCTGCCGCTGCGAGTACGCCGAGATGGTGTACTCCTTCGCCGCCGCCAGCGCCGCCCCGGCCTCGTCGAGCGGCGTCACCCGCACCTTCGCACTCGCGCCCGTCACTTCGACGAAGCCGAAGTTGAAGCGGAAGTCGGAGTCCGCCGCCGGCACCGTCTGGTACACGCCGAGGACGGCGGTGCGCTCGCCGGCTCCGATCGCGAACGCCCGCGGCATGGCGGCAAAGTCCTGCCCCTGCGAGTCGTTGCCCCCGGCGCCGGGAAGCTGATTGAAAAAACGCTCGTTGGCGACGACCTTGGCGTTCGGCGAATAGACGCGGATCGCTCCCCACCCGTTGACCCCGAAAAGCTCCATCATCGCGTCCTCGTACCGCCGCGACTCGCCCGGCTGCAGGGTGAGGTCGTAGTACAGCGGCGCGGTGTTGACCTTGTCCCGCTCGAGGAAGGAGAAGCGCACGTCCGCCACGGTGTCGGAGGGGTTATAGATCCACACCGAGGTGTACCACACCGACAGCGGGACGCCCGGGTTACGCCCGACCATCGGCAGGAAGACGTCGGTACCGGCGAACCCCGCCAACCCCACCGCCGCTACCACCGCCCAGATCGCCGCCGCCACCGCCACAAAACGCGTCGCCCGTGCCATCGCCAGCCTCCCAGCCCCGTGGGGCTGCCAGGCAGTGTGCAGTGCTGATGCCAGGCCGGACGGTCTGACTCACGTCACTGATCGTCAAGACTTTGAACGCCAGGCGCCGAGCCCGCGACGCGAGCGGCCGCGCAGCGGCTGCGCAGCGACCGCGCAGCGGCTGCGCAGCGACCGCGCAGCGG
>CAZQLL010000017.1:0-93765 GCA_964594125.1 uncultured Thermoanaerobaculia bacterium | reverse complement strand
TAACAGGAGCCCCGGACCCGCACCGGACCCTTCGTGACGCGGCGCCCGTCGCGCGCGCAGACCTCTCCGTAGTCGCCCGATCGCACGCAACTCGCGCGACCTCGGCGCAGCAGCGATCGTAGCGGAGGCATGCTCTCCGCCGACGGAACGGTGATGTCTTGAGCTATTGAAAGTGTTATTTTAGAATTCTCACAGCACCGACGGCGCCAGGAGAGACAGATGCCCTACATCGCCCGCGAGCTCGCCACGACACTTCAGCGCGCGGCACGGTCGTTCCCGGCCGTCGTGCTCACCGGCCCTCGGCGCTCGGGGAAGACGTACCTGGTGCGGCATGCCTTCCCCGGTGCGTCGTACCACCTCCTCGAAGATCCAGACGTGATTGCCCGCGTCCGCGCCGACCCCCGGGGATGGCTCGCCGAGCTGCGCCTCCCGGCGATCCTCGACGAGGTGCAGCATGTGCCCGAGATCCTCCCGTACGTTCGTGCCCTCATCGACGGCTCCCCGTCACGCGGCGGGCGCTGGCTGCTGACAGGCTCGCAGGACTTCTCGCTGATGAAAGGGGTCGGCGAGTCGATGGCCGGGAGAGCGGCCGTATTCACGCTGCTGCCGTTGTCCTACCGCGAGAAGGGCAGATGGAACCTGATGCGCGGGGGATTCCCCGAGGTCGTGCTCAGGCCGCGGATCGCCGCGGACTGGTTCCGCTCGTACATCCTGACCTACATCGAACGCGACGTCCGCTCGCTGCTCCAGGTCCGCGACCTCGCCACGTTCCGGCGCTTCCTCGCGCTGCTCGCGACCCGCAGCGGACAGGTGGTGAACAAGACCCACCTGGCGGCACCGCTCGGCGTCTCGGTGCCGACGATCACGTCCTGGCTGGCAGTGCTCGAGGTCACCGGCCACGTCCTCCTCGTCCCGCCCTTCTTTGAGAACTACGGCAAGCGACTGATCAAGTCTCCCAAGCTCTACTGGGTCGACTCGGGGCTGCTGTGCGCGCTGCTCGGCGTGGCGACCGCGGCCGAGCTCGAGCGGTCGCCGTTCATCGGGCCGTGCTTCGAGGGGTTCATCGCCACGGAGCTGGTAAAGAACCAGGTCAACGCCGGCCGCCGCCCCGAGATCTTCCATTTCCGCGACCAGCAGGGATTGGAGGTCGACTTCGTCGTCCCGGGCCCGGCGGGCGCCCTGCGGCTGATCGAGGCGAAGTGGAGCAGGACGGTCACGCCGGACATGGCGCGACCGCTGACCCGCCTGGCTGCGGCGATCACGGACCGCGATGTCGAGTGCATCGTCGTGGCCAGGTCGGTTCAGGCGGGCCCTCGCGCGGTCGTACCCGGTGTCCGCGTCGAGTCGGTGGAGGACCTGCTGGCAACGAAGCGCTGACCCTGCCCGCAGGTCCGAATCAGGCCGCCGCCGGCTGCCGGATCACGGCTCCCACTCTGGGACGACGGTCCAGCCGAGGAACGGGCCGGGCTCGATGCCGCAACCGCCGGACACGGCGGCGGCGACCACGCGGTGCTCCGTCCTGCGCGAGGCGCGAGCGGCCTGAATGCGCGACCTGTACGGACTCGTGAGCCGCGCCCCAGTGGCCGCGCGCGGCGAGGTCGCCACCACCTCGTGCTGCGGATGGCGCAGCGCCTTGCGGCCGTCCTCTTGCTGCTGCTCCTCGGCCTGTGGGTTCCGGTCCGCCAGGCGCGACGCCCGGCGTGACCGCGGCGTCGTAGAATCGCGCTGGAAAGGGCACCCGCAATGACCAGTGGCTTTGCCTCACGCCGGATTGCGCTGTTCCTGCTGCTCGCGACCGCCGTCCCGGTGCTCGTCGGCGCCCAGGCGGCGCCGCCGGCGGCAGAGCGCCCGCGCCTGGCGCTCGTGCTCAGCGGCGGCGGCGCCCGCGGCGCCGCCCACATCGGCGCGCTCAAGGTGCTCGAGGAGCTGCACGTCGTCCCCGACCTGCTGGTTGGCACGAGCATGGGCTCGATCGTCGGCGGCCTGTACGCGGCGGGGTGGTCGCCGGACGAGATCGAGCGCCTGCTCCCGGAGCTCGACTGGGGAGAGGTGTTCTCCGATACCGTACCGCGACGCGAGAAACCCTTCCGGCGTAAGCTCGACGACTCGCGGATGTACATCCAGGGCAAGCTGCACTTCCGCGGCCTCAAGCCGTACGTGCCGCCGGGCGTGCTCGGCGGTCAGCGGCTCGAGCTGCTGCTCGACTCGCTCGAGATGGTGTCCTCGGCGCCGGAGGAGTTCGACCGGCTGGCTATCCCGTTCCGGGCGGTCGCGGTCGACGTCGGCACCGGCGAGGCGGTGGTCATCGACCGCGGACGGTTGTCGCGGGCGATGCGGGCGAGCATGGCGATCCCAGGAATGTTCCCGGCGGTGGAGCGCGACGGCAAGACGCTCTCCGACGGCGGCGCCGTGGCCAACCTGCCGATCCGCATTGCGCGCGACCTTGGAGCGGGCGCCGTCGTCGCGATCGACATCACCAGTCCCCTGGTGAGGGAGGGCCAGCAGTTCGAGGACTTCTGGTCGGTGTTCTCCCGCATGAACTCGATGCTCACGGCGTTCAACCGCGTCGAGGACGTCCGCGCCGTGCAGCCCGGCGACGTGTACATCCGTCCCGAGCTCGGCGACATCGGCTTCCTCGCCTTCGACCGCGCCGCCGAGGCGGTGGGGATCGGCGAGGCGGCCGCTCGCGCCCGCGCCGACGACCTGCGCCGCTTCGCCGCGAGCGAGTCCGAGTGGCAGGAGTTTCTTGCACGGCGGCGGTCGCGCGAGCGGGAGAGGATCCTCGTCGAGGCCGTCGAGGTCGACAACACGAGCGGCCTCGCGGACGGCGTGGTGCGCGCGAACCTCCCGATCGAGGTCGGAAGCGTGCTCGACCTCGGCGTCCTGCGCGAGAGCGTGATGGACCTCAAGGCGCTCGACGCCTTCGGCACGATCGGCACGCGGCTGGAGCCCCGCCCGCACGGCGACACGCTGGTCCTGACCACGCCGCCGCCTCCCTACGGACGCGACAGCCTGCAGCTCGGTCTCTACCTCGAGGACGACCTCGAGGGCCACAACACCTACAGCGTCTACCTGCGGCACCTCGTGCAGCCGATCAACCGTCTCGGCGGCGAGATCGCCACCACGCTCGAGATGGGAGAACCGCTGCGGCTCGCCACCGAGCTGTACCAGCCGCTGGAGGTCTCGCAGCGATGGTACGCCAGCCCCGGCGCGGAGGCGTCGCGCGAGCTGCTGCCGATCTGGTCCGACGGCGTGGTGCTGGGGCGGTTTCAGATCGAGCATTGGGAGGCGCACCTCGACATCGGCCGCGTTCTCGGCCGGTGGGGAGATGTTGCCTTCACCCTCTATCGCGGCAACTTCGACGGCTCGCCGGAGAGCGGCTTCGCCACGATCTTCCCGTCGTTCAGCGAGGCGACCGGCGGGACGCGCGTGCGTTTCCGCGTGGACACGCGCGACCGCGCCGTGCTCAACCGGGTCGGCACCAGAGTGGAGGCGACCTGGGACCACGGCAGCGAGTCGCTGGGCGCCGAGGCGTCGTTCCGGCGCTGGAGCCTGATCGCCGACCAAGCCTTCTCGTGGGGAGAGAACACCGTCGCACCGTACCTCGAGGTCGGCGAGAACCTTGACGCCGCCGGCGGCCTGGCCAGCATCTTCGCGCTCGGCGGCCTCGGCCGGCTGTCCGGCTACGGCAACTTCGAGCTGCTCGGCGGGCGGCTCGTGCTCGGGCGCATGATGTACTACCGGCGCGTCGCGCGGCTCGACGTCTCGAGCCTCCGACTGCGCGCGTTCGTCGGCGTCTCGGCGGAGGTCGGGAACGTCTTCGCGATCGACGCGCCCGTGACGTGGGACGCGCTGATCGCCAGCGGCGGCCCGTTCGTCGCGGCGATCACCCCGATCGGGCCGATCTACCTCGGCTACGGCATGGCGGAGGGCGGGCGCGACCGCGTGTACATCACGCTGGGGCAGCGGTTCTAGCCCTCGCGCGCCGCCCCCTTGTCCCCGGACGGCAGCCGACCCCACGGTCAGTCCGAGCCGGCGCCGCGGCGCGGCGCTGGAGGGTGCCGTGCATCTGCCGTGCACCTCGCACGCCGGCGCCGGCGGGTGCATAATCGCTCGTGAAAAGGGGCACGAAGGGAGAGTCGACGATGAAAGCGACGAAGAAAAAGAGCATCGAGCTGCTCAACCGAGCGGCGGCGGACGAGCTCGCGGCGGTCCACCAGTACATGTACTTCCACTTCCACTGCGACGACCAGGGGTACGACCTGCTCGCCATGCTCTTCAAGACGACGGCGATCGAGGAGATGATGCACATCGAGCGGATCGCCGAGCGCATCCTCTTCCTGAAGGGCGACGTGACCCTCGTCGCCGCGGCCGAGCCGCAGCGCCTCCGGGACGTCAAGGAGATGCTCGAGCTGGCTCGTGAGATGGAGGAGCACTCGGCGCGCGACTACAACGCCTGGGCGAACGAGTGCGGCGCCAATGCCGACTCGGTGTCGAAGAAGCTGTTCGAGGACCTCGTCGCCGACGAGGAGCGCCACTACGACCAGTGCGACACCGAGCTCGACAACATGGCGAAGTTCGGCGAGTCGTACCTCGCGCTGCAGTCGATCGAGCGCAGCAAGACCCGGTCCGCCGGCGGCCCGCCGAAGGCGTAGCTTCGCGCTCGCTGGCAGCGTACCGTCGCTCGGGGCGGCGCGCGGCCGGCTGCGCCGTGCCGCCTATGCGCCTTCCGCCGCCATCCACGCCGTCTCGACGTTGGCGCGACGGAGGAGGGTGAGCAGTCCCGCCTTGTCGGCGGCGCGCCCGTACGCCTCCGCGGGCGCCACGAGGCCGCGCTTGACGAGATCGAGGAGGCTGTCGTTCATCATGCACATCCCGTACTTCCTTCCGGTCTGCATGATCGACGGTATCTGGAAGACCTTGCCCTCGCGGATGAGGTTGGCGATCGCGGGGATGACGATCAAGACCTCAAGCGCGGCGACACGCCCGCCGCCGACCTTGCGGCATAGCGTCTGGCTGATCACGCCCTTGAGGCTCTCCGAAAGCATGACACGGATCTGCGCCTGGCGGTCGGCGGGAAACTGGTCAATGATCCGGTCGATCGTCGAGGGTGCGGACGAGGTGTGGAGCGTGCCCAGCACCAGGTGGCCCGTCTCGGCCGTCTCGATCGCGATCGCCACGGTCTCGAGGTCGCGCATCTCCCCGACCAGGACGATGTCGGGGTCCTCGCGAAGCGCGGCGCGCAGCGCATCCCTGAACGAGTCGGTGTGCTCGCCCACCTGGCGCTGGTTGAGAAGACAGCGCTGATTCTCGTGGACGAACTCGATAGGATCCTCGATCGTGATGATGTGGTCGGCGCGCGTGCGGTTGATGTAATCGACCATCGCCGCGAGCGTGGTCGACTTCCCCGAGCCGGTCGGCCCGGTGACCAGGACCAACCCCTTCGGGAGGTGGCAGAGCTGCAGGATCTCGGGCGCCAATCCGAGCCGCTCCGCGGTCATGATCTTCGCCGGAATGATCCGGAAGACGCCCCCCATCCCCCGCCTGTCAAGGAAGACGTTGCAGCGGAAGCGCGCCACCCCCGGCAGCTCGTAGGCGAAATCCGTGTCGTGCCGCCGCTCGAACTCGGCGCGGTTGCGCTCCGGCATGATCCCCAGGAGGAGGCGCCGGGTCTCCTCCGGCGCCAGCGGCGCCGACCCTTCAACGGGCGCCATCTCGCCGTCCACGCGCAGCACCGGCGGAGAGCCGGCGGCCAGATGGAGATCGGACGCGTGCGACTCGTGCACGATGCGGAGCAGCTCGTCGAGCTGCCACGGACCTCCGCGCGTCCGGCGCGCCGGTGCGGGCTGCGGCGGCGCTTCGGGCTCCGGCGCCCGGGCCGGCGCCGGCGCGACGATCGTCAAAACCGCCTGGAACCCGTCTTCGACCGCGGCGGCACGCAACGAGACCGCGCCGACGCCCGCGATCTCGAAACGACGCTCGGAGCCATCCCGCGCCAGCCGCAGCAGGCCGTCTCCCGCCAGCACCGGATCGAGCAGCTTGGCGATTCCGGCCGCCGTCTGCACCTCGCCCTGAACCTCCCACTCGCCCGTCGCGGTCACGACAATCATGCGCCGCCCCGGGATCAGCTTGAGCGCCTTGCCGCCTGCTCCCACGGTCGCGTGCATGAGACGCTCGATCGTCATGGCCCGCTCCGGTTCTCGGTCACCCGCACGATCCGGCTCTTGTTGACGAGGTGGTGGCTGTCGCCGTCGCGGACCATCAGGAAACCGCCGGGGGCGTTCAGCAGATCGCGAGCGCGCCGGCGGTGCGCGGGGAGGTCGAGCGCCACCTCGCCGCGGAACGTCGCGCCGTCGCACTCCACGACAACCGCCAGGCGCGGCGCCGGCACCGTCTCGTCTGCATCCGGCTCGTCGGCCCACGCGGGCACCGTGAACGCGACCACGGCCGCCTTATTGATCAGCTCCGGCGCAATGCCGTCGTCGGGCAGGAAGGGAAAAAACGCGGCTGGCTCGTCAACCCACTCGTCGGGACGCGTCGGCCCCTCGTGCCGCGACGCCGTCGACGGGACGAAGATGCGCCCGCAAGTGATCGCACCGCCCGCGAGGTGGAGCGTCGCGGGCAGCGGCGCCACCGGCACCTTCAGCTCGTCATCGCTCACCGCGCCTCCTTCCTCGTCGGCCAGCGGTTCACTGCACGGCGCCGAGCGCGCGCAGGCGCTTGTACGCCGCCGCACCGGTCTCGCCCTGGGGGTCGCGGTCGACCGCTTCCTTGTACGCCGCGACCGCGTCGTCGCGCCGCCCGAGCGCCTCGAGCGCGCGGCCGCGCATCAGCGCCACCTCGGCGACCCCCGGCAGCAGCGCCTCGGCGCGGTCGAGGAAGCCGAGCGCTTCGGCCGGCGCCGGCTGGAGCAGCAGCTCCCCGGCGACGACCTGGCTCAGAAACACCCGCTGCGCCAGCCGCGCGCCCTCGCGGCTCTCGGCGGCCGCCGGCTCGGAGCGCTTGAGCTCGGCGAGGCTCGCCGCGTGCAGGGTGCGGAGCACCCCCTCCCGCGGGGCGAGGCGTACCGCCTCCGCGAGCTTCGCCTCGGCCTCGCGCGCCTTCTTGCCGCCGAGCAGCGCCTGCCCGTCGGCGGCGAGATCCCACGCCGGGCGCGCCGCCGCGACACGCGCGGTGGCCTCGCGGTACGGCGCGACCTTCAGCGGGCGCTCGCGGATCTCCGGCGGCAGCGCCGCGACGCGCATCTCGGCGGTCGCCAGGCGCTCCGCCGACATCGGGTGCGACGCGAACATCCGCTCGATCGCGCCCGGCTTCTGCTTCTGCAGCGACAGCAGCACGCGGTGCGTCTCCACCATCCCCGCCGGCGAGTAGCCTGCCTTGACCGCGTACTCGAGGCCGAGCTCGTCGCTCTGCCGCTCCTGCTCGCGCGAGTAGTGCGCCAGCACCATCTGCGCGCCGATCACCGCCCCCAGCGTGATCAGCTCGGCGTGCTCGACGTCCTTCGCCTGCATGTAGATGCCGCCGCCGATCAGCACCGCCGTGGCGAGGAGCTGGCGGTTGTAGGCGGCGACCGCGTGGCGCGCCGTCACGTGGCCGACCTCGTGCCCGAGCACGGCGGCCATCCCGTCCTCGGACTCCATCCGCGACAGCAGCCCACGCGTGATGCAGATCTTGCCTCCCGGGAGCGCGAAGGCGTTGACCTGGGGGTCGTTCACCGCGGTGAACTCGTACGGCAGCGCCGGCCGGTGGCCGACCGCCGCCACCGCGCCGCCGACGCGCGCCACGGCGGACTGCAGCGCGGCGTCGTCGATCGGCCCGAGCGAGCTCTGCACGGCGCCCGGGTAGTACTGCTTTCCCATCTCGATCTCCTGCGCCTCGCCGAGGAGGTCGAGCTGGGACTTGCCCGTGACCGGGTTGACGGTGCAGCCGGCGGCGCCCACCAGCGCGACCGCGAGGAAAGCAGCGACGAGCTTCGTGCGCACGAGTGCCTCCAGGGTCCTGCGCCGGATGATAGCGTAGCGGCGGCGCACCGGGAGGCCATGGCGCAGTCCTGCCCCGCATGGCGGCGGCCGGCGGATGGCCGCCCGCCACAACGCCCTGCAAGCCCGCCTCGAGCGGCGCAGCGGCGGATCGTGGCGTGCGCGGCGCCGGCCCGCCGGGCGGTCGTGGTGCGCTCCGGCTCCGTGTGCCGACGGCGGCCGGCCGCTACATCCGGCGCCAGACGGTGCCGTGGGGCGTGTCCTCGAGGACGATCCCGCGCGCGGCGAGCTCGGAGCGGATTGCGTCGGCGCGCGCGAAGTCGCGTGCCTTGCGGGCGGCGATCCGCTCGGCGATCAGCGCCTCGACCTCGGCGTCGGCGACGCCCGCTTCCTGGTTCGGGACGATCGCCAGGATCGCGTCGGTGCGCGCGAGCGCGGCGTCGAGCCGCGCGCGCGCCGCAGGTGCGATGCCGCCGCCGTCGAGAGCCTGGTTGACGCGGGTGAGGAGCTGGTGCAGCGCGGCGAGCGCGCGCGCAGTGTTGAGATCGTCGGCGAGGGCGTCGTCGAGCTCGCGCTCGAACGCGTCGACGTCGACGGCGGCCAGCGCCCCGCCGCCCGCCGCCGGCGGCGTGTGCGCCAGCCGTCGCATCGTGTTGCCGATGCGCTCGACGCCCGCCGCGGCGGCGTGCAGCCCGTCGAGGGTGAAGTTGAGCTTCTGCCGGTACGGCACCGAGATCAGCAGGTAGCGGATCGCCAGCGGGTCGTGGCCGCGCTCGAGAAGGTCGCGCAGAGTGAAGAAGTTGCCGAGCGACTTCGCCATCTTCTGCCCCTCGACGAACAGGTGCTCGGCGTGCAGCCATGTCGTCACGAACGGCTTGCCGGTCGCGCCTTCGCTCTGTGCGATCTCGTTCTCGTGGTGCGGGAAGATGTTGTCGACGCCGCCGGTGTGGATATCGAAGGACTCGCCGAGCAGCTCCATCGACATCGCCGAGCACTCCAGGTGCCAGCCGGGCCGGCCGCGTCCGAGCTCGGTCTCCCAGAACGGCTCCCCCTCCTTCGCCGCCTTCCAGAGGACGAAGTCGCGCACGTCCTCCTTCTCGTACTCGTCGGCGTCGACGCGGGCGCCGGCCATCACCTTCTCCGGGTCGATCCCCGACAGCCGGCCGTACGCCGGGAACGTCGCGATGCGGAAGTACGTCGAGCCGTCGAGGACGTAGGTATGGCCGCGCTCGGTCAGGCGGCGCACCAGCGCCGCCATCTGCGGCACGTAGTCCGTGGCGCGCGGGTAGTGCTCGGCACGCTCGACGCGCAGCGTGTCGATGTCCTCGAAGAACGCGGCGATGTAGCGGTCGGTGAACTCGCGCAGGGAGATCCCCTCGGCGTTGGCGCCGCGGATCGTCTTGTCGTCGATGTCGGTCAGGTTCATCACCTGGGTGACGCGGTAGCCGAACGCCTTGAGGGTGCGGCGCAGCACGTCCTCGAACAGGAACGTGCGCAGGTTGCCGATGTGGACGAAGTTGTACACGGTCGGGCCGCAGGTGTACAGGCGCACGTGGTCGCCGTCGAGCGGCGCGAGCGCCTCGACGGTGCGCGTCAGCGTATTCAGCAAGCGGATCGGCTTCGGCATTGCCCCTCCAACGCGCATTCTAGCGGCCGCGTCAGGAGCGGCCGGCGAGGGCCGCGCGCGCCGCGAAGCGGCCGTACTCGACGAGACGGGCCACCAGGTCGGCGTTGCGTTCCCACGGCAGCGGGTACTCGACGCCGAGCTCGGCGCCGTCGCGCGCCGCCCACGCGGACCAGGTTGGGGGCGCAGGGGCGATCGCCGGCACGCCGAGCGCCGTGACCGCGGCCCCCGCGCGCACCTCCTCGCGCCGCTGCACCAGCTCGAGCAGCGAGCCGCCGAGCGCCGGCCGCGCCGTCGGCGGCACCGGGAAGCCGCAGACCAAATCCCAGCCGGCGGGTTGGCCGGCGAGCGCGCCGACGAGGTCGGCGCAGGCGGCGCCGCCCCAACGCAGCGCCGGTGACGCGCCATCGTCGTCCGTGATCGGCCCCCAACCGGCGGGGAAGCGAACCGCCGCGCGCAGCGCCGTCGCCGCCTCGGCGACCGGCAGCGCGCCGAGGTCGACCCAGACCGCGGTGCCGGCCGACAGGTCCTCCACCGCGACGGCGCAGCGCGCACCGGCGCGCGCGAGGCGCTGCGGGATTCCCGCCAGGTCCGGCGCGAGGTGCTCCTCGAGTTCCACCGAGTCGAGCCACCCGGGCAGCGCGAACGTGTCGGGGAGCAGCAACAGCCCCGCCTCGCCGGCGACGAGGCCGCGACCGCGCCCCAGCAGCGAGCCGAGCAGCGGGCAGCCGCCCTCGCCCTGCCTGATCCAGCGGCGTTCCGCCTCCTCGGCCTCGCCGAGCGCCGCCAGGAGCGCCACCTGCGCGCCCAGCCCGGCGCCGTACGCCGTTGACCACGACCGCCTCGCGCGCGCCAGTGCCGCGACGGCGCCGGCGGCGAACGCCGCCTGCGCCCCGTCCGCCAGCACGATAAGCCCGCGCTCGTCCGCTCCCGCCATGCCCGCGGATGCTACCACCCCGACCGCTCCCTGCCCCGCCCTCACCGTGGGCGTGGCCCCGGACGGCGCACGGCCCCGGACTTCGACCCCGACGAGAACCGTCCGGGCGCGACGCAGACAGCAACAGACGCGCTCTCGGGCCCGCTTCCCAACGCCGCCGCAGCCTGCCAGTTACCGCCGGCGCAGCAGCACTGGCGATGAGCCGGCCTGCGGGCCGCCGAGCGCCTCGGCGAGAGGGCCGAAGCGCGCCGGCGCCGCCCACGCGAACAGCACGCGGTCGCCGGGCGACAGGATGCCATCGCCGTCATCGGCAACCAAAACCGCCCAGCGCTCGCCCAGCGAGACGGCGTCGCCCGCCGAAGCCTCGCGCTCCCACCGCACCCGCCCGCCGGTGGCGGCGTGGCGCAGCTCGCCTCCGATGACTGCAAGGGTGGCCGGAGCGCCCCACGGCGCCGCCACCGGGTCGCCGCAGGCCGCCGCGGCCGCGATCGCTTGCGGCGTTGCGATCAGGCGGCGCCGCACCAGCTCGCGCGGCGGCAGCGGCAGCGGCCACCCGGGGCCGCCATCGGGCCACACCCCGGGTGCGAAGGTGAACGCCGCGAGCCGCAGCAGCTCGGCCACCGCCGGGTCGATGCCTGGCGCCTCGGGCAGCTCCGCGACGACCGTCGGCACGCCGCCCGCGACCAGCGCGCCGGCGCCGGCGGAGGAGATCGCCTGGAGCGGCAGCACGTCGGTGTCGCGCCGGTAGACGCCGACGCGCGCCTTCAGGCGCAGCGGGCCGGCGGCCACGGTGTTGCCCGCCAGGGGCGCACTCAGGAAGTCGTCGTTGTGCGACTCGAACGCCGGGCGGACGAGCAGCGACTGGCCGAGCTCGGGGGCGAGGAACTCCTGGTAACGCAGCCGGTCGGCCGTCGCGGCGGCGATCCCGAGGGCGCCGAAGACGGCCGGCTCCACGGTGAACCAGGTGGCGCGCAGCGCTCCGTAACCGCGCGGCCACGCCGCGGGCGTGTCGACAGGCACCCGCTCGCCGCCGACCTCGACCGGGGCGAGCGCGCACAGCCGGCGCACCGGTCCGCCGCGCCGCGTGAACGAGACCACCGCGGCGGCCTCGACGCGCGCGCCGGCCGGCAGCCGCCGCGCGCGGTCCGAAGCGACGGCCTCGCCGTCGGCGCGGTAGACGACCGCGACCTCGCGCAGCACCGGCGTCCCGCTTTCTCGCCACCACGACCAGGCGACAGCGCCCGCCACGGCCGCGGTGACGACCGCAAGCACCGCCAGCAGGGTGTGCCGGTCGTCACGCCCGGTCATCGCTCGCTCCGCCTGCCGGAGCCGCCAGCACCGTTGCGCAATCCAGCGCTGGAGCGAGCCGCCGCACCACGCCGCACCTCCCGGGAGCACCCGCCGGCCTGCGACCGAGGGCCGCACCGGCCGCCCAGCGTCAGACTCTAGCAGGTAGAATGCAGGACTGCAGTGCGACTGGCGCCGCGGGAGTGCGCCGCCGGGTCGTTCCAGTCGCGACGCTCGGTCGGAGGAGGACGATGCCGATCTTCGAGTACCTTTGCGCGCCCTGCAACCGGATCTTCAGCTTCCTCTCGCTCAGCCCCACCCCTTCCCGCACGCCGGTGTGCCCGAAATGCGGCAACGGGGAGCTCTCCCGCGTGCCGTCGGCGTTCGCCGTCTCGCGCTCGCGTCCGGAACCGAAGGCGCAGGGAGGTGAGGCCGCGACCGGCGGGGCGGACGACGACGCGGCGGCGCAGCGGCTCGAGGCGGAGGCGATGCGGATGGCCTCCGAGATGGACGAGAGCGACGCCGAGGACCCGCGCACGGTGGCGCGCATGATGCGGCGCCTCGCCGAGGCGTCGGGCGAGCCGGTCACCCCGACGATGGAGGAGATGTTCCGCCGCATGGAGGCCGGCGAGGACCCCGAGGCGCTCGAGGACGAGCTCGGCCCGCAGCTCGAGGAGGAGATGGGCGAGGAGGGCGAGGGCGGCGGCGCGCCGACCCGGGACGACGGCCTGTATGGCCTGTGACCGGGTACCTGGAGAGTCAACGCACCACGAACTGGCTTCTTGCTGATCCTCCTCCTGCTCTGCGCGGCGCCCGCTCCCTACACCGGATCGGTGTGGACCATCACCTGCGTGCCCTCGCCGTGGCGCTCGCGGATGCGCTGCGCCACCGCCTCGGCAAGGTCGTGGGCGCGCTCGAACGAGGCGGAGCGGTCGACGAGCAGGTTGAGCTCGAGGAAGTGCGTGCCGGCGGCGCGGCGCGAGCGGAAGGCGCGGTAGCCGCGCACCTCGGGCGCCAGCGAGTGCAGCAATGTGCGCAGCTCCTCCTCGGCCTCGCGCGGCAGGCCGCGGTCGAGCAGCTCGTCCGCCGCCTCGCGCATGATGCCGAGGGCACTGTGGATGATATAGGCGGCGATCAAGAGCGACGCGACGGGGTCGACCCACTGCCATCCGAGCAGCCGGTAGACGGCGAGCGCCAGCCCCGCGACGATGTTGGTGGCGATGTCCGTGATGTAGTGGAAGGCGTCCGCCTGCAGCGCGATCGACTGCGCGGCCCGCGCCTCGTGGCGCAGGTACCAGACCAGCGCCAGCGAGACGGCGAGCGCCGCGCCGCTGACCGCAATCCCCGCCTCCGGGCTGACGAGCGGCGTCGGCGCGAGCAGCCGGCGGACAGCGCGGGCGATCAGCCACACGCCGCCCATGGCGATGATCGTCGCCTGGATCACTCCGGACAGGGCCTCCGCCTTGCCGTGGCCGTAGGCGTGCTCGGCGTCCGGTCCCTTGGCGGCGATGCGCAGGAAGACGGCGTTGAGACCGGAGCACGCGACGTCCATCAGCGAGTCGACGGCGGACGCGATCACGGCCAGCGAGCCGGTCACGACGCCGACGATCACCTTGGCGAGCGCGAGCGCCGCGGCGGTCGTGGTCGCGACCGTCGCGGCGAGGATCTTGCGGCGCGCGCCTGTCATCGCTGCCCCCGCGCCGCGCCGGCGAGCATCGCGTCGGACTCCGCCGGGCGCGGTCCGCTCCCAACCGGATACCACGCGACGCCGACGCGCGCGTACTCCGTCGCGAGCTGGCCGGCGCCGAGCGCCACCGTCTCGATCCCGCGCACGAGCGCCGCGACGCGCGCCGCCGCGTCGGCCGACGGCGGGCCGCCGCCCGGCAGCAGCGCCCGCAGCGGTGCGAGGCAGCGGCGGCGGAACTCGCCGGCGGGCTCGTCGAGGCGTGAGACGAGGCCGAGCTCGGCGTGCCGGTGGACCTCGGGCCGCAGGGAGGCGAGCACGGCGGCGGCCAGCGCACGCGCCTCCTCGCGGCCGACCCGCGGCGGCGGGCCGGCCCGGCGTTCCAGCGGCGGCTCGCCCGGGGAGGCCGCGCGGGCCGCGGGCTCGAACGGCACCGACGTGCCTCCCGGTCTGCCTTCCCCGGCCACCGCGATCGCGCGGTGGAGCCACGCGCTCTCGGCCCACGCCCACGCCGGCACCTCCGCTCTCACCAGCAGGGCGACCTCGATCCACGCGGCCCACATCGGGGCGCCGTCGTCGAGGCGCGGCGGCACGGTTCTGACAGGCGCGAGATCGAGGCGCATCACGCGGCGAATGGTACACTGCTGCCCCTCGGAGGCGCCCGTGAAGAAAGGCAGCGAGCAGTGGACCGGCCAGCTCAGCCTGTTCGACGACGACTCCGTCCGCCAGGCCCCGGTCGGCCGCGATGTGCTCGTCTTCGACCTCGAGACGCAGCGGTCGTTCCAGGACGTGGGCGGACGCTCCCAGATGCGCGAGCTCGGCATGTCGGTCGGCGTCGTGTACAGCTTCCGCACCGACCGCTTCCTCTCCTTCTTCGAGGCCGACGCCGACGCCCTCATCGAGACGCTGCTCGGCGCCGAGCTGGTGGTGGGGTTCAACCTCCTCGGGTTCGACTACGAGGTGCTGAAGGGCTACCGCGACGCGCCGTTCTCCGAGATCAACACGCTCGACATCATGGTCGACCTGCACGGCAAGCTCGGGTTCCGGCCGAAGCTCGACTCGGTCGTCCAGGCGACGCTCGGCGCCGCCAAGACCGCCGACGGCCTGCAGGCGCTGACCTGGTTCCGCGAGGGCCGGCTCGACCTCATCGAGAGGTACTGCATCGACGACGTCCGCCTGACCCGCGACGTCTACCTCTACGGAAAGCGCAACCGCAACGTGCTGGTTTCGCGCTACTCCGGCGGCCCGATCACGGTCGAAGTGAGCTGGTGAAGCCGGCGGAGCGCGCGAGAACCGACCCGTGAGCACGCACGCGCGCAGCGTACTCGTGGTGGCCGCGGCGGAGTCGCTGCCGGCCGGCCTCGACGCGAGCCTGCGCGGCCGCGGTTACTACTCGGAGACGGTTGCGAGCGCCGCGGAGGCCCTGAGCCTCGCCGCCGCACTGCCGTTCGACGTGATCGTCGTGGCGCTCGCCGGGCTCGATACCGGGACCAGGGAGTTCGTGCGCGGCGTCCGGCGCCCCGGCGCCGCCAGCCGTACGGCGGTCGTCGTCGCGCTCGCATCGGGACCGGTCGCAGGCGCCGCGAAGGTCCTGCTCGGCAGCGGCGTCAACCGCGTGCTCGATCCCGCTGCCGGCGCCGCCGCGCTCGCACGCGCCGTCGTCGAGCTCGTCGAGGCGCCGCCGCGCGTACCGGTCAAGTCGGTTGTCCGCTTCCGCGCGCGCACCGGCAAGGACGAGAGGATCGCCATGTGCCAGACCGAGGACATCTCCGCGACCGGCGTGTTCGTCCGGACCGAGATGGCGGTGCCGCCGGGCGCGCAGGTGAGGTTCGAGGTCTCGCTGCCGGGGTTGGTCGAGCCGATCCGCGGCACGGCCGAGATCGCCCGCCAGGTCGGCAGCGGCGCGGACCGCCCACCCGGGCTCGGGCTGCGTTTCCTCGACTTCGACGGCGACGCCGGGGACCGCCTGCGACACTGGCTCGCCTCGCGGCTCGGCGAATCCACCTGATCTCCGCCGGCAGCGCCGTGCACCGCAAGCCGGGGGCCGGAGTGAGGGCCGGCGGCGAACCGCACATGGCGCCCCGCTCGCGGGGCGGGGTGTCGGCGTGCCTCGGGGACGCCGGGGCGCGAGGTACAGGCGTGGGCGCCCTCGCCCGGCGGCGACGGGCCGGCGACAACGCCGGCCCTCCCGTGCGCCTGCACCGCTTCCGCGTGCGGTCAGCCCGGCGCATGCGCCGGACCCGGCCGTCTACTTGGCCGCGTCGGTCTTGTGCTTGTGGACGATCTCCTTGTCGAACGTGACCGTCTTGTGGTGGTCCTTGCCGTCATGACAGCCGTTGCAGGTGGCCTGCGTCGGGACGATCAGACCTGCGGCAACGGCCTTCTCGCGGTCCTTCATCACCTGGATGCTCTTGTAGTCCGAGCCCGGCCCGTGGCACGCCTCGCACTGCACGCCGGCCATCGCCTCGTCCTTGTTGGTCGCGTGGCAGGTCAGGCACGCCGCCTCGTACTTCATGTCCTTCGCGTTCTTGGCATTTTCGGTCGCCTTGGCGTGCTTCGTCTCGAGCCACGACGAATGCTGGATCTTGTGGCACATCTTGCACTTGTCAGCGCCGATGTAGGTCGGCGCAGCGTCGGCCGAGCGGGCGGCCAGCGCCGCGAAGCCCACCACCACCGCGATGACGAGGAGCGTACGCTTCATTCTTCCCTCCCACGGCCGGCCGTTGCGGCGGCCGCAACCATCGTACCCCCGACGGCTCCGTGACGCAAACCCGTCCCGCAGAGCCGCGGTCACCCGCCGCCGATGCCATCGTGACGATGCCGGCCGCCGGCGTGCCGAGCCGCGCCGCGGTCGCCGCCGTCGCTCCCCACCGCCGGGAGCGCGCGGGGAACGGCAGCAGCAAGCCAGTGGCGACCATGCATGATCGCAGTTCGCCATGCCAGCACGAGGCAGTCGAGCTTCTCGGCGACGGTGCGACGACCCATCGCCTGCGGCGCGTCAGCCACCTCGGGGCTGCAGCGGATCTGGCCGCGCACGTCGGCGACGTCCCGCGGGCGCGGCGCCTTCGGTATCGGCATCCGCCGGACGCCGAGCAGCCGGAGCCCTCCCGAAGAGCCTGATCGATCGGACATAGCCAACGTAGCGATGTTTACGGCACAATGCGGCCGTCACCGGGAAGACCGGTGATTCGGAGGACCCATGCGGCGCGGTGGTCGGATCGCTCTCCTCTCGCTCTTCTGTGCGCTGGCGGCGGCTCTCCCGGCCGGCGCGCAGGACGTCGTGTTCAGTGTGGAGGCGGCGTGGGAGGGGGCGACGCCGGCGCCGGGAAGCCACGCCACCGTGGTCGTCACCGTGACCGTCGACCGCGGGTGGCACGTCAACTCGAGCGCGCCGCTCGACGAGTTCCTGATCCCCACGCGCGTCGCGCTCGAGCTCCCGCCGGGGTGGACGGCCGAGGCCCCGGAATTCCCGCCGCACGAGCTCGCCAACCTGTCATTCAGCGAGGCGCCGATCGCCGTCCACGAGGGTGTCTTCGCCGTCCGCATCCGCGTCAAGGCCGGCCCCGCCGGCGTGCCGGCGAGCGGGATCAGCGGGTTCGTCGAGGCGCAGGCGTGCAATGACCGGCAGTGCCTCGCGCCCGAGCGGGTCGCCTTCACGGTGGCCGGCGTGATCGCCGCCGACTACGCCCGCGCCGAGGCGGCCTCGGCGGGCGGGACCGAAGGCGGCGGCGCTGCCGGCGCGGCGTCGCCCGGGCTCTCGCAGCGCTTCATCTCCGGCAGCCTGTGGCTGCAGCTCGTGCTGGTTTTCCTCGGCGGGCTGGCACTCAACCTGACGCCGTGCGTCTTCCCTCTCATCCAGATCACCATCGGGTTCTTTCTCGCCCAGAAGAGCACCCGCGGCTGGCTGCTCGCGACCTCGTATGCGCTCGGGATGGTCGCCACCTACTCCTCCCTCGGCGTCGCCGCGGCGCTCACCGGCGGCCTATTCGGCGCCGCCCTGCAGTCGCCGTGGGTCATCGGCGCCCTCGCCGCGTTGCTCGTCGCCCTCGCGGCCTCGATGTTCGGAGCGTGGGAGCTGACCGTGCCGCAGTGGGCGACGCGGGTCTCGGGCGGCCGTCAGGGGCATGTCGGCGCGCTCGTCATGGGGCTGGTCGCCGGCGTCGTCGCGGCGCCGTGCATCGGCCCGTTCGTGCTCGGACTGCTCACGCTGGTGGGCCGGAAGGGCGACCCGCTCTACGGCTTCGCGATGTTCTTCACCCTTGCGCTCGGGCTCGCGCTCCCCTACGTCGTCCTCGCGTCGTCGACACGCCTGATCGAGAAGCTGCCCAACGCGGGCGTCTGGATGATCGGCGTGCGCCAGCTCTTCGGCGTGCTGCTGCTCATCCTCGCGGTGTATTTCGTCAAGCCGTTCGTCCCCGGCGGCCACGGCGACCTCGTCGAGGCGATCGCCCGCATCGCCGGCGGGCTCTACCTGCTCGTGCTCGCCCGCCCCGGGCACGACCTCCCCGCCGTCGACCGCTTCATGCGCCTGGCGAGCGCCGGCATCCTCGCGGCTGGCCTGCTCGGCCTCCCGAGCGGCGGCCGCGCCGAAGGCGGTGGCCTGGCGTGGCAGCCCTTCGAGGAGTCGGCCGTCCAGGCGGCGGTCGCCTCCGGGCGGCCCGTCGTGCTGGACTTCTACGCGGACTGGTGCATACCCTGCAAGGAGCTCGACGAGAAGACGTTCTCGCACCCCGAGGTGGCGGCGCGGCTGGCCTCGTTCGCCCGTTTCAAGGTGGACCTCACGCGCAGCACCCGCGAGAATGCAGCCGTACGCGAGCGCTATCAGGCGCTCGGCGTGCCCACGGTGGTCTTCTACAACCGCGGCCGGGAGGTTGCCGACACGCGTCTTTCTGGGTTCGAGGCGCCGGGCGAGTTCCTCGCCCGCCTCGACCGCGTCACCGCGCCCTGACCGACTCCATCCGGAAGCCGTCACGGTGCGCCCGGAGTCTCGGGAGCGGCAGCGCCCCGGTGGCCCGGCAGGGCCGCCGGCGGCGAGCGCTCGCGCGTGGCGGCCGGTTGCGGTAGCCTGCCCGCATGGAACTGGCACCCGCCACCGCCGACCGCCTCGTCGAGTGCGCGCGCGCCGCTCAACAGCGCGCCTACGCCCCCTACTCGCGCTTCCCCGTCGGCGCGGCCGTGCTGGCGGAGGACGGCCGCGTCTTCCTCGGCTGTAACGTCGAGAACAGCTCGTTCGGGCTCACCGTGTGCGCCGAGCGCAACGCCGTCGCAGCCGCCGTCGTCGCGGGCGCCCGCCCCGTTGCCGTCGCGGTCGTCGCCGACCCCTCGGACATCGTCCCGTGCGGGGCCTGCCGCCAAGTGCTCGCGGAGTTCGCGCCCGCGATGCCGGTGCTGCTCGCCTCCGCGGCCACCCCCGGCCACCGGCGCCTGCTGCTCTCCGAGCTGCTCCCGGCCGCTTTCACGTTCCGGGCCGAGTAGACCACCGGCGGCCCGGCGGGGCCGCCGGCGCTGTGGGGTGAAGCCCGCGACTCAAACGTCGCGGGCGGCGGGAGGTCGCAGAACCTCCCCTCCAAGAGGAAACAGCCAGTCGGCGCGGTCCGGCGTCGAGGTCAGAGCGTGCCGCCGCGGCGCCGCCGCAGGAAGCGGTAGTCGGGCACCCCATACTCCTTCAGCTTGGCGATCAGGGCGCCGCGCGAGATGCCGAGCGTGCGCGCCGCCTTCGACTGATTGCCCTTCGTTCGCCGCATCACGCGGTCGATCACGAGCTGCTCGATGCGCGGGATGGCCTCCTTGAGGTTGTCGGAGGCGAGCACCTCCACCAGCTCCGGCGCAACGCCCCCGACCGCCGACCTGCCGGCCACCGGCCCGGCCTGGTCGCAGCGCACCATCTCGCCGTCCGGCGTCGCGGCGACCAGCCGGTTCACCTCGCCAACGAGCTCCGCCATCTCGCCGGCGGAGCTGGCGGAGAGCAGCGCGTTGAGGCACTCGACCGTGATGCCGCGCACCGATTTCTGCTGGTCGGCGGCCGACTTGCGGAGCAGCGCCGCGATCAGCAGGGGCAGGTCCTCGCGGCGCTCGGAGAGCCGCGGCACGCGCAGCAGCCGCTGCGAGAAAGCCATGAAGAGCGGAGATGCCAGCTTCCCCTGCTGCACGAGCGCGAGCGGGTCCTCGCCGCACGTCACGGCCCAGCGCACCGACTGCGACGAGAGCGGCTGCCGGCGCTGCGCCGACATCAGGGCCGCCAGCTCGGACTGCAGCGGGATCGGCAGGCGATCGACGTTGCGTATGACCAGCACGCCGCCGCGGGCGCGGCCGAGCGCGCCGTCGAGCGCGCCGCCGAGGGTCGGCCGGCCGCTCGGCCCGAACAGCTCCTGGCGCAGCGCATCGACATCGCCGCCGCGCCCTTCGAAGACGGTGACGCGGCATCCGGCGACTGGTCCGAGCGTCGCGAGGAGGCGTGCGATCTCGGTGCGCCCGGCGCCCTCGGCGCCGCACACGAGCACCGGTTCGCCGCTGTGCGCCGCCGCGAGCATCCCCGAGCGCAGCACCTGGATTGCCTGGGAACTGCCCGGAAGGAGCGCCTCGAGGCGGTGCCGCGCCTCCACCTCCCATCCCGCGAAGGCGCTGTCGTCGCGCTCCACCTCGCCCCATCCGACCGCGAGGAATCGGCTCGCCTCGCCCAGCAGCGAGATGCCCTCGTCGCCGAGCGCGCCGAGCGGTCGCGCCGCGAGCACCGCCACCACCTCGCGCTGCGGAGTGACGACGGGCACCGCCGCGACGGCGCCGCCGGGGCCGTCGAGCACCGCATAGCGGCCGGGGGCGGCGAGCTCGACGAACGCCCGGTGCGGCAGCCGCGGCAGGTCGCCGGTCCACACCGAGGCGAGCGCCACGGGTATCTCGCCCTCGCCCGGCGCGACGATCGCCACCTCGGCGTCGGGGAGCGCCTCGCGCAGCAAGGCGACGACCCGTTGCAGGCGGTCGGCGCCGGGACGGGAGAACAGGCTCGCAAGCGCGGCGCGCGCCTCGGCGAAACCGGCGGGGTCGTTGCGGAAGGCCACCGGCTCGGCGTCCTCGCGCGCGGCTGGCGGCGCCGGCACGGCCGCGGGTCGCACGGTCTCCTCGGCGAGTTCGGCCCCCGCCTCGGCGCCGCGGAAGATGAGCGTGATGGCGCCCATGCGCAGCTTGTCGCCCGGGCTGAGCACGCCGCGCGCCCGCCGCTCGCCGTTGAGAACGACCATCTGCCGGTCGACCGTCACGAAGGTGAACACCTCGCCGTTGCGGTGAATGGCGAGGTGCCGCTCGCCGACACCGGGGGAGCGCACCACGATGTCGTTCCGGCTCGACGACCCGACGGAGATTTGCGACTTGCCGAGCCGGTACGTCAGAACCGCTCCGCCTTCCGACTCAACCGATAGGAGCACCATGCCGTCCCCCTCGTGGCGATGACCCGACTGTTCCACAGTAGCGCGACCGCACGCCGCGCGCAAGAGCTTGTTGCACAATGCACCGGGTGGTGCGCTCTTCCAAGGCACCTCGGTCGACTGCGCTTCTGCCGCCGTCCGAGTGATCGCCACTCTCCGTCGACTCTCCCACACGCGCTCAGCGTTCGCGCGTACGGCGCGCCCTTGCTCGACGGCGCGAGCCCGCGCCGCGGACGCGCCCCCGTTGCTATACTTCCCGCGTGCTGCGCATCGGCGCTGTCGCCGTCGACCCGCCGCTGATCCTTGCGCCGATGGCGGGGATCACCGACCGCGACTTCCGACTGGCCATTCGCCGCCTCGGCGGCTGCGGCCTCGTCTCGATGGAGTTCGTCTCGAGCGAGGGGCTGGTCCGTCAGCGTCCGTCGACGCTGAGCATGCTCCACTTCGTCGACGAGGAGCGTCCGATCGCTGTACAAGTGTACGGCTCACACCCGGAGCACATGGCAGAAGCGGCGCGGGTCGTGCAGGAGATCGGCGCCGAGATCTGCGACATCAACATGGGGTGTCCGGCCAACAAGGTGCTCAAGGGGTGTGCCGGCGCCGCCCTCATGGCCGACCTGCCGCGCGCCCGCGCCATCGTCCGCGCCGTGCGCGCCGTCGTCCGCACCCCGCTGACCGTAAAGTTCCGCATCGGCATCCACAATGCCGACGCCACCTACCTCGAGCTCGGGCGCATCTGCGAGGGCGAGGGCGTCGACGCGGTGACGCTGCACGCCCGCTCGGCGCGCCAGCAGTTCTACGGCCGGGCGGACTGGACCCACATCGCGCGCCTGAAGGCGGCGCTCGCCATCCCGGTGATCGGCAACGGCGACGTCGCTTCGCCGGAGGACGCCCTCCGGCTGCTCGCCGAGACGGGGTGCGACGGTGTGATGATCGGCCGCGCAGCGCTCACCAACCCGTGGATCTTCCGCCAGACCGCGGCGCGACTCGCCGGCGCGGAGGAGCTCGCCGAGGCGACGCTGGCGGAGCGCCGCCGTCTCATCTCGTGGCACTTCGCGGCGGTGCTGGCGCGCGAGGACGAGCGCACCGCGCTGCATAAGCTGCGCAAGTTCACCGGGTGGTACACACACGGCCTCCACGACGGCAGGGTGCTGCGCCGGCTGCTCTCCGAGCTGCCGACCGCCGTCGCAGTGCGCGACGCCGTCGAGTCGTTCTTCGCCCGCCGGAGCGTCGCGTGACCGCTGCCCGCCTGCCGACCGCCATCCCCGACGAGGTCGCGGCGCTCGCCGCCGACCTGCCGGCAGGCACGCTCGACGACCGGTTTCGAGCCGCCTGTGAGCGCTTCGACCGTTACGTCGGCGCGCTCGCGCTCGATCTTTGCGCCCGCCTCGCCGTGCCGGCCGGCAGGCCGGTGACGCCGGCCGGGCTCATCAGCGAGCGCGGCTGGAGCGGCAGCGGCGAGCTCGCGCTCGCCTGGCTGCTGGAAACGCTGCAGGCCTACGGCCACGCCGAGGGTGAGGGCGGCGCGTGGGTGCTCGGTGCGCTCCCGACGCCCCCGGCCCCACCGACTGCGCTCGCCGCGGAGGCAATCGCGGCCGTGCCGGAGGCTGCGCCGGCCTACCGGGTGCTCGAGCTGTGCGCCGGCGCGCTCGCCGACGTCCTCGCCGGCGCCGCCAGCGGCGAGGCGGTCCTCTTCTCGCCGGCGACGATGGGACTGTGGTTCGAGTACTTCTCCAACGCCAACCCGCACTATGCGCTGTCCAACACGGTGACGGCGGCGGCGCTCGCCGCCGCGGCGCCGCCCGCGGCGACGGTCGTCGAGGTCGGCGGCGGCGGCGGCAGCGCCGCGCAGGCGTGCCTCGCCGCCCTCGCGGCCGCCGGCAAGACGCCGCTGCGCTACCACTTCACCGAGCTGCACCCGGCGTTCCTGCGGCGCGGCGCGCGCGCGGCGCAGGCCGCGGCCCCGGCCGGGTGCGCGGTCACCGCCGCGCGTCTCGACATCAACCAGGACCCCGCGGGCCAGGGCCTGGCGCCGGGCGGCGCCGATGCCGTCGTCGCGGTGAACACGCTGCACCTGGCGACGGACCTGGTGGCGGCGCTCGCGCGGCTGCGCGCGCTGCTGCGCCCCGGCGGCACGCTGGTGGTCGGCGAGCTCCTCCGCCCGTCGCCGCTGGCGGGGGTGCACATCGAGCTGCCGTTCACCCTGCTCGAGGCGTTCCGCACCGCTCCCACGGATGCGACGATGCGCCGCCGACCGGGGTTCCTGGCGCGCGAAGGGTGGGAGCGCGCCCTGGCGGCCGCGGGCTTCGCCGCCGTTGCCGTCACGCCGGCGGCGTGGTCACGCTGCATCGCGCTCTACCCCGGCTTCTACTGCGCCGCGCTGGCGGCGCACTGACCGCGCTCGCGCGGGGACCCCGTCGGAGGCACTCATGGCAGAGATCACCACCGCCACCCTCACCTGGACCGGCGGCGCCCGCTTCGTCGCGCACACCGGCTCCGGCCACGAGCTCGTCACCGAGTCGGTGGCGAGGCCAGGCCACCAGGGCGCGAGCCCGATGGAGCTGCTCCTGGTCGCCGTCGCCGGCTGCACCGCGATCGACGTCGCGGCGATCCTCGAGAAGATGCGCGAGCCGGTCGCCGCGATCGCGGTCGCGGCGTCAGGCACGCGCGCCGCGTCGCACCCGAAGTACTTCACCGCCATCGAGCTCGTCTACACCGTGCGCGGCGCCGGGGTGAGCCGCGAGAAGGTCGAGCGGGCCGTCTCGCTCTCCCACTCCACGTACTGCTCGGCCAGCGCGTCGCTGCGCCCCGACTGCGCCGTCACCACCCGCATCGTCATCGAAGACGTCTGAGGCGGGCCGGCCTCACCGCGCCAGGGCGGACGGGCGCACCAGGCGGAGGCCGTCGGGCAGGTCGGCGAGCTCGGCCGCCAGCACGGAGACCGTGACCGGGTGCACGTGGCCGATCGCCACGGCCTCGCCGGCGGCGGCGGCGCGCGCGAACGCCTCCCCGAGCGCCTGCCGCACCGCGTCCGCCTCGTCGACGACGTCGAGGAACACGTCGCGCCCGAGCGCCGGGATGCCGGCGGCGCGCGCCGCACCCTCCGCCACGGTGCCGCCCGTGGTGCGCGAGTCGAGGAAGTACACCCCGCGCCCGCGCAACGCCGCCATCACCGCGCGCATCGTCGCTGCATCGGCGGTGGCGCGGGAGCCCATGTGGTTGTTGACCCCCCGCGCGCCGGCGACGACAGCGAGGGCGGCGTCGACGCGCGCGGCGATCTCCGCCGGGGGCAGGCCGACCTCGATCGCGCCTTCCCCCGCCCCGGGGCCGTTGCCGGGGCGCGGCTCCATTGGCAGGTGCAGCAGCACCTCGCGCCCCTGACGCTCGAGCTCGAGCACCGACTCGCGGGCCTGCGGCGCGTCGGGGAGAACCGCCACCGCGACCTCGCGCGGGAGGTCGGCGAGCGCCCGGACGGCGTCGAGCGCGTAGCCGGCGTCGTCGAGCACCACCGCCAGGCGGTGGGGGCCTCGGCGCGCCGGCGCCGGCGCGCGCCGCGCCTGCTGCGGTGTCCGCGGCGGGCGCGTGGCGCGCGGCGCGCCCCCGAGGACAACGACCCGCACCCTGCTGCCCGCGAGCGTCCCGTCCAGCCGCGCGAGGGTGTAGCCGCCGCCCTCCGTCAGCGGCCGCGGGTCGAGACGGCCGCCGCCGTTGTGGGCCGCCGCCTGCAGATCGAGCGCGAAGCGGTCGACCGCGAACGCCTGCCCCGCGTGCACCGTGAACGTCGAGACGCCCGTGGGCACGGACGGCGGCTCCTCGACCACGTCCGCCGGCGTGCAGCCGTGCCGCACGGCGAGCTCTCGCACGATCCCGGCGGCGGTGCGCTCCGGCGCCGCCGGCGCCGCGGGCGGCTCGCGCCGCGCCACCAGCAGGACCGCCGCCACCGCGACGGCGAGCACCGCCACCGCCATGGCGGCGCGCCAGGCGTTCCCGCCCGACCGCCGCCCGCGGGCGCCGGCGCCCGCCGCCGCCCTTCTAGGCGGCCTTGGGGAGCGCCTCGCCACGGGCGAGCTCCACGGCGCGGTCGAGCACGACGTCGCCGTCGCGGCGCGGCCGCACGACCTCGTCGGGGGTGAGGCCGGCGCCGAGCAACGGTTTGCCGTCCGGCCCCAGGAACCACTCCGACGCGAGCCAGAGCTGGCCGCCGGCAGCCGGCCGCGCGCGCCGCTGGCCGGTGTCGCCGTAGCTCTCGGTGCCGACCAGCAACGACCCGCCGCGCTTGAGGGCCGCGGCGAGCACCTCCGCGGCGCCGGCCGTCGTCCCGTCGATGCAGACGACGATCCGCCGCGCCCGCGCCGCGCGCGACGCCCGCAGCGGTTTGAGGTCGCCGCCGCGGCGCGCGCGCGGCGCCTCGACGTCGCCGCCGGCGATCACCGCCGCCGCCTCGACGGCGGCGGCGGCGGCGCCGAGCCCCGTCCCGCGCAGGTCGACGACCAGCGCCGGCGCGCCGGAAGCGCTCAGGAGCGCGTCGAGCCGGGCTACCGAGCGAGCGTCGATCGCCGGGATATGCAGCACCGGCACCGGGCGATCGACCGCCAGCTCCGGCGCCGGCTCGGGCGCCGCGCCCGGGTCGCCGCCGATGCTGATCGTCCGCTTGGCATCGGCCGCACGGTCGATGACGTCCACGGCCACCGGCGAGCCGCGGCGCTCGGCGCGATCGAGCAGGACCGCCGCGAGCCACAGCGGCCGCGCCCGCACCGGGTCGTCGCCGATGCGTTCCAGGTACTCGCCGGGCCGCAGGCCGGCGCGCTCCGCGGCCGAGTCGGGAAGCACCTCGAGGACGAACGGGTACGAGGAGCGGCGGCCGAGCACGACCCCGAACGGCGGCACACTGCGCGCCGCCAGCGCTGCGTAGGCGCCGGCGTGCTCCTCCGGCACCCAGGCGCCGCCGGGGTCAGCGGCCTCCACCATGCCGCCGAGGGCGCCGAGCTCCAGGCGCTCGACCGGAACCTCCTCGACGTAGGAGGAGCGCACCAGCGCCACGATCTGGCCGGCGAGCCCGACGAGGCGGTAGAGCCCCCTGGTCGCCGCGTCGGCGGCGCCCGCCGCCACAGCGACGACCGCCGCCAGCGCGAGCACCGACACCAGCAGGAAGATTCTGCCTTGACCTTTCACCTGCACCCTCACTTCCCCGCGGGCTTCAGCCACGCCAGCGGGTTCTGCGGCCGCTGGCCGACCCGGATCTCGAGGTAGAGGTTGCCCCCCTCGTCCTCGCTCCGACCCGCCACGCCCACCGCCTCGCCCATCGCGACGCGCTGGCCCTTGCGGGCGAACATGCTAGCAAGTTGCGCATAGAGGGAGTACACGTCGGCGCCGTGATCGACGATCACGAGGTTGCCGTACCCCTTGAAGAACTGCGCGAATACGACGGTTCCCTTGGCAACCGCCCGCACCTCCTCGCCCGCGGGGACGGTGAGAACCACGCCGTTGGAGACCGTCTTGGTGCCGTAGCGGGGATCGCGCCGCTCGCCGAACGGGCGCACGACCCGGGCCGGGCCAGCCGGCCAGGGGAGCGCGCCCCGCAGCAGGCGGATGTCGGCCGGGCCGGCGACGAGGCCGGGGCTCACGCTGCCCCACAAGCGCTCCAGCCGGCCTTCCGCTTCGCGCGCGTCGGCGAGCGCCAGGGCGCCGGAACGGCGTTCGCGCTCGAGCCGCGCCAGCTCCGCGAGCGCGCGCGCCCGCGTAGCCTCGAGACCGCGCCGCCGCGCCTCGAGCTCACGCCGCCCGGCGGCGACGTCCTCGCGCCGGCGCGACAGCTCGCCGAGCGCGGCGGTCCGAGCCTCGACCAGCGAGGCGATCTCGTCGCGCCGCCGCCGGTGCTCGCTCACCACCGCCAGCGTCACGGTGATCCTCCGGCGGACGTCGTCCTCTGCGGCCACGGCGTGCAGCACTACGGGCATCAGCCCGACGCGCCCGAACACCGCGAGCAGCCCGAGCTGCGCCCGCAGCGAGTCGGCGGCGCTCCGCAGGCGCTCCTGCGCCGCCTCGGCGGCCGCGGCCGCAGCCCGCTCCGCAGCACCGGCCGCCGCCAGCTCCGCCTCGCTCTCCTTCACCTTCATCGCCGCGAGCGCGAGCTCCGTGTCGATCCGCTGCCGCTCCCTGCCGACCTCCTCCTGCCGCCGCTCGAGGCCGCGCAGCTCCGCCTCCAGCGCCGCTACCCGCCGCCGCACCTCGGCGAGCTCCGGCGGCGGCTCCTGCGGCGCAGCCGCCGCCGCGGCGAGCGCCAGCCCGCTCGCGGCCGCCAGGCGGGCGGCGGCGCGCCGCCACACCCTCGCCGCGCCGCGCCGCGCCGACGCCGCCGGTACGCGTGATGCCGCCGAGCCGCCGCGCGCCGTCATGATCCGCCGATGCTACGCGGGTCCCCGCGGCGCCACAAGGCAGCGCCGGCGAGGGCGTGGAAACGGCGGCGCAGCGGGTGGAGGTCCGGCGTCCGCCCGCCGGGGTGCAGCCGGTTGCCGAGGAGCACCATCACCGCGCCCGACTCCGGGTCGGCCCACACCGAGCCGCCGGTGAACCCCGTGTGCCCGAACGCCGACGGCGGCAGCGCCGGACCCGCCGAGCACCCCGGCGTCGCCGCGAGCTGCCAGCCGAGCCCGCGCGCCTGCGCCAGCCCGGGGGTGAGGTTCGCGGTCGCCAGCGCCGCCTCGTCCGCGGCCAGCAGCTCGCCGCCGCCGGGGAGGTACTCGGCGACCAGGCACGCGACCGCCGCCGCCGTTCCGAACAGCCCGGCGTTGCCGGCGGCGCCGGCGAGGCCGCGGGCATGCCCGTCGTCGCAGGCGGCCACTCCCGGAGGAGGAGGCGGCGGCGCCGCCGAGAGGCCGCGCTCGGCCAGCAGCCGCGCCTCGGCCAGCGGCCGCCGCGCACCGGCTGCCACAGCCGCGCCGGCGGGAGGCGCGAAGAGGAGCTCGTCGGCGACCCCGAGCGGCTCGGCCACGAGCTCGCGGAACAGCGACGCGAGGTCGCAGCCGCCGGCGCGCTCGAGCGCGATACCGAGCGCGATGAAGCCGAGGCAGGAATAGACGACCTGCCTGCCCGGCGGCGCCGCCGGCCGCGCGCGCGCGAGCGCCTCGAGGTACGCCTCACGCGACGGGACGCCGGCGGCGTACAGCGGCTCCCATGCCGGAAAGCCGGCGGTGTGGGTGGCGCAGCGCAGGAACGAGGCGGACGCCCACGGCGAGCCCCCGAGCTCGGGCAGCAGCCCGCCGATCGGCGCCTCGAGATCGAGGCCGTCGCGGCGCGCCAGCAACAGCAGCGTCGCTGTCGCCAGCGGCTTGGTCAGCGACGCGAGATCCCACAGCAGGGCGGCGTCGACGGGCCGGCCGCCGACCGCCGCCGCGCCCGCGCACCAGGAAGCGCCGGCGACGCCGGCCCGCGCCGCGACCGCCGCCCAGCCCGGCGCCAACCCCGCCGCGCGCGCCCGCTCAAGCAGCGCCGCCACGTCGCCGACAGGACCGGTCGTCACCGCGGGAGCGTAGCACTGCCTCGCCAGCCGGGTGCTATCGTTGCCGGGTGAGCGGCCGGGAAGGCGACATGCGGCTGGCGCGCCGTCTGCAGGCGGCGCTCGGCTCGACCTACAGCCGCGCCAAGCGCGAGGTGCTGGTCGGCCATGCGACCGTGAACGGCGAGGTGGTGACGGACCCCGGCCGCCTGGTGCCCGCCAGCGCCGCCGTGGCCCACCGTCCCGAGCTGCCACGGCGCGCCGCGGCGCCGCGCGGCCCGGGGATCACGATCCTGCACCTGGACGACGAGGTCGTGGTGATCGACAAGCCGGCCGGCGTGCTCGTCCACCCGACGTCGGACGGCGAGGAGGACACTGTGCTGGCGCGGCTGGTGGTCGAGCTGGGGCGGCGCCTCGGCGTCCCGCGCAAGGTGTTCGTCGTCCATCGCCTCGACCGCGACACCTCGGGCGTGATGGTGCTGGCGCGCACCCACGCCGCCGCGGAGCACCTGCAGCGGCAGTTCCGGGCCCACTCGGTCTCCCGCCGCTACCTCGCGCTCGCGCTCGGCGACGTGGAGCGCGAGGTCGTCGTCGACCGCGCGATCGGCCGCCCGCGGCCGGGGGCGCGCCGGGCGGCGCTCTGCAGCGGGGGCAGACCGGCGCGCACCACGCTCCGGCCGCTCGAGCGGCTCGGCGCCGTGACGCTCGTCGAGGCCGACCTCGGTACCGGGCGGACGCACCAGGTGCGCGTCCACCTCTCGTCGCTCGGGCACCCGGTGCTCGGCGATGCGGTCTACGGCGCCGGCCGCGCCGACCCGGTGCCGGTGGCGCGCCTGGCGCTCCACGCCGCGCACCTCGGCTTCGTCCACCCCACGACCGGCGCCCGCCTCGAGTTCGCCGCGCCGCTGCCGCCCGATCTGGGCGAAGCGATCAGCGCGGCGCGCCGCCGGGCGCCGGCGGCGCGCACCCGCCATCTGCCGGCGCCGCCGGCGCCGCCAGCTCGCAGGCGAAGCGAAGCGGCCAGGCGGCCGCGTCCCCTGCGTACGCGACGCCGACCCGGGGAAGCTCCCTCACCGCCGCCGGAGGACAGCGCAGGCCGTCGTCGGCCAGCCACACCGCGCCGCCCGCCACGAGGTCTGCGCCGTTGAGCGCGCGGTCGATCGCCATGCCCTGGCACAGCCGGGCGGGGCCGATCAGCATGTCCGGGCCGCCGCGGCCGCCGCGGCGCGCACGGATCGCTGCCGCGCCGGCCACTGCGACGGCGCCGCGCAGCAGCACCGCCTCGGGAACGCCAGCCTCGCGCGTCACGACGTTCGCACAGTGGTGCATGCCGTAGGTGAAGTAGACGTAGAGGTGGCCGGCGGCGCCCCACATCGCCTCGACCCGCGGCGTCCGCCGGCCGCCGAACGTGTGGCAGGCGGGGTCGCCGACGCCCAGGTAGGCCTCGACCTCGACGATGCGCGCGGCCGCGAAGCCGCCGTCGAGGCGGCGGCACAGCAGCTTGCCGAGCAGGTCGCGGGCCACCTCGCAGGTGTCGCGCTGGTAGAATCCACGCCCGAGCGGCGTCAGCCCGCGCCTACCCGCACGCGAAAGGGGCCGCACCATGAGCTCACGAACCGTCTGTGTCACCGGAGGCGCTGGCTTCATCGGCTCCCACGTCGCCGAGGCCCTGGTGGGCGTCGGGCATCGGGTGCTGATTGTCGACGACCTCTCGAGCGGCCGCAAGGAAAACGTGCCCGCCGGCGCCGAGCTGCACTGCCTCGACATCCGCTCCCCCGCGGCGGCGGCGCTGGTCGCGGACTCCGGCGTCGAGGCGCTGGTCCACCACGCGGCGCAGATCGACGTGCGGCGGTCGGTCGCCGACCCGCGGCTCGACGCCGACATCAACATCCTCGGGATGCTCAACCTGCTCGAGGCGGGGCGCAAGGCGGCGCTGCGCTCCGTGGTGCTCGCCTCCACCGGCGGCGCCATCTACGGCGAGCAGGACTACTTCCCCGCCGACGAGCGCCACCCCACGCGGCCGCTGTCCCCGTACGGCGTCGCCAAGCTCGCGGCCGAGCGTTACCTGTACTTCTACCACGCCCAGTACGGCCTCGACGTCGCCTGCCTGCGCTACGCCAACGTCTACGGACCGCGCCAGAGCCCGCACGGCGAGGCCGGCGTCGTCGCCATCTTCATCGACCGCCTGCTGGCCGGGCACGACGCGGTGATCAACGGCGACGGGCTGCAGACCCGCGACTACGTCTTCGTCGGCGACGTCGTCGCCGCCAACCTCGCGGCGCTCGGCCTCGCGGGGTTCAACGTGCTCAACGTCGGGACCGGCGTCGAGACCTCGGTGATGGAGCTCTACGCCGCCATCGCCGCGATCCTCGGCTGCGGCCGCGCGCCCCGCCACGCCGAGGGCAAGCCGGGCGAGCAGCGCCGCTCGGCGATCAGCGCCGCACTGCTCGAACGGACCGCCGGCGTGCGCGTCGCCACGCCGCTCGCCGACGGCCTGCGCGCCACCGCGGAGTGGTTCAGAAACCTTCCAGGATCGTGACCACCAGGCCGCGGGCGAAGTCGCGCGCCAGCCGCTCTATCGACTGCACCTCGCGGTCGAAGTAGTTGGTCAGCGAGGGGTCGACCTCGTAGGAGATCACGCGGGTGAAGCGCTGGTCGCGCCACAGCGTAACCGGCTTCTCGCCGGTGCGGTCGACGAAGGAGATGTCGGCGCCGACGCTGAGCTGGTACTCGGTGGCGCGCCCCTGGCTGTCGAAGCGCACCGGCGTGACCGCCGCGTTGATGATCGTCCCGGTCATCACCACGTCCGCCTGGTCCGCGCTCGGCACGAGCTGGAAGCGGCCGCGCCGCACCCACTCCTGGCTCACCTCCTCGGTGAGACGCTGGTCGAGCTCGGCGCGCGTCGTCTGGTTGACGAACGGGGCGACGTGCAGCGTCCGCAAGTGCTTCGGCACCGCGCCGGTATCCCCCGTCCCCACCAGCCGATACCCGCACCCGGCCGCCGCCGTCGCCGCCACGAGCAGCAGCGCACCCGCCGCCCGCCTTCGAGCTACGAACCACGCACCACGAACCACGGCCTTCATCCCTTCACCACGAACGACACCATACGATCGGGCACGTGCACGGTCTTTACGACCTCCTTGCCCTCCAGCCAGCGGCCGACGGCGGCGCGCGCGGCAGCCGTCGCCGCCCCGGCGTCGAGGCCGCGCTCGACCTCGATGGTGGCGCGCAGCTTGCCGTTGACCTGCACCGCCACCGTCACCCGCTGGCGGGCGAGCAGCTCGGCGTCCCAGCCCGGCCAGCCGGCCCGCAGCAGCGATTCGCCGTGCCCAAGCCGGCGCCACAGCTCCTCGGTGACGTGCGGCGCGATCGGGTGAAGCAGCTTGAGCAGCGTCTCGTAGGCGGCCGCGAGCGCCTCGCCGCCGGCGCTCTCGGCGCCCTCGCCGATCGCGTTGGAGAGCTCCATCATCGCGGCGATCGCGGTGTTCGGGTGGTACCGGCCGAGGTCCTCGCTGACGCGGCGCGCGGCATCGTGCCTGCGCACGAGCAGGCGCTCGTTCGCCGCGGCGTCGCCGGCGCGGCCGGCGGCGGCCGCCACCGCGTCCTGGTGCGCCCACACGCGCTGCAGGAAGCGGTGCGCCCCCGCCACGCCCTCCTCGGTCCACTCCGACTCCTTCTCCGGCGGTCCCATGAACAGCGTGTAGACCCGCTCGGTGTCGGCGCCGTAGCGGGCGATCAGGGCGTCGGGCGCCACCACGTTGCCCTTCGACTTCGACATCTTCTCGAGCTTGGCCGTGGACGCGGAGCGCGACGTGATCATCCCCTGGTTGAAGAGCACCGAAAACGGCTCCTCGCCCGGGACCATTCCGAAATCGTGCAGTACCTTGTACACAAAGCGGGCGTACATGAGGTGGAGGATCGCGTGCTCGATACCGCCGATGTAGAGGTCGACCGGCATCCAGCGGTGCGCCCGCTCGAGGTCGAACATGCGGCCGTGCTCGTGGGGGTTGATGAACCGCAGGTAGTACCACGACGAGTCCATGAACGTGTCCATGGTGTCGGTCTCGCGGCGCGCCGCGCCGCCGCAGCGCGGGCACGTCGTGGCGACGAAGCTCGCCGAACGCGCGAGCGGATTGCCCTCGACGCCGCCGAACTGGATGTCGGTCGGCAGCAGCACCGGGAGCTGGTCGTCCGGCACCGCCACGACGCCGTCGCGCTCGCAGTACACCACCGGGATCGGCGTGCCCCAGTAGCGCTGCCGCGAGATCAGCCAGTCGCGCAGGCGGTAATTGACCTTGCGGGCGCCGATCCCCCGCTCCTCGAGCCACCCGGTGGCGCGGGCGATCGCGTCCGCCTTGTAAAGACCGTCGAGCCACGCGCTGTTGATCGCCGGCCCGTCGTCGACGTACGCCTCGCCCTGCCACCCGTCCGGCGGTTGCACCGTACGGACGATCGGCAGCCCGTACGCCCGCGCGAATTCCCAGTCGCGCTGGTCCTGCCCCGGCACCGCCATGATCGCGCCGGTACCGTACGACATCAGCACATAGTCGGCGAGGTAGATCGGCACCGGCCGGCCGTTGAACGGGTTGACCGCGTGCGCGCCGGTGAACACGCCGCGCTTCTCGAGGGAGCCCTCGGTCGACAGGCGTTGGATCTCGGTGGTGCGGCGCACGCGCTCGACGAACGCAGCGACCTCGGCGTGCCGCTCGGGCACCGTGATCGTGCCGACCAGCGGGTGCTCCGGCGCCAGCACCGCGAACGTCATGCCGAATGCGGTGTCGGGCCGCGTCGTGTAGACGCGGATCCCTTCCAGGTCGTCGCGCCCGGCGATCCGCATCGTGAACTCGGCCCCCTCCGAGCGGCCGATCCAGTTGCGCTGCATCACCTTGACCTTCTCGGGCCAGTCCAGGGCGTCGAGCCCCGCAAGCAGGCGGTCGGCGTACGCGGTGATGCGCAGGAACCACTGCTCGAGGTCGCGCTGCACCACCTCGGTGCCGCAGCGCTCGCAGCCGCCTCCCACCACCTGCTCGTTGGCGAGCACGGTCCTGCACGACGAGCACCAGTTCACCGGCGAGCGCCCGCGGTAGGCCAGCCCACTGTCCAGCATGCGGTTGAAGAACCACTGGTTCCAGCGGTAGTACGCAGGCTCGCAGGAAGCGATCTCGCGGTCCCAGTCGTAGAGGATCCCCCACGCCCTGAACTGCCGCTTCATGCGCGCGATGTTGGCGACCGTCCACTCGCGCGGATGGATGTTGCGCTTGATCGCGGCGTTCTCCGCCGGCAGCCCGAACGCATCCCACCCCATCGGGTTGAGCACCCGCCGTCCCTGCATCAGGAAGTGGCGAAACAGGCAGTCGCCGAGGATATAGTTGCGCCCGTGCCCGACGTGCAGGTCGCCCGAAGGGTACGGGAACATCATCAGCATGTACATGTCCTTCTCGCCCGCGGTGTCGACGCGGGCGAACCCCTCGCGCGCCCACGCCTCCTGCCACTCCGGCTCGATCTTCTGCGGGTCGTACGGCTCGGCCATCGCGCTGCCTCCGGCCCGCGATTCTATCCCAGGCGAACGACGCGGGGCGAAAGGCGGCCGGGAAGGATGCGGAACGGCCGCGAGCGCATCGTCTCCCGCGCCGGCCGGCCCTTGCACCCCCGCGCCTCGCTCCGCCTCGGGGTCGGAGCGTGTGGCGAGACCTCTTCACGCGCTCCCGGGCCTCGCGCTCGTGGCGCGCCGCGCGCGGCGGGCGCTACAGGCCGAGCAGGGCGCCGCTGCGCGACAGCAGGCCCGCGAGCCCCGAGGTCTCGGGCACGTCGGGGAGCTGGCCGTGGCCGATCAGCACCGCCACGCACTCGCCGGCGCGGTGCACGGGGAACAGACCTACACCGCCGCCGGACGCCGGCAGGCCGAGCGCGGCCTCCAGCCCCTGCAGCTCGGCCGGCGACAGGTCGGCGGCGGCCAGCGGCGCGCGCGCGACGACGGCGAGCTCCAGCGCCGGCGTGCCGCGCGGAACGCGGCCGGGAGCGGCGGCGTGCAGCCCGGAGCCGCCGAGCACGTCGAAGGCGTCGTCGCGAACCGCAAGCAGCACCGCGCGGGAGAAGTAGCTGCCCGCGAAGCGCAGCAGCGACGCGCGCACCTCCGCCGGCGAGGCGTCGGCATGCAGCGCGAGGAAGAAGTCGCGGAACGCCTGCCCCTCCCGCTCGAGCCCGGACGCGCGGCGGGCGAGCAGGCGCTCGACGACGGCGGTCACGTCCTCTCGGAACCAGCGCGCCGACTCGCCCACCTCGCCGGCCGGCGCCGGCATCAGGAAATCCGCCCCGGTGCGGATCGCCTCGTGGCGCAGCCACGGGTCGGCGAGGCCGCCCACCCACACGACCGGAACGGCCGGGCTGCTGGCGGCCGCCGCGCGCGCCACGTCGAGCCACGCCTCGCCCTGACCGGCGAGCGTCGCCGAGGACGGCAGGTGAACGACCGCGGCGCTCGGCGCGTACCCCTCCGGCCATGCCGGCTCGTGGCGCAACGCCACGTCCCACCCGCGCTGCCGCCACTCGGGCTCGAGCGCCCGGTACGGCCGCGGGTCGGCGGTGACCACGAGGACGCGGGGTCCGGCACCCGGGAGCTGCACCTCGGCGAGCGAGTCGCGCAGCTCGGCGAGGGGGTCGAAGGCGCCAGGCCCGGCGGCGGCCGACCCGCCAGCAGCCGCGCCGCTCTGCGCCACGAGTGCGTCGGCGCGCGCGAGGAACTCCTCCAGCCCGACCCACTCGCCGTCCTCGGCCACTGCCTTGGGACGGAAACAGAACGTGCCGCTGCGCGCCGCCAGCGCGTGCACCAGCGCGGCGCTCGCCGGCCCCGCGACGTACCCGCCGCGGACGCGCAGCGTCGTTCGCGCGCCGGCCGACTCGACCTCGAGCTCGCCGCACGCCTCCGCCGACGAGAGCAGGCGGAACAGCTCCCGCACGCCGAGGTCGGTGAGCCGGCCGAGGATCGCCTTCATGAGCTTGCCCCCCCGGCGGCCGAGAGGTCGAGCTCCACGTCTCCCGGTCGCCGCAGGTCGAGCGGCGCCCGCAGCACGACCGTGCCGCCCGCCTGCCACGTGAGCCAGTAGTGCGCCGGCAGCAGACCCGAGAACGCCACCTCGCCGGTGCCGCGCCGCAGCCATCGCGCACCGCCCGGACCCCACAGCACGGCGGTGATCTCGCCCGCGTGCCGCGGCGCCCGGCAGCGCAGGTTCACGCCGCGCACGAGCGGGACGCGCAAGCCGGCGCGGCGAGGCAGCGCGTCGAAGCCCGAATCGTCGACGCGCTCCAGCGTCACGCCCTGCGGCTGCAGCCCCGGAACGACCGCGCGGCACGGCAGGTAGCGGACGCTGACGACACCGGCGCCGGTCCCCGGGTCGAACGGCAGCCAGCCGAGCGGGCCGAGCCACGCCTCGCCCCAGCGGTGCCAGCGCGGCTGTGCGCCGGCGAACACGATGCCGTGGACGGTGCGCGCCGGAATGCCGGCGGTGCGCAGCAGCCCGACCGCGGCGTTCGCCCGCCCCGAGCAGCGCCCGCGCGCGCGGCGCAGAACGGACGCGGCGTCCTGCGGCCCGGTGTCCGCCTCGTCGGGCGCCACGTTGCGCGTCACGAAGGCGACCACGGCGTGCAGCGCGTCGAGCGCCGTGGCGCAGCCGGCGAGCGCGCGCGCCACCGCCGGAGGCGCCGCAAACGCCTCGTCGATGGCCAGCGCTTCCGGGTCGCCGCACGCCGCCGGCGCCGTGAGCGGATACGGCGGCGTGGCGGCGAGCGGCGTCGCCACCTGGCTGACCATGACCAACGGACCGCGCCGGTCCGACTCGACCGCCACGATCAACCCGCTGTGCTCGCCGGTGAGCACGCGCGCGGCGAGCGCCGCGGGCACCCGGAGCAGCGCCTCGTCGGCGCCGGCGACGGCGGCGCACAGCGCGGCCGCGGCGGCGGCGGCCCGGGTCATGCCGGCGCTCCGGGCGCCTCCCGCCGGTGCAGGAACCCGTCGAGCACGCCGTTGACGAACTGGCTCGAGCGTTCGCTGCCGAAGCGCTTGGCGATCTCGACGGCCTCGTCGATCACCACCGCCGGCGGCGTCTGACGGTCGACGAGGAGCTCGTAGAGGGCGAGACGGAGGATGTTGCGGTCGACCGCAGCCATGCGCTCGAGCCGCCAGTGGTTCGCCTGGCCGCCGAGATGGCCGTCGATCTCCTCGCGACGTGCGATCACGCCGCGGACCAGCAACACCGCGAAGTCGCGCGCCACGTCGGGGGCCTGCTGCAGCTCCTCGAACGCGGAGAAGATCTCCTCGACATCCGTACCCGCCAGATCGTGCTGGTACAGAATCTGGAGCGCAAGCTCGCGGCCGCGCCGGCGAACGCCCATCGCCCGCTCACTCCCTGAGGGCGCGGTAGAGCTGCACCATCTCGATGGCCGCCTGCGCCGCCTGCCACCCCTTGTTGCCCGCCTTGGAGCCGGAGCGCTCGATCGCCTGCTCGAGCGTGTCGGTGGTGAGCACGCCGAACGCCACCGGCACCTTGGTGTCCATGGCGGCGTGCGCCAGCCCCTTTGCAGCCTCGGCGGCGATATAGTCGAAGTGCGGCGTCGCGCCGCGGATCAGCACGCCCAGCGCGACCACCGCGTCGTACTTCCCGGAGGCGGCGAGGCGCTCAGCGACGAACGGGAGCTCCCACGACCCGGGTACCTTCACGACGGTGATGCCGCCGTCGTCGGCGCCGTGGCGCATCAGGCAGTCGACCGCGCCCTCGAGCAGGCGGCCTGTCAACAGGTCGTTGAAGCGACTGACCACCAGCGCGAAGCGGGCTCCGGTGGCATCGAGCGATCCTTCCAGCGTGCGCGGCATGGCTCGTCTCCGCGGCCATTGTAACCGCAAAAGGCCGGCACGAGGCGGGAGGCGCGAGGCGGATCACCCCCTTGCATCCTGAGACGAGCGGTGCTAGGTTGTTTTTGTGAACGTCTTCACGACATCGGCAGCTCGATGCCGCGAGGGTCGTGACAAGCAGGAAAATCCTCCCCGGTGGGGCGCCCCGCAGGGTACCGCCGTTGGATCTCCCCCCCAAGCCATCCGACACCCGGTTCCCAACGCCCCACCGGGGGGACTTCTGTAGACGCCCGCCCGCTCGGCAGGGCGGGCCCCCAAGGAGGTCGGCGGATGAAGCGCATCCTCTCCGGCAACGAAGCGATCGCCCGCGGTGTGTGGGAGGCCGGCGCCAGGGTGGCCGCCGCCTATCCGGGCACGCCGTCGACCGAGATCCTCGAGCACCTGGCGCTCTCCCCGGGGATCTACTGCGAGTGGTCGACCAACGAGAAGGTGGCCGTCGACGTCGCGGTCGGCGCCGCGATGGCGGGGCGGCGGGCGCTCGCGACGATGAAGCACGTGGGCGTCAACGTCGCCGCCGACTCGGTGTTCTACGCCTCGTACACCGGCGCCGAGGCCGGCCTGGTGATCGTCTCCGCCGACGACCCGGCGATGCACTCGTCGCAGAACGAGCAGGACAACCGCCGCTACGCCGTCTTCGCCCGCCTCCCCTGCCTCGACCCCTCGGACTCGCAGGAGTGCCGCGACTTCGCGATCGCGGCGTACGAGCTGTCGGAGCGCTTCGACACGCCGGTGCTGCTGCGCACCACCACCCGTATCAACCACTCGTCGACGCCGGTGGAGCTCGGCGAGCGCACCGAGACCGAGCCGAAGCGCAAAAAGTTCCCGCGCGACGCCGCCAAGTACGTGATGGTGCCCGCCAACGCGCGCGGACGCCACCCGGTGGTCGAGGAGCGGATGCGCCGCATCGCCGACTGGGCCGACTCCTGCCCGCTCAACCGCATCGAGTGGCGCGGCCGCGCGCTCGGGATCATCACCGAGGGGGTCGCCTACCAGTACGCCCGCGAGGTGTTCCCGGACGCCTCGGTCCTCAAGCTCGGCATGGTCCACCCGCTGCCGGCGAAGCTCATCCGCGAGTTCGCGGCAGGCGTCGAACGCCTGATCGTGGTCGAGGAGCTCGACCCGGTGATCGAGGACGGCGTGCGCCTGATGGGGATCCCGTGCGAGGGGAAGTCGATCTTCCCGCTGCTCGGCGAGCTCGACCCCACGGTGGTGCGCGCCGCCGCCGCCCGCGCCGGCCTGCCGGTCGACCGGCCGCCGGTCGAGGTGCCGCCGGTGCCGAAGCCCGAGCTCCCCGCGCGCCCGCCGGTGCTCTGCCCGGGGTGCTCGCACCGCGGCGTGTTCCAGCTCCTCGCCAAAAAGAAGGTCGCCGTCTCCGGCGACATCGGCTGCTACACGCTGGCGTTCCTGCCGCCGCTGTCGGCGCTGCACTTCTGCGGTTGCATGGGCGCGTCGATCGCGGTCGCGCACGGCGCCGCGAAGGCCGGCCTGCCTGAGCGCATGGTGGCCGTGCTCGGCGACTCCACGTTCTTCCACACCGGGCTGCCGGCGCTCGCCAACGTCGCCTACAACCGCGCCAACATCCTGACGATCATCCTCGACAACCGCACCACCGCGATGACCGGCCACCAGGAGAACCCCGGCACCGGACGCACCCTGCAGAAGCAGCCCACCGAGGTGATCGAGCTCGAGCCGCTGGTGCGCGCGCTCGGCATCCGCCACGTCGCCACCGTCGACTCGTACGACGTCGAGGGCACCGAGAAGGCCTACAAGGCGCTGATGGCCACCGACGAGCCGGCCGTGATGATCGCCCGCCACCCGTGCGCGCTCCTCCCCGACCAGCGCGCGCAGTACCTCGCGCTCGACGTCATCGCCGAGAAGTGCACCGGCTGCGCCGTCTGCTTCCGCATCGGCTGCCCGGCGATCCTCAAGTCCGACGCGGTCGACGCGAAATCCGGCAAGCCGCTCGCGCTCATCGACCGCGATCTGTGCACCGGCTGCGAAATCTGCGCGCAGCTCTGTCCGCACGACGCCATCACCTTCCGCGACCAGGTGCGGCTGCGCGAGGACGGCGGCGGCGAGTCGTGCGCGCTCGCCGCGCCGGAGAGGAGCTGAACATGCCCGGACCGGTCAACTTCGTCCTCGTCGGCGTCGGCGGCCAGGGCACCCTGCTCGCCTCCAACATCCTCGCCGACGTCGGCCTCGCGGCCGGCCTCGACGTCAAGAAGTCCGAGGTGCACGGGATGTCGCAGCGCGGCGGCAGCGTCGTCTCGCACGTCCGCTGGCACCCCGAGGCGGTGCACTCGCCGCTGGTCGGCCTCGGCGAGGCGGACGTCCTGCTCGCCTTCGAGAAGCTGGAGGCGCTGCGCTTCGTCGAGTTCTTGAAAGGCGGCGGCACCGCGATCGTCAACGAGATGGAGATCGTCCCGATCACCGTCTCGGCCGGCGGAGGCCATTACCCGCCCGACGCCGCCCTCGACACCGCGCTCGCCGCCGTCGGGGTGCGCGAGGTGCGCGTCCAGGGCGAGCGCCTCGCGCAGCAGGCCGGCAACGTCAAGGCCGCCAACGTCGTGCTGCTCGGCGCCATCTCGCGCCTGCTCGACCTCCCCGAGGACCTCTGGTGGCGTTGCCTCGAGCAGCGCGTCCCGAAGAAGTTCCTCGACCTCAACCGCACCGCCTTCGCCGCCGGCCGCGCCGCCGCCGGCGGCTGAGCTCGCAGGCGGCCGCAACGGCTGTAGGCTCACGGGCTGGCACGAAGTGAGCGTGGCGCGGCATTCTCGTGCCGGGTGCGGCGATCCCGCAGGCAAAAGGCGATCCCGCCCCGCATCGAACGGCACGGAGCATCCCGCGATGAGCGCGCGGGGCGGTGGACCAGCGCGGCGTGGCGAAGGCGATCAGCGCGCCTCGGCGCCGCGGCGGTTGTCGCGCCAGGCCAGCGGCAGCGAGCGCAGCAGCGTGACCGGGTGGGGCAGCAGCAGCCAGGTGCGCGCCTTCCACGCGGCGTGCTCCGGGTAGCGCGCCAGCGAGCGGTCCTTGGCGAGCATGTTGGGCAGGAACACCGTCACCCAGACGTACAGGCACGCCAGCCACGGCAGCCAGTGCTGCGCCAGCAGGCAGAACGACGCGTAGATCATGATCTCGCCGAGGTAGTTGGGGTTGCGCGTCGCCGCGAACATCCCGTCGGTGATCAGGCGTCGCGGCCTGGAGTGCGCGAGCACCCAGTGCTTCTGCGCGTCGGCGACGAAGTGCAGGAATGCTCCCAACACGTACAGGAGAACAGCCGCGAACGCGACGGACGGCGGCAGCGTCGCCGTCGTCCCCCACCCGCCCGGCACCCAGCTCCCGAGCGGCGTCAGCATCACCAGCGGCGCCAGCAGGTAGAGCCCGAGCGGGTAGACGAACACCGCGACCGCCGAGCCGAGCGAGCAGGCGCGCCGCCAGTTGGCATCGGGGAACGCGACGTCCTTGGCGATCCACAGGATCCCGTACGAGCCGTGAAGCGCCAGGTAGAGCAGCGCGGCGAAGGAGTAGTCGCGGCGCAGCAGGATGAGCGCGAGCACCAGCGGTCCGACCATCGCCTTGTGCAGGTTGATCGGCACCCGCGGCTGGGTACGGTTCATCCCCCAGGGGATGCGGTGCAGGTACCACTCGTTGAATGCCGAGAACTGCTCCGCGAGCGAGGTCGGCCGCGGGTCGTGCGCGGGCGAGCCGCCGGACGCGCTGCGCTTTGCGGGTGCCGATGCCGTCTTCATCCCGTCCCCCTCCCGAGCGCTGGACAGGCCGCCTGGTCCTTCGGGTCGGCTGTCACGACTCTACCACCGCCCGCACGCAACGGCGCGGGACGCGCCGGGTGGCGAACGTTCCCCAGGCCCTTCAAGGGCAGGCGCCCTGGGGCAGGTGATCCGGTCGGCCCGGTCAGTACCCAAGCGCGATGCCGTCCTTGCGCGACTCCGTTGCGCCGAAGTAGACGCCGGTGGCGGGGTCGCGCCACACCGCCTGGTAGCCACCGTACGCCGACGGGAGGATTACCTCGATGCGGTGGCCGCGGCGGACGAGCTCGCGCCGCACCTCGGCGCTGACGCCGGACTCCAGGTGCAGCACGCCGCCGTCGCTCATCGCCGTCCCGGTCGGCTCCGAGGAGCCCTCGTGGTAGAAGCGCGCCGCGTCGCCGGCCTCCTGCAGCCCCATCCCGAGGTCGAGGAGGTTGACGAGGATCTGCACGTGCCCCTGCGGCTGCATGTCGCCGCCCATGACGCCGAACGCCATCAGCGGCTGGCCGTCCTTGGTGACGAACGCCGGGATGATGGTGTGGAACGGCCGTTTGCCGGGCGCCAGCACGTTCGGGTGGCCGGGAGCGAGCGCGAAAAGGGCGCCGCGGTTCTGGATGCCGAAGCCGAGCTCCGGCACGACGTACCCCGAGCCGAACCCGGTGTAGTTGGACTGGATGAGCGCCACCATCATGCCGCGGGCGTCCGCGGCGACCAGGAAGGTGGTGTCGCCGGTCGCGAGCGCCGGGTCGCCGGGCTCGACGGTGCGCGCCGCGCGCGCCGGGTCGATGCGCTTCGCCTGCCGCGCCGCATACCCCTTGTCGAGCAGCGCCGCGAGCGGAATGTCGGCGAACGCCGGGTCTGCGTAGTGGCGCGCGCGGTCCTCGAACGCCAGCTTCTTGGCCTCGACGAGCAGGTGCCAGAACGCCGGGTCGTCGCGGCCGAGCGCCTTGAGGTCGTACCCCTCGAGGATGTTGAGCATCTCGAGCGCCGCGAGCCCCTGGGTGTTGGGCGGCAGCTCCCACACGGTGTGGCCGCGGTAGGTGGTCGAGATCGGCTCGACCCACTCGCTGCGGTGCGCGGCGAGGTCCTGCAGGGAGAGGAACCCGCCGACGCGCTCGGAGTAGGCGACCAGGCGCGCCGCGATCTCCCCGCGGTAGAAGGCGTCGCGGCCGCCCGCGGCGAGACGCTCGAGCGTCGCGGCGAGCGCCGGGTTGGCGAACACCTCGCCTTCCCGCGGCGCCCTGCCGCCGGGCAGGAAGACGTCGGCGAACCCCGGCTTGTCGCCGAAACGGCGGGCGCCACGCGCCCATGCCCCGGCGATCACCTGCGGCACCGCCACCCCCTCGCGGGCATACGCGATCGCCGGCGCCAGCAGCTCGGCGATCGGCAGGCGGCCGAAGCGCGCGTGCAGCTCGAACCACCCGTCGGCGCAGCCGGGCACCGTCCACGCCACCGGCGCGTCCTCCGGGATCGTGCCCTCGGCGGTCGGCGTCACCTTCTCCGGCGTCAGCGCCGCCGGCGCGCGGCCGGAGCCGTTGAGGCCGTGCAGCTTCCCGGTGGCGGGGTCCCAGACGATCGCGAAGAGGTCGCCGCCGAGGCCGCAGGCGACCGGCTCCATCAGCGCCAGCGCGGCATTGGTCGCGATCGCGGCGTCGACCGCGCTGCCCCCCTTCTTCAGCACGTCGACACCGATCCCGACCGCGAGCGGGTGTGCCGCCGCCACCATCCCATGGCGCGCCACCGTCGCCGAGCGCGTCGCGAGCGCACGCCCCTCGGGGCGATCGGCCGCCACCGTCACCAACGCCGCCAGCGCCACCGGCGCGACCACCAGACCGAGCAGCAGGAGCCTCATCGCAGCCTCCAGTGGCGCGAGGATACCCCGCCGGTGGAAGCGCGGGGCGGCCCCGCGGCGGGTATGATGCGCGGGTCCGCGGCAGGCGCCGCGGCCCCGGGGGTGACATGCGAAGAGCGCTGCTGCTCGTGCCGGTGCTGGCGCTGCTCGTCGTGATCTCGGCGTGCAAGGGGACGAGGGAGCGCGTCGAGGCGGGCTACACGGCGTGGAACGAGGCGATGGACGAGGCGGCCGGCGACGCCGAGAAGGTCGCGGCGGCGAAGGCGTTCCTGGCCCGGTTTCCCGACACCGAGCACACGCGCGAGGTGGCGGCCGCGGCGGTCGGGCTCCTCTCCGGGCCGCTCGCCGACCCCGCCGGCGCCGACGCGTTCCTCCTCGAGCTGACGCAGCGGGTGAACACCCCGGAGACGCGCACCGCGCTCCTCGGGATGCGGCTGGGGACGCTCGCCGGCAGGAAGGACGCCGCCGGTCTGCGCGCCGCCGTGGCCGAATACACCGCCGGCCGCGAGCTGGGGTACGACGACCACGCGCGGGTGTTCGCGGCGGCGCTGGAGTGCGGCGACTGGGACCTCGCGATCACGCACGCGGAGGCCGCGCTGCCGTTCGCGACGCCGGAGGCGTATCGCGCCGACAACGAGAAGCGCAAGCCGAGCGAGCAGCGCGTCGCCGACTTCGCGCGGCGGCGCAAGGTCGGGGCGCTGGCGGCGATGGGCTGGGCCATGGCGAACCAGGGGCGGCTGGAGCAGGCGCTGCCGCTGCTGGCCGAGGCGCACGACACCGACTTCCACGGCTACATGGGCAACACCGAGTCGCGAGCCGGCAGCTATCTCGGCCGTGCGCTTGCGATGGCCGGGCGCCACGACGAGGCCGAGCGGCCGCTGGCTGTCGCGGCGCTGTACGGCGGCGACGCGGCGGCGCGCGACGCGCTGCGCGCGCGCTTCGCCGCGACGCGCGGCACGGAGGACGGCTTCGAGGCGTGGCTCGGCGAGGCGCGACGGCGCCTGGCGCGCCCGGTCGAGGACTTCACGCTCACCGACTACGAGGGCACGCCGCGCACGTTCTCGCAGCTGCGCAACGGCGAGGTGACGCTGCTGACGTTCTGGTTCCCCACGTGAGGAGGCTGCCGCGTGGAGTTGCCACGCCTCGAGCCGCTGTACAAGACCTACAACGACAAGGGCCTCGCGATCGTCGCCGTGGAGCGCAGCCGCGACACGGAACGGGCGAAGCAGCTCATCGCCGACAACTCCCTCACCTATGCGTTCCTCGAGAACGGCGAGGGAGACGCCGAGGTCGTCCGCAGCGTGTTCGGCGTCACGCTGTTTCCCACCTCCTTCCTGATCGACCGCGAAGGCCGCGTGGTGTACGTGCACCGCGGGTTCGAGGCGGGCGACGAGGAGGAGCTGGAGGCGCAGATCCGCGAGCTGCTCTCCCTGCCGCCGCAGGCGGTGCAGACGGGCTCATGAACGGGATGCGGCCGCGCACGCGCGTGGCCGCGGCGTGCCCGCAGGCAGGCGCGGCGGCGGTCGGCGATCCCCGGCCGCCTCCCGCACCGTCTCGCCCGCTCCACCTCGCCGCGGCGCCGCGGCTCCGTGCCGAGCCCCGTCGTCCCCGTGGATGACGCCGTGGACGGTTCGCGGCCGCGGTGACACAATGCGCGCGGCGCACGGAGAGGTGAGATGACGACGATCACGCTGACGCTCGTCGACTGGCTGATCATCGCGGTCTACTTCGCGTTCGTCATCGGCATCGGCCTTTACCTGAAGCGTTACACGACGACGGAGCAAGATTTCTTCATGGCCGGGCGGAAGAACTCGGCGTGGGTGGCGGGTCTCGCCTTCCTGTCCGCGAACCTCGGCGCCCTCGAGCTGCTCGGGATGACCGGCAACACCTTCAAGTACGGGATGTACGTCGCCCACTTCTACTGGGTGGGCGCGATCCCGGCGATGCTGTTCCTCGGCATCTACATGATGCCGTTCTACTTCTCGTCGAAGATCAACTCCGTCCCGGGGTACCTGAAGCTGCGCTTCGACGAGAGGACGCGGGTTCTCAACGGCGTCGCCTTCGCCGTGATGACGCTGCTGGTCTCGGGCATCAACCTGTACGCGATGGCGCTGGTGCTGCACACGTTCCTGGGGTGGAACTGGGACGCCTCGATGTGGGTGTCGGCGGCCACCGTCGCGGTCTACGTCGGACTCTCCGGCCTGACCTCGGCGATCTTCACCGAGATCATCCAGTTCTTCCTCATCTGGTTCGGCCTGTTCCTGGTGTCGGTGCTCGGCATCGTCGAGATCGGGTCCCTGAAGGAGGTCTTCGCGCGCGTCCCCGAAGGGTTCGCGACGCTGTGGTCGACAGCGGGCGACCCGGCGGCCAACGGGATGCAGATCACCTGGGCGGGGATCGTGCTCGGACTCGGCTTCGTGCTCTCCTTCGGCTACTGGACCACCGACTTCCTGGTGGTGCAGCGGGCGTTCTCGGCGAGGGACCTGCGCGCCGCCCGCATGACCCCGATCATCGCCTCGTTCTTCAAGATGGCGGTGCCGTTCCTGGTCATCGTCTCCGGGTTGATCGCGCTGGTGCTGTCGCGCGATCCGGGCAGCGGGTTCACGCTGCTGTCCGACGGCGGCCAGGTCAACTACGACTCGGCGCTGCCGCTGCTGATCGCCCGCTACTATCCGAGCGGCCTGGTCGGACTCGGCGTCACCGCGCTGCTCGCCGGCTTCATGGCCGGCCAGGCGGGGAACGTCTCGGCGTTCAACACCGTGTGGACGTACGACATCTACCGCGCGGTGTTCAACCGCGGCGCCTCCGACGCGCACCTCCTCTGGATGGGGCGCGCGGCGACGGTCGTCGGGATCCTGATCTCGCTGGTCACCGCGTACTGGGCGAAGAGCTTCCCGTCGATCATGGACTACATGCAGGCGATCTTCTCGTGGGTGAACGCGCCGCTGTTCGCCACCATGCTGCTCGGCATGTTCGTGCGCTGGATCACCCCTGCCGGCGCCTTCTGGGGGCTGGTGCTCGGGATGGGCTCGTCGTTCACGCTGTTCCTCGCCGTCAAGCTCGGGTGGATCGAGGGGACCGCCCTGACGCTCTCGACCGTGGCCAGCGACATGGCGGTGAACTTCTGGCGCGCGTGGTGGGCGTGGCTGATCTGCTTCGTCGCGACGATCGCCATCTCGCTGTTCACGAAGCGCAGGCCCGACGCCGAGCTGGTCGGCCTGGTCAAGGGGCTCTCCCCGGCCACCCTCGGGCAGCACGTCGCGTGGTACCGGACACCCGAGTTCTACGCCGTGCTGTCGTTGCTCGTCTTCGCCGCCGTCAACGTCTACTTCTGGTAAGCGGAGGCTCCGCCATGAGCGCGCAGGAGCGCGGGATAAGGTCGATCTGGTACCTGTCGGGGATGATGCTCGCCGCGATGGGCCTGCTGGTCCTGGCGGGCGGGATCGCCGACCTGCTGTCGCCGCCCGCGCACCCGACGGTGCTCGCCCACCTGCGGCCCAACCTGTGGTGGGGCGCGGTGATGGTGGCGGCCGGCGGCACCTTCCTGCTGACCCACCGCAGGTCGTAGCGGGGCGGGGCGTTGGCCGACGTCCACGCGCGCTTCCGCTCCGAGTTCGGCCGCGAGCCGCTGCTGGTCCGCTCGCCGGGACGCGTCAACCTGATCGGAGAGCACACCGACTACAACGAGGGGTTCGTGCTCCCCGCGACGATCGACCGCTCGATCACGCTCGCGGTCGCGCCCAATGGCCGGCGCAGCTACCGGCTGCTCGCCGTCGACCTCGGCGAGGCGCACGAGAGCGATCCGTCGGCGCTGCTGCCGTGCGAGCGCGCCTGGCCCAACTACCTGCTCGGCGTCGTCGCCCAGCTCCGCCGCCGCGGGCTCGAGGTGCCAGGCTTCGACTGCGCCTTCGGCGGCGACATCCCGGTCGGGGCGGGCATGTCGTCGTCCGCGGCGATCGCTGCCGGCGCCGCCTTCGCGCTCAACGAGCACCTTGCGCTCGGGCTCGACCGCGCCGCGCTCGCCCGCATCGCTCAAGGAGCGGAGCACGAGTTCGCCGGCGTGCGCTGCGGCATCATGGACCAGTTCGTCAACCTGTTCGGCGCCGCCGGCCACGCCCTCAAGCTCGACTGCCGCTCGCTCGCCCACGAGCTGGTGCCGTTCGCGTTCTCCGACGTCGTGATCGTGCTCTGCGACACCGGCGTCAAGCACGCGCTCGCCGCATCGGAGTACAACCTCAGGCGGCGGCAGTGCGAGGCCGGCGTGGCCGTGCTGCAGCGGGCGGAGCCGGCGATCCGCTCGCTGCGCGACGTCGATCCCGGCCTGCTCGAGGCGCACCGGGAGACGCTCGACCCGATCCTCTACCGCCGCTGCCGCTTCGTGCTCGCGGAGAACGCGCGGCTGCTCGCCGGCTGCGCCGACCTCGCGCGCGGCGACCTCGCCGCCTTCGGCGAACGCATGGCCGGCTCGCACGCCGGCCTGCGCGACGACTACGAGGTGAGCTGCCCGGAGCTCGACGCGCTGGTCGAGATCGCGCACGGGCTCCCGGGCGTGCTCGGCGCGCGCATGATGGGCGGCGGGTTCGGCGGCTGCACGATCAACCTGGTTCGGGCGGAGGCCGTCGAGAGCTTCGCCGCGGTCGTCGAGCACGAGTACCGCCGCCGCTGCGGCCGCGACGCGCGCGTTTTCGCCACCCGCATCGCCGCAGGCACCGCGGTCGTCTCGTGAGCCTTCCAGCTCGCAGCCCGCGAACGGCCGGCCGCCCGGCAGGCAGGCGCTACGGGCCCAAGGCGAGGGGGTCGGCCGTGGGAAAGCCGAGAAACACCGGCTCCGGGTGCAGCACGACCCCGAAGCGGGCCGCCACGCCCTGCCGGATCTCGCGCGCCAGCGCCAGCAGCCCCGCCGCCGAGCCGCCGCCGTGGTGCACCAGCGCGAGGGCGTGGCGCGACGACACGCCGACGGCGCCGCGCCGCGTCCCCTTCGCGAATCCGGCGCGCTCGACCAGCCACGCCGCGGAGAGCTTCGCACGGCCGTCCCCGGCCGCCCAGCGGGGCATCGCGGCGCCGGCGCCGGCGGCGGCCGCGACCGCGTCCGCCGTCGCGGGATCGACAACCGGGTTGACGAAGAACGACCCCACGCTGCGCCGGTTCTCGTCGTCCGGATCGAGCACCATCGACTTGCTGCGCCGCAGCGCGAGCACCGCGTCGCGAACGGCCGCCACATCGGGCGGCGCCGCCGGCGAGCCGCCGAGCGCTCGCGCCAGCTCCGGGTAGCGCACGGTCCTCGGCGCCCCTGGGTCCAGACGGAACGTCACCGCGAGCACGACGAAGCGCTCTGGCGCGCGGCGGAACACGCTCGTCCGGTAGCCGAAGCCGCACTCCGCGGGCGCAAGCTCCCTCGTCGCGAGCGTCGCGCGGTCGAGCACCCTGACCGCCGCAATCGTGTCCGCCACCTCCTGGCCGTACGCGCCGACGTTCTGCACCGGCGCGGCGCCCACTGTGCCGGGGATCCCGGCCAGGCACTCCAGCCCGGCGAGCCCCTCCTCGACGACCGCGTCCACCAGCTCGTCCCACGGCTCGCCGGCGGCGGCCGTGAGGTGCACGCGGCGTTCGGCGCGCCCGGCGCGGACCTCGATGCCGCGCGTCGCCATTCGCAGCACGAGACCTGGAAACCCGCCGTCCGCCACGACGACGTTCGAGCCGCCGCCGAGCACCGCGACGGGGATTCCCTCGCCGGCCGCCCAGCGCAGCGCGTCGACGAGGTCGCCCTCCTCCTCGGCCTCGACGAGAGCACGCGCCGGTCCGCCCAGCTCCAGGGTCGTGAGCGGCCCCAGCAACACGTCGCGTTGCACCCTCGGGGGAGTCACGCCCTGATTCTCCCACACCGCCCGCCGCTGCAAGGAGCCGCAGGGGCGGTCCCTGGGAAGACGGTCGGCGGCTCGCTGCCGGCCCCTGTCTTACGGCTTCACGAAGTGGTCGCGGCGCGCGCGGATTCTCGGCAGCGGCAGCGCGCCGGCGGCCCGGCAGGGCCGCCGGCGCGGAGGGGTGAAGGCGCCGGACGCTGCGCGCGCCGCGCGCGCGGCGCCGCGATCGGCGCTGCGATCTTCGGCGTGTTCGCGTGGCGCCGCACGACTCCTCGGTGGAGGAGGCGCTCGCCGGGCGGAGCGCCGACCAGCCTCGTACTCGAGCTCATGCCGACGCTCACACTCAAGCACGGACGCCCGGGTTGCCCCGGGCGTTCGAGTGATGCAAGGAACCGTGTGGATCAGTCGCTGCCGAGGTCGTCGGCCTTCATCGCCTGCGAGGCCACGTCCTCGAGCATCTTGGTGGTCACGGACTTGGGCCGCTCGATGGCGTAGCCGAGGGCGCGGTCCCAGGTGATGTTCGCGAGCACGCCGATGGCACGGCCGATGCCGAACAGCACCGTGTAGAAGTCCCACTCGGTGAGGCCGTAGTACCACTGGATGACGCCCGACTGCGCGTCGACGTTCGGCCACGGGTTCTTGGTCTTGCCGTGCTCGGTGAGCACGCCCGGGGCGACCTTGTAGATCATGTTGATGAGCTTGAACAGCGGGTAGTCGGGCAGATTCTTGAGGCAGAACTCCATCTGCGCGACGTAGCGCGGGTCGGTCTTGCGCAGCACCGCGTGGCCGTACCCGGGGATCACCTGGCCGGCCTTCAGGGTGTCCCACAGCGCTTCCTTCACCAGCTCCTCGGTGGGCTCCTTGCCGCCGAGCTTCGCCTGGAACTTCATGACCCAGGACAGCACCTCCTGGTTGGCGAGGCCGTGGAGCGGGCCGGCGAGGCCGTTCATGCCGGCGGACAGCGCGTAGTAGGCGTCCGACAGGGCGGAGGCGACGAGGTGCGTCGTGTGCGCGGACACGTTTCCGGACTCGTGGTCGGAGTGGAGGATGAAGTACATGCGCGCGACGTCGTCGTACGGCTTTCCGAACCCCATCATGTGGGCGAAATTGCCGCCGAAGTCGAGGTCGTAGTCGGCGTGGATATGGGTGTCCGCCTTGTACTTCATGCGGTAGATGTACGCCGCGATCGAGGGCAGCTTGGCGAGCAGGTTCTGGGCGTCCTCGAACATCGGCTCCCAGTACTCGTCCTTCTTCATACCCTGGTTGTAGCGCTTGACGAACTGCGACTCGCGCTGCATGCAGAGGATTGCGGCCGAGAACATCGTCATCGGGTGCGTATCGCGCGGCATCGCGCGCAGCACGTCGATCACGTAGATCGGCACGTGGCGGCGCTTCTTCCAGTCGGCGACGACGTCCAGGACCTGCTCCATCGTCGGGACCTCGCCCGTAACCAGGAACCACCAGAATCCTTCGACGTAGGGGTAGTCGCAGCCGGGGACCTTGGGGAGGGCGGCGAACGTCTCGGGGATGGTCTTGCCGCGGAACCGGATCCCCTCGAACGGATCGAGGTAGGAGATGTCCGTCACGAGGCAGCGGACGCCACGGGCGCCGCCGATCGCCTGCGCGATCGTCACCTCGCCGATCTTCACATCGCCGTGCTCCTTGAGGAGCTTCTGGGTGCGGGGACGGTGCTCCTTGATCTTCTCGAGCAGTTTCGCCTTCAGCATCGACATTCACGCCCTCCTTCTGCCGCGCCGGCCGGTTCCCCCGGCCACTCGGCGGCGATGTGCGCGTACACGTTGAGCGCTGTACGCACTTTCACGATCTTCACTCTAACCGCACGCTTGCCACATTTCAACCCCGTCCGGGGGCGCCGGGGGGGAGCGCCGACCCTGTCCTGCGACTTCCGAAAGTCGTCGCGCGGCTCAGCCGCCGAGCGCCACACGGAGGATGCCGGTCTCGTACTCCTCGATCGAGCGGAACGTCGCGAGCGCGGGCGCGGCCGCGGTCTTCCCGCCCGGGAGCACGGGGGCGGAGGCCGCCGCGGCGATGCGCCGGACGAGCTCGCGAAAGGCGTCGATCGGCGAGAGGTCGCCGCGGCCGGTCAGCATGCGCGGGTCGAGCTGCGAGCTCAGCAGGCGCAGGACGGAGTGGACGCCGGCGTTCGGGTGCAGCACGAGGTCGAGCACCAGGTACGGCCTGGCGGCGCCGGTGATGCCGCCCACCGCCACGGCCGCGATGCGCCCGAACGGCAGGAACTCCGACGCCCCGCCGGCGCCCCGCAGCAGGATCCCGTCGTCGTCGAGACCCTCGAGGTAGCACATCTCGACCTGGAACGGCGACGCCGCCGCGACGGGGCCTGCCGGCTGACCGGCGGCGGGCGCGGCGCCCGCCGCACCGGGCGGGGCCGGCGCCGCCGCGCGAGCCTGGGCCGGCGTCGCCGCGGGAACCGGGACTGGCGCCGGCGCGGGAGCCGGGGCCGGCGTCGACGCGGGAGCCGGAGCTGGCGCCGCCGGGGCAGGGCTTGCGCCTGGCTGCCCCCGCGCGTGCCAGTACGCACGATCCTCCGGCGTGGCGGCGAGCGCCTCGAGGCGGTGCGCCGCCTTCGCCGCCAGCAGACCAGCCGCGGGGTCGTCGGCGATCCGCTGGAGCACCTCGACGGCGGCGGCAGGGCTGCCCTCCTGCAGCGCGGCGGCGAGGCGGAACGCGAGCGGCGGCGGGCCGCACTGGCCGCCGTGGTGGACGAGCTCGCGCCAGTGGTCGAACGCCAGCGTGAGGTCGCCCTCCTTCAGCTCGTGCTCGATCACGTGCACGAGGTGCGGGACCCCCGCCTGCGGCGTCTCGTCCCGCAGATAGCTCTCCCACATCGCGAGGTTGGCGTCCGGGTGGCGCGGCTCGCGGGCGAGCAGCGGCGCGAGCGCCTCGCGCGCCCCCTGCCCGTCGCCGACGGCGAGCCGCGCGAGCCCCGCATCGAGCGCGGGATCCTGCGCCAGGGAGATCTTCGCCTCGATCGCAGGGTGCACCCAGCGCTCCTCGATGCGCAGCGCCCGGACGGCGTACGCCGCGGCGGCGCCGAACGCGAACCCGCCGACGTGGGCCCAGTAGGCGACGCCGCCGCCGGACTTGACCATCGAGGCATAGAAGAGCTGCTCGAGCAGCCACAGCGGCAGCATCAGCCACGCCGGCGCGGTGAACGTCCCGCGGATGATCACGATCACCCACAAGAAGTAGGCAAAGCGCAGCTTGCTGCGCGCGAAGCGGATGAGGAACGCCCCCATCACCCCGGCGATTGCGCCGGAGGCGCCGACGAGGGGAATCGTGGAATCCGGGAACATCACCACGTGGGTGAGCGACGCGACGATGCCAGAGGCGAGGTAGAGGCCGGCGAACAGCGGCCGGCCGAACGCGTCCTCGACGATCAGACCGGCGAGGTAGAAGAGGAACATGTTGCCGAGGAAGTGGAGCCAGCCCGCGTGCATGAACATGCTCTTGAGCATCGCTCCCGGCGTCGGATGGGCCGGCACCAACCCCCAGGAGAGGAACGGGCTGTCGGCCTTCGCCGCGAAGTAGCCCTGCACCAGCGTCCGCAGCCGGCGCTCCGCGAGCTCGCGCTCGCCCTCGGCCGCCGCGGGGTGCATGTTCTTGAACGCCTCGGTGGCGACCTTGAGCTGCTCGCGCTGGCCAGGCGACAGGACGTCCCGCACGAACTCCGCCGGCAGGTCGAGGTACGGGTGCTGCTGCCAGTACTCGAACACCTCCACGGCCTTGCGGCGGATCAGCTCGTCCTGGTTCGCGGCGGGCAGCGCCACGAGCAGGAACACCAGCGTGTTGAGCGCGATGATCACGATGCTGACCCATGGCAACCGGCGGACCGTCTCGTGCTCGTGCCCGATCGGGATGATCATGTCCTCGGCGCTCCCTGGCCGCGAATGCTACTTCATGCGCCGCGGCGGGTCACGCGGGGGGCGCGGTGCGGCGCGACGCGGCGGCGGCCCGGCGAGCCGCCGGCGCTCACGGAGTGGGGGCGCCGGGGTCGCTCCGGCGCGTGGGGGGAGGCCGCGAGGCCCCCCGCGACCGCGCCTCCGCACTCACCCCCGGCGCTGGCGGTGCTCGGCGATCGCCTTCAGGGCGGCGTGGCGGTAGAGGTCCGAGAGCGTCGGGTAGTTGTACGGCGTCTCGGCGATCATCCATGCCGTGGCGCCGGCGCGCAGGAACGCCTGGCCGATGTGGACGAGCTCGCTGGCGGCGCTGCCGACCACGTGGGCGCCGCGCAGGCGCAGCGACTCGCGCTCGAAGACGAGCTTGAGCAGGCCCTCGTCGTCGCCGATGATCTGGCCGCGCGGGTTCATGTCATAGTTGCCGCGGCCGCACACGCAGTCGACGCCGAGCTCGCGCAGGCGCTCCTCGGTGTCGCCGATGTAGCTCACCTCGGGGATCGAGTAGACAGCGTACGGCAGCACGTCGGTGTCGATCTCGAGGCCCGGGATGCCGAACGCGTGGCGAACCGCCCGCCGCCCCTGCTCCATCGACGTCGACGCGAGCGCGGGGAAGCCGATCACGTCGCCGACGGCGTAGATGTGCGGGTGCGCCGTCTGCAGCGCCTCGTTGACCTCGATCAGGCCGTAGGGGTTCGGCGTGATGCCGAGGTGCTCGAGCCCGATGTCGGCGGTGTTGCCGTCGCGCCCGACGCAGTAGAGCAGCACCTCGGCCTCGAGCAGGTTGCCCTGCACGGTGCGGCAGCACACCCGCGGCGGGTCGCCGGCGAGCGGGGTGATCGCGGCGTGGCGGTCGTCGTGGAGCACGAGCACGCCGAGCTTGCCGAGCTCGCGCTCGAGCACGCCGGCGATCTCGCGGTCGCAGTGCGGCAGCAGCCGCTGCCGGGTGTCGACGAGCGTCACCTGCAGGCCGAGCGCGGCGAAGATCGAGGCGTACTCGATGCCGATGACACCGGCGCCGAGCACGAGCATCGACCGCGGCATGCGCGGCAGCCGCAGGATCGATTCGGAGTCGAATACCGTGGCCTCGTCGAACGGCACATCGGCCGGTCGGTTCGGCCGCGAGCCGGTGGCGATGATCACGTACTCCGCCTCGAGGAGCGTCCGAGTCCGGCCGTCGCCGCCGACCACGGCGATGCGGTGGGGATCGACGAAGCGGCCGTGCCCCTGGAAAACGCTGATGCGGTAGCGGTCGAGCGACTCGTTGATGAGGTCGAGCTCGCGCTGCACAACCTGCCGCTCGCGGTACATGAAGTCCGCGACCGTGATCTCGCCGGCGATCTCGGTGCGGATTCCGTGCAGCTTGTTGCGCGTCAGGGAGAGGACGAACAGCGCGCTCTCGCGCAGCGTCTTCGACGGGATCGTCCCCCAGTTGATGCGGTTGCCGCCCACGACGTGGGCGCGCTCGACCACGGCGACCTGCTTGCCGGCGCGCGCGGCCTGGATCGCCGCACGTTCGCCCGCCGGGCCGCACCCCAAGACGATCACGTCGAACCGAGCCATTCCCGTCCGCCCCCCGGCCGCCCCCTGTCCGTCCGGAAGGAACGGCCCCCGGCGCGGCGCCCGGGGCGATTCTACCGGACGGCTTCCCGCAGCGGGCGCACGGCGGCCGCGCGGGCGCTCGTTGCGCGGGAGAGGGCGCCAGCGCCCCCGAGCTTCTCGGCCCGCGGCTCAAGGCACGCCGGCGCCGGCATCCCGCGAGCGCGGCGGCCGCGGCGGGCCGCCGGCGTGGCTGCCGCTCCCGGGCGTCCGCCCGCGCCTCGCTCGCGGCAGGATCAGATCAGGGAAGGCCGGTCAGGTCCGGCCGGCGAGAGCCGCGGCGACCTCGGCCGCCAAGCTCGACAGCCCGAACGGCTTCTGCAGGTATCGCATCTCCCCCCGGCCAACCCCGGACCTGAGCGCCTCGTCCTCCGAGTAACCGGACATGACGATCACCCGGAGCTCCGGCCAGGCGGTCCTGAGCTCCCGGGCAAGCTGTACGCCGTCGATTCCCGGAAGGATGAAGTCGGTGAGCAGCAGATCGTACGCCGGGGCGGCGGGCAGCGACCTGGCCTCCTCGCCGGCGCACACGCCGGCGGCTTCGTAGCCGAGGAGCGTGAGCATCTCGACCAGGCTCGTGCGCGCGACGTCCTCGTCCTCGACGACGAGGATGCGCTCGCCGCGGCCCGCCGCGAGAGGCTCGCTCCCGCCCGGCGCCGCCGGCGCCGCGGTCCCGGCGCGCGGCTGCCGGACCAGCGGCAGCGCCACGCGGAAGAGCGTGCCCCGTCCCGGCGCCGAGCTCACCGAGACGCGGCCGCCGTGGTGCGACACGATGCCGTGGACCACCGCCAGGCCGAGGCCGTTGCCGCCTGCCTTGGTGGTGAAGAACGGCTCGAAGATCCGCGCCTTCACCCCCTCCGTCATCCCGGCGCCGGAGTCGGCGATCTCCATCCAAGCGGTCTCACCCTCCGCGCCGGTCCGCAGTCGCAGCTCGCCGCCCTCCGGCATCGCGTCGGATGCGTTCATCGCCAGGTTGACCAGGATCTGCTCGAGCTGGCCGCGGTCGGCGACGACGGGCAGGGACTCCGGGTCGAGATCGGAGCGGATCTCGACCGTTTCGCGCACCACCCCGCGCAGCATCCCCACGGTCTCGCCGACGACGACGTTGAGGTCGAGCGGCTCCTTCTTGGTCACCTCCCGCTGCGAGAAGAGCAGGAGCTGCCGTGCCAGCGCCGCACCGCGCCGCACCTGCTCCGCGAGCTCGCGGACCGCCTCGTCGTGGCGGGGATGCGCGGCCCCACGCAGGCGCAGGACCTCGAGGCCGCCCAGCACGGCCTGGAACAGGTTGTTGAAACCGTGAGCCAGCCCCCCGGCGAGCTGGCCGATCGCCTCGATCTTCTGCGCGCGCCGCACCGCCGCCTCGAGGCGCGTTCGGGCCGTCACGTCGCGGACGAGGGCCTGCACGGCCGGCCGCCCCTCGTGAAGGTACGGGATGGCGGACACCTCTGCGTCGACGGCGGCGCCGTCGTCGCGCAGCAACCGGACTCCGGCGGGAGTCTCGACCTCACGTCCCGCCTCCAACTGACGGAGGAGCCGAGCGAAAAGGTCGCGGGACTCCGCGGCAACGGGGGCGAGCACCTCCCGGCCCGTCACTGCGCCCGCTCCGGTGGCGCCGATCATCGCGGCCATCCGGTCGTTCGCGAAGACAACGCGGCCGTTGCATGCGACCAGGAGCCCGTCGGGCAGGAGATCGATCAGCCGCCGGAAGCGCTCTTCGGACTCGCGCAGCGCCGCTCCCGCCGCCTCGACGGCGGCGAGCGCTTTATTGACATCGCTGGCAAGCCGCGCCAACTCGTCGCCACCGTCGACGCGCACGCGGCCGGCGGGGTCTCCGCAGCCGGCGATCGCGCGCAGGCCGGAGGACAGGCGCGCCACCCGCGCGAGCACCATCCGTTCCAGCCCCGCCAGCATCGCGACACCGAACGCCAGCACGGCGAGCACCAGCACCCCGACCAGGAGGCGTGCAACCGCCAAGCCCTCCCGGTAAAGCGACCGGGGCATCTCGACCTTCAGCAGCAGCGCCGGGCGCCCCGCGATGTCGCGGACGAGCTGGTAGGCGGCCACCCGCGATTGTCCCAGCGCACGCACGTGCACCCTCCGGCCCGGCGCGAGCTCGGCCAGCGCCGCCGCGAAGTCCGCGGGCAGCTCCTCCCCTGCCGCCTGCGCCGTCACCGCCGTGTCCACGGCACGCCCCAGCGAGGCGATCTCGGCGGCGCCGAGGGGGCGACCGAGAACGAACGTCCCCCGGCAGGGTCCGCTGCCGGTGCTGGTGAGGATCGCCCGGCTCGCGACCGCGAGCACGCCGTCGCGCAGCGCCACGACCCCCTTGAGTGACGCGGCGGCCTCGCTGCGCGAGGCGAGCGGCGCGCCGGGCCGGAGGTACTGCCCGAGTTCAGCGGGGAGGGGCACGAGCGACCCGGAGGCACGGTCGAGCCAGCGGCCCCACACCAGCTCGCCCTCCGCGTCAATGAACGCGACGAGGCTCGCACGGAGCGCTCCGATCGTCTCCCTGTTCAGGTTCGACCGGATGAACTCCTCGCCTCGCGACCGCACAAACTCGTAAGTGGTGTCCCACACCGCCCAGTCCGCGGCGAGGACGTCCAGGCTGTCGAGCTCCGCCTCGAGGGCGCGCCGGACCCGCTCCGCATCGCGCTCGGCGGCGGCGCGCTCGATCTCGGTGAAGCGTCCGAGCACGCCTGTTGATACAAGGACGAGAACCACGGCGAGGAGGCCAAGGAAGACCAGTCCTACGAGCCCCAGCGCGCGCACACGAAGGGTCATCGCATTTCCTTCATCCCGCCTCCCCGGCGCGCCGATCCGGGACCTTCATCCGCGTCGCCGGGTCGTTGCTGGCGATGCTACCACGGCCTTCGTCGCCGGGGGACGTGCCGATCCACTCCAACCGGTGGTCGTCGCAGCGCGCCGGCTCTCGGAGACAGCAGCGGCCCGCCGGAGCGGCAGCGACGCCGGCGCGTTGCTGCTCCCGAGAACCTGCGCGCGCCGCGACGACCTTCGAGAGCAGCAGATCAGCGCGTCATACGGCGGCGCGGCGGCAGCACCCAGTCTGCGGCCAGCTCGACGTCCGTGAACGGGGCGTAGGCGTAGACCCCGACGTACCAGGTGCCGGGCGCCGGAGACGCCACCGCGCAGCGCTCCTGGGTGCCGGCCCGCACCGCCGCGCAGTCGTTCCTTGACAGGGTGGGAAACGCGCCGCGGCGGAGGTAGAGGTCGAGGTCGCCGCCGCCGCCCGCGGTGGAGACGGCGAGCGCCCGCGCCCCGGCCGGCACCTCGACCGCGAGGTAGCGCCATTCGCCGGCGGTCGCGGACGCGAGCGCGGTGACGCGCTCCCCGCGCGTCAGCGACGGCACCAGGGGGTCGACGTGCAGCGCCCACGCCGGGCCCGACGCGAGCCGCCCGCAGGCGTTGGCAGCGATCACCCGCCAGCCGTAGATGGCGCCCGGGGCCACCGCGATGGAGGCTCCGGGCGCCGACGTCGTGGCCACCACCGGCAGCTCCCCGCCCTCGCCGACGTGCAGGTCGTAGGAGGTCGCGCCGGCGGCAGCGCTCCACGCCAGGTCGAGCGCCGTTCCGTGCACCGGCGACTCCGGGCCGGCCAGCGCGAATCCGCCGAGCGCGCAGGCGCCCTGCACGGTGACCGTGAAGGCGATCGTCTCCCCCGGCGCCCCGATCTCGGAGATCGACAGCCCCCCGAGGTCACCCCAAGTGAGGAACGCGTGCGGGTCGCTGGCGCCGTCGATCGCGGTGCGGCCGACGTGGCTGCCCAGCGCGGCGTCGCGGATCGAGCCGTTGGCGTCGGCGGCGCCTCCCGGCCGGAAGACGTAGACGCCGTCCGGCGGGCCACCGGCGTTGCCGTGCACGCCGGTGTTGATGCGGTAGACGACGAGGCCGCTCCCCGGTACCGTCGAGTCGAACGCCGACGCCTGCGACCGGTACTCGAGCAGGAAGTACTCGCGCGGCGCGTTGGGCGACGCGACCTTGAAGCAGTGCGGTCCCGCCGACAGCGGCGCCAGAGCGTAGCCGCCCGACGCGGTGATCGCGGGCAGCTCCCTGATCCACCCCAGGTAGCGGTACTTGAAGTAGGCGTTGATCTGCTGCGGCGGCGTCGTCGTACTCGCCATCAGGTCCCAGCGGCCCACCGGGGTCATCCCGTCGCTGGTGTAGTGGTAGAGGTCGGGCGCGCCGAGCGTGTGCGTCATCTCGTGGCACAGCACGCCGACCTGCACCATGCTCTCGAGCTGAAAGTTGAACGACTCGACGCGCTTGCCGTTGATCGTGGCCCCGCGCCCGGCGAGCGACCACATGTGCGGCCACAGCAGCGTGCTCCACGCCGTCGGCGTCCCCGAGACGATGAAGCAGACGTTGTCGACCGCGCCGTCGCCGTTGCCGTCGATCGCCAGCGACGCCGGCACCTCCCCCGCGATCGCCGCCACCGCCGCCGCGAGCAGGTCCTTCTCGCGCGTCTCCCGCTGGCTCTCCCCTGCGTACCCGACGGGGTTCGTGGTGGCGTCGTACGGCGTGTAGTAGGCGCGCGGCTCGGCCGCCTGGAACGAGGTCACCAGGCCGCCGCCGCCGGCCGGGAAGAAGCTGGTGTGCACCGCGAGCTGGCCGTAGGAGGCGGAGCGGAAGTAGCTGCGCATCGACACCGCGCCGTCGCCGTCGCCGTTGAACAGCGCGTCGTAGGCCGCGAGCGGGCGCTCCGCCGTGAACTCCGGCTCGTCGGCGAAGCGGATGAACACGACGATATTCTCGATCGCCGTGAACGCCGGCACGCCGGGCGCCGCCTGCGCCGACACCGCGGTCTGCGCCCGCGCCAGCGCTCGCGCAACCGCCTCGCCCGGATCCGGCCGGAGCCCTGGCGCGAGGCCGGACGCCGTCGGGTCGTCGCGGCCCACGACGAGGTGCGAGGGGCGCACGCGCCCGCCTTCGCGGATCGCATAGACCAGCCTCCCGTCGCCGGGGTCGCGCACGATCAGGTAGCCCGCCTCGTCGTGCAGCCAGCTCGAGTGCTCGTCGCCGGTGGCCAGCAGGCGCAGCACGGTCCCGTCCGGCTGCCGCACCGTCTGCGGCACGTTCTCGAGGTACGCCGCGCCGCACGGAACTGCCGCCAGCAACGCCGCCGCCGCAACCGCCGATCCCGCCCCCAGCCGCCGCATGAGACGCCTCCGCGCGCCGGCGTGCGCGCCGGCGCGCCCATGGTAGCCGATGGTGCGGCGCCGCTACGCTGCGCGCGCCGGCCGCGCGGCGAGCGCCGCGGCCGCCGCGAGCGCCGCGACGACGGCCAGCGCGAGCCAGAGCGCCGGCCACGACGGCGTCCGGTCGCGCAGCGCCCCGGCAAGCGCCGGACCGAGCACCGCGCCGAGGTTGGAGAACGACGTGATCAGGCCGAACGCGAATCCCACCGCCTCCGCAGGGACGAGCCGGCCTGGCAGCGAGTACACCGCGGTGGGCACCAGCGCCACGGCCGCGCCCACCGCCGCCATCGCGGCCAGCGACGGCGCCGCCGCGCCGGCCATCGCGGCCAGCGTCGCGGCGAGCAGCAGCATGCCGCCGGCGGCCCAGGCGCGCGCGCCGCCGGTGCGGTCGATCAGCGCACCGGCGAAGGGTCCGGCCGCCAGCGACACCCACGCCACCGTCGAGACGACCGACAGCCCGTCGCGCCCCGCCCACGCTGGAGCGAACGTGACGATCGACGCGTACGCCGCGAAGAACAGGCACCACGAGACGGCGAGCGCGAGCAACGGCGCCGACAGCGGCGCCCGCGGCGGCGCCGCCGCGCCGGCCGCCGCCGGGGCCGCTCCGGGGCGGACCACCGCCAGGTGCAGCGGCAGCGCGGCGATCGCGAGCAGCGGCGCCGGCGTCAGCGCCGCCCGCCAGCCGAGCGCCGCTGCGAGCAGCGGCTGCGCCCCGAAGCACGCGATCATGCTCACCGGGTAGGCGGCGAGGAACAGCGCCATCGCCAGCGACAGCTCGCGTCCGGCGAACACGCGCGCGAGCATCCGCGCCCCGAGCAGGTTGATCGCCAGTCCGCCGACGCCGAACAGGAGGCGGCCGGCGAGCAGCGCGGCATACCCGGGAGCGCCGGCGCACAGTCCCCCCCGGCCGCCATCAGCGCCAACCCCCATGCGCCGGCGGCGCGCGCCGGCCAGCGGTCGAGCGCCGCGCCGAGCGGCAGCGACAGGACGATGGCGGGGATCGCAATGCTGCCCATCAGCACCCCCGCCATGAGGTTGTCGATCGCGAGCCGCGCCGCGAGCGCCGGCAGCACCGGCGGCACCGAGAAGAAGCCGACGCCGACGGCGAAGAAGCTCGCCACCGCGCTCGCCAGCACCAGCCAGCGCCGTCCGCGGGTCTCCATCGCAACCGCCACGGCGCGATTCTACACACGGGTCGACGCCGGGCGGCGGGGTGTATCCTGCAGTCGCCCGCACGGCCTGCGGCGCCCCGGGGGAGGGCCTCATGACGGCCGATGTCTACCAGCGCCTCGCCGAGCGACTCGACTCGCTCCCCAATGGTTTCCCGCGCACCGAGTCCGGCGTCGAGCTGCGCATCCTGCGCGCGATCTTCTCTCCCGACGACGCCGCGATGGCGCTGCAGGTCAAGGCGATCCCGGAGACCGCGGCGGCGGTCGCGCGCCGCCTCAAGCGTCCGACCAACCAGGTGCGTGCCACGCTCGACGGCATGGCAGAACGCGGCCAGATCGCCTCGTTCCGCCTCGACGGCCGGCGCGTCTACTGCTTCGTGCCGTTCGTGGTCGGCATCTACGAGTTCCAGCTCGAGCGCATGGACAAGGCGCTCGCCGACCTGTTCGAGGAGTACGCGCCGGCGCTGCTGCGCGCCGTCGGCGGCCACGGCCCGGCGCTCGCCCGCGTCGTCCCGGTGAACGCGCGCGTCGAGGCGCGCGCGCGGATCCTGCCCCACGAGGACCTCGCGCGCATGCTGGCGAACGCGAAGTCGTTCCGCGTCGGCCAGTGCATCTGCCGCAGGGAGCAGGCGCTCGTGGGCAGGCCGTGCTCCCACACCCAGGAGACGTGCCTGTCGTTCTCGCGCGAGGAGGATGCGTGGGACGGCGCGCCCGCATGGGGGCGCCCGATCACCCGAGAGGAGGCGGCGGCGCTGCTCGCCGCCTGCGAGCGCGAGGGGCTCGTCCACTGCACCTACAACACCCGCTACGACCCGTTCTTCGTGTGCAACTGCTGCTCGTGCTGCTGCGGCTTCCTGCGCGGCGTCAGGGAGCACGGCGCCCCCCACCTGCTCGCCCACTCCAGCGTCGTCGCGCGCATCGACGCGGACGCGTGCGCCGCCTGCGGCGAGTGCGCGGCGCCGCGCTGCCCGATGGACGCGATCGCCGCCGGCGAGGCGGCGTACCGCGTCGACGAGGCGCGCTGCATCGGCTGCGGCGTCTGCCAGTCGGTGTGCCCGTCCGGTGCGATCGCGCTCGTCGACCGGCCCGCGTCCGACGTGCCGGCGCCGCCGCCCACCGTCGTCCACTGGGCGATCGCGCGCGACGTCGCGCGCCGCGGCGCGCTCCACGGCCTGGCGCTGCGCGGCTGGCTGGCGTGGGAGGCGACCAAGGCGAAGCTCGCTGGTGAGCCGCTCGGGAATGCCTGACCCGGAGCTCGCCGTCCCGGACGGGTCCGCGGGCGGAGCCGGCCGGAGGCGCTGGAGGGTGGGCGCGGTGGTCGCGGCGGTTCTCGCCTACGCCATCGCGTTCCAGGGCTCCCGCGGCCTCTGGGAGCCCGACGAAGGGCGCTACGCCAACATCGCAGCGCAGATGCTGCGCTCGGGCGACTTCGCGGTCCCGGCGTTCAACGACGACGTCCCCCACTTCGCCAAGCCGCCGCTCACCTACTGGGCGCTCGCCGCCGGGATCGCCGCGCTCGGCTGGAACGAGTGGGGCGTCCGCCTCGCCAACGCGCTCGCGTTCGCCGCCACGGTGCTGGTCGTGCACCACCTCGGGGCGCGCGCCGTGCCGCACCGCCCCGGGCTGGCGGCGCTGGTCTTCGCGACGTTCCTGCTCCCCTACACCGCCGCCAACGCGGTCACGACCGACACGTTGCTCACGCTCTGGCTCGCCTGCGCCGGGCTGGCGTTCGCGGCATGGTGGGAGCGCCGCGACGGTCCCCGGCCGCTGCCGCCGCTGGTCGCGATGTGGCTCGCGCTCGCCCTCGCCGTGCTCACCAAGGGCCCGGCCGGGCTGCTGCCGCTGGCGGCGTTCGCGGCCTTCGCGGCGCTCGCGGGCGGCCGACGCGCGCTGGTGCGCCTGCTCCACCCCGCCGGTGTGGTGGCGTTCGCGGTCGTCGGGCTCGGCTGGTACGCAGCCGTGGCGGCAACCCACCCCGGGCTGCTCGCCTACTTCGTGCGCGACGAGCTGGCGGTCCGCATCCTCTCCGGCGCCTACCGCCGCAACCCGGGCTGGTACCGCGCGCTCGAGACGTACGCCCCTACGCTGGTGGTCGGCGCGCTGCCGTGGGCGCTGTGGTGGGTGCCGGCGCTGCGCCGCGCCGGTCGCAGCCTGTTCGACCGCGCGGCGTGGCGCTCGCGCCTGGCGCGCCGGCCGCTGCTCGTGCTCGCTGTGCTCTGGGTCGTCGTGCCGCTCGCGGTGTTCGCCGGGGCGTCGTCGCGCCTGCCCCTCTACCTGCTGCCGCTGTTCGTGCCGCTCGCGCTGCTCTCCGCTGCGGCGCTCCCCGAGCCGCTGCGCCCGGCGGTCGCGCTGCCGCTGCTCGCCGTCTGGATCGCGGCGCTGGTCGGCCTGCGGGCATACGCCGCCGACTACCCCAGCCCGAAGGACGGTCGCCCGCTCGCCGCGGCGATCGCCGCCGGGGTGAGGCCGCGCCCGGCGCGCGTGATCTTCGTCGACACACGGCCGGTCTGGGGCCTGAGCCTGTACTTGCGCTGCGAGGTCGAGCGCATCCAGACGCGAGCAGCGGTGGGCCCGACCGTCAGCGGCGCCTCGGCGCAGACGCTGCGCACGCGGCTGGCGCGGCGCGAAGCCGGGACCGTGCTCGCGACGAGCCTGCGCGACGCCGCGGCGGTCGCCGCCGAGCTCGACCGCCAGGCCCTACGGTACACCGATCTCGGCACGTTCGGCGACCTCGTCCTGCTCGCCCCCTTCGGCGACCTGCGGCCGGCGCGCGCGCGGTGAACCTCACACGCTCGGGCCACCGTGCCGGGGCTGGCGGTTCCACGCCTCGTCGCCGTCGCCTGCGGCACCGGCGAGCTGCTCGCGCTCGACGGCTGGCAGCGAGCGCCATCGGCCCGCCACCCAGCTCACGCCGTGCAGGAACGCGCGGGCACGCTCCGCGTCGGGGCACACCCGCCGCAGCAGATCCTGAAAGGCCGGGCCGTGGTCGCGGTGGAAGAGGTGCACGAGCTCGTGTGCGAGCACCGCCTCGAGCACCCACGGCGGCATGTGCACGAGCGCGGCGTTGAGCAGGATCGCTCCGGCGCGCGCGCTGCACGACCCCCAGCGGGCGCGCTGGCTGGTCGAGAAGCTCACCGCGAACGGCGGCGGCGCCTTCGGGAAGCGTGCGGCCACGCGGCGGGCGGCGGCGGCGAGGGCGTCCTCGCCGTTGACCGTGCGGGCGCGCGCCCGGCGCACCAGCCGGCGCGCCAGCTCGGTCACCGCGCGGTCGAGCTCGGCCTGCGCCAGGCGCAGCGGCGCCGAGACCAGCAGGGTTTCGCCGCGCAGCCGCGCGTTGACGTTCTTCACGCGCTTGCGCGTCACCACGACGTTGAGCGTGGTGCCCGAGACCGTGAGCGGGCGCGGCGTGCCGTCCATCGCGGAAAGTGTAGCCGGGGCCGTCAGGCCGCGGGCGTGCGGCCGCTGGCGGGTGGTCGCGCGTACCGGGGCGCTGCGTCCGCGGCGGCGGCGCGGTCACCGCGCCGGGGCGCGCAGCAGCAGCAGCGCGTACTCCTCGAGCATGCGCCGGCGCAGCGTGGCGCAGCCGAGGCGTCGATAGCGCTGCTCGATGTCGAACAGCTCCTCCCAGAGGATCCCCGACAGCACCAGCGGAGCGCCCGGCGCCGCCCGCGCGAGCAGCGCCGGCGCCTCCGCGAGCAGCACCGAGGCGGGGATGTTGGCGGCGACGACGCCGAACCCCGCGCCCGCGCGCACGGCGGCGAGCGTTCCGGCTGCGACCCGCACCTTCTCTGCGACGTCGTTGTGCCGGCAGTTCGCGCGCGCCACCGCCGCCGCCGCCGGCTCGATGTCGACAGCCACCGCCGCGCGCGCGCCGAGCGCCACCGCAGCGATCGCCAACACGCCCGTGCCGCAGCCGAGATCGAGCACAAGCGCGCCGCGCAGCCCGGGGAGGCTCTCCAGCGCCTGCAGGCACGCCGCCGTCGTCTCGTGCTCCCCCGAGCCGAACGCCCCGCGCGCGATTGCCACTGCGACGCGCCCGTCCTCCGGCACCGCGCCCCCCGGCGCCGCCAGCCGCAGCCGCTCCCCCACCTCGATCGCCGCGTACGCGCCGTCACCCGCCAAGCCGCCCACGCCGTCTTCCTACCACGCCCGCCGCCCCGCCGCCAGCATAGGCAGCCCTCGCACGCTTTGCGCCCGCTTCGCGCTCGAGCGCGTCCCACGGCGGCGTTTTCTCCCTGATGCGATGGCGGCGGCGTGGTACCCCGGCTTCCAAGGAAACCCATCGAGACCGGAGCGCGGGCGCCCTCGCCCGCGCGGGGGTTCTGCCGGCGGGGCTCGGGCCGGCGAGGGCGCCGGCCGTCCCGGGGGTTTCCTGCCTCGTCCGATCGCCGCGCCGCGGCGTGGGGGACTCGGGATGACGCACGAAGCGGGGCCTCGCGGCCCCGCTCCTGTTCGTGCTTTCTTCTTCTCTGCTTCCTCGGAGCCCTGAGCCCGGGCCCCGGCACCCGTCGCGCTGCTCGCGCCGGGAGATCCCTTCGCCCTCGCTGCCCTCGGGCCCGGAACGCTCCCCGCGCCGCTGGCGCGAGGAGCTCAGTACATGTCCCCCATGCCGCCGCCGCCGCCCGGCATCGCCGGCGCCTTCTTCTCCTCCTCCGGGATCTCGGCGACCAGCGCCTCGGTGGTGAGCATCAGGCCCGCGATCGACGACGCGTTGACGAGCGCGTTCTTGGTGACCTTCGCCGGATCGATGACGCCGGCCTCGACGAGGTCCTCCATCGTGGCGGTCAGCGCGTTGAAGCCGATGTTCCCCGACTTCTTGCGGATGTCGCGCACGATCACCGCCGCCTCGTCGATCCCCGTGTTGTGGATGATCTGGCGGGTCGGCTCCTCGAGGGCGCGCAGCACGATCTGGACGCCGGTGCGCACGTCGCCCTTGTGCTCCTTCAAGAGCTTCTCGACGTCGTCCATCGCGCGCAGCAGCGCCACGCCGCCGCCCGGGACGATCCCCTCCTCGACGGCCGCCTTGGTGGCGTGCAGGGCGTCCTCGACGCGCGCCTTCTTCTCCTTCATCTCGGTCTCGGTGGCGGCCCCGATCTTGATCTGCGCCACGCCGCCGACCAGCTTGGCCAGCCGCTCCTGCAGCTTCTCGCGGTCGTAGTCCGAGGTGGTCTCCTCGATCTGCTTGCGGATCTGCTTGACGCGCCCGGCGATCGCCTCGCGCTTCTTGGCGTCGTCATCGTCGACCACGATCGTCGTGTCGTCCTTGTCGATCGTCACCTTGCGCGCCGTGCCGAGGTCCTCCCACTTCACGTTCTCGAGCTTGATGCCGAGGTCCTCGGAGATCAGCTTGCCGCCGGTGAGGATCGCGATGTCCTCCATCATGGCCTTGCGGCGGTCGCCGAAACCCGGGGCTTTGACGGCGGCCACCTGCAGTGTGCCGCGCAGCTTGTTGACGACCAGCGTTGCGAGCGCCTCGCCCTCGACGTCCTCCGCGACGATCAGCAGCGGCTTGCCCTGCTTGGCCACCTGTTCGAGGATCGGCAGCAGGTCCTTCATCGAGGAGATCTTCTTCTCGAACAGCAGCACCTTGGCGTTCTCGTAGACCGCCTCCATGCGCTCGGCGTCGGTGACGAAGTACGGCGACAGGTAGCCGCGGTCGAACTGCATCCCCTCGACGACCTCGAGCGTGGTGTCCAGCGACTTCGACTCCTCGACCGTGATCACGCCGTCCTTGCCGACCTTGTCCATCGCCTCGGCGATGATGTTGCCGATCTCCGTGTCGTTGTTGGCCGAGATCGTCCCGACGTGGGCGATCGCCTTGCCCTCGACCGGCTTCGACAGCGTGTTGATCGCCTCGACCGCGCGCTTGACCGCGATGTCGATGCCCCGCTTGAGCTCCATCGGGTTGGCGCCGGCGGTGACGTTCTTGATCCCCTCGCGGTAGATCGCCTGCGCCAGCACGGTGGCGGTGGTGGTGCCGTCGCCGGCCACGTCGGAGGTCTTCGACGCGACCTCGCGCACCATCTGCGCGCCCATGTTCTCGAGCTTGTCCTTCAGCTCGACTTCCTTCGCCACGGTGACGCCGTCCTTGGTGATGACCGGCGAACCGAACTTCTTCTCCAGGATGACGTTGCGGCCCTTGGGACCGAGCGTGACCTTGACCGCATCCGCGAGCTTGTTGACACCGCGCAGGATGGCCTGCCGCGCCTCTTCCGAGTAAACGATCTGCTTCGCCATGTCTCCTCCTCCTCCTACTTCTCGATCACGCCGAGGATCTCGTCCTCGCGCACGATCACGAACTCCTCGTCACCGATCTTGATGTCGGTGCCGGAGTACTTGCCGATGAGAACGCGGTCGCCCTTCTTCACCTCGGTCGGGATGCGCTTGCCGTTGTCGTCGAGCTTGCCCGGGCCGACGTTCACCACCTCGGCTTCCTGCGGCTTCTCCTTGGCGGTATCCGGGATGATGATCCCGCCCTTGACGACCTCCTTCTCCTCGAGCCGCCGGAGAAGAACCCTGTCATTGAGTGGACGCACGTGCATAGGTCTTGGCTCCTTTCCCTTTGCCTTTCTGTATGTTATGACCGCCACCGCGTTAGCAGTCGGCGACCGTGACTGCTAACAAGATAAGACGTGAGTGACTTCCTGTCAAGTCCCGACCTGCCTGCCGGCGCACCCGCGCCGCCGTTGCGGGGCCGCCGCCGGTCGCGGCGGCGGCGCGGCGCCCCAGGAGCGCTGGAGACGGTTGCGCCGGCCTGCGGCCCCGGCGCGGTGCGCGCGGCCGCGACGGCCGCACGGGTGCCGCGCACCTCCGGGCGGCCACCGGCGCCGCACAGCGCCCGGAATGCACGTACACTTGCACCCCCGGCGGCGGTCGCCGGCGGGAACGGAATCGACCGGGATGAAGGTTCTCTTCCTCACACCGCGGCCGCCCTGGCCGGTCCGGCGCGGCGATCAGGCGCGCGCCGCGACGCTGATCGCCGGCATCGCCTCCCGCCACCAGGTGCGGGTGGTGGCGCTGCGGCCGGCAGGGTTCTCTCCCTGCCGCTGGCCCGACGGAGTGGCGGGCCGCGAGGTCGAGCTGCCGCTCCGCGCGAGCGCGGTCGCCGCGCTGGCCCACCTCGGCCACCCGATCCAGGTGGGGTTGCACCACAGTGCCCGCTTCGACGCTGCAGTGCGCGACGAGGTCGCGGCGTTCGCGCCCGACGTCGCGGTCGTGGTGCTCTCGCGCCTCGGCGCCTCGCTGCCGGCGCTCGGCGACGTGCCCGCCGTTCTCGACCTCGTCGACTCCCTGCGGCTGAACCTCGCGAGCCGCGCGGCACGCCAGCCGCTCGCCGGCCGCCTGCTGCGCTGGGAGGCACGCCGCATCGGCGCCTGGGAACGCGCGCTCGTGCGCCGCGTCGCCCACGCCACCGTGGTCAGCCGCCGCGACCTCGCCGACCTCGCGGCCGGCGATGCGGCGCTCGCGCGCCTCGTCTCGGTGCTGCCCTGCGCCGTCGCCGTGCCTCCCACGCCGCCGCCCGACGGCGGCGCCGGCAACGTCGTGCTGCTCCAGGGAAACCTCGGCTACTTTCCGACCGTCGAGGGCGCGCGCTGGTTCGCGCGCGAGGTGTGGCCGGTGCTGCGCCGCCAGTACCCCGGCGTCGAGTGGCGACTGGCGGGGGCGCGCCCGACCGCGGCGATCCGGGCGCTCAGCCGGCTGCAGGGGGTGAAAGTGATCGCCGACCCCGACGATCTCGGGGCGGAGCTGGCGGCCGCCTCCGTGGTGGTCGCGCCGCTGCGCGCCGGCTCGGGCACTCCGAACAAGGTGCTCGAGGCGATGGCGGCCGGAATCCCGGTGGTGGCAACGCCCGCCGCGGCCGCCGGTCTGGACTTTCTCGCCGGCAACGAGCTGGCGGTCGCCGCCGACAACTGGCAGCTCGCACGGTCGATCGCGCACCTCCTCAGCGACCGCGACGCCGCCCGCCGCCAGGCAGCCGCCGCCTGGGAGTACGTCCGCCGGCACCACTCGCTCGCGGCAGTGGGAGCGCAGTTCGAGGCGATCCTCGCGGGCGTCGTCAGCCGGCGAGCGGCGGGCGACTGATCATATGCAGCGCCTCGCGGTGGCCGCGCAGGAGTGCGCGAGCCGCCTCCCGCCCGCCGGCGCCGCGCGCGGCGTGCCAGCCGGCGCGCGCCGCCACGTACGCCGTGTGCAGCACGGCGAGGTAGAGGCGGCAGGCGAGCGGGCGGAACGGCAGCAGCCGTGTCCGCGCCATGCTCTCGAGGTACAGCGGCGAGAGCCCGGCCGAGCCGGTGGCGGCGCCGACCCGGTGCACCGCGGCCATGCCGGGGTCGAAGCGCAGCGAGAACCCGAGCCGGCGCAGGCGCAGGCACAGATCGAGGTCTTCGTTGTACAAGAAGAACGCGGGATCGAACCCGCCGGCCCGGCGCCACGCCTGCGGGGAGATCGCCATTGCGGCGCCGGGGATGAACCCGACGCGGCGCGCACGCCGCGCCGCCCGCGCGGAGCGCGACTGGATGACGGTGCCGGTCACGAAGCTCACGCGCCCGCCTGCGTACCACAGCAGCGAGCGCGCGTCGTCGCGGTACAGCGGGCCTCCGGCCGCGCCCGTCCCCGGCGCGGAAACCGCCGCGGCTGCCGCGGCGAGGAACCCGGGCGCCACCTCGACGTCGTGGTTGAGCACCACGAGCGCGTCCCAGCCGCGGTCGCCGAGCGCGGCGACGCCGCGGTTGGCGCCGCCGCCGAAGCCGGGGTTGTCGGGGCAGCGCAGGATGCGGGCGCCGGCGAACGCCGCCGCGTCGAGCGTGGCGGAGTTGTCCACGGCGACGGCCTCGCGCTCCACCGCCGATGGGTCGGCGGCGAGCGCCCGCAGGCACACGATCGTCGGCGCGGGATCGCCGAAGTGGACGACGACGACACCGACTCGCGGCGCCATGATCAGCTCGGCTCCGCCGCCACGTGGGCGAGCGGCGGCGCATCGGCGGGGACGCGGCTGAGCCGGAGCACGGCGAGCGCCGCGAGAGCGACGCTGGCGAGCGCCGTCGCGAAGTGGACGGTGACCGCGACGGCGGCGCACCCGGCGGCGCCCCAGCGCGGGATGACGATGACGTTGGCGCTCACCGACGCGGCGAACGCGAGCGCCTGCGCCGCGAGCGGCCAGCGCTGCCGCCGCGTCGCCGCCAGCACCGTCCCCATGAGCATCGAAACGGCGGTTGCCGGCAGCATCCACGCGAGGACCGCGAGCAGCGGCACGGATCCGGCGAACTGCGCCCCGAACACCGCATGAACGAGCGGGCCGCGGACGGCGAACAGCAGCGCGCCGAGCGCGCCGCCGAGCGCCGCCCCGCCGGCGGCGATCGCGAGCACCAGCCGCGCACGCAGCGTGCCGGCCGCGGCCGCACGTGCCAGCGACGGATAGACGGCAACCGCAACCACCTGCGAGGCTGCCGCGAGCCCCTGCACCGGGGCGCCGGCGACGCCGTAGCGCCCGATCGCCGCCGGCGCGACGCCGAGCCCGGCGAGCAGGAAGCTGTCGGCCCGCGCCACGAGCTGGTGCAGCATCGCCAGCCAGAGAAACGGCACGCCCTCGCGGACGAGCTGCGCTCCGGAGCGGCCCGCCGCCGCGGCAGGCGAATCCGGGAGGCCGCGCAGACGCGCGGCGATCCAGACCAACCCGGCGGCGGCGCCGCCGCAGAACGCGACGCCGGTCGACCACACCGGCGCGCCGGCGGCCGCCGCCGCGGCCAGAAGCGGCAGCGCCGCCGCGAGCTCGAAGGCGCGCGCCCGCACCTCCACGTCCATGCGGTCGAGGCCCTTGAACACCGCGCCCGCGGTGATCAGGCGCGCCCGCAGGAGCGCGTAGGGAACGAACGCGAGCAGCGTCCAGCGGAGCTCCCCGTGCGGGATCAGCAGCGCTCCGCCGGCGGCGATCGGCAGCGCTGCCGCCGCCAGGCGGCGCTGGTAGGCGGCCGCCGCCCGGTACAGCGCGCGTCCGTCCTCCGGCCGCCGCGCCGTCTCGCGGATCAGCACCTCGACCTGGCCGCCGGCGAGGAGCTGCATGAGCACCAGGGCGGCGCCGTAGGCCACCGTGAACGCGCCCATCCCGGTCGGCCCGTACCCTCGCGCCACCAGCACCCCGGCGGCGAACAGGGCGCCCTTCAGCGCGAGCTCGCCGAACCCCAGCCAGGCGACGTTGCGCGCCACGCGGGCGGCGGTCCCACTCACTCCCGCACCCCCGCAAGCGCGGTGCTGGCCGTGCGCAGGAGCGTCACCAGGTACAGGCCGAGCGAGCGCTCGCGGATGAAGTAGAGGTCGTACTCCAGCCGCCGGCGGTGCTCCTCGGTGGTGCGCGCGTACGGCATGTTCACCTGCGCCCAGCCGGTCAACCCCGGGGGCACGGCCAGCCGGTAGGTGTAGAACGGGATCTCGCGCGCCAGCTCGGCGATGAACTCGGGGCGCTCGGGGCGCGGGCCGACCAGCGACATGTCGCCGCGCAGCACGTTGACGAGCTGCGGCAGCTCGTCGATGCGCAGGCGCCGCAGCACGCGGCCGAGCCGGGTGACCCGCGGATCGTCAGGCTCCGCGAACATCGGCCCGGCAGCCTCCGCGTCGCGGCGCATCGTGCGCAGCTTGATCACCTCGAACCGGCGGCCGTACTGGCCGAGCCGCACCTGGCGGAACAGCACCGGCCGGCCGTCGCACAGCAGGACCGCGAGCATCGCGAAAAGGAGCAGCGGCAGGCTCGCCAGCAGCAGCAGGCTGCCGACCACGAGGTCGAGCACGCGCGTCAGCCGGTTGAACAGCTCCCAGTGGACGGCGCCGAACCCGGGCTGGTGGAGGAACGCCGCCGGCGACATCTCCCCCACCGGCAGCCGTCCGTCGAGCCACGCCCACACCTCGCTCGCCACCACCACCGGAATGCCCGAGAAGTGGAGCTGCGCCACGTCGTCGAGCCCGCCCGCGCCGGCGCTCTCGCGGCCGGCGAGCACGACGATCTCGGCGCCGCGCGCGCGCGCCTCGTCCGCCACCGCGGCCGCGCCCGCCGCTTCCCCGACCGCCGCCTCCCACGGGCTCGCCGGGTGCTGCCGCAACCGCCGGGCGACGTCCTCCGCCGCCTCGGGTTCCCCTACCACCAGCGCACGCGGGCGCGGCCGGCTCGCCAGCCAGCGCGCCAACACCGCGCGCAGCGCGCCTGCGAGCACGGCCCACACCACGGTGGTCAGGGCGAGGACGCCGCGGCCGAACCGCCACGCCGGCACCGCGTAGGTCGCCAGCGCCATCACGGCGCTCCACGCCGCCGCGACCACGAGAACGCGCACCGCCACCTCGCGCCGGCTGCGGACCACCAGCGGCTCGTACAGCTCGGCCGCGGTCGCAAGCGCCCACATGGCCGCGACGGCGACGGCGATCAACCCCGGACTGGCGAGCAGCTCGGCCCAGTTGACCGGCCGTTCGGCGGGAGCGAAGCGCACCGCGAACGCGGCCCACACGCTCGCCGCCAGCGCGCCGCCGTCGAGCAGCGCCACGCCGCGCCGCAGCCGCAGGGTGTTGGGCAGGAATGCGCTCAACCAGGCTCCCGCCGGGGATGGTGCGCGGGCGCAGCGGTAGTGTCAACTCCGCCTCCGGCACCGCCTCCATCGAAGGCAGGTTGATCCTTGGCGTTGGCGCCCGCTCGTCATCGCGTGCGAGAATGTCCGCCGAGGTACCGTGGTGGCACGACGAGAGCGGAGCGTCATCGCGGCGGGGCTCGCCCTGGCAGCGGCTGCCGGTGCCGCGGGCGGCGCTGTCCCGCGACCGGAGACCACCCCGACCCCCGCGACCGCCGCCGACCCGGCTCCCGCCCCGGGAGAGGCGGCGGCCGACGCGCTCGCGGCGGGAAGGGCACGCTTCGCGGCCGGCGACTGGGCGGGCGCGGAGGCGGCGTACCGGCGCGGCCTGGCGGTCCTGGGTGAGCAGGTTGCCGGCGAGCCGGGCGCGCGTCGCCTCGAGCTCGAGCACGGCCTCGCCGAGGCGCTCTACCGGGCGGGTAAGACGGGAGAGTCCGCCGCCGCCGCGCGCGCCGCCGTCGCCCTCGCGACGGCGCGCGGCGACCGCCGGGCGGAGGCGGAGTGTCACACGAGGGCGGCGGCGGCGCTCTTCGTCCTCGGGCGCTACACGGACGCGCTGTCGTCGGCCATTCAGGCGCAGCGCATCGCCGACGAGACCGGTCTCGCCGCCCAGGATGCGAAGGCCAGCCACCTCGCGGGGATGGTGCACCGCGAGCTGCAGCAGTACCCCGAGGCCCTCGCCTGCCTGCGGCGCTCGGCGGAGCGGGCGGCCGCGGCCGGCGACGGGGCGCTGCTCATCCGCGCGATGAACGAGGAGGGCAACGTCCTGTTCTTCGGCGGCGACCGGGCCGGCGCCACGGCGCGCAAGCGCGAGGCGGTCGCCCTGGCGCGCGCCCGCGGCGACGAGGACGCCCTGGCGGACTGCCTCAACGACCTCGCGGTCATCGCCGAGAACGGCGGCGACTATCGCACCGCGCGCGGGTACCTCGAGGAGGCGTTCGCCATCACCCGCCGCCTCGGGGATCCGCGCGAGCGCGTGATCTCGGCCGCGAACCTCGCGGGCGTCCTCGTCTTCCTGGGCGAGCGCGAGCGCGCCACGGCGCTGATCGACGAGGCGCTGGAGACGGCGCTCGCCAACGACCTCCCGGCCGAGGAGGAGATCGCCCGCGCGGCGCTCGGACACGCCCTCTACCGGGGCGGGGACTTCCGCGCCGCGTACCTCCACGTCAACCGCGCCTACGAGCTCCGCCAGGAGCGGCTCGCCGCCGAGTCGAGCCGGCGCACCGCCGACCTGCGCGCGCTGTACGACGCCGAGCGGCGCGAGGCCGAGATCGAGCTGCTCAAGCGCGACCGCGAGATCCAGCAGCTCACCCTCGAGCGCGAGACCGTGCGCCGCCGCTGGTGGGCGGCGGGGTTCGCGGTCGCCGCGCTGTTCGCCGCCGCGCTCGGCACCGGGTGGAGGATGAAGGTCCGCAGCGCCCGCGCGCTGGCCGCCGCCAAGCGCCGGGTCGAGGAGCTGGCGCGCACCGACCCGCTCACCGGCCTCGCCAACCGCCGCCACGCCATCGAGCGGCTGCAGGACGAGGCGCGCCGGGCGCAGCGCGGCCTCGGCGCGTTCGCCCTCGTGCTCGTCGACCTCGACCACTTCAAGCTCGTCAACGACACCCACGGCCACGCCTGCGGCGACCACGTGCTCCGGCACGCCGCCGCGGTGATCGCCGCTTCCGTCCGCACGCTCGACCTGGCGGCGCGCTGGGGCGGCGAGGAGTTCCTGCTCCTGCTGCCCGGCACGGACGCCGCCGGCGCCGTCACGGTGGCGGAGAAGGTGCGTGCGCAGCTCGCCGACGGCGAGGTGATCTGGCAGGGCGAGCTGCTGCGCGTCACCGCCACCTTCGGCGTGGCGGCGTGCGCGCACGGAGACGTCGACGGCTGCCTGCGCGCCGCCGATGCCGCCCTCTACCAGGGCAAGGAACAAGGCCGGGACCGCGTCGTCGCCGCTGCGTGAAACCTAGGAGTAGAAGCTCGCGATCGTGGCGACCACGCGCTCGCGCTCCTCGGCGCGCAGCTCCGGGAAGATCGGCAGCGCCAGTACCTCGCGGGTGGCCCGTTCCGACTCCGGGAAGTCGCCCTCGCGGTAGCCGAGGTCCGCGAAGCACGCCTGCTGGTGCAGCGCTATCGGGTAGTAGATCTCGGCGCCGACCTTGTGTGCCGCCATGTGCTCGCGCAGCGCGTCGCGGCGCGGCGCGCGGATCACGTACTGGTGGTAGGTGTGGCCGCGGTCCGGGAGCTCCTCCGGCACCGTGATCGTCTCGAGCAGGCCGGCGGCGGCGAACAGCTCGCGGTAGTGCGCGGCGCCGGCCTGCCGCTTCGCGATCCAGCCGGGCAGGCGCGGCAGCTTGGCGCGCAGCACCGCCGCCTGCATCGCGTCGAGGCGGAAGTTGCCGCCGACGAAGCGGTGCACGTACTTCGGCCGCATCCCGTGCATGCGCATGTCGAGCAGCTTCTCGCCCAGCGCCTCGTCGTTGGTGGTGATCAGGCCGCCATCGCCGAACGCGCCGAGGTTCTTGGTCGGGAAGAACGAGAAGCACCCCATGGTGCCGAGCCCGCCGGTGGCGACGCCCTTGTAACGCGTGCCGATCGACTGGCAGCAGTCCTCGACCAGCGGCACGCCGTTCGACGTCGCGGCGAGCGCGTCCATGTCGGCGGCCTGGCCGAACAGGTGCACCGGGATGATCGCCCGAGTGCGCGGCGTGATGGCGACGGCCACCTTGCGCGGGTCGAGGTTGAAGTCGCGCGGGTCGATGTCCACGAACACCGGCCGCGCGTGCAAGCGCGCGATCACGCCGGCGGTCGCGAAGAAAGTGAACGGCGAGGTGATCACCTCGTCGCCGGGGCCGACGCCGAGCGCCATCAGCGCCGCCAGCAGCGCATCCGTGCCGGACGAGACAGCGACCGCCCTCTTGACGCCGAGGTACGCGGCGCACTCGCTCTCCAGCCCCGCAACCTCCGGGCCGAGGATGTACTGCTGGGTGGCGAACACCCGATCGAGCGCGGCGCGTACGTCGTGCTCCACCTCGATCCACTGGCGGGTCAGGTCGAACAGCGGTACGGGTTTCCCATCGCTCATGGTGAGCTCCTCACGAAGATCGTGTCACGGGCGCGCGGGCACGCCCGCCCGCTGCCCCGCAGCCAGACGGCGAGCGCGAGGCCGGCCACGAAGCCGCCGATGTGGGCGAACCAGGCGACGCCGCCCGCGGCGGCGCCGGCGGTCGCCAACGAGAGCGTGCCGGAGAAGAACTGCACGACGAACCACAGCACCAGGAACACCGGCGCCGGCAGCTCGGCCATGGTGAAGAAGAAGCCGAGGAAGATGAACGTCCTGATGCGCGACCACGGGTACCACACGAGGTAGGCGCCGAGCACGCCGGCGATCGCTCCCGAGGCCCCGACCATCGGCACCGTCGACGACGGCGCGACGAGCGCCTGCCCGAGCGCAGCGGCGACGCCGCAGAACAGGTAAAACAGCAGGAAGCGGAGGTGCCCCAGGCAGTCCTCGACGTTGTCGCCGAACACCCACAGAAACCACATGTTGCCGATCAGGTGGAACCACCCTCCGTGCATGAAAATCGAGAACAGGACGGTCTGCGCGTTGTAGAGCACGCCGGCACCGTACACCTCCGGGTGGAACAGGCGCGCCGGAACGAACGCCGCGGCGTGCAGAAACGCCTCGAGGTGGCGCCCGAGCGAGAGCTGGTAGACGAAGACGGCGGCGCACGCCACGATCATCGTGACGGTGACGAGCGGGGCGCGGGAGGACGGGATCGAGTCCCGCAGCGGAAACATCGGGCCGCGATTATAACGTGCACCTCGATGTCACAAGCTTGGGCCGTCCGGCGTGCCCGCGGTCCCGCGCGCGGGCGCGGGCGCGCTCAGGGTCACGCCGCTACGAGCGGCCGTCCTCCGCCGTGCCGATGCCGTCGGCGACGACCGCCGCAACCACCGCCTCGTCGGCGAAGGCGGCGAGCGGGTCCCGAGAGAGCACCTCGTCCACCTCCATCAGCACGGCGTCGGCGTCGAACGCCGGCGCCTGCGAGCGCGGCGCCAGGAACACCGCGGAGACCGCTGCCAGCAGCAGCGCGGCGGCGGCCGCCAGCCAGGCGGGTGTGCGCCGCCGCGCGTGGCCGAGCGACGACAGCGCCGCCTCGCGCACGCGCTCCAGACGCTCCGGCTGGGGGTCGGGCAGGGCTGCGCCGGCGATCGCGGCGGCGAGCTCGGCGTGCCGCCGCCGGCACACCAGGCAGGCGCCCATGTGCAGCGCCCGTTCGGCGGGCAGCTCCTCGCCGATCACCAGGAGGTCGAGCTCCTCCGACGTCAGGTGCACCGTGCTCATGGCATTGCCTCCTCAGCCGCCGACCGCACCCGCTGCACACTGCGGTGCAGGTGCGTCTTGACCGTTCCCACGTCGACTCCCAGGGCCTCGGCGATCGCCGCCAGGTCGAGGCCCGCCCAGAAGCGCAGCGCGAACACCTCGCGCTGGCGCTCCGGCAGCGCGGCGACCGCGGCGCGCACCCGCGCCATCGCCTGCCGCGCCATCGCCGCCCGCTCCGGGCTCGGCGTCGCCGAGGCGAGGACGGCGAGCGGCCCCCGTCCTTCCTCATCGTCGGGCTCGAGCGCCACGAACGGCGCCAGGCGGTGGCGGCGCAGCCGGTCGCGGCACAGGTTGACCGCGATCGATGCCATCCACGCCGCGAAGGTGCCGCTGCCGCCGTAGTGCCCGAGCGAGCGCAGGGCGCGCACGAACGTCTCCTGCACCGCCGCCTCGATGTCCTGGCCGCGCGGCAGCAGGTGCGCACAGATGCGGTGGACGGTGAGCTCGTGGCGCAGCAGCAGCGCCGCCGCCGCGTCGCGGTCCCCCGCGCGCGCCCGCGCCACCAACGCGACGTCGTCGTCGCCGCTCACCGGCCGCCCGCCCCCCTCCGCCGCCGCCATTGTCTCTCGGAGACGGGCGCCGGCCCCGAGCGCTGTCGCGGGGCCGGATGCCATCTCCATGTCTCCTCAGTCTCTCGATCGGCCTACCGGGCCGGCTGCGGCGGCGGCGGGATCAGACCGAACGCTGCGAACGCCGGCACCAGCGGCGCCAGGTGGGCGGCGCGGCGGATCGCCCCGAGCCGGCCCTTCTGCTCAGGGCTCAGCATCGCCTCGAACCCCTCGAGGTAGGTCTTGTGCGCCGCGGCGATCCCCTCACGCAGCGTCTTCCCGGCGAGCACCAGCGTGCCGACCGCGGTGGGGTCGGGGTTCTCGCCCTGCAGCAGCTCCCTGAGCTGCTCCTCGATCGAGCGCAGCTCCTCGCGCAGCGGCTTCACCGCCTCCTCGCGCGCCGCGAGCAGCTCGTCCCACGTCGCCACCTGCTCCTCGGTGAGCTGGAGGAACCTGGCGATCGCCGCCCTGCGCGGCTGATCGGGGACCTCGCCCTCGGCGTCGAACGGCTCGACCACGATGTCCTGCTCCACCAGACGCGCGCGGATGTCGGCGCTCGCCCACCCCGCACCGGCCACCAGCGCTACCACAACGATCGACAGCACCCACTTTCTCATCGTCATTTCTCCTTTCCCTTCAGGCCACGGATCTTCTGCACCCTCCCCGGACTAGTACACCCGCGGACGCAACGGCCGGCGCGGGCCGTTGGGGGCGTCGGCGGCGCCGCCTGCGTCGCGGCGCACCGTGTCCCTGACCAGCCCCGCCAGCTTTTTCCACTGCTCGGTCGTCAGCACCTCGCGCACCTTCAGCAGCATCTCGAAGCGCTCCAGCTCGAGGCGCGAGCGCCGCTGCTGCAGCACGGCGAACGCCTCGCGCACCCGCTTCACGTCGAACGGCTCCGCCTCGGAAGCGACGCGCAGGTCGAGCTCGGCCTTCTCCACCTCGCCCTTGAGGTCGACCATCGTCTTGGCGTGCGCCAGCGCCATCGCGTCGAGAGAGCTGCGCTGCTCGGCGGTGAGCGCAAGCTGCTCCGCGACCCGCGGGCGCTCCCACCAGCGCCCGGGAGGCACCGCGAGCGGTTGCGCCCAGGCGCTCCCCGCCGCCGCCGCCACCGCCGCCGCCACCAGTCCGAACCGCGTCGTCGCTCGCATCGCCGCCTCCCGCTCCGGGCCCCGGCCTGCCTCGCCGGCTCCCGCATGCCCCCATAGACGATCCGCCGCCGGCCGCGTTGACAACCGGATGCGCATTGCTCACGCTCTCCGCCGTGCACCAGCTCCGTCTCGCCACCTCATGGGGGGAGCTTCGCCTCGCCGGCGGCTCGCGCGCCGGCGAGGGCTCGCTCGTGCTGCTCCCCCAGCTCCGCCTGGCGCTCGACGCCGGCCGGCCGGCGCGCGCCCTGGTGCCTCTGGAAACCGTCGTCGTCTCGCACGGCCACCTCGACCACCTGCTCGGACTGCCGGCGTGGGCGAGCCAGCGCCAGCTCCAGGGGATGAAGGGCGGGCGCGTGCTCTGTCCGGCGGCGATCGCCGACGGCGTGCGCGAGCTCCTCCTCCGCTGCGCCCTGCTCGAGGGCGGCTCGCCCTACCCCGTCGCAGTGGTGCCGGTGCGCACCGGCGACTGGATCGACCTGCGGAAGGACTTCCGCGTCGGGTTCTTCCGCACCAGCCACTGGGTGGAGACGCTGGGGACGGTCGTCGAGTGGACGCGTCGGCGCCTGCGCCCCGAGCTCGCCGGCACCCCGGCGCCGGAGCTGCAGCGCCTGCGCGCCGCCGGCCACGCGGTCACCGAGGAGATCCGGACGCCGCTGCTCGCCTACCTCGCCGACACCGGCCCCGAGGTGCTCGCGAGCGAGCCGTGGCTCGCCGACGCCGAGGTGCTGGTGATGGAGTGCACGTTCCTCAAGGCCGAGGACCGCGAGCGCGCGCGGCGCTTCGGCCACACCCACCTCGCCGACGTCGTCGTGCTCGCCCCCTCGTTGCGCAACCGCCACCTGGTGCTCACCCACCTGTCGCGCCGCCACCGCCTCGCCGCCGGAGCGCGCGCGATCCGCACCGCTCTCGCCGGCCGCCTCGCCCCGCGCCTCCACCTGCTCAACACCGAGTGGCCGTGACAGGCCCGCCGCGCGGCCGGCTCATGCCGCGGCGGGCGCCGGCATGAACCGGCGGCCGGCGGCGGAGAGCTCGGCCCCGTCCTCGACCGTGCGGTGCACGAGCGCGAGGGCGACACCGCCCCGGTCGGGGCGCCACGCCCACGACGTCACCCGGCCCTTCGGTTTCTCCGACCCGCCGGCGAAAAGGTCGGCCGGAAGCGGCGGCGCTTCCTGCGGCCCGTCGAGCTGGTGCAGCCGAGCAAGGCGCCAGTTCGGGCGGCCGTACGTCTTCATGCGCGCCATCGTCTCCTGGCCGACGTAGCACCCTTTCGTGTAGGAGATCGCCAGCGCCTCGATCCCGACCTCGGGCGGCAGCACGGTGTCGGTGAGCTCGCTGCCCCACGCCGGGAAGCCGGCAGCGATGCGCGCCGCCGCGACGGCGGCCGCGGAGACGGCGACCGCCCCGGCCGCCCGCAGCGCCGCCGCCAGACGCTCAGCCGCCGCCGCGCTCTCCGCCACGGCCGTCGCGCCGGCGACGCCGCAGAACGTCTCTCCGACGAGCAGCAGCCGGTCGCCGGCGCCGCCCGCCACCGCGCACCCCGCCTGCGCGCGAGCGCCGTCGGCGCCGAGCGCCGCCGCGATCCGGGTCCACGCCGGCCCCAGCACCAGCGACGCTCCCCCGCTCCACCCGGCCGGAGCGACCGCCACGCGGCTGAACCTGAGATAGGACTCGAGCATCGCCGCCAGCGCCGGCCCGCGGCCGGGCGGCGCCAGCACCAGCGCCTCGCCGCCCGCCTGCAGCACGGCCATCAGCGCGCGGAACTGCCCCTTCGGGGCCAGCAGCAGCGCCGGCCGCGCGCCGCCGTCGCCCAGCGAGCGCACCTGCTGGCTGACCACGCGGTCGAGCGCCGTGAGGGGCTGCGAACCGGCGAGGCGCAGCAGGTCCCCCGCCTCCACCGGCATCACACCGAGGCCACTCTCGATCGCCGCCAGCTCGTCCGCCGGAATCATCCGCTCTTGCTCCCGCCGCGGGGAACGCGCCGCGGAGCCGCGGTCTTCCCGCCACCGGCTTGCCTTGCTGCGGCGGCACGCCGCCGCGGTCCAGGAGGGACGTGCGGCCGCGCCGTGACCCGGAGCGCGGCGGCTTGACGAGCCTCTTACAATGGCCACAAGACAGCAAGCGACCACGCTCGGCTTTGCTCGAGGGGCTTGGGGGCAGGCATGGACCTCCCGACGTGGCGACAAAGGAGGAGGTTTGCCATGACCACGCGGACTGTCTCGTTCGTTGCCGGCGCGCTCCTCGTCACCGCCCATGCGGCTCTCGCCGGGTTTCCCGCCACGGACGCGTTCGTCCCGATGGCGGCGAGCCAGAGCGGGATGTCGGGCACCACCTGGTACACCACGCTGTGGATCTACAACCCCGGCGCCAACCCGGCGACCGCGGCCGTCGCCTTCCTCGAGCGGAATACCGCCAACCCGTCGCCGCCGGTGGTCGACGTGCCGGTGCCGCCGGGGGAGTCGGTGCGCATCGAGAACGTCGTCGAGTCGCTGTTCCACCTGCGGGCGTACGGCGCCCTGCGCGTCACCTGCCCGGGCCAGAAGCTCGTGGTCACGTCGCGCGTCTACACCGTTCCGGCCGGCGGGAGCGGCGCCGACTCGGTCGGCCAGGACTTCGCGGCGGTCCCGGCGTCGTTCGCGATCGGCCTCGGCGAGCGCTCGCAGATCCTCGGCGCACACCAGACGCTGCCGGCCGGCGACTCCGAGTTCCGCTTCAACTTCGGGTTCGTGGAGACCACCGGCCACACCGCCAACGTCCGTATCACGGCGTACGACGAGGGCGGCGCCAGCCTCGGCTCGACCGACCTCCAGGTGCGCGAGTACTCGCAGCGCCAGGTGGCGTTCAGGGACCGTTTCCCCTCGGCGTCGACCGAGAACGCCCGCCTGGAGGTCGAGGTGGTCTCCGGCTCCGGCCGGGTCATCCCCTACGGCTCGCTGATCGCCAACGGCTCCCAGGACCCGACGACGTTCGAGGCGACCTACTCGGCCGCCCTGCTCGGGTCGGGCGCCGTGGTCCATGACGCCTCGCTGGTCGGCGACGGCACCGCCGCCGCCCCGCTCGGCCTCGCCGACGGCGCGGTGACGACGGGCAAGCTCGGCCCCGAGGCGGTGAAATCCGGCCAGCTCGCGCCGGGCGCCGTCACCTTCCCGAAGATCGGCGCGGCGCTGTCGCCGCCGAAGACCGTGGAGGCCGCCGGCGCCGCGGCCCGCGACGACGACCTCTACACGCTGTACAGCGACCTGACGACGATCTGGTGGGGCGAAGCGGCGACCGGCGACATCACCGCCGTCACCGCCGGCGCCGGTCTGACGGGCGGCGGCACGGAGGGCGACGTCTCGCTCGCCGTCGCCGTCCCGCTCGGGCTGGTCAGCGCGGTGCTGCCGCCGGATGCCACGATCACCGGCGCCAACACCGCTGCGGGGTTCGGCCTGCTCGGGATCAGCGCCTCCGGCACCGGCGTGCGCGGCGACGGCAGCACCGGCGTCTGGGGGCAGTCCGGCGCCGGCAACGGCGTCTACGGCGTCTCCAGCGGCGCCGGCGTCGGCGTCGCCGGCGCCAGCGTCTCGGGCATGGGGATGCTCGGCACCGGCAACCCCGGCATCAGGGGCCAGCACACCACGCTGCCCGCCTTCGGCCTCCTCGGCTCGACGCTCGCGGGCGCCTACGGCGACAACTACCAGGGGCCTGGCGTCCTCGGTGTCAGCGTCCTCTCGTCCGGTGTCGAGGGAACCTCGACCAGCGGTATCGGCGTCTACGGCCACGCCGCCGGCGGATACGGCGTCAACGGCTACAGCACCGGCAACGATGGCGTCCGCGGCACGAGCACCTCGGCGGCCCACGCCGGCGTCTACGGCCGCAACGCCGCCGGCGACGGCGCCGTCGGCTCGAGCAGCGCCGCGAACAAGTCCGGGGTCTACGGGTTCACCGACGTGCTGACGGGCTACGGCGTGGTGGGCCGCAACCTCGCAGACGGCGGTCTCGGCATCCTCGCCTCGCACACCGTCGGCGACGAGCACTCGATCGGCGTCCGCGGCGAGGGGACCCGCGGGCTCTACGGCATCGGCAGCAAGTTCGGCGTCGTGGCTGTTGCCGGCGCGCTCGGCGGGGGCGCCGCCGTCTGGGGCGTCGGCTCGGCGACCGGCCCGAACGACCCGCCCACGTGGGCGCGCGCCGGCGAGTTCGACGGCAACGTCGAGGTTCGCGGTCACCTGAGCAAGACGAGCGGCGCGTTCCGCATCGACCATCCGCTCGACCCGGAAAACCGCTACCTGCTGCACTCGTTCGTCGAGTCGCCGGACATGAAGAACGTCTACGACGGCACAGTCACCACGGACGCGAACGGCGATGCCGTGGTCGAGCTGCCCGAGTGGTTCGAGGCGCTCAACCGCGACTTCCGCTACCAGCTCACCGTGATCGGCGGCTTCGCGCAGGCGACGGTGTCGCGGGAGATCTCCGGTGGCTCGTTCGCGATCCGGACGAGCGCCGGCAGCGTCAAGGTGTGCTGGCAGGTCACCGGCATCCGCAAGGACCCGTACGCGGAACGGCATCGGATCCCGGTGGAGGTCGACAAGGCGGCGCCGGAACGCGGGAAGTACCTGCACCCCGACGTGTACGGGATGCCGCCGGAGCAGGCGATCGGCTGGAACCCCGAGGCCGCGCGGGCGCGCGACGCCGCGGCGGCCCTTCAGGAGGCGCCGGCGCGGAGCCGGTGACGATCTCCGGCACGCAGCGCGGGCGCCCGCGTCCTGCGCACGGCTCGCCCGCGGGGAGGCATGCATGAGCAAGCGCGGTACCGTTGCCGTTCTCGCCGGAGTGGGCGCGTGGATGCTCTCCTGCGCGGCCGTCCTCGCCGGCTTCGCCGGCACCGACGTGTTCCTGCCGATGGCCGGCAGGCAGGCCGGCGTCCACCCGTCCAACTGGTACACCACGGTGTGGATCCACAACCCCGGCCCCGCCGCGGCGGCCGCGACCGTGTGGTTCCTGGAGCGCAACACCGCCAACCCGACGCCGCCCGGCGTCGGCGTGCTGGTGGCGCCGGGCGAGACCGAGATGATCGAGAACGCCGTCGAGGCGCTGTTCCACGTCCAGGCGTTCGGCGCCCTCCGCATCACCTGCCCGGACCAGAGGCTGATCGTCACCTCGCGGGTGTACTCGAAGGCCGCCGGCGCCTCCGAGCGCGACTCGGTGGGGCAGGACTTCGCCGGCGTCCCCGCCTCGTTCGCCATTGGGCTCGGGCAGCGCACCGCCATTCTCGGCGTTCACCAGACCGATCCGGCCTCCTCCGACTACCGCTCGAACTTCGGCTTCGTCGAGACGACGGGCCGCAGCGCCACCGTCCGAGTGACCGTCTACGACGGGGAGAACGCCTTCCTGGCCGCCAAGGACTTCCAGATCCGCGAGTTCTCCCAGCGCCAGGTCGCCTTCAAGGACCACTTCCCCGGCGTCGCGCTCGAGAACGCCCGCCTCGAGATCGAGGTGATCTCCGGCTCGGGCCGCGTCATCGCCTACGGATCCGCGATCGCCAACGGCTCCCAGGATCCCACCACCCTCGAGATGCAGTACGCGGAAGGTCTCCTGAGCGGCAGCGCGATCACCGCCGTGTACGCGGGCGGCGGGCTCACGGGCGGCGGGTCGGCGGGCGAGGTGACGCTCCACGTCGGCGCCGGCCCGGGGATCGCCGTCGACACCGACAGCGTGGCGATCGCCCCGCAGGGCGTTGCGACGGAGATGCTGCAGTACCGCAGCGTCACGCCCGACCGTATCGCGGCGTCGCCTGTCGTCGGTCAGGTCTTGACCACGGTCCCGCCGCCGCCCTCCCCGGCCGCCGACGGCGCGTTCGCGATCACGGCGAATCAGGTGGCATGGCAGGACCCGCCCGGCCTCGCGCTCCCCTGGTCGGGTTCCACGGCCGCGCCGGCCACGGCGTTCGCGGTCGAGAGCACCGGCGGCGGCGCGATCAGGGGGCAGTCGAGCAACGGCTTCGGCGTCGTCGGCCGCGCCGGTACGAACCCGCTGATCATGCACGTGATGCCGATCGGCGTTCTCGGCGAGTCCGGGAACGGTGTCGGCGTCAAGGGTGCCAGCTCTTCGGCGTCCGGCGTCTACGGCACCTCGACGAGCGGCCCCGGGGTAGCGGGCAGCGCGGAGAGCGGCTCGGGCGTGTATGGCAGGAGTACCAACGGCGTCGGCGTGCAGGGCACCACCGACCGCCCCGACTGGATCGGCGTGGAGGGCCAGGCGCTCGCCGGCCCGCAGGCACGCGGCGTTTTCGGCATGAGCTTCGAGGGGCAGGGCGTATACGGGACGACCTCCGAGGGCACCGGGGTGTACGGGTTCTCCACCCACGGGGTCGGGGTCTGGGGCCAGCACTCCCTGGGCAGCTACGGGCAGCTCGGGGCCGACACCGTCGGCGTCTACGGACACAGCCCGTCCGGTCACGGCGTGGTCGCCGAGTCGAACGCCGTCGGGCTCGGCGGCGCCGCGCTGTACGCGCACGCGACCGCCGGCAAGGGTATCGGCGTGTTCGCCGAAACCAGTTCGACCGACGCGACGATCGTCGCCACGAACACCGGCACGGGCGACCTCCTGAAGCTGTTCGCGGCTGCCGGCGAACTCCGCCTCCGCGTGAACAACCTCGGCGCGGTCGCCGCCGACGGCGGCTACGCCACGCCGGCCTCCGACCTCTCGGACCTCGTCCCTGCAACCGGCGTCGGTGCCGGCGACGTGGTGGCAATCGCGGCGGACGGCTCGCTCGCACTCGCCGCCACGCCGTTCCAGCGCAACGTCGCCGGCGTGGTCGCCACCCGCCCGGGGTTCGTCGGCGGCTACCGCGGCGACGGCGACAGCGCGTCGGCCCCGCTCGCCCTCGCCGGCATCGTGCCGGTCAAGGCGTGCGACGAGGGCGGGCCGATCGCTCCCGGCGACCTGCTCGCCGCCTCTTCCACGCCCGGCCACGCAATGCGCGCCGGCGACGACCCGCCGGCGGGGTCGGTGATCGGCAAGGCGCTCGGCGCCCTCGCGGGCGGCTGCGGCCTCGTCGAGATGCTCGTGATGCTGCGCTAGCTTGCGGCCTCGGCGCGGCGGGCGAGGCGCTCGAGGCCGGCGGCGCGGGCGCGGCCGCGCACGTTCATCCGCCTGTCGCCGGCCGCGCGCTCGCGCCCGGCCGCGCGCTCGGCGGCCGCCGCGACGAGGTCCGCCTCGAGCTCGGCGGCGAGCAGCCCCGCGGTCCTCGCCCGCGCGCCGGTCGCGGAGGCCGCCGCAAGCGCCTCCGCAGGGCGGCCGTCGGCGAGCTCCACCTCGGCGGCGAGCAGGTCGAGCGCGAGCCGCCGGCCGATCGGGCCGCCGCTGCCGAGCGCCGCCCGCGCGGCAGCCAGCTCGGAGGCCGCCGCGGCCGCGTCGCGGCGCGCGAGCGCAGCGCGAACCAGCACCGCGCGTGCTGCCGCCTCCGTCTCGCCGTGCCCGGCCGCCGCGCACGCCGCGGCGATCTCGGCCGCGGCCCCGGCCGCGGCGCCGAGCCGTCCCTCCTCGGCGTCCACGGCGGCGAGCTCCACGCGCGTCCGCCGGACGCTCCACTCGCGCCCGGTCTCCTCGTCCAGCGCCAGCGCCCGCACCAGCGTGGCGCGCGCCTGGCTCGCGCGGCCGCGTGCCGCCTGGACCCTTCCGAGGTCGACCAGCGCCTCGGCCTCGCTCCAGAGGCTGCCGATCTCCCGCGCCTCGCCGGCCGCCCGCGCCAGCGTCGCTTCGGCGGCGGCCATCTCGCCGCGGTCGGCCTGGATCGCCCCGAGGTGCGCCAGCCCCCTGCAGACGCCCCAGCGGTCGCCGGCGGCGCTGCGCATCCTGATCGCGTCCGCGACCGCCGCCGCCGCCCGCCCGAGGTCTCCCTCGGCGCGCCACGCCTCGCCTTGCTGGACGCGCGCGTAGGCCAGCAGCAGCGTCGCCCCGATCGCTTCCGCCCGCGCCGCCGCGCGATCGGCCGCCCTGCGCCGGCGCTCGGGGTCGCCGTCGGCGAACCATGCCTGGGCGAGGTCGATCCGCGGATCCTCGCCGAGGGGCCGCGGCAGCGCCCGCAGCCTGCGGAGCACCTCGTCGGCCGCCGCCACATCGCCCGCGCCGGCGAGCGCGAGCGCGAGGTCGAGACCGAGCTCGAGGTCGTCCGGGTAGAAGGCGAAGAGCGCGCGCGAGATCTCCAGCGCGCGGGCGCGCTCGCCCAGCCGCTCGCGCAGGTGCGCCTCGATGCGGAGCTGGTCGGCGCGGCCGAGCCCGCCGGAGAGCTCGAACGCCCGCCGCGCCTCCGCGGTCTCCCTGGCCTCGCAGCCGAGCCACGACCATGCGCGCGCCAGCGCGGCGTGCAGCAGCGGCGCGCCGGGCTCGATCGCCACAGCCCGCTCGAGCAGCTCGCGTGCGGCAGCGACGCTGTACTCGCGCATGCGCGACACGCCCTCGGCGTACAGCCGCGCCGCGTCCTGCGAGCGCGGCTGCGCCGCCAGCAGCGCCGTCTCCTCGGCGGGATCGAGCGCCCCCACCCCCAGCCGGTCGCGCAACGCGGCGCCCAGCCGGCCCACGAGGGAGAGCAGCCCGTCCGGCGGCGACGAATCGCTGACCACGAACCCCTCGTCGCCGCTCGCCGCCTCGACGCCCCGCACGTCGACGCGCAGGCGCCCCTCGGCGCCGCCTCCCGCGAGCACGTACGCGCCGGCGACCACCACGTCGGCGGCGAGCAAGACGCGGACGCGCTCGGGGACGGCGGCTGCGGCGCCGGCCGTGGTCACTGCGCTCTCCCGCAGCACGCGCGCCACCAGGTCGCCAGGGACCACGCGCAGGCGCTGCCCGGCGGCGAGCTCGGTCGCGAGCAGCTCCGAAAGCGCCGCTCCGATCCACGCCGTGTCGCCGCCCGGACCGAGATCGCGGAACCCGAGGACGGCGACCGAGCGCCGGGGCGCGCCGGGCGCCGCGGCGCTGGCGGCCGGCCCGGCCCGCGGCCAGCGGAGCACGAGCAGCGAGACAGCGGCGACGAGGATGGCCGAGGTCGCGGCCATCCACCCCGGGAGGGACCACCCGGGGCGGTCGGAGTCGGGAGCGGTCCCGGCGCCGGGTGCGGCCGGGACCGCGGGACCGCCGCCGGGCGCCGCCCGCCTTGACGAGCCATCCGCTGCCCGCGGCTCGACAGCGCCGCCCGGCGCCGCCGGCGCGACGGGCGCCACCAGCCGATACCCGCGGCGCGCCACGGTGGCGATGAACCGCGGCGCACGGGCGTCGTCGCCGAGCGCCTGGCGCAGCTCCTTGACCGTCTGCGTGAGCGCGGCGTCGCCGACCACGCGATCGGGCCACACCCGGTCAAGCAGCTCCTCGCGCGTCACCAGGTGCGGCGCCGCCTCGACGAGGACACGCAGCACCTCGAGCTGCTTCGGGGGCAGGTTGACCGCACGCTCGCCGCGGACGACCGCGCCGTCCTGCAGATCGAGCAGCACGCTTCCGACCCTGATCAGGGCGTTCGGTCCCCGGTTCGTGCTCGTCACCGCCCCATCCTCAGAAGAACCTCACAACTTCCTTGTGACTTCGCCCCCGGACGCGCCTAGATTCTAGTGCAGACAGCGCTACCTGGAGGCCCGCCGATGAGATCGCCGTTGCGTGTCGCCCTCGTGATCGCCGCCGCCGCGCTCGCGGCCGCTCCCCCGGCCCTCGCCGGCTTCGCCGGCACCGACCTCTTCCTGCCGATGGTCGGCAGGCAGGCAGGTGTCTACCCGTCCAACTGGTACACCACCGTATGGGTGCACAACCCCGGCAACCAGGCAGCCACCGCCGCGATCTCATTCCTGGAACGCAACACCGCCAACCCCTCCCCTCCCTCGGTGGACGTGCTCGTCGGCCCCGGCGACACCCAGAAGCTCGAGAACGTAGTCGAGTCGCTGTTCCACCGGCAGGGGTACGGCGCCCTGCGGGTGACCTGCGCCACCCAGAAGCTGGTCGTCACCTCGCGGGTGTACTCGAAGACCGCCGGCGAGGACGACACCGACTCGATGGGCCAGGACTTCGCCGGCGTCCCCGCCTCGTTCGCCATCGGCCTCGGCGAGAGGACCCAGGTGCTCGGGGTGCACCAGACCGTACCCGCCGGAGACTCCGAGTTCCGCTTCAACTTCGGCTTCGTCGAGACGACCGGGAGCAACGCCACCGTCCGCGTCTCCGCCTTCGACGAGAACGGCGCCTTCCAGGCGTCCAAGGACTTCCAGGTGCTGCGCCTCTCCCAGCGCCAGGTCGCGTTCAAGGACCACTTCCCAACGCTCGATACGGAGAACACCCGCCTCGAGGTGGAGGTGATCTCGGGGAATGGCAGGGTGATCGCCTATGGCTCGATGATCGCCAACGGCTCGCAGGATCCGACGACGTTCGAGATGGAGTACCCGGCGAACGTGCTGGCGGAGAACGCCACGCCGGGCGTCACCGGTGTGATCGCAGGCGCCGGCCTGACCGGAGGCGGCGCCGCCGGCGAGGTGACGCTGAACGTGGGCGCCGGCGCGGGGATCAGCGTCGCCGCGGACACCGTGTCGATCGCGAACGGCGGCGTCACGGCGGCGATGCTGGCGAACGCGTCGGTCACCGGCGCCAAGATCGCGGACGGCGCCGTCCAGCTCGAGCACATCGACACGACAGGCGCCGCCGCCGGCCAGGTGCTCAAGGTCGGCTCGGCGGCGCACTGGGCAGACGACGGGCTCGCTCTCCCGTTCGCCGGAACCGCCAGCGCGCCTCTCGCCGTTCTCGACGTCATCAACTCCGACACGTCGACCAACTCCACCGCGCTCTTCGGCCACGGGCAGTTCGGGGTCACCGGAATCGGCAACCCCGGGTTTGCCGGCGTGGCGGGCAAGCTTGTCGAACCGTTCGGCACGGCAGGTTTCGTCCCGGCGGGAGTGGCCGGCGCGACCGGCGCCGGAACCGCGGTGAGCGGGAACGCCATCTCCGGCACCGGCATCATGGGCCAGAGCGCTTCCGGCACCGGCATTCTCGGAGAGAGCCTCTCCAGCTACGGCATCCACGGGAGGAGCACCAGCGGCGACGGCGTCTTCGGCGAGGCTGCGGCGGCGAACAAGTCCGGCGTCTTCGCGGTCAACGACAACCCCGGCGGGTGGGCGGGCTTCTTCCGCGGTCGCGTCGGCATCACGGCAGCGGTGGAGTGCACCGGCTGCATCGGCAGCGGCGACCTGGCGGCCGGCGCGGTGACGAAGGGCACGCTGGCCGCCGCCGGCGGCGCGGCGGGGCAGGTCCTCGGTACCGACGGCAGCGCGCTGGTCTGGCAGACGCCTGCGGGCCTGACGTTGCCCTACAGCGGCATCACCGCAGCCTCGGGGACCGCTGCGTTCTCGATCACCAACACCTCGTCCTCACCAGATTCTGTCGGTCTCGACGGACGCGGGGCCAGCGCCGGGGTGGCCGGGATCAGCGCCACGGGGAAGGGTATCAAGGGTGAGTCGCTCGGCAACGTCGGCGTCATCGGGCTGAGCAGCCCGGGCACCGGGGTCGTCGGGCTCACCGAGAGTTACCTCGACGCGATGTACTACAAGACCGGCGTTCTCGGCATGGCTGCCACCGGCACCGGGGTGCGCGGCGAAAGCGGGGCCGGCGCGGGCGTCCACGGCAAGAGCGTCGGTGGCATCGGGGTTCGCGCCGAGAGCTCGTCCGGTCGCGGCATGGACGCGGAGAGCACCCATGATCACGCGGTGTACGGCACCGCGCGAGACGGTGGACACGCCGCGCTCATCGGCGACAACTCCGGAGGCGGCACCTGGGGGTGCGTCGCCTGTGGCGTCGCGGGCGTCGCGTTCGGTGGCTACTTCGGCGGCAGCGTGGGAATCACGGCGCTTGCCGGCAGCGGCAACCGTGCGGTGTACTCCGACGCCGGGGGCGTGCTCACCAATTCCTCCTCCGATGCGCGCTTGAAAAGGGACGTCGTCGGCCTCGCGGAGGAGATCGACGTCCTCGCCGCGCTCGCCCGCCTGCGCGGCGTGGCCTTCAACTGGGACACCGCCGTCGATCGTGCACGGGGCCTCGGCGACCAGCGCGAGATCGGAATGGTCGCCCAGGAGGTCGAGGCCGTACTGCCGCACCTCGTCGGCGAGTCCGCCGACGGCTACAAGACGCTCGATTACGCGAAGCTCACCGCGTTCCTCGTCGAGGTGACGAAGGCGCAGCAGCGCGAGATCGACGCGCTGCGCGCCGAGGTTGCATCCATGCGCGAGCGAAAGCCGTAGGAGCGCGACGTGCGCCACGGCGCATGAGGACGCCGGCCGCGACAGGGCGGGCACGGCGCCGGGCCTTTCCGATCGCGACCGCGGGCCTTGAAGAGACGAAGGCCGGGCGTCGCCGCCCGGCCCGCGTGGCCTCGCTTCGGGGCGGGTGGGGACCGGTCCCCGGTCCCCGCTCCCCGCCTCTAGTACTTCTCGAGGTACTGCTCGCGCTCCCAGTCGTGCACCACCGAGATGTAGCGGTGCCACTCCTCGCGCTTGTTGCGCAGGAAATTGGTGAAGATGTGCTCGCCGAGCGCTTCCTTGACGACCGTGTCGCGCTCGAGGTTGTCGAGCGCCTCGGCGAGACTGCCGGGGAGCTGCTTGATGCGCAGGCGCTTCTTCTCGCGCTCGGACATCTCGAAGATGTTGCGGTCGACCGGGTCGCCGCAGTCGAGGCCGCGCTCCATCCCGTCGAGGCCGGACGCCAGCATCACCGCGAGCGCCAGATAGGGGTTGCACGCCGGGTCGGGCACGCGCACCTCGCAGCGGGTGCCGAGGCCGCGGCGCGCCGGGACACGCACCAGCGGCGAGCGGTTCTTCTCCGACCAGGCGACGTTGACCGGCGCCTCGTAGCCCGGGACCAGCCGCTTGTAGGAGTTGACCAGCGGGTTGGTCACCGCGACGAAGGCGCGCGCATGGTCGAGGATGCCGGCGATGTAGCCGCGCGCCGCCTTCGACAGCTCGTTCCGGCCCTTCGGATCGTAGAAGACGTTGTTGCCCTTCCTGTCGAACAGGCTCTGGTGGGTGTGCATCCCGGAGCCGTTGACCCTGAAGATCGGCTTCGGCATGAACGTCGCGTGCAGGTTGTGGTCCTTGGCGACCTTCTTGACGACGAACTTGAACGTCGTGACGTTGTCGGCGGTGGTGATCGCGTCGGCGTAGCGGAAGTCGATCTCGTGCTGTCCCGGCGCCACCTCGTGGTGCGCCGCCTCGACCTCGAAACCCATCGACTCGAGCACCTCGACGATGTCGCGGCGCGCGTCCTCGCCGAGGTCGACCGGCGTCAGGTCGAAGTAGCCGCCGACGTCGTGGGTGTCGTGGTTCGGCGAGCCGTCGGCGCTGCGGCGGAACAGGAAGAACTCGGCCTCCGGGCCCGCCATCATCGTCCAGCCCTTCTTGTTGGCGCGGTCGACGACCTTCTTGAGCGCCAGGCGCGGGCACCCGGCGAACGGCGTTTCGTCCGGGTTGTAGACGTCGCAGATCAGCCGGCCGACCTTGCCGTACGGCGTCGCCCAGGGGTAGATCGCGAACGTCTCCGCGTCGGGCTTGAGCAGCATGTCCGACTCCTCGATGCGGGTGAACCCCTCGATCGACGAGCCGTCGAACATGATCTGGCCGTCGAGCGCCTTCTCGAACTGCGAGGCGGGCACCTCGACGTTCTTGATGATGCCGTCGATGTCGGTGAAGGTCAGGCGCAGGAAGCGCACGCCTTCGGCTTGGCAACGCTCGAGTATCGTCTTCTTGTCCATCTGTCCTCCGTTGACCCAGCGGTCTGCGCATTCTGACGCCCATTGTGCCACCTGTCAAGAGCCGATCGTGCAGAGTGACATGAGAATTCGTGTCAGAATGCACAAAAGCGAAGCGCATACGGATCTCGGCACCGACGCGGTCCGCTGCGCGCGGCCGGCGCACATCACCGGCCCTGAATCGGCTCTGCAGGCCTTGGAAAGCACGCCGCAGTCGCTCGCACCGCTGCGCCCGACCGCGGATGGTGAGCGCGAGGATGACGGGCGCGGATGGCTTGGAGGGACCTTCTGAGCAATCTTCATGAGCCGCGGCGCACACCGAACTACGAAAGCCACTGTCACTGCGAGCAGCTCTATGCCCGGCCTCGGGCGGTGACCGCGGGAATGACGAGCGCGGCTGCAGGGCGCGCTCGAGCGCGCACGGGTGGTCCTGCGTCACCGGACCAGCCGGCGCGGAGCGCCGGCCCCACACCACCCCTGCACTCGGCATTTGGCGCTTCTCGGGGCCGGGAGACCTTCCGGACAATCCACATGAGCCACGGACGCGCCCCGAACCAAGAAAGCCACCGGGAGGGCCGGCACCCTCGCCGGCCCGGACCCCGCCCGCTGCGCCGTCCGCGCGGGCGAGGGCGCCCGCGCTCCCGCAGAATCAAGGGGACTTTCTGAACGATGGCATGCGGAGCGAGGGCTGTTCCGGAGAGCATGCCCATGCCGGGACGGCGGCCGCTCAGTCGGCCGGCGCCCAGACCACAAGCCGGCCGCGGAACGCGCGCGCCAGCGGCGCGACGAGCTCCTTCAGCTCGTCGGCAGGGATCTCGGGCAGGTGCGCGAGCACCAGCGTGTCGCACGCGAGATCGGGCGCCAGCTCGACCCAGTCGAGCACGTGCGCGTGCTTGGCGAGGCGCGCCGCGACGCGGCGGTTGGGCTCCGGGCACGAGCACTCGACGATCGCGACCTGCGCGTCGAGTAGCTCGGGGGCGGCGCGGAACGGGTCGGCGCTGCCGTCGCCGCCGTACGCCACGACCGGCCGCTCGTCGCCGTCCCGCCACAGCGTCCAGCCGAACGCCGGCACACCGTGGTCCACCGGGAACGGCCGCGCGGCGCAGCCGGCCAGCGGAACCTCGTCCGCCGGCGTGGCGTCGCGCAGCAGGTCCTCCAGGCGCGCGCGCTTGCGCACCGACTCCATCCCCGGCATCAGCGCCAGCGCCCGCCGCATCGGCTCCATCACCTCCGGCGGACCGAACACGGCGGTCGTCTCGCCCTCGTGGAAGCGCGCGCGCACGTTCAGGTACGCGAGGACCCCCGCGAGGTGGTCGAGGTGCCCGTGCGACAGCAGCACCGCCGGCTGCGCCGCCACGGACGGCGTCAGCCGGCCGAGGTCGAGTGCCACTCCCAGCTCGGGCAGCGCGAACGCGGTCGCGCGCGCGCCCACCGACGTCCCCACCACCGTCAGCCCGCCGACCGCGAGCTGCAGCTCCGGCGGCATCCGCGTCTCGAGGCGATGCGGGAACTCCGGCGAAGGCACGGGATGAGTGTAGCGGAGATGACGCGACCGGGCGCCGCCCGGTCGCCACAGCCCTTTCGGAATTGAGTAGGCAGACACCGTACGGAACCGGGCCGCTGCCGTA
>CAZQLL010000016.1:0-93820 GCA_964594125.1 uncultured Thermoanaerobaculia bacterium | reverse complement strand
ACGGCAGCGGCCCGGTTCCGTACGGTGTCTGCCTACTCAATTCCGAAAGGGCTGCCGGCAGTCGATTGCCGACAGCGATCTCGACCCGCTGAGCCCGCCGTGCCGTGCGCCGGCGCGGAAGGGGGCGCAGCGCCGCCCGGCCGATTTCGACTAGACTTCCGCCGTGGCGCAGCACGACGCGGAGATCGCCGTCCTCCCGCCCGAGGAGATCGAGCCGTTCCTCGAGCGCTACCGGCATGACGCGGGCGTGCCGGAGGTGATGGACACGCGCGCGTTCATCCAGGAGGTGCTCGAGCGGGCGCGGAACTTCGTGCCGTCCGAGGCCGGCTCGGTGCTGCTCGACCACCCGTTCGAACGCGCCCGCGACCCCGCCACGGCGGCGCTCTACTTCATCGCCGCGTTCGGGCCGGCGGCGCCGTCGCTGCTCGGCGCCAGCGTGGCGACCACGGAGGGGGTTGTCGGCACGGTCTACCGTTCGGGCGAATCGTGCCTGGTGGAGACGCCGGAGGCCGACCCCAATTTCTGCGCCCGTTTCGACGAGACGCACGCGTTCCGCACCCGCAACCTGCTGGCGGTCCCGATCCGCATCGAGAACAGCGTGTGCGGCGTCATCGAGATGGTGAACCGTTGCGGCGGCCGCCCGTTCGACCAGCGCGACCGGGCGCTGCTCGAGATCTTCGCGGCGTACACCTCGGTGTCGATCCAGAACCTGCTCGACGCCCGCCGCGCCGGCGAGGCGGCGCGCTCGGACGACCTCACGGGGCTCGCCAACGACCGCCACTTCCACCGCCGCCTCGCGCAGGACCTCGAGGAGGCGGACGAGAGCGGCGGCAGCGTCGGGCTGCTGTTCATGGACCTCGACAACTTCAAGACCGTCAACGACCGCCACGGCCACCTGGCTGGCAGCCAGGTGCTCAAGGAGGTCGGCTACCTGCTCCGCCGGGTCGTCCGCGAACCCGGGGTGACGCTCGCGCGGTACGGCGGCGACGAGTTCGTCATCATCCTGCCGAAGGCCGATCCGCTGGAGGCGGCGACGACGGCGGAGAGGGTGCGCGAGGCGATCGGCGGCCAGGCATTCCTGCGCGGGCGCTTCTCGTGGGCGAACGGGCCGGTGGAGTTCGCGGGGCCGCTGACGTGCTCGGTCGGGGTGGCGGTGTACCCGGACCACGTGCCGCGGGACGGCACCTCGGACCACCGGCGCAACCAGCTCCTGCGCGCCGCCGACCAGGCGATGTACGCGGCCAAGGCGGCCGGCAAGGACCGGGTCGTCGTGGCCTCGGGCTGATGTCGCGTCTGGGATCCATTGCATCGTAACGGACGCAAGATATCGGTGGGGGCCGGGGGAGGCGGCGCGCCGCCTCCCTCGGGCACGCTGGGAGGAAACGCCTGGTGCGCCACGCCAAAACGGCATCGCACTCCGGATCTCCCTCCCGGCGGCTGCCCCTCACGACCCCGGCGAAGCCCCCTCGGCACGCCCCGCCGCAGGGCGCCGGCGGCATCGCGGCGCCGCCGCAACCCAAAGGCAATCCTGCTCGAACACAAGGGGATCGGCCGGCGGCTCCGGAGCACCTTCCGTTGCCCGGGAGACGCACGGCTCGGGCCTCCCGGCCGGGCGCTTCGGACGATGGCACGTGTATTGCTCTGCGCAGGGCCGACACGGGCCGGCAGGCCCAGGAGGTTCGAGCAGATGGACACGACACGCCGTTTTCGACTGACGACGCTGGTGGCGGTGGCGCTCGGCGCCGCCGCACTCGGCATGGTGCTCACGGGCGGGCTCGGGATCACCCCCGAGGGCACCGCGCAGCCCGCCGCCGAGCAGGCGGCCGCGCCGGCGAGCCCCGCGCCACCCGCCGGCTATCCCGACTTCGCGGCGCTCGCCGAGCGCGTCATGCCATCGGTCATCTCGGTGATCACCACCGACACCGTGAGCCGCAGCGAGATGCGGCAGTACCACCGTGACATCGACCCGTTCGATTTCTTCTTCGGCCCCAACCAGAACCCGGACCGCATGCGCCCGCCGGTGCGGCGAGGCGCCGGCTCCGGGTTCTTCATCGCCGAGGACGGCCTAGCGATCACCAACAACCACGTCGTCGAGGGCGCCGACAAGATCGAGGTTCGGCTGGCCAGCGACGAGCTGGTCAAGCTGTCGGCGAAGGTGGTGGGCCGCGACCCCGCCACCGATCTCGCGATCATCAAGGTCGAAGGTAAGGTGCCGTTCTCGCCGCTCAAGCTCGGCGACTCCGAGGCGCTGCGCGTCGGCGAGTGGGTGATGGCGGTCGGCAACCCGCTCAACATGCCGCACACGGTGACCGCCGGCGTGGTCTCGGCCAAGGGAAGGCAGCTCGGCCTGTCGCCGGAGACCACCTCGTTCGAGAACTTCATCCAGACCGACGCCGCTATCAACCTCGGCAACTCCGGCGGACCGCTCGTGAACCTGCGCGGCGAGGTGGTCGGGATCAACACGGCGATCAACGCGGCCGGGCAGAACATCGGCTTCGCCGTGCCGGTGAACACCCTCAAGGCGGTGCTGCCGCAGCTCAAGGAGAAGGGCAAGGTCGTCCGCGGGTACCTCGGTGTCAACATCCAGAACGTCACCGAGGACATCCAGGAGGCGTTCTCCCTGACCTCGCGCGAAGGCGCGTTCGTGCAGAGCGTCGAGGAGGGCGGCCCGGCCGACAAGGCGGGAGTGAAGAAGGGCGACACGATCGTCGCGGTCGACGGCAAGCCGATCAAGGAGACGAGGGCGCTGATCGACGCCGTGTCGGCGATGCCGCCCGAGCGCAAGGTCGCCATCGATGTCCTGCGCGACGGCAAGCGCCGCTCGCTCACGGTGACGCTCGGCGAACGCCCCTCCACCGACCGCCAGGAGACCACCGGGGAGGGAGGCGCGGCCACGCCCGCCGACCAGCTCGGCTTCGAGGTGCAGGACCTCACGCCCCGCCTGCGGCGCAGCTTCGAGCTCCCGGGCGACATCGAAGGGATCGTGGTCACCGACGTCGAGGCGGGCTCGGTCGCCGAGGAGGCGGGCCTGCGCGCCGGCGACGTCGTCACCGAGGTCAACGGCAGGGACATCGCCTCGGTCAAGGAGTTCGACCAGGCGACCGCGGGGCTGCGCAAGGGCGCGGTGCTGCGGCTGTACGTCTACCGGGCGCAGGTCGACCGCGGCTCGTTCGTCATCATGCGCATGCCCTGAGGCAGCAGCCCGCGCCACACCCGGCGGCCGCCGCGAGGCGCGGTGGCCGCCGCGCGTTCGGCGACCCGGCAAGGCGGCGCGTGAGCGAATGAGGAGGTCGCGAGACCTCCCCTGGGACCGGGAGCGCCAACGCTGTTCTGTGGCGATCCGGCGGAGCGCCAGCGGCACCGGAGCGGTGGGGTGAAGGCGGTGGATTGGCTTGGAAGTCCACCGTTTTCGGGAGCGTGGGCGCCCTCGCCCACGCGGAGGTGATGCTTCGCGGAGTCCGGGCCGGCGAGGGCGCCGGCCCTCCCACACAGTTTCATCGTTCGCGGGCGCGAGTGCATCCGCATGACCTTTCTCTTCTCGCGCAAGGGAAGGTCGCGAGGCCCCCCTCCCATCGACAGCCCCACCGCTGTTCGGTGGCGGTCCTGCGGAGCGGCAGCGATGCCGGCGCGGTGAGGTGAGGGCGCCGAGCTCACCTCGGCGCCGAAGGAAGGCCGCGAGACTTTCACTCGGGGGTAGAATCGAGGCGATGTCGACCGCCGGCACCGTCCTCGTCTGCGACGACCAGCAGGAGAACGTCGACCTAGTGGCGGCGGCGCTCGCCCCGCTCGGCTACGAGGTGCTGCCGGCGCTCGACGGCGAGACCGCGCTCGCGGCCGCGCGCTCGCACCAGCCCGACGTCGTGCTGCTCGACGTGATGATGCCGGAGATGGACGGGTACGAGGTGTGCCGGCGCCTCAAGGCCGACCCCGAGACGCGGCTGCTGCCGGTCGTCTTCCTCACCGGGCTCGACTCGCGCGAAGCGCGCATGCGCGGCCTCGACGCCGGCGCCACGGACTTCCTCTCGAAGCCGTTCGACCTCACGGAGCTCGAGGTGCGCGTCCGCAACCTCGCCTCATTTCACCGGCTGACCCAGGAGCTCGATCACGCCGAGCAGATGCTGTTCGCGATCGCGCGCGCGGTGGAGGCGCGCGACGAGGTGACCGGGGACCACTGCGAACGCCTCTCCGCGCTCGCAGCGCGGCTCGGCGAACGCCTCGGCCTCGGCGTGGACGCAGTGAAGGCGCTGCGCCGCGCCGGCTACCTGCACGACATCGGAAAGATCGGCGTTCCCGACGCGGTGCTGCTCAAGCCCGGGCCGCTGACCGCCGAGGAGTGGGCGGTGATGCGCGGCCACGTCGAGATCGGCGTGTCGATCTGCGCGCCGCTGCGCACCCTCCGCCCGGTGCTGCCGATTATCCGCCACCACCACGAGCGGCGCGACGGCAGCGGCTACCCGGACCGCCTGCGGGGCGACGAAATTCCGCTGCTGGCGCGCGTGTTCCAGGTGGTCGACGTGTTCGATGCGCTGACCAACGACCGCCCCTACCGAAGGGCGGTCTCGCCGCAGGAGGCGGTCGCCCTGATCCGCGACGAGGTGGCGCGCGGGTGGTGGGACCCGGAGATCGCAGGCGCCTTCGCCGCGATGGTCCTCGCACCGGCGGGCAACGACGTTGCGGCGGGGGAGCTAGGCACGGAACGGCACTTGCTGTAAGCTGAGGGCGGGCAGGCACTGCACCACGCCGCCCGCGATCCTTCCGCAAGCGTCCCGGAGTTGCGATGTGGCAGGCCGATGGCGGCCGTGCGACAGCGATCCGGGAGGACGCTTCACGAGGAGAAGTACAGAATGGTTGCTGACAGCGACAACACTCCGCTAACCGGCGTGGACGGGGCCGACGAGCGCGGCCGGTCGGGCCGCCGCCGCAAGTCGAGGCGCCGACGCGGCGCCCGGCGCTCGCACAGCGAAGCGCAGCAGGCGCCGGCCGGCCCTGCGCTGCCCACCGAGGGGTTCCTCTTCCGCCGCGAGGACGGCAAGGTGTTCCTGCTCGCCCCCGACCGCCACTTCGAGCCGGGCTCGCAGGACCCCGTGGTCGACCCGGCGCTCGCCGCCCGCCTCGGCTGGGAGAGCGGCGTACGGGTGCAGGCGGTGCTGCGCTCGGGCGGCGGCCAGCGGCCCACGGTGGTCGACATCACCGAGGTGGAGGGCCTGGCGCCCGAGGAGTACGCGCAACGCGCCACTCCCTTCGGCGAGCTGGTGTGCATCGACCCGACCGAGCGCTTCCGCCTCGAGACCGATCCCGAGGTCGTCGAGCCGCGCGTCGTCGAGCTGGTGGCGCCGATCGGCAAGGGCCAGCGCTGCCTGATCGTGGCGCCGCCGAAGGCCGGCAAGACGGTCCTGCTGCAGCAGCTCGCGCACGCCATCGGCGTCAACCACCCCGAGGTGACGATCTTCGTGCTGCTGGTCGACGAGCGCCCGGAGGAGGTCACCGATTGGAAGCGGCGGGTGGTGCGCGGCGAGGTGTTCGCATCCTCGTCCGACCGCTCGACGCAGAACCACATCGAGGTCTCCGAGATCGTCCTCGACCGCGCCCGCCGGATGGTCGAGCTCGGCCAGCACGTGGTCGTCTTCATGGACTCGCTGACCCGCATGTCGCGCGCCTACAACAACGCGCAGAAGAGCTCAGGCCGCATCATGTCGGGCGGCATCGACGCCCGCACGATGGTCAAGCCGCGCCGCTTCTTCGGCTCGGCGCGCAACATCGAAAACGGCGGCTCGCTCACCATCATCGCCACCTGCCTGGTCGACACCGGCTCGCGCATGGACGAGGTGATTTTCCAGGAGTTCAAGGGCACGGGCAACATGGAGATCATCCTCTCGCACGACCTGTTCGAGCGGCGGATCTTCCCGTGCATCAACATCGCCGCCTCGGGCACGCGCAAGGAGGAGAAGCTGTACTCCAGGGAGGAGGTCGCCAAGCTGCACCTGCTGCGCCGCGCCCTCGCCACCCTGTCGCCCCACGAGGCGATGTCGCTGCTCATCTCAAAGCTCAGACAGACGAAGAGCAACGCGGAGTTCCTCAAGAGCATCCAGGCGAAGGAGTGAGGCGGGAGGCGTCGAGCCCCGGGGGAGCAGGGCCGGGACGCCGCGCGCGCAGCGCCCCACGCGCCGAAGCACCACAGCAGGCCACGGCGAAGAGCGGCGCGACGGCGCCGCCCTTCGCCGTGGCACCGGAGGGAGAACAGCTACCGCGTGCGGGTGAGGTCCACCTGTATCGTCACGGTGACGCGCGTCTTCACCCTGACGCCGCCCTTGGTCGCCGGCCGATAGCGGTACTGCCGCACCGCGTCGACGCACGCCTCGTCGACGCCGAGCCGCGGCACCGGGAAGCCGCGCAGCACGTCGACCTTCTCCACCGCGCCCTTCTCGTTGACCAGCGCGCTCAGGATCACCACGCCCTTCCCCGACCGCGCCATCGCTGCCGTGCGCGAGAGCACCGGCGCCACGCGGGTGAGCTCCTGCGGCGCCACGTCGACGTCGACGAACTCGACGTAGTCGCCCTCGCGCAGACCGCCCGCCGCCGCGGCCGCGGCGATAGGCGCCGCGGGCGCCGGGGCGGCAGGCGCTGCCTGCGCCGGCGGCTGCACCGCCGGCGCGGAGGCCGGCGCCGGAGCGGCGGCCTCCCTGACCGGAGCCGGCGTCGGCGTCGGCGGGGCCTGGGTCGGCGCCGCCGCCGGGACCGCGGTGGGCAGGGGCTGGGCGGCCGCTTGCTGGCGCTGCTCCTGCACCTTCGCGAGCTCTTCCTGCTTGCGCCGCTGCTCCGCCTCGCGCGCCGCCAGGTCGTCCTGCGCCTGCCTGATGCGCCGCTGCTCCTCGGCCGAGACCTTCGAGCCGGCCGCGGCCGCCGCCGCCTGCTGCTGCTGGAGCTGCCGGCGCTGCTCCTCGATCCTGGCGCGCTCCTGCTCGAGCTCGTCGCGCAGCGCCTTCTCCTTCTCGGCGAGCTGCCGCGCCACCTCGGCGCCGACCAGCTCGCCCATGATCTTCGCCTGCGCCGCCTGGTCGAGCTGCGGCGGCGCCGGGCTGCGCCCGAACAGGAGGTACATGCCGACCGCAAGCAGGATCGCGACGCCGCCGATGGCGATGAACATCGGCGTCCTGCTCTGCGGCGGCGCCTCGGTGATCCCGGTGATCTCCCCCGGGCCGGCGGCCGGCGCCGGCGCCTTCGGCGCCTTGTAGTACGGCGTGACATCGAGGCCGCGCTCGCGCTGCAGCTCGCGCTCCTCCTCCTCGATCTCCTGCCTGTAGAGGCGGTCCATGAAAAGCGCCAGGTTGAAGGTAGTCGGCGAGTAGGCGCCGCCGTACAGCAGCTTCTCGAGGTCGCGCTTGAACTCGGCGGCGGAGGCGGGACGATCCTCGGGGCGCGCCGCCGCCGACCTGCGGATGATCGCGGCGATGTCGGCCGGCACCGGTCCCTCGTCGTGCGCGAGCTGCATCGCTTCGAGCGCCGCGGCGCGCGCCGCCGGGTCTGCGGGCAGTGCCTGGCCGCACACCAGGTGGTGGAGGATGGCGCCGAGCGAGTAGACGTCGGAGCGGCGGCTGGCCGCCCCCCCGGCGAGCACCTCGGGGGCGAGGTACGGCGCGGCGGCCCCGCGCACCGACGTGCGGTCGAGGTTGGCGATCAGCCCGCGCGCGATCGCAAAACCCGCGACCACCGCCTCGCCGTCGTTGCCGATGAGCACCAGGTGGGGGACGAGGAACCCGTGCACGAGCGGCTCGCCTCGCACCTCGACGGCCGCCGCGGCGACCAGCGCCGCCGCCAGCTTCTCGGCGATCAGCAGCGCGTTGTCGACCGCCACAGGGAAGTGCTCGCGGTCGACGCGCGCGAGCACCTGGTCGAGCGGCTGCGCCGGGACGTAGTCCCACGCGAGGTAAGGCATCCCCAGCTCGGTGCCGCCGGCCGCGTTGCGCACCACGTTGGTCGCCTTGAACGTCTGCGCGAGCTTGCCGACCAGCGACATGTCGGCCTCGAGGGCGGCGCGGTCGAGCCGCGGCTCGTCGAAGCGGCGCAGCCAGACGATCCGCTTGAAGCCGCCCTTGTCCATCTCGCCGGCACGCCACAGGCTGCCCAGCCCGTCCTGTGAGCGCTGCTTCAAGAGCAGAAAGTTGCCGAAAGTCAGGTAGGTATCCGGCATGGCGCCTCCTCCCCTGTGTCCCCGCCGGCAACGCTAGCACCGGGCCGGAGCGCGGTCAACGGCGAGCCGCGCCGCGGCGCGCGGACGCGCGGCGCGCCGCCAGGTGGGTCTCAAGGATGAGCCGTGCCGCCACGCCGTCGACCAGCCCGTCCCAGCGCCGCCGCGGAACGCCGGCCTCGGCGAGCAGGCGCTCGGCCTCGGCGGTGGTGCCACGCTCGTCGGCGGTCGCGATCTCGACGGCCAGACGCTCGCGCAGCGCCGCCACCACCGCGGCGACGCGCGCCTCGCCGCGCCCGGCGCCACCGCGCGTGACCGGCACGCCGACGACGACTCCGCCCGCTTCGCGCTCGGCGGCGAGCGCCGCGACCGCCGCCGCCAGTGCCTGCGGCCCGGCGAACGGCAGTGGGGCGAGGGCGGTGGCGACGCGCTCCTCGTCGTCGCACACGGCGACGCCGACCCGCCGCGCGCCCACGTCGAGAGCCAACCATCGCATCGCGGCCAAGGGTAGCGCGCAACGGGGCGCCGCGCACCCACGTAGACACCTCGGGCCGGGAGCGCGCGGCGCGCGTCGGGCTCCACTAGAATGCACCGCGTCATGAGGACCCCCTCCCCCATCGCCGGCGCGCCGGCCCGCCGGAGCAGCGGCCCGCGGTGGTCGGCTGCCGGCGCGGCGCTGCTGCAGTTCCTGCTCGCCGCCGGCGCCCGCGCCGCGGCCCCGCTGGAGGGCACCGTCACGCTGCACGCCCGCACCCAGCAGTGGGTGCAGGACGTGGTGTGGTGCGGCAGCGGCGAGGTGGAGATCAAGTACCAGGACGTCACCCTCAAGTGCGACGACGTCGAGGTCGATGCCCGGACGATGCAGGTCGAGGCGCGCGGCAACGTGCTGTTCGACCAGGGCGACACCCGCATGGTGTGCGACCGGTTGTCGTTCAACCTCGAGAGGAAGGTCGGCGTCATGTACGGTGTCAAGGGGTTCTTCCCTCCGACCTACCACTTTCGCGGCGAGGAGCTCGAGAAGCTCGACGAGACCCACTGGCGCCTGCACCGCGGCACCTTCTCGAGCTGCAACCTCGATGCCGACGACGACCCGCCGTGGAGCCTCGACGTGCGCGACGCGATCCTGGAGATCGAGGGTTACGGGCACTTCCGCGGCGTGGCGCTGCGCACCAACGGCGTGCCGTTCTTCTACACCCCGCGCCTGCTCTGGCCGATCAAGCGCGACCGCGCCGCCGGCCTGCTGGTACCCAGCGTCGGATACAACGACCGCTACGGCCTCTACCTCGGCAACGCCTTCTACTGGCCGATCTCGCGCTCGCTCGACACCACGACCTACTTCGACTGGTGGTCGAAGGGGTACTACGGCTTCGGCCAGGAGATCCGCTTCGCGCCGGCCGAGCGCGCGGCCGGAGAGCTGCTCGGCAACCTCGTGCACGACGACGAGACCGGCGAGTGGGAGTGGAAGGCGCGCGGCGACTACGCGCAGCTCTTCGCGGGCGGCTACGCGTTGCGCGCCGAGCTGCTCGACATGTCCGACATCGACTTCTTCCAGCGCTTCGAGCGCACGTTCGAGCAGAACTCGCTGCGCTCGTTCTTCTCCCACCTGACGCTGTCGCGCACCTGGGGCCCGCAGGCGCTCAACCTCCGCATGGAGCACCGCCAGACGTTCTTCAACAGCGCCTTCGGCGGCCAGTCGCAGGTGACGCTCGAGCGCAAGCCGGAGGTCGAGTTCCGGCTGAGCTCGACCCGTCTCGGTCGTACCCCGCTGTACCTCGCGATGGTCGGCGTGGCCGACGAGCTGCGCATGGACCGCTCGCCGACGCAGCGCGGGCGCTACGGCCGCTTCGACCTCTTCCCCACCGTGTCGCTGCTGACGCGCGGCCTCCCGTGGCTCAACTTCACGCCGGCCGCCGGCATCCGCGAGACCTACTACACCTCGTCGTACTCGGAGGACCGCAACAGCCTGGTACCCGAGGCGCTGTCGCGCCACTACGTCACGGGCGGCGTGTCGCTGGTCGGGCCGTCGTTCTCGCGCGTGTGGTCGCTCGACGGCGGGCGCCGGATCAAGCACCTCATCGAGCCCCGCCTCGACTACCAGTACGTCTCGAACCCGGGCGACCAGACGCGCATCCCGGTGTTCGACGAGAAGGACTCGGTGCTGGTGACCAACCGGGTGCGCGGCATCCTCGCCAACCGCATCCTCATGAAGACGAAGGCCGGCTCGCGCGAGATCGCGGTGCTCGAGATCGCGCAGGACTACTCCTTCTCCGACCCGCTCACCTTCGCCCGCCCGGGACTGCCGGAGTCGAAGCAGGGCGCGCTGCAGCTCGCCGCGAGATACCTGCCCATGCCGCAGACCACCTTCGATGCGCGCGCCGAATTCGATCCCGTCACCAGCAAGCTGCGCGGCACCGCGCTGTCCGGCGGCACCTTCACGCGAGGGTGGAACGCCAACCTGACCTGGTACTCGTCGTACAACCCGGTCTCCGGCGAGGTGCTCTCGTCGCAGTCGCGCGTCTTCGCCGGCATCGGGCCGCCGAGCAAGCCGTGGCGCGTCGAGCTGCAGCTCGCCTACGACATCGAGCTTGCCAAAATGCTCGAGCAGCGCTACGTGCTGCGCTGGCGGGGGAGCTGCTGGTCGCTGTTCACCGAATTCCGCGACTACCAGGGCCCCTACCGCACCCGCGACTACCGGATCGCGATCGACTTCACCGGCCTCGGCACCTTCCTCGACATCCGCGGCGGCCTCGACTCGCTCGGGCTGTGATCTGCCGCTTCCGGGAGTCGGCGCGGCCGGCGCCGGCCGGTTGCGGGCGGCGCCGCGATGGTGTACGCTCCGCTCTCGCCGGGTCGGGGCGTAGCTCAGCCTGGTAGAGCACACGGTTCGGGACCGTGTGGTCGGAGGTTCAAATCCTCTCGCCCCGACCAGTTTTCGTTCCAGCCGCCCACCACAATGGCACGATTCTCGCTTAGCTCAACGCCGGTGACGGTCGGCGGTGCCGTTTTGGCCTGCGATGTGCGGCGAGTGCCCGGTTGACCCGTGGCACGACCCGGCGCGCCGCCGCACCGATAGGAGAGCGCATGGAGCTTCGGTCCGCCGTCACGTTCCTTCTCGCCGCCACGCTCGCCGGCGCCGTCCCCGCTGCCGGCCAGAGCCAGGCCGATGTCCCCTCGCCCGACCTCCTCGTCAAACGCGCCTGGTCGGAGGCCGGCGGGCTGGAGGCGTTCCGCCGTCTCGGGATCGTCTACGCCGACTTCTCGAGCGAGGAGGTCACGCCGGGCGGCAAGCCCACCACCACGATCTCGCGCGCGTGGTTCGTCGCGCCGGGACCGAACCCGGGGCGCATCGAGATCGAGAACCCGCGCGTGATCTCGGGCGACGACGGCACCAAGGGCTGGGCCATCGTCAACGGCAAGCCCGACGTGCGGCAGTCCACCGAGATCATGGTGAAGCGGCTGCTCGTGACCAAGCTGTTCACCCTGCTGCTGCCCTTCTCGCTCGACTGGGAAGGCGTCATCCTGCGCGACGTCGAGCCCGCCGCGGTCAAGGGCCAGCCGGTGTGGCGCCTGACGATCGACGTCGCCAAGGGGTTCTTCCACTCGCCGCAGATCGCCACCACCTGGCGGATCGACTTCCACCGCGACACCTACGCGGTGGTGCAGGCGGAGTCGCCGGCAACCGACATGGGCCAGGGGATCAAGGCGGACGGCATGCGCGTGAGCTGGTCGCGCCACCAAGACCTGCAAGGCGTGTCGCTCCCGGGCGAGCAGCTCACCATCGGCCTGTCCGAGTCGGGCGCCGAGAAGGCGCACACCCGCACCGACCGCGTGCGCTACGACATCACCGCGAGCGACGCGTTCGACAAGCTCTTCGCCAACCCGGTGCCGCCGGAGCTGCGACCGACGCCGCCGCCGCTGCGTCCGCAGGGGCCGCCGAGGCGCCCGACCACGTGACGCGGAGGACCGCCATGCCGAAGCCAGCGAGGGCCGCTGCCGCGACGTTGATCGTCCTGGCCTGCGCCGCGCCTGCCCGCGCCCAGCAGCCGGCGCCGCCGGCCGACCTCGCGCAGCAGCTCCGCGAGCTCCAGACGTCGCTCGCCGAGACGCAGCACCGCTTCGACGAGCTCGCGAAGGCGGTCGACGACCTCGCGTGGTTCACCCGCCTCTCCGACCTCGCGGCGGTGGGCAAGTGGCGCATCTACGGCCCGCCGGACGCCAACGCGGCGAACCCCAAGGCGCCGGGCGCGGCCAACGAGGTGAAGTTCTACACCTACACGTTCGTCCCCAGGCAGCCCGCCGCCGCCGGCTCGCTGCCCGTGCTCGTGCTCTCGCACGGCGGCGTGCACGGCGATTTCGACACCTACTACGTCTCGATCGTGCGCGAGATGGTCGCGCAGGGATACATCGTGGTGGCGCCCGATTACCGCGGCTCGACCGGCTACGGTGCGAGCTTCTACCGACTGATCGACTACGGCGGACGCGAGGTCGACGACGTACACGCCGCGATGGAGTACGCGCTGGCGACGATCCCCGAGGCCGACCGGCGGCGCGTCGGCCTGGTCGGCTGGAGCCACGGCGGCATGATCTCGCTGCTCGCGGCGTTCGCCCACCCCGAGGCGTACGCGTGCGTCTTCGCCGGGGTGCCGGTGTCGGACCTCGTCGCCCGCATGGGCTACGCCGACGACGAGTACCGGGCGATCTTCTCGGCGCCCGGCCACATCGGCGCCGAGGTGCGCGACGACATCGCCGAGTACCGCCGGCGCTCGCCGGTGAGCCACGTCGACAAGCTGGCGATACCGCTGCTGGTCCACACCAACACCTCGGACGAGGACGTCAACGTGCTCGAGGTCGAGCACCTGATCGCCGCCCTCAAGGCCGCCGGAAAGACGTTCGAGTACCGGGTATTCGACAAGGCGCCGGGGGGGCACGGCTTCGACCGCATGGACACGCCGGAGGCGCGGGGGATCCGCCGCGACATCTACGCCTTCCTCGCCCGCCACCTCAAGCCGCCGCGCCCGCTCCCGTAGGGACGCGCAGGCGCTGTGACCGACGACTCCCGAACGCCGCCCCGCGGCGCTCCACGCCCCTGGTCTCGGCCGGGCTTCCGGGCGGCAGCGGCGCCCCGGCGGCCCGGAAAGGTCGCCGGCGCTCGAGGGGTGAAGGCGCCCGATTCATCCCAGCGGCCAAGCGGCGGTCGCGAGACCTCCCCTCCCTCGATCGCCGACGCGGCTCTGCGGCGGTCCGGCGGAGCGGCAGCGACGCCCGCGCGGTGGGATGAAGCCCGCGCGGCGAGGCTGGCCGCCCGCGGGGCGGCTGCTACGTCTCCCTGAGCGGGACGAACTGCTCGCGGCGGCGGATGCCGCGGACGTGCAGCGAGTAGCGCCAGAGCAGGCGCAGGATCGCGAGCCCGTACCTCACCGAGCTCCAGAAGCGGATCTGCGACGCCTCCGGGAAGTAGCGGGTGGCGATCGGGATCTCCTCGAACCGCATCCCCGCCTGCGCCCCCTGCGCGATGATCTCGGAGTCGAACACGAACGCGTCGTCGTTGGCCTCGAGGCGGACGCTCTCGAGGTAGCGGCGCGAGTAGGCGCGGAACCCCGAGTGGTACTCCGTCAGGCCGAGCCCGAGCACGGCGTTCTCGATGCGCGTGAGCGCGATGTTGGCCACGTACTTCCACCACGGCATGCCGCCCGCGCGCGCCATGCCGCCGAGCATCCGGCTGCCGAACGACGCGTCGCAGCGGCCCGCGATCAGCGGCTCGATCAGGTGCGGGATCACCTGCGGGTCGTACTGGTGGTCGGGATGCACCATCACGACGATCTCCGCGCCGCGCGCGAGCGCCTCGCGGTAGCACGTCTTCTGGTTGCCGCCGTAGCCGCGGTTGGCCGGGTGGCGGATCACCGTCAGGCCGAGCGACTCGGCGAGCGCCGCGGTGTTGTCGCGGCTCGCGTCGTCGACGAGCACGATCTCGTCCACCAGCTCCCGCGGCACGTCGTCGAGACACGCGGCGAGCGTGCGCGCGGCGTTGTAGGCCGGCATCACCACGACGACGCGCGGCCGGCGGCTCACGCGGCGCTCCGGGGCGAGGCGTGCATCCGCGGGAGTCTAGACTACGCGCGTGCCGGACGAAACCTCGGGCGCCGCTCCCGCCGCCTGGCTCCGCCTCACGCTGGCGATCGCTGCGGCGGTGCAGCTCGCCGTGATCAACGCGTGGCCGGGGTTTCCCAGCCCCAACGAGCGGGCGCGCGCCTACCAGGCGCTCGCCGTCGCCGCGCGCGGCAGCCTCGAGATCGGGCCGGAGCTGGCGCGCCACGGCGGCATCGAAGACGTGGCCGTCGCCGGCGGCGCCGCCTACCCCAACAAGGCGCCGGGGATGCTGCCGCTGCTCCTGCCGGCCGCCCTCGCGGCGCGCGCCGCCGCCGGCGGCAGTCCCGCGCGCGAGCTCGCCCTGACCCTCCTCTTCGGACGGCTGCTGGCGGCGTCGCTGCCGTTCCTGCTCACCGTGGCGCTCCTCGCCCGCCGGCTCGGGCCCCGGCCGTCCCCCGGAGCGGCGCTGGCGGTTGCGGCGTTCGCTCTCGCCAGCCCGGCGTTGCCCGCCTCGCTGCTGCTGTTCTCGCACTCGCTCGCCGCCTTCCTCCTCCTCGCCGCGTTCGCGCTGCTGCACGCTCCCGCGCCGCCCGACGCGCGGCGCGCCGCCGCCGCCGGCGCGCTGATCGGCTGGGCGGTGACCGCGGAGTACCCCGCGCTCGTCCCCGGCGGCGTGCTGGCGGCGCTCGCGCTGCTGCGCCTGCGGCCCGCCGGCGCCGCGGCGCTCGCGCTCGGCGGCGCGGTTCCGGCGCTCGCCCTCGCCGCCTACAACGCCGCGTGCTTCGGCTCGCCGTTCGCGCTCTCCAGCGGCCGCGAGGCGCATGCGGCCTATGGCGAGCTGGCGGCGCACGGCGTCTTCGGCGTCGGCGCGCCCGCGCTGCCGGCGCTCGCCGGGCTGCTCGTCTCGCCGGCGCGCGGCATCGTCGTATGGTGGCCGCTGCTGCTGCTCGCCGCCGCCGGTGTGCGCCGGCGCGCGGCGCCCGCGGCGGCGGACGACCGGGCGCCGTTGATCCTCGCCCCGCTCGCGCTGCTTGTCGCCATGTCGGGTTACCCGAACTGGCACGGCGGCTGGTTCGCCGGTCCGCGCTACCTGCTCGCCGTGCTGCCGCTCGTGACGCTCCTCGCCGCCCGCGGCGCCGACCGCCTCTGGCGCGGCCCGGGGTTCGCGCCGGCCGCCGTCGCCGCGGCGCTCTGGGGCGCGGCGCAGGTGTGGCCGCTGCTCTCGTCGTTCCCGTTCCCGCCGGAGGACTACCCGCTGCCGGCGCTCACCCTTGCGCTGCCGCTGCTGCGCGCCGGCGTGTTGGCGCCGTCGTGGCTGCCGGCGACGGTGCTCGCGACCGTTCTCACGGCGCTCGCGGCGGCAGCGGTGGCGCTGCTTGCCCGCACCGCCCGACTCGGGGCGCGCGGCGCCGCGGCCGCGCTGGCGGCGGCGGCCGTCGCCGCCGCGGCCGCCGCGGCGCTCCCGCCGCCGCGGACGTGGAAGGCGCGCCTCGAAATGGCGGTGGTCCACGACACCTACGCGCTCGCGCCTCGCCCGGGCGCCCTCGAGGCGCTCGCAGCGGCGGCGACGACGCCGGCGCAGCGCGCCCGCCTCGCCGCGCTAATCGCCGAGCGCGACCGCACCCGCGCGGGACCCGCGCCGGGCGCGAGCCGCAGCGACGGGCGGGGCCCGGGTGGGGAGTAAACTCCCGGGCGTGCGCGCCCACTGCCGTGCCGCCGCGGTCGTCCTCCTGCTCGCCTCGGCGGAGGCCTGCCGGCGCTCCGCAGCGACGATGGCCGTCGTCGGCGGCCGCGGCGTGACGCTCGGCGCGGTGACCGCGGCGATCACCGAGCAGACCGGCAGGCCGCTGGCGGAGACCGAGCCGGAGCTCGCCGCCGCGCTCTTCGAGGCGTACCTCGAGGAGGAGGTGGTGCTGGCGGCGTCCGGGGACCCGGGGGACCGGACGCTGGCCGGCGCGGCGCGCGCGGCCAGGGCCCGCGACGTGCTCGCGTCGCTCTGTCCGCCGCCGCCGCCGCCCGGCGACGGCGCCGTGCAGGCCTACTTGGCGGCCCACCCCGAGGTGCTGCCCCGCGGCGAACGCCTGCTGCTGCGCCAGCTCATCCTCCCCGATCAGCCTTCGGCGCGCGCCGCATACGAGCGGGCGCGCAGCGGCGAGGACTTCGCCGCGCTCTCCCGGGAATTGTCGCGGGCGCCGAACGCAGCGACCGGCGGCGCGCTCGGCTGGGTCGAGCGCGGCCAGCTCCCGCCGGAGTTCGAGGCGGCGGTGTTCCCGCTGGCCGCCGGCGCGGTGAGTGCGCCGGTGGCGTCGAGCGCCGGCTGGCACGTGTTCAAGGTCGTCGAGCGGCGCAGCGGGGGCGCGCCCGACGGCGCCACCGTCGCGTTCGCGCGCGCCGCGCTCACGGCCGCGGCCGCGGAGACCGCGCACCGCGACTGCCTGCGCGCGCTCGCAGCGCGCGTCGGCGTCACCGTGCCGGCCGCCGCCGACGCGCCGTTTCCCGTCCGCAACCCGTTCGAGGTGAAGCCATGAGAAGAGTTCCCGTCTCCGTCGCCGCCGCCCTCGCTGCGGCGCTCGCCGCGCCTGTTCCCGCCGCCGAGCGGCAGGTCATCGAGGGGATCGTGGTCCGCGTCAACGACCGCATCCTGACCATCGCCGACATGCGCAAGCGTGTGGCGGAGCGCGCCGCCGAGACCGGCGCCCAGGTCACGGCGGCGATGTACGGCGACCTCGTCAACGAGGCGGCGGACGACCTCTGCCTGCTCGAGCGGGCCACCGAGATCAAGCTCGAGATCTCGGAGGACGAGGTCAGCGCGCAGCTCAAGGGGTTGCGCGAGCAGAACCGCATCGAGACCGACGAGCAGTTCGAGCAGACATTGCGCGGCCTCGGACTGTCCGTGGAGCAGTTGCGCACGCGCATGCGCGAGCAGATGCTGATCAGCCGCGTCATGCAGCGCGAGGTCGGCGCCATCCCGGTCACCGAGGAGGAGCTGCGCCAGCGCTACGCGCGGGAGAAGGAGCGGTTCGCCGTGCCGGAGCAGGTTCGCCTCGAGCATCTGGTGTTCGCCGTCGGCAGCGAGCCCGACGATGCCGACCGGGTGATGGCGCGCGCACGGCAGCTCGCAGCGGCCGTGCGCAGCGGGCGCGACTTCTCGGCCGTAATCAAGGAGGAGACCGAAGCCGGGAACGCGACCGGCGGCGACCTCGGCGCCGTCGCCGTCCCCGACCTCAGGCCCGAGGTGCGGGAGGCCGTGGCGCCCCTGAAGCAGGGCGAGGTCGCCGATCCGTTCCGCAGCCAGGTCGGCGTCCACGTGGTGCGCCTCGTGGAGCGCCTCCCCGCCGGCTTCCGGCCGTTCGCCGAGGTCGCCGAGGAGCTGCGCGTGCACGAGATGAACGACCGCTATCGCGCCAAGGTGCGCGGCGTCGTCGACGGCCTGAAGAAGCGCTACGTCGTCGAGGTCCACCCCGAACTGTTCGCCCCCAGTTCGTAGCCGCGGGGGGCCGGCGCCGCCCTCCAGCGCGCATCCGCGCGCCACCGCATGACTCGCGGGTGAGCGAGGCGCCGCCCACAGCTCGGCGCGGGCTCATGCCCGCAGCTCATGCGGTCGCGAGCCCGCGCTGACTACCTGGTGGCGGCGAGGTCTCGCGACCTCAGACTGAGCGCCGAAGAAAACCCGGCGCCCTCACCCCTCGAGCGCCGGCGGCGCTCCCGGGTCGCCGGCGCGCTGCCGCTCGCAAGGATCCGTTCGCGCCGCGACACCTCGTGGGAGCAGCCGATCGGCGCGCCGCTGGCTCTCGACGCTCGACGCTCACGTCTCGGCGATCTGCCCAGGGGGCTTGACAGCCCCGGAAGGGCACCCCATGATGGCAGTGGAAAAAAGTGGAAGGAAGTGGACCGAAGTGGCCCACTGCTCCGCTGGCGCGGTTGGGGAGCCGGAGGCGATGCAGACGTTTCGCGGGAGCTACCAGGCGACGATCGACGACAAGGGTCGTCTGAAGCTGCCCGCGCGCCTGAAGAGCCAGGTCGAGGAATGGTTCGGTGCGCAGGTGTTCGTCACCTCGCTCGCCCCCCACGAGATCCGGGTCTACCCGCTCGCGGTGTGGGAGGACCTCGAGCAGCGGTTCCTCTCGCGGCCGTCGCTGGACCCCCTCGTGCAGCGGCTGCTGGAGCACGCCAACTACGGCCAGGAGGACGAGATGGACGCGCAGGGCCGGGTGCTGGTGCCGGCGCTGCTGCGCGAGGCGATCGGCATGAGCGGCGAGGTTGTGGTGTCCGGGCGTGGTCACTTCCTCGCAGTGGTGGCGCGCGACCGTGCCCAGGGCGAGCTCACGAAGGCGTTCTCGATCGAAGAGCTCACGGCGCTCGCTGCGCTGGAGCAGTGACCGGTGCTCGCCGGTGACGTGCGGCCTGCGGCGCTGCGTCCTGCGGGCGGAACGGCGGCGCTGCCCGCGGAGAGCGGCGGCAGGAGCGCCGCCTCGACGCACCTTCCGGTGCTGCTCGCCGAGGCGCTGGAGGCTCTCGCGCCTCGCCCGGAGGGGTTGTACGTCGACGCTACCGTGGGCCTCGGCGGCCACGCCGCCGCGCTGCTGGAGCGCGAACCGAGAGCGCGCCTGATCGGCTTCGACGTCGACCCCGAGGCGCTGGCCGCGGCCGCCGAACGCTTGCGGCCGTTCGGCGACCGCGCCGTCCTCGTGCACTCGCCGTACACGGAGATCGCCGGCGCGCTGCGCGACCTCGGCGCCGGCGCCCCCGACGGGGTCCTGTTCGACCTCGGCGTCTCGTCGCTGCAGCTCGACACCCCGGAGCGGGGGTTCTCGTTCCGCTTCGACGCACCGCTCGACATGCGTTTCTCCGGGGCGGGCGCGACCGCCCGCGACCTGCTGGCTGCGGCCGGCGAGGAGGAGCTCGTGCGCATCATCCGCGACCTCGGCGAGGAGCCGCGCGCGCGCCGCGTGGCGCGCGCCATCGTGCGCGCCCGCGAGCGAGCGCCGATCGTCACGACGGGCCAGTTGCACCGCATCGTGGGGTCGGTCCTCGGCGGCCGCCGGGGCCGCATCGACCCGGCGACGCGGGTCTTCCAGGCGCTGCGCCTCGCGACCAACCGGGAGCTCGAAGGCATTGAGCCGGCGCTGGCCGCCGCCGCCCAGGTGCTGCGCCCGGCCGGGCGCCTCGTCGTGATCGCCTTCCACTCGCTGGAGGATCGCCTCGTCAAGCGCACGCTGCGGCGGCTCTCCGGCCGCTGCGTCTGCCCGCCCGGGACGCGGCAGTGCGCCTGCGGCCCGGAGACGACCCTCGAGCTCGTCTCGCGGCGCGCCATCCGCCCGGGCGCCTCCGAGACCGCAGCCAACCCGCGCGCCCGCTCGGCGCGCCTGCGCGTGGCGGCGAGGCGCTAGCGGATGCGCATCGAGCACGGCTACCGCCCGGCCAACCGGTGGCTGGTGCGCCCGCTCGACGAGCGCTGGCGCCGGTGGGTGACCGCGTGCCTGGCCGGCGCGGCGCTGGTCGGCGTGTCGCTGGCGGCGTTCGTCGGCCCTCGCCAGGCGGTGGTCCGGATGCGCTACGAGATCGCCCAGCTCAGCGCGGAGGTCGGCCGCCTGGAGCGCGAGCACCGCCGCCTGCTGCTCGAGCGCGAGGCGCTGACCTCGCCGGGGGCGCTGGCGCGGCAGGTGGCCGAGCTCGGGCTCGCGGCGCCACCGCGCGAGAGCCTCGCCTACCTGGGCGCCGACGGCCGCCTGCTGCTCTTCCCGGCGAAGACCGCCGCCGCGCCCCGCCCGCAAGGCGGCAGCGCCGCCGCCCCCGCGGAGACAGGGCGCTGATGCTGCCCGCGGGCCGCTTCCGCCTGATCGTGGCCTCGTTCGCGGTGTGGGCCGCGCTCGTGCTCGGCCGCCTGGCGCAGGTGCAGGTCGTGCAGCACGAGCGCTGGCAGGGCGAAGCCGCCCGCCAGCAGGAGCGCACGATCGACGTGGACGAGCCGCGCGGCGACATCGTCAGCCGCGACGGGCGCATCCTCGCCTCGTCGCTCGAGCGCGTCTCGGTGTACGCCAACCCGCGCCAGGTGCCGCGCGAGCGCTGGCCGGAGCTCGCCCGCCGCCTGGCGCCGATCGTCGGCCGCGACGCGGCGGCGATCCGCGCCCAGCTCGAGTCGCGCGACGGGTTCTTCTACCTCGCCAGCAACCTCGACCCGGCGGCCGCGCCGGCGGTGGCGCACCTCCGCCAGCGCGGTATCGGCACGCTGCGCACCGAGCAGCGGGTGTACCCGCACGGGGCGCTCGCCGGCGCCGTGATCGGGTTCGTCGACGCCGAGGGTATCGGCCAGGCCGGGGTGGAGGCATCGTACGACTCGACGCTGCGCGGCGTTCCCTCGTTGTTCCGCCTGCTGCGCGACGGCAAGAGCCTGCCGACCCCTCTCGACATGCGGCTCGAGAAAGCGGGGCGCCCCGGCCAGTCGCTCGCGCTGACGATCGACAGCCGGGTGCAGGCGATCGTCGAGCAGGAGCTCGCCGCCACGGTCGAGCGGGTGGACGCCAAGGGCGCCGGCGCGGTGGTGCTCGACCCGGCGACCGGCGAGGTGCTGGCGCTCGCCTCGCTGCCGTCGTACCTGCCGGGCCGCCCCGGCGACGCCGCCGCCGGCGCCCGCCGCAACCGGGCGGTCGAGGTGGCGCTCGAACCGGGATCGACGTTCAAGCCTTTCGTCATCGCGGCGGCGCTCGAGGCCGGCGTGCTGCGCGCCGGCGAGATGGTCGACTGCTCCGGCGGCGGCGTGCAGGTGGCCGGCTTCTTCATCCGCGATCACGCGAGGTACGGTCTCCTCAGCGTGCGCGACCTCCTCACCCACTCGTCGAACGCCGGCACGATCCGCATCGCGCACCGCCTGTCGCCGGCGCAGCTCGACGGCATGATCACCCGGCTCGGGTTCGGCTGCGCGACGGGGATCGAGCTTCCCGGCGAGACGCGCGGCGTCTACCGCGGCCCGAAGAGCTGGTCGGCGCTCTCCCGCGCCGGGCTGGCGATCGGCCAGGAGATCACGGTCAGCCCGCTGCAGCTCGCGCGCGCCTACGCGGCGTTCGCGAACGGCGGCCTGCTGGTGCAGCCGACGATCGTGCGCGAGACGCGCGATGCGGCCGGCAAGGCCGTGCTGGTGCACCGCCCGGCGCCGCCGCAGCGCGTGCTGCCGGCCGAGGTGGCCCGCGCCGTCGTCGGGCTGCTCACCGGCGTCGTCGAGGAGGGCACCGGCACCGCCGCCAGGGTCGCCGGGTACAGCATCGCCGGCAAGACCGGCACGGCGCAGAAGCCGATCGCCGGTTCCTACGCCGCCGGCGCGCACGCCCCGTGGTTCGCCGGGTTCTTCCCGGTGGCACGGCCCCGCCTCGTGATCGTCGTCTGCGTCGACGAGCCGCGCACCGCCTTCTGGGCGTCCGACGTCGCGGCGCCGACCTACGGCCGCATCGCGGCGCGCCTCGCCGGCCTGCTCGCCATCGCACCGGACCCGGGGGCGGCGGCGTGACCCTCGCCGAGCTCGCCGCGGCCGTGGGCGCCTCGCTGCGCGGGGACGGCGGCGCCGCCGTGGCCGGGATCACCCACCGGTCACAGGACGTGCTCGCCGGGATGGTCTTCGCCGCGCTGCCCGGCCTGCGTCGGCACGGCGTCGAGTTCGCCGCCGAAGCGCAGGCGCGCGGCGCCGCCGCGGTGCTCTCCGACCGCGATCCCGGGGTGGACCTGCCGTGGCTGCGGTCGGACGCGCCGCGGCACGCCACCGCGCTTGCCGCGTGGGCGCTCGCCGGCAACCCCGAGCGGCGGCTGCGCCTGGTCGGCGTCACCGGCACCAACGGCAAGAGCACCACGGTCGACCTGCTCGGCCGCATCGCGCGCGCCGCCGGCGCGCGTGTCGGCACCTTCGGCACGCTCGCGTACGAGCTGCCCGACCGCCGCGTGCCAGCGCCGCGCACCACCCCGGAGGCGACCGACCTCGCGCCGCTGCTCGCCGAGCTCGCGGCGGGCGGCGGCACCATCGCCGCCATGGAGGTGTCGTCGCACGCGATCGCGCTCGACCGCGTGGCCGGTCTGGAGTTCGACGCCGTCGTGTGGACCAATCTGACGCGCGACCACCTCGACTACCACGGCACGATGGAGGCGTACTTCGAGGTCAAGAAACGGCTGTGCGGGCGGCTGCGCGCGCAGCCGCCGGGGCGGCGGGTGGTGGGCGCCGACGATCGCTGGCTGGCGACGCTGCTCGACGAGCCGCGCGCCGGCGACCTCGCGTTCGGCCTCGGCGAGCGTTGCGACGTGACCGCCCGCGCGCCGCGCTACTCCCTGGCCGGCACCTCGTTCGTCCTCGTGACGCCGGCCGGCGAGGTGCCGGTCGAGCTGCCGCTGGTCGGCGAGCACAACCTGCGCAACGCGCTCGCCGCCGCCGGCGCCGCGATCGCGTTGTCGCTGCCGCTCGACGCCATCGCCGCGGGGCTCGCCGGCGCGCGCCCGGCGCCGGGGCGCCTGGAGCCGGTGGCGATCGGCGCCGGCCCGGCGGTGTTCGTGGACTTCGCGCACACCCCCGATGCGCTGGAGAAGGTGCTGTCGGCGCTGCGCGCGGTCTCGGACCGCCGCCTGATCGTCGTCTTCGGCTGCGGCGGCGAGAAGGACCCGGGCAAGCGGGCGCCGATGGGAGAGGTGGTCGGACGGCTGGCCGACGTGCCGATCGTGTCGAGCGACAACCCGCGCCGCGAGGATCCGCTGGCGATCATCGACGCGGTGATGGTGGGGATCCGGGCGAGCGGCAACGCCCGCGCGCTCGCGATCGCCGACCGCCGCGAGGCGATCGCGGCGGCGCTGGCCGTCGCGGACGAGCGCTCGATCATCCTCCTCGCCGGCAAGGGGCACGAGACCGAGCAGGAGTTCGCCGACCACAGCGTTCCGTTCGACGACCGCGAGGTGGTGCGCGAGCTGGCGCGCCGGAGGCGCTCCTAGATGCGCCGCGCGCTCGCCGAGCTCGCGGCCCGCTGCGCCGGCGCCGTCGCCGGCGACGGCGGCACGCCGGTGACCGGCGTCGCCATCGACTCGCGCGCGGTCCGCCCGGGCGATCTGTTCGTGGCGCTGCCCGGCGAGCGAGCCGACGGCCACGAGTTCGTGCCCGACGCGGCCGGCGCCGGCGCCGCGGCCGCGCTGGTCGCCCGCCAGCTCGACTTCCCCGTCGCGCAGCTCGTGGTGCCGGACACGCTGGCGGCGCTGCAGGCGATCGCCGCCGGCGAGCGCGCCGCGGCGGCGTGGCGCATGGCCGGCGTCACCGGCTCGGTCGGCAAGACGACGACCAAGGACTTCCTCGCCGCGCTGCTGGCGACGACGTTCGAGGTGGGCGCCACCGCCGGCAGCCGCAACTCGCAGGCGGGGTTCCCCGCCGAGGTGTGCAACCAGCGCGACGGCATCGAGTGGATGGTGGCTGAGCTCGGCATGAGCCGCGCCGGCGAGCTCGACCGCCTCGGCCGCGTCGCGCGTCCGGACGCCCTCGTCTACACGGCGATCGCGCCGGTGCACATCGAGTTCTTCCCGTCGCTCGACGCGATCGCAGAGGCGAAGGCGGAGCTGATCCCGCACCTGCCGCCGGACGCGACGTTGGTGCTCAACCTCGCCGACCGGCGCGTCGCCGCGCTCGCCGGCCGCTTCCACGGCCGCGTGCTCGGCTACGGGATGCCCGGCCGGAGCGACCTGTGGATCGAGGGGTACGCCAGCCGCGGGCTGCGCGGAGCGGCGTTCCGCCTCTGCGGCGGCGAGCGCGCCGTCGCGGTCGAATGGGGGCTCGCCGGCCGCCACCAGGCCGACAACCTGCTCGCCGCCGCCTGCTGCGCGCTCGCGCTCGGCGTCCCGGCGGAGCGCATCGCACCGTGCGCCGCCACCCTCGCTCCGGCACGCCGGCGCGGCGAGGTGCACGAGCTCCCCGGCCGCGTGACGCTGGTGGACGACTCCTACAACGCGTCGCCGCACGCGGTGCTCCGCATGCTCGATCTGCTGGCCGAGAGCGAGGGACGCAAGGTCGCCGTGCTCGGCGAGATGCTCGAGCTCGGGCCGGGCGCGGTCTCGTACCACCGCGACGTCGGCGAGCGCGCCGGCGCGGTCTGCGACGTCGTCGTCACCGTCGGCGGCGAGGCGGCGGCGGCGCTGGCGCGCGCCGCGCACGCGGTCGCCCACCACGTCGCCGACGCCGATGCCGCGATCCGCCTCCTCCCCGCACTGCTGCGCCCCGGCGACGTGGTGCTCGTCAAGGGGTCGCGCGGCATCCGCCTCGACCGCGTCGTCGATGCGCTGCTGGCAGGGAGGCGCTGATGCTGTACTGGCTGCTGTACCGCCTCCACGAGCTGTACAGCCCGCTCAACGTGTTCCGCTACATCACGTTCCGCGCGGCGCTCGCGATCCTCACGGCGCTCGTCTTCGGCCTGCTCATCGGCGGGCCGCTGATCCGCGCCCTGCGCGGCCGCCAGATCCGCCAGGCGATCCGCGAGGAGGGGCCGGCCTCGCACCAGAAGAAGGCGGGCACGCCGACGATGGGCGGTCTGTTGATCCTCTTCGCGATCGTCGTGCCGATCCTCGCCTGGGGCGACCTCACCGAGCCGTGGGTGTGGGTGGTGACGGTCACCACCCTGCTGTTCGGCGGCATCGGGCTGCTCGACGACTGGCTCAAGGTGGCGCGCGGCAAGAACCTCGGCCTGCGCGCCTGGCAGAAGATGGCGCTGCAGATCGGCTGCGGGCTGCTCGCAGCCGTCGCCATCCGGCTGGTCGCCGGCCATGCGCCGCACGCGGGGGTGCTCGCCGTCCCCTTCTTCAAGAACGTGCAGCTCGATCTCGGGTGGCTGTACATCCCGTTCGTCGCGCTGGTGCTCGTGGGCTCCTCGAACGCCGTCAACCTCACCGACGGCCTCGACGGTCTGGCGATCGGCTCGGTGCTCATCGCCTCCGGCACCTACACCATCTTCGCTTACCTCGCGGGCCACGCGAAGCTCGCGCAGTACCTGCAGATCACGGCGGTCACCGGCGCCGGGGAAGTCACCGTCTTCTGCGCCGCCATGGTCGGCGCGTCGCTGGCCTTCCTTTGGTTCAACTGCCACCCGGCGCAGGTGTTCATGGGCGACGTCGGCTCGCTGGCGCTCGGCGCGGCGATCGGCTGCACCGCCGCGATCGTCAAACAGGAGCTGCTGCTGGTGCTGGTCGGCGGCCTCTTCGTCGCCGAGGCGATGTCGGTGATCCTCCAGGTGGCGAGCTTCAAGGCGCGCGGCCGCCGCATCTTCCGCATGGCGCCGCTGCACCACCACTTCGAGCTCTCCGGATGGGCCGAGACGCAGGTGGTGGTGCGCTTCTGGATCGTGGCGGGCGTGTTCGCCCTGATCGGGCTGTCGACGCTGAAGCTGCGATGAGTGAGCCCTCCCCCCTCCGCGCGCTGGTAGTCGGCCTCGGGCTCTCCGGGGTGGGCGCCGCCGTGCTGCTCGTCCGCCGCGGGTACCGCGTGACGGTCAACGACGCCGCGCCCGCGGAGCAGCTCGCGGCGCGGCTGGCCGAGCTCCCGGCGGGCGTCGAGCGGCTGCTCGGCGGCCACCCGGAGTCGGCGCTCGCCGGCGTCTCGCTGCTCGTGGTCTCGCCCGGCGTCCCCTGGGAGCTGCCGCTGCTCTCGGCGGCGCGCGCCCGCGGCATCGAGGTGATCGCCGAGGTCGAGCTGGCGGCGCGCGCGCTCGCCGCCACCCCGCTCGCCGCGGTGACGGGCTCAAACGGCAAGACCACCACCACCGCGCTGGTCGGCGAGATGCTCAGGGCCGCCGGGATGCGCACGGGCGTCGGCGGCAACATCGGCGAGCGCTCGGCGAGCCACCTCGCCGTCGCCGGCGGCTGGGAGGCCGTGGTGCTCGAGCTGTCGTCGTTCCAGCTCGAGGGGTGCACGTCGCTGCGCCCGCGCGTCGCCGCGCTGCTCAACCTGTCCGCCGATCACCTCGACCGCCACGCCACCATGGCGGCGTACCTGCGCCTGAAGTCGCGGATCTTCCAGGCCCAGACCACCGCCGACCACGCGGTGATCAACGCCGACGACCCGGCGCTCGCCGGCCTGGCGCCGCCGTCGCGGGTGGCGCGCTTCTCGCTCGCCGACGCGCGCGCCGAGGCGCACCTCGCCGGCGGACTGCTGGTGCTCGACGGCGCGCCGCTGCTGCCGCGCGCCGAGCTGCCGCTGCTCGGCGACCACAACGTCGCCAACGCGCTCGCCGCCGCGCTCGTCGCCGCCCGCATGGGCGCGCCGCGCGACGCCATCGCGGCGGCGCTCGCCGCCTTCCGCGGTCTGCCGCACCGGCACGCGCTCATCGCCGAGGCGGGCGGCGTGCGCTTCGTCGACGACTCCAAGGGGACCAACATCGGCGCCACCGCCGCCGGCCTCGCCGGCTACCCGCCGGGCAGCATCCACCTGATCCTCGGCGGGCTGGGCAAGGGACAGGACTTCCGCGAGCTGCGCGCCGCCGTGGCCGGGCGCGTCGCCGCCGCATACCTGATCGGGGCGGCGGCCGGCGAGATCGCCGCCGCCCTTGCCGGGGCCGTGCCGCTGGAGGCGTGCGGCACCCTCGCGGAGGCGGTGCGGCGCGCCGCAGCCGTCGCCCGTCCCGGCGACACGGTGCTGCTGTCGCCGGCATGCGCCTCGTTCGACCAGTTCCGCGACTACCACCACCGCGGCGAGGCGTTCGCCGCTCTCGCGCGCGAGATCGCGGGGGGCGGCTGATGCCGAGGCAGCGCGAGCTCGACCGCTACCTGCTCGGCGCGACGCTGATCGCCGCGGCGCTCGGCGTGGTGATCGTCGCGTCGGCTTCGGGCCCGCTGGCGCGCGAGTACTACCGCCTGCCCGAGACGGCGTTCGCGGAGCGCCAGCTCGCCGCCGTGGTGGCCGGCGTGCTCGGCATGCTGGCGGCGGCGTTTGTGCCGCTGCCGCAGCTTCTCCGCCGGCGCTATGCGATGCCGCTGCTCGCCGGCACCTGGGTCGCGCTCGCCGCCGCGTTCCTGCAGGCGCCGGTCGCCGGCACGCACCGCTGGCTGCAGCTCCCCGGGGTCTCGTTCCAGCCGTCGGCGCTCGCCAAGATCACGCTGCCGTTGGCGCTCGCGGCCCTGCTGGCGAAGGCGCCGGCGGACGAGCGTGCGCGCCGGCGCGCGTTCCGGACCGGCCTCGCGATCACCGGCCTCACCGTGATGCTCGTGCTGCTCGAGCCCGATCTCGGCTCGGCCGTGCTGCTCGCCGCCGCGGCCGGCGCGGTGCTGTTCCTCGCCGGCATGCCGTGGCGGACGGTCGCCGCAACCGCGGCGCTGGCGACCGCGGTGTTCGCCGCCGCGGTGCTGCTCAAGCCGTACCGCATGGCGCGCATCAGCGGCTTCGTCGGCGCCACCAGCTATCAGGTGCAGCAGTCGCTGATCGCCCTCGGGACCGGCGGCGTGGTCGGCCGCGGCCCCGGCAAGAGCGTGCAGAAGCTGTTCTTTCTGCCGCAGCCCCACTCCGACTTCGTGTTCGCTATCGTCGGCGAGGAGCTCGGCCTCGTCGGCGCCGCCGCCATCCTCGCGCTGCTCGGTGTGATCGTCTGGCGCGGCTTTCGCGCCGCGTGGCACGCGAGCTCCCGCGCGAGCGCGCTGCTTGCCGCCGGCATCGCCACCGGCCTCGCGGCGCAGGCGCTGATCAACGTGTCGGTGTGCCTGAAGATGATGCCCGCCAAGGGGCTGCCGCTGCCGCTGATCTCCGCCGGCGGCTCCGACGTCGCGGTTACGCTGGTGATGATCGGCGTGCTCCTCAACGTCTCCCAGGACGTGCGATCCGCAGCGAGCGACTACCACTCGCGCTCGGGGTGGCGGCCCGGCCCGGCGCCGCGTGCCTCCCTGCCGCACGCAGATCGCACCGCAGAGGCCTCCTGCACGACCCCGGGGAGCGGCGCCCATGCCTGAGATCGTGATCGCCGGCGGCGGTACCGGGGGCCATCTGTTCCCCGGCCTCGCGGTCGCCGCCGAGCTGCGCGCCGCCGGCGCCCGCGTGGCGTGGCTCGGCGCCCGCCGCGGCCTCGAGACGGAGCTCGTGCCGCGCGCCGGCATCGAGCTGCTGGCGCTGCCGGTCACCGGCGCCGCCGGCATGGGCCGCGGCGCACAGCTTGCGGCGCTGCTGCGGCTGCCGCCGGCGGTGGCACGCGCCGCGCAGTTCCTGCTTGGCCGCCGCGCCGACGCGGTGCTCGCGGTGGGCGGCTACGCGGCGGCGCCGGGTGCGCTCGCCGCTGGCGCGGTCGGGGTGCCGCTGGTGATCCAGGAGCAGAACGCGTTGCCGGGCGTTGCCAACCGCCTGCTGGCGCCGTGGGCGACCGCGATCGCCTGCGGCTTCGCCGGTACGCCCGCGGCGTTCCCGTCGCTGCCGGCGCGCTTCACCGGCAACCCGGTGCGGGAGGCGTTCTTCCGCGTGCCGCCGGCGCCCGCCGCGCCGCTCGCGGTGCTGGTGACGGGCGGCAGCCAGGGCTCCGCGTTCCTCAACCGGGTGCTGCCCGAGGCGCTCGCGCGCCTCGCCGAGACCGGGGTGCGTCCGCGCATCGTTCACCAGGCGGGAACGCGCTGGGAGGGCGAGGTCCGCGAGCGTTACGCGGCGGCCGGCATCGCCGCCGAAGTGGTCGGCTTCCTCGAGCAGCCCGAGCGCGCGCTCGCCGGGGCGTCGCTGGTCGTCGCGCGCGCCGGCGCGCTGACCGTCGCAGAGCTGGCGGCCGCGCGCCGCCCGGCGCTCCTGATCCCGTTCGCCGCCGCCGCCCACGGCCACCAGGCGGTCAACGCCCGCGCCCTCGCAAAGACCGGCGCCGCCGCCGTGCTCGAGGAGCAGCGGGCGGACTCCGGCGCGGTCGCCGCCGCCCTCGAGATGCTGCTCGCGGAGCCCGGGCGCCTGGCCGCCATGGGCGAGCGCGGCGCCGTCCTCGCCCGCCCGGCGGCGGCGCGCGACATCGCCGCCCTGGTGCTGCAGCGCGCCGGCGTGCCCTGCGCACCCGGCCCGCACTCCCACGGCGCCTCGTCCGCGGCGCCGCATGCGGCGCGCGACACCGTCGCCGCCGAGCGCTCCGGCGCCGGCGTCGCCTCCATTCCGGCCTCCCCGTCCGCTGACAGCGGAGCGCGCCGCCGATGAACTTCGGCCACGTCCGCCACCTGCACTTCGTCGGCATCGGCGGCACCGGCATGTGCGGCCTCGCCGAGCTCCTGCACGGCGAGGGGTTGACGGTGTCGGGGTGCGACCTCGCCGCGAGCGAGACCACCGCCCGCCTGGAGGCGCTCGGCATCCCGGTCGCGGTCGGCCATCACCCCGACCACCTGGCCGATGCGCAGGTCGTGGTGGTGTCCTCTGCGGTCGGGGCCGGCAACGCCGAGGTCGACGCGGCGCGCGCGCGCGCGATCCCGGTGATCCGCCGCGCCGAGATGCTCGGCGAGATCTCGCGCCTGCGCTGGACGATCGCTGTCGCCGGAACCCACGGCAAGACCACCACGACGTCGCTCAGCGGCTTCGTGCTCACCCGCGCCGGGCTCGACCCCACGGTGGTGGTCGGCGGCCGCGTGCACTTCCTCGCGGCGCACGCCCGCCTCGGCCGGTCCGAGTTCATGGTATGCGAGGCCGACGAGTACGACCGCTCGTTCCTCGCGCTCCACCCGGTGCTCGCGGTGATCACCAATGTGGAGCGCGAACACCTCGATTTCTACGGCACCGTCGAGGCGATGGAGGAGGCGTTCGTCGCCTTCGGCAACTCGGTGCCGTTCTACGGCGCCACCATCGTCTGTCTCGACGACCCCGGCATCCGCCGTCTGCTGCCGCGTTTCGGCCGCCGCGTGATCACCTACGGCCTGTCGCCGCAGGCCGAGGTGCACGCGCGCGCCGCGAGCTTCGACCCGCACGGCTGCCGCTGCCGCATCGTCCGCGGCGGCACGCCGCTCGGCGAGCTCGCCGTGCCGCTGCCCGGCCGGCACGCGCTCGCCAACGCGCTCGCCGCCGTCACCGCCTCGCTCGAGGCGGGCGTCTCGTTCGCCGACGCCGCGGCGGCGGTCGCCGCGTTCACCGGCGTCGCCCGCCGCTTCGAGCGCAAGGGTGTGCGCGCCGGCGTCACCGTGGTCGACGACTACGCGCACCACCCGTCCGAGGTGCAGGCGACGCTGCAGGCGGCGCGCCAGAGTTTCCCCGACGCCCGCCTGGTGGTGGCGTTCCAGCCGCACCTCTTCAGCCGCACGCAGACGTTCGCGCGCGAGTTCGGCGAGGTGCTGCTGGCCGCCGACGAGGTGGTGCTGCTGCCGATCTACCCGTCGCGCGAGCGGCCGATCGCCGGCGTGACCAGCCGGCTCGTCGCCGACGCGGCGCACGCCCTCGGCCACCGCGGCGTCCACCTCGCGGCGTCGTTCGACGACGCGATCGCGCGTCTCGACGCGCTCGCGCGCTCCGGAGACGTGCTGCTGACGCTCGGCGCCGGCGACGTCGTGCGCCTCGGCGAGCGCTGGCTGGCGGGAGGCGGGTCGTGAGCGGGATCGTCCGTCACCGCCGCCGCTGGCGCCGCCTGGCCGTGCGCCTGGCGCTCGCCGCCGCCTGTGCGGCGCTCACCGCGACGCTGGCGGCGGCGCTGCAGGTGCGCGCGATCCGCGTCGCCGGCGCCGCTCGTTTCTCCTCCGCCGACGTCGAGCGGGCGCTGGCCTTCGCGCTCGGCTCGCCGACCGTGGCGCTGCGCGCCGACACGCTGCGCGACGCCGCGCGCGCCGTGCCGTGGGTGGCCGACGCGCAGGTGCAGATCTCGCTCGACGGGGTGGTGAGCTGCGAGGTGAGCGAACGGCAGCCGGTCGCGATCGCGGTCGACGGCGGCGCCCGCGAGATGGTCGACGCCGAGGGACGGCTGCTCGGCGCTCCCGCCGGCGTCGTCGCCGGTCCCGAGCTGCGCGGCTTCGCCGCCGACGCCCAGGGGCGCGCCATGACGCTGCGCGCCGTCGCCGCGGCACAACGGGCGTGGGGCGACCGCATCGTGAGCGCCGAGCGGGTGGGGCCGCGCGACGTCCTGCTGCGTTTCGCCGGTGGGGGCTGCGACGCGCTGTTCGACCCGGCCGCGCCGGAGCGGCTGGCGGCGGCGCGGCGCGTCTGCGAAGCGTGGGCCGCGGCGGCCGGGGCGCCGCCGCAGCGCGTCGATGCGCGCCTTGCCGACCGCGTCGCCCTGCTGCCGGCGCCGCCCGCCGACGCCGCCGGCAGCGGGGACGCCGGGGGGGTCTCGTGATGGCGCAGGCGCCGCGCGTGCGCGCCGCCCTCGACGTGGGCAACCAGAGCGTGCTGGCGCTGATCGGCGAGGTCGGCGGCGGCGGCGAGATGGTCGTGCGCGGCGTCGGCGTCGCCCCATCGGCCGGCGTGCGCAACGGCCAGATCGTCCAGATGCAGCCGGCCGTTCAGGCGATCCGTGCGGCGGTCGAGGAAGCCGAGCTGATGGCCAAGGTGCCGCTCGAGCGCGTGCACGCCGCGATCGCCGGCACGTTCATCTCGGGCCGGGCGACGCGCGCCTCGGTAACGCTGGGGGCGCGCGAGCGGGTGGTCACGGCGCGCGACATCGAGCAGCTCCACGACGCGGCGCGCCGTCAGCCGTTGCCGCCGGGGTACGCGGTGCTCAACGTGCTGACGCACGCCTACGCGCTCGACGACCAGGAGGGGCTGCTCAACCCGGTCGACTTCGTCGGCCGCCGGCTCGCCGTCGACGCCTATGTGCTGGCGTGCCAGGAGAGCCCGCTGCGGGCGCTGGAGAAGGCGATCAACGCCGCCGGCCTGGAGGTCGAGGAGTTCATCTTCGCGCCGGTCGCGGCGGCCCTCGCCACCCTCACCGCCGACGAGCGGCGCCTCGGCGCCGTCCTCGTCGACATCGGGTTCGGCTCCACGACCTACGCGGCGTTCGCCGGCGAACGGCTGCTCGCCGCCGGGTGCTTTCCGATGGGCGCCAACAAGATCAACGACGACCTCGTGCACTGCTTCCAGACCACCGCAGCCGGCGCCGAGAAGGCGAAGCGCGAGGCCGGCACGGTGCTGCTCGCCGACGTCGGCGAGGAGGAGACGATCGCCCTCCCGACGATCGACGGCCGCGCCAGCCACGCGGTGTCGCGACTCGAGCTGTGCAAGGTCGCGCGCCTGCGCATGCAGGAGATCCTCGAGCTGGTGGCCGCCGACATGCTGCGGCAGTCGCCGCCGGACGTCTCGTTTACCGGTCTCGTGCTGTGCGGCGGCGGCGCCAACCTCGAGGGCCTCGCGGCGCTCGCCGAGGAGGTGTTCGTGATGCGCGCGCGCCTCGGCGAGCTCGAGGAGATCGCCGATGCGACGCAGTTGCTCGGCTCCGCCGAGGTCCCGTCGCGCGCCCCCGCGGTCGCGGCGGGGCTGCTCGCGCACGCCCGGCGCACGGCGCCCGGCGCCGGCGCCGACCATGTCCTGCACGGCCGCCGCAGCCGCGACGGCCTGCTCTCGCGAATCGCACGCAAAGTCCTGTTCAAGAAGGAGGTGGCCAGTGATCATGTTTGACTCGAGCAGCGACAGGAGTCCTCTGATAACGATCGCCGAGGAGTCCGCGCCCGCCATCATCAAGGTGGTCGGCGTCGGCGGGGGCGGCTGCAACGCCGTCAACCGCATGATCACCGAGGGGATCAAGGGGGTGGAGTTCATCGCGGTCAACACCGACGGGCAGGCGCTGCGCGCCTCGCTCGCCGGCGTGAAGCTGCAGCTCATCACCCCCTCGGGACGCGGCAAGGCGCTCGGCGCCGGGTGCGACCCGGAGGCCGCGCACAAGGCGGCGCTCGACCGCACCGACGAGCTCATCGAGTGCCTCGAGGGCGCCGACATGGTGTTCATCGCCGCGGGCATGGGCGGCGGCACCGGCACCGGCGCGGCGCCGGTGATCGGCTCGCTGGCGCGCGACGCCGGGGCGCTCACCGTGGCCGTCGTCACCAGGCCGTTCGGTTTCGAGGGGTCGCGCAAGGCGCGCATCGCCGAGAAGGGGATCGAGGAGCTGCGCGGCTGCGTCGACACCCTGATTGCGGTGCCGAACTCGCGCCTGCTGCAGATGCTCGGCCCAGGCGTCAGCGTCCAGGACGCCTTCAAGCTCGCCGACGAGGCGCTGCGCCACGGCGTCCAGGGGATCTCCGACATCATCAACGAGACGGGGATCATCAACCGCGACTTCGCGGACGTCGAGACCGTCATGAAGGGCGGCGGCATGGCGCTGATGGGGATCGGCGTCGGCCAGGGCGAGCACCGCGCGATCGAGGCGGCGCAGCACGCCTTCTCCTCGCCGCTGCTCGAGGAGGCGTCGCTCGAGGGCGCCCAGCGGGTGCTGGTCAACTTCATCGGCGGCCCCGAGATCACCATCGCCGAGATCAACGACGCCGCCGAGTTCATCTCCAAGCGCTGCGCCCCGGACGCGCTGTTCCTGTTCGGCTACGGCCAGCGCCCCGAGATGGCGGACCGCATCCAGGTGACGGTGGTCGCCACCGGCTTCGGCGCCTCCGCCGTCGACCAGGTGCCGGCGAAACCGGCGCTCGGCCGCGGGACCGTCGAGCCGCCGCGCCCGGAGCCGCTGCCGGCGGCGCAGATCAGCCCGTACCTGCCGACCAACCTGCCGAAGGACTACGGCGTCAACGTCGGCAACTTCTCCGAGTTCGACACCCCGACGTACCTGCGGAGGCAGATGGACTAGCGCGCGAGCTTCGCTTCTCGGAGTGGGGAGCGCCGAGGCCACCTCCCGGCGTTCCCTCTTCCTCCTCCTCATCGCCCCGCGATCGCGGGGCTATTTTTCTCCGGGATCAGCAACGCTGCGATCGCGTCCGCGAGCTCGGCGGCGCGGGTCTTCTGCAGGTGGTGGCCGCCGGTGGGGAACTCGAGCAGCTTTCCGTGCGGGAGCAGCGCCGCCAGCTCGCGGACGATCGCCGACTCGACCAGGCGGTCGTCGTCGCAGTGGGCCAGCAGCACCGGCGCGGCGATGCGCCGCGCGCTCGCGCCGAGCGCCGCGAAGTCGACCGAGGCGAGCAGCGCGGTGTGCAGGTGCAGCTCGCGCCAGCCGGCAGGCGGCGTCAGGCGGATGCGGCGGTAGAAGAGCCTGCCGAGCGCGGCGACGACCGGCCGCGAGAGCGGGAAGCGGAGCAGCGCGGACATCGCCGCGTAGAACCCCGGCGGCAGCGCGAACGCGCGGTGGCGGCGGGCGCCCATCGTCGCCAGCAGCGCGGCGCCTGCCAGGCGCTCGCCGGCGCGGGCGGCGGCGAGCAGCACCGCGCCGCCGCCGAACGAGTGCGAGAGCAGCGCGAAGCGCCGGGCGCCGCTCGCGTCGGCGACCGCGAGCAGCACGTCGGCCCAGCCGGAGAGCGTGCCGCGCCCGTCCGCCGGCGACTCGCCGAACCCCGGCATCTCCACCCGCAGAACCAGCAGCCTCTCCGCGAGCAGCGGCGCCAAGTAGCGGAAGTCGCGGCGCGAGCCCGGGATGCCGTGCACGCACAGCACCGGCAGCGCGCCCTCCGGGCCCTCGAACGAGACGGCGATCGGGCCGCATCGCGTCTCTAGCAGGCGCGCTTCCGGGTCGCTCGCCGTCATTCGCTGCTCGCTCATGGCGCCAGAATAGCGCCCCCTCGCACGGACATGCGCAGGGATCAGCCACGCCTCATTGCGCTCTCCGTTCTCATGCGGAGCGCACGCGCGGGCGTGCTTCTCGCCCGCGCGCGAGCTCCACTTGCGGTTTCTTAACACTCGCGGCGCTATGCTCGGCCGCCGCCGGCCCGAACCGGCCGGCGACGAGGGGGGAGTGATGCGATCGAGAGCCGCGCTGCTGCTTGCCTGCCTCATCGTCGTCCCGGTGCTCGCCGCGGGCCAGGAGCCCGTCGACCTCCAGACAGTCACAAGGATCCGCGACGAGGGGCTCAACCGCTCGAGGGTCATGGAAATGGCCGCGGTGCTCACCGACGAGATCGGGCCGCGTCTCACCGGCTCGCCGGCGTACACGCGGGCGACCGAGTGGGCGCGCGACCGGCTCACCGAGCACGGCCTCGCCAACGCCCACCTCGAGACGTTCGAGTTCGGCCGCGGGTGGACGTTCTCGTCCGTGAGCGTGCGCATGACGAAGCCCGACGTGGTGCCGCTCGACGCGCTGCCGAAGGGGTGGTCCGCCGCCACCGCCGGCGCGGTCGCGGGACCGGTGGTGAAGGTGGCGATCGAGAAGGATGAGGACTTCGAGCAGTACCGCGGCAAGCTTGCCGGTAAGATCCTGCTTGTGGAGGCGCCGCCGCCGCCGCCGGGGCGCGACGACCCCGAGGACGCGAACCGCGAGCTGATCCACCGCTACACCGACGAGGAGCTCGAGGAGCTCGAGCGGTTCCCGATCTCCGACCGCAGCATGGGCGACTTCCGCCGCCGCGCCGGCCGCAGCTTCGGGCTGGCGCGCAAGAAGGCCGAGTTCTTCACCAGCGAAGGCGTTGTCGCGACGGTCGAGGCGAGCTCGCGCGACGGGCTGCTGCTGCGCGTCGGCGGCACCAATGCGTACGCGGTCGGCGAGAATCCCGGACCGGCGGCGCTGGTGATCGGCGCCGAGCAGTACAACCGCATCGTCCGCCTGCTCGACAAGGGCACGCAGGTCGAGCTCGAGGTCGACGTGAAGGCGGCGTTCCACGAGGGCGAGACGAAGGCCGCCAACGTGATCGCGGAGCTTCCTGGCACCGACCCGAAGCTCAAAGACCAGGTCGTCATGCTCGGCGCCCACCTCGACTCCTGGCACCCCGGCACCGGCGCCACCGACAACGCCGCCGGGTGTGTGGTGGCGATGGAGGCGATGCGCATCCTCAAGGCGATCGACGCGAGGCCGCGGCGCACGATCCGCATCGCGCTGTGGGCCGGCGAGGAGCAGGGGCTGCGCGGCTCGCGCGCCTACGTCGCCGAGCACTTCGCCTCCCGCCCCGAGCCGAGCGACCCGGCGCAGCGCGAACTGCCCGAGTTCATGCGCCGCGGCGGGCCGCTCGCCTTCAAGCCGGAGTGGAAGCAGCTCTCCGCCTACTTCAACCTCGACAACGGCGGCGGCAGGATCCGCGGCATCTACGCGCAGGAGAACGCGGCGGTGCGGCCGATCTTCGCGGCGTGGCTCGAGCCGTTCGCCGACCTCGGCGCCGACACCGTGACGCTGCGGCGCACCGGCGGCACCGACCACCAGTCGTTCGACGGCGTCGGCCTGCCGGGGTTCCAGTTCATCCAGGACGCGCTCGACTACATGACCCGCACCCACCACACGCAGGCCGACACCTACGAGCGCCTGGTGCCCGCCGACCTCAAGCAGGCGGCGGTGGTCATGGCGTCGTTCGCGTACCACGCGGCGGCCCGCAACGAGATGCTGCCGCGCAAGCCGCTGCCGCCCGACCCGCCGGCGCCGCCGCGCGACGCCGCCGCCCCGGGTGACCTGGGCGGCCGGCCGGCCGGTGCGACTTCGTCCGGAGCACCGCCGGCGGGCGGCCCGGCGGCCGGCCAGCGCCCGCCGGTCCAGCCGTAGCCGCCTCTCGCCCACCGGCCGCGGCGCGGCGGAATCTCCCGCCGCGCCGCGCTCACCCTGACGCGGCAGGATCCGCCGCTCCGAGCGGAACGGAAGTGGGGCCGGCGCTCGATGTTCCTCTGCGCGCTTGCCGGCGTGCGGAGGCTATCTCTTGCGGAAGAGCGCGTCGAAGGCGGCGCGCGGGTCGGAGCTGGCGGCGGCGCGGTCCTGCGAGAACTCCTGGATCGTGTTCGGCGCGTACATCTCGCAGGTGTTGCGCTTGGACTTGTTCTGGACGCGCACCAGCACCGGCCTGCGGCACTCGTTCGGGCGGGCGGTGTCGAAGTGCACGCAGTTGGAGCAGGTGTGCAGGTCCGCCCGGCAGCGGAAGCACGTCTCGTCGAGCTTCACGGCGCCGGCGATCTGCTGCTTCTCGCCGCAGATGCGGCAGCGGAACACGGTGTCGGTCGGGGCGCCGAGGCCGCGGCCGCGCGGCTGGCCGTCGAGCCGGTCGGGGCGCTGCCCCGGCGGCGGCGACTGGCGCGGCCGCTCCTCGCGCCGGTCCGAGTCCTGGTAGCCGCGGTGGCGGTACTTGCGCTCTGACATGCGGTCCTTATAGCACAGCGACGGTCGCGGGCGCCGGCCGCTGCGCTCACGTCGCCCGCGCGATCACCATCGTGTAGTCGTCCTCGCGCTCGGGCGACTCGCGGTGGTCGCGCACCCGGGCGAGCATCGTTTCAATGATCGCGGGCAGCGGCCGACGGTGCTCCGCCTCCAGGACCGCCGGCATCACCTCGGTGCCGAACCGCCGCCCCGCCGCGTCGCACGCCTCCCAGATCCCGTCGGTGAACAGGAACAGCAGGTCGCCGCGCTTGAGGTCGATCGGCTGCTCGACGACGAAGCGGATGTCGCGGCGGATGCCGAGCGGGATGTTCGAGCCCATCAGCGGCAGCCGCAGCAGCGTGCCGTTGCGCACCACCAGCGGCATCGGGTGGCCGGCGGTGGCGAAGCGGAAGCGGCGGCGGCGGGCGTCGAGCACGCCGACGATCATCGTCATGAACATCTCGGCGTCGGTGTCCGCCTGCACGATGTTGTTCACCTCGAACAGGCAGCGCTCGATGTCGTCGCCCTGCTTCAGGCAGCTCCGAACTGCAGCGCGCGCGTCGGTGGCGAGCAGGGCGGCGCCGAGGCCGTGGCCGGCCGCGTCGCCGATCACGATCGCCAGGCGGTCGTCGCCGAGCGGGATGAAGTCGAAGTAGTCGCCGCCCACCTCGTGGCACATCTGGCAGGTGGCGGCGAACTCGAAGCGCGGCACGACCGGCGGCGGGTGGGTGAGGAAGCGCGTCTGCAGTCCGCGCGCCACGCGCAGGTCGACCTCCATCTCCTGCTGGCGGCGGAACTGCTGGTGCAGCGTCGCGCAGTACAGCACCACCGCCGCCTGGTTGGCGATCAGCAGCGCGAACTCGAGGTCGGCCTGGTCGAACGGCGCGAGCGAGCGCTTGTGGTTGAAGTTCATCACGCCCTGCACGGTGCCGTGGATCACCAGCGGCACGCACAGCGCCGAGTAGTCGCGGTAGTCGTCGCGCTGCGTTGGGGCGACGGTCTGCTGCCACAACGGCAGCTCGCGGATGTCCTGCACCACCAGCGGCGCGCCGCTGGCGGCGACGCTGCCGGCGATCCCCTCGCCGACGGGGATCCGCACCTGCCGCGCCACCGTCTCCTCGATCCCGCGCGACACCCGGATCGACAGCGTCTGGGTGGCGCGGTCGACGATCATGATCGACCCCCGCTCGACGTCGAGCAGCTCGGTGGCGCCCTCGATGAGCGTGCGCAGCGCCTCGTCGAAGTCGACCGTGCGCACGAGGCGGTCGGTGACCTGCGAGATCAGCGAGAGTCGCGGCGCCAGGCCGTGCGCCTCGGGCCGCACCGCCGCTGCCGGCAGCGGCGTCGCGGGCGCCGTCGTCGCCTCGATCGGCTTGAGCAGGCTCGTCGCCGCCGTCATCCGCTTCCGCGACGGCCGCTCCGTCCGTACCCGGCCCATCCGCGAACTCCCACGCCTCGCGTTCGTCGCCTTCGTCACCTGACTCCCTTGAGCCTCGTTTTCAGTGTATCGCAGACTGTGGCAAGCGACGTCACACCGCGGGAGCAGGGTGCCTGCAAGCAGAAGCACGCCGCGGTGCGGCGATCAAACGAGGGAGGAGACCAGCGGGAGGGCCGGCGCCCTCGCCGGCCCGGACTCCGCACGCGCGGGCGAGGGCGCCCGCGCTCCGGCCTTGAAAGGTTTCCTTGGACGGGCAAAGATCGGCACACCTGTGAAAAGTGCCCTTTGTCTTCTGGCCAGGCCAGCAACCATGCTCCCACCTGCTGCTGAGTCTAGTCATGCTGGGCCGACCTGGCCCGGCCAGGAGGCTCTCCGCGCCTTCTACGTGACACATGCGCCGCCACGCCCCTGGGCGTGGAGACGCATGTGTGTGACTGAGACCATCTCCGCCGCGATCGCGATCGCGATCTCTGCGGGGGTCTCGGCGCCGATCGCGAGGCCGATCGGGGCGTGCACGCGGGCGAGCTGCTCGTCGCTCACGCCCTCGTCGCGCAGCGCCTGGAACACCGTCGCCACCTTCGTCCTGCTGCCGATCATGCCGACGTAGCCGGCGGGCGTGGCGAGCGCGCAGCGCAGCGCCTCGCGGTCGTGCTGGTGGCCGGGGGTGACGAGCACCACCGCGTCGGCGGGCGCGAGGTCGAGCGAGGCGATCCCCGCGGGGAACGGCATGTGAACGAGCGTCGCGCCCGGAAAGCGCTCGGCGTTCGCCCACTCCTCCCGCGGATCGACGACGACGACGCGGTACTCGAGCAGCGCGAGGATGCGCGCGAGGGCGTGGCCGACGTGGCCGGCGCCGGCGATCACCGCCCGCCGCGCCGGGTCGATGCGCTCCATGAACACCTCCATCGAGCCGCCGCACGCCGGCCCCTCGCCGCCAGCGAGCCCCTCGCTGAAGTCGACCGCGAGCAGGCGCGAGCCGCCCGTGCGCATGACGTCGCGCGCGGCGGCAAGGACGTCGGCCTCGCGCACGCCGCCGCCGACGGTGCCGAGGATCGAACCGTCGGCGAGCAGCAGCATGCGGGCGCCCGCGGCGCGCGGCGTCGACCCCGCGGCGCGCACGACGGTCGCCATCACCACGCGCTCGCCCCGCCGCCGGCGGGCCAAGAGCTCCTCGAGCAGGTCGGGGACTGGGGACGCGCTCACGCGAGTGAGAGTAGCGCCTCCTCGACGATCCCGCGAGCGAGCGCGACCTTGTAGCCGTTGTCGGCCAGCGGCTCGGCGCCGGCCACCGCCGCCTCCGCCGCCCGCCGCGCCGCCGCCGCGTCGAGCCTCGTCCCGACGAGCACGGCCTCGGCGGCCGGCACGCGCCACGGCGCCGGCGCAACGCCGGAGAGGACGATGCGCGCGCTCCGCACCGCACTTCCCTCGTACGACAGCGCGACCGCCGCGCCGGCGAGCGCGAAGTCCCAGGCTCCGCGCGTGCGCGCCTTGCGGTAGGTGCTGCGCAGCCCCGCGGCCGGGCTCGGGAGCGTCACGTCGGTGAGGATCTCCCCCGCGGCGAGCGCGGTCTCGCGGGTGAAGTCCTGCGCCGGGAGGACGAAGAACGACTCGAGCGGCAGTGTGCGGCGGCCGTTCGGACCGTACAGGTGGGCCGTGGCGCCGAGCGCCACCAGCGCCGGCGCGGTGTCCGACGGGTGGACGATGAAGCACGTCTCGCCGCCGAAGATGCAGTGGTAGCGGTTCTCGCCGGCGACCGCGAAGCAGGTGTCGCCGCCCTTGCGGGCGCAGTGGAAGTCGCCGCGGAAGTACCAGCAGCGCGGGCGCTGGCAGAGGTTTCCGCCGAGCGTGCCCTGGTTGCGGAGCTGCGGGCTGGCCGCCGCCGCGGCGCCCTCGGCGAGGGCGCCGTACCGCCCCCTGATCAGCGGATGCGCGGCGACCTCGGCGAGCGTCGCGAGCGCGCCGATCCGCAGGCCGCCGCCGGCAGCCGCCGCGACGCCGCGCAGCTCTGCGAGGTCCTTAAGCGAGACGACGGTGTCGGCGCCGACGACGCCGTCGCGCAGGCAGCCGAGGAGATCGGTGCCGCCGGCGTGCAGGCGAGCGCCGGGCGCGGCCGCCAGGCGCACCGCCTCGTCGATCGTGCCCGGTCTGGCGTAGCTGAAGCTGGGGAGCATGGCTCACGCCCTCCCTTCGGCGGCGGCGAGCAGCGCCAGCAGGCGCGCCGGCGTGACCGGCGCCTCAAGCGGCCGCACGCCGATCGCGTCGTGGATCGCATTGGCGATCGCGGTGGCCGCCGGGATGTGCGCCGGCTCGCCGAGCCCCTTGCACCCGACCGTGTTGCACTCCGTGTCGTGGGGGTCGACGGGCAGCGACTCGATCGCCTCCGGCGTGTCGAGCATCGTCGGGATCTTGTAGTCGTGCCAGGTGGCGTTGACCATCCTGCCGGTCTGCCGGTCGAGCACGCTCTCCTCGGTCAAGGCGAACCCCAGCCCCTGGAACACGCCGCCGAACGTCTGGTTGTCGTACGTCAACCGGTTCATCACCCGTCCCGAGTCCTGCGCCGCGAGGTAGCGCACCACGCGCGCCGCGCCGGTGCGGGTGTCGACCTCGACCTCGGCGAAGTGCGCCGCGAACGGCAACCCGACCTTGCCCTCGGGGTGCGGGTGGCGCGCGCCGACGCCGACCAGCATGCGGCGCTGCCCGAGCGCCTTGAGCTCTGGAAAATTCACCCGCGCCCCGCCCTCGCCGGCGACCACGACCGCGCCGTCGCGCACGGCGAGCGCCTCCGCCGGCTTCCCGAGCTGCCGCGCCGCGATCTCGACGAGCTGCTGCTTCACCGCGAGCGCCGCGGCGCGCACCGCCGGCGAGGTGACCAGCGTGATCTGGCTGCCGCCGGAGGACGGCGCGTACGTGGTGGTCGCGGTGTCGGCGTGCTCGACCCGGATGCGCGCGAGCGGCACGCCGAGCTCCTCGGCGACGACCATCGCGAGCACCGTCTTGGTGCCGGTGCCGATGTCGGAGGCGCCGATGTTGAGGTTGGCGCTGCCGTCGGCGTACAGGGTGACGATCGCGGTGGCGGTCGGGTCGCCGCCGTACCCCCACATCCCGGCGGCGACACCGACGCCGCGCCGCAGGTGGCCGGAGGTGCGTTTTTCCCGGCGCGCCGCGCTCCAGCCGAACGTCTTGGCTCCTTCCCGCAGGCACTCGGCGAGGCCGGTCGAGGTGTACGGCGCGTTGTCGTTGAGCTGGCTGGTCGTCGCGACGTTCCTCAGGCGCATCTCGACGGGGTCGAGGCCGAGCTTCGCGGCGAGCGCGTCGACCACCTGCTCGAGCGCCCAGTTGCACGGCGGGAACCCCGGCGCCCGGAACGCCCGCGCGCGCCCGGCGTGGATCAGCACGTGGGTGGTCTCGTAGCGGACGTTGGGGCAGGCATAGAGGTCGCCGATCTGGTACGGCGAGGTGGCGCCCGCGGGGTACGCCCCGGCCGGTCCCATCAGCCGTGCCTCGAGGGCGGTCAGCGTGCCGTCCTTCTTCGCGCCCGCCTTCAGGGTGATGACGTTGCTCGGTCGGTTGCCGGCGACCAGGAACGTCTCCTCGCGGGTCAGCGCGATCTTCACCGGGCGGCCGAGCCGGCGGGCGAGCAGCGCTGCGATCGCCGTGTACTTGCCGAGCTCGAGCTTGGAGCCGAAGCCGCCGCCCATGTAGTGGCCGATCACCCGCACCGAGGCGAGCGGCAGCGTGAACGCAGCGGCGAGCTGCTCGCGGATCGCGTACACGCCCTGCGTCGAGTCCCACACCGTGAGGCGATCGCCGTCCCACTGCGCCACCGAGCAGTGCACCTCCATCGGCGTGTGCAGTTGCACCGGCGTGCGGAACGTCATCTCGACCACGGCGTCGGCGGCGGCGAACCCGGCCGCGACGTCGCCGCGCGCGTAGTCCCGCGGCTGGCCGATGAGGTTCCCCCACTCGTGCACCTTCGGCGCGCCGGGAGCGAGCGCCCGCTCGGCATCGACGACGAACGGCAGCACCTCGTACTCGACCACGACGGCGCGCGCCGCGTCGTGCGCCTGCAGCACGGTGTCGGCGGCGACCGCCGCGACCTCCTCCCCCTCGTGGCGGCAGTGCGGGTCGAACAGCGCCGACAGCGGTCCCTCGCGTCCCTGGTACCACGGCAGCGCCGCCCCCGGCGTCGCCGCCGTGAGCACGCCGCGCACCCCCGGCATCCCCTCCGCCCGGCTCGTGTCGACGCGCTTGACGCGGGCGTGCGCGTGCGGGCAGCGCACCACCGCGGCGTGCAGCATCCCGGGGAGCTGGAGGTCGAGTGTGTACACGGCGCTGCCGGAGACGCGCTCGTAGGCATCGACGCGCGGCAGCCCCCTGCCGACCACTGCGGTCTCGCCCCACGGCGGCGGCGGTGAGCCGCCGGCATCTGGCGCGAACAACGGTCCGCCTCTCATCGCCCACCTCCGCGGCGCGCGACGGCGGCGCGCCTGACCGCCTTCGTGATGTGCGGGTAGGCGCCGCAGCGACACAGGTTGCCGCTCATCGCGATGCGGATCTCGGCGACGCTCGGGTCGGGGTTGGCGCGCAGCAGCCCCTCGGCGGCCATGATCTGCCCCGGGGTGCAGTACCCGCACTGCAGCGCGTCCTCGTCGGCGAACGCGCGCTGCACCGGCCCGAGCGCCTCGCCGTCCAGCAGCCCCTCGATCGTCGTGACCTCGTGCCCCTCCGCCTCGACGGCGAGCGACAGGCAGGCGTAGCGCGGCACGCCGTCGATCAGCACGGTGCAGGCACCGCACTCGCCGCGCTCGCACCCCGGCTTCGAACCGGTCAGGCCGAGGCGCTCGCGCAGCACGTACAGCAGCGTGAAGCGCGGCTCCACCTGTACCTTCCGCCGCTGCCCGTTGACCAGCAGCGTGATCGTCACGAGCTCGCCCGCCGGCGCGGTCGTCGGATCGGCGGCGGCGGCGCCCGACGCGACCACCGCGCCGAGCGCGCCCGTGCCCACCGAGGCGATGAACCCGCGCCGGCTGACGCCGTGCGGGCACTGCGTTTCCTGGCCGAGGTCCCGTTTCCTCATCCGCGCCTCCGTCATGGCAGTGTAACCGCGCGCCACCCGTGCCGGAAGCGGCGGCGCATCGCGGGAACAACCGGCGCCCCGGCTACGGCTGCTGCACGTCCTCGAGCAGCGTGAGGAAGCGGTCGTAGGCAAGCGCCTGCCAGCTCTCGGCGCTCACCGCCCCCTCGGCGCGCGAGATCAGGGACACCCGGTGCGCGGTCTCGACGTCGGGCGCGTCGTAGATGTCCATGAAGTCGTACGGCCCGAGGATCGCGTAGTGGGCGACGAACTTCACGTCGGGGCAGAGCTTCTTCACCCGCTTCAGCCACTCCTTGCCCATCGCGCGGCGGCCGCCCGCGTCGTGCACCGACTCCGGCGCCAGCCTGGTCATCAGAACGAACGTCGGCATCGTGCGCCTCCTCTCGAGGTACGCTGCCAATCTGGGGCGCGCGCGCGGCAATGGCAAGCGCACCCATCCGGAGCGATCACAACCAGCGAGCGGGCAGTTCGGCAAGCGGTACGGCCAGCGCGCCGCCGGCGAGCGGGAAGGGATGAGCGGCGCGGCACAGCAGGAGCAGGTACTCGACCCGCCCGCGCCCGATCTCTGCGTCGCTGACCACCGGCGCCGGGTGCCGGGCGAGGAAGGCGCGCGGGTCGCGCTCCGCCTGCTCGGCCTCGCTCGGCCGGTCGAGCGACACCAGCTCGCGGTCGGGGAAGAATCGGCGCGCCAGCGAGGTCTTCCCGGTCTGGCGGGCGCCGGTGAGCAGCGCCACGGGGCGCTCGGCGCTCGCTCGGACGAGCGGCTCGACCGCCCTCTCGATCCAAATGCTGAAATCCGTACGATCCAACCGTAGAGTTTGCACGATCGCCTGGCGCCGCTGCAGGCGCTCAATCGCTTGCCGTCAGCGCCGCGGCCTCGGCGCCGTCACGCGCACGCGCCGGCTGGCCAGCCTGCCACGGCCGGCCGAGTTGCACTCCATCGAGGTCGGGACGAGAATGAAGCAATGGGAAGGTTTCCGCCTTCGGTCGAGCAGGCGCTTGCGAGCTATCGCACGCGGATGGGCGAAGCGTTCGGACCGCGGCTGCGGCGTCTGGTCGTCTTCGGCTCGATGGCTCGCGGCGAGGCCCGTTGGGACTCGGACGTGGACGTCCTCGTCGTCCTCGACACGGTCGACAGGCAGGACGCAATCACCGCAGCCGAGCTGGCAGCCGATGAGCTCACCGAACGATCGGTGCTCCTGTCTCCCACAGTGCTGTCGGAGGACCGCCTCGAGACCCTGAGACGGCAAGAGCGACGGCTGGCTCTCGACATCGCCCGGGACGGAGCAGTCCTATGACCGGTGAGAACCGACGGACGGCTGCGATCGAAGCGCTGGCCAGGAGCGACGAGGAGCTCGCCGCGGCTCGGACGCTTGGAGAGGCCAGGCTCTTTCGTCCTGCGATGACCCGGGTGTACTACGCGGCGTTCCACGCGGCCAGAGCTCTGCTGTTCGCCGAAGGGCTCGAGCCGCGAACCCACGAGGGGGTGCAGCACCTCCTGAACACGCACTACATCCGCCCTGGGCGCATGGAAACCCGCTGGAACCGTGTGGTCGCCCGGCTCCAGAAGTTTCGAGAGGAGGCCGACTACGGCGGCGAGTTCGTCCTCGACGAGAGCGCCCTGACCGAGGAGCTGGCAGCCGCGCAGGCGTTCTGTCAGCGCGCCAGGGAGCTGCTTGCGGGCATGCTGGAAGGGCTCTGACTCGGCACCGGCGACGAAGGGGCTCCTACCGGTCTGACGTCATCGATGGTCTCACCGGCACGGCGGTCCGCGCCAGCAGAGCGCACCCAAGCGCGCACCCACATCGCCGGTCGGCGTCGGTCCATTCAGCCAACACTCTACGACAGAAGCCGATCCGGAATCAGCCGCTCGGCGCCAGCGCCGCGACAGTGTCGGCGAAGCGCTCGAGATCGACGAGCCGGTCCCGGGCGATGCCCTCCACGATCTCGTGGGACAGCTTCGCGTAGTCGTGGACGGCGATGTTGCGAAAGCCCATCACCCTCGCCATCACCTGGGCGAGGTCGGGCGCGATGACCTGGTGGTCACGGAGTACCTCGAAGGCGTGACCGGCACTGCGGGGCAGCTCCCAGCGGTTGGCAGTGATGAGGTGGTTGGCCACGTCGAGGCACGCCTGCGCGGCGCGCTGCAGGTTGAGCACGGTGAGATCCATGACCAGCCATGCCTGCAGCGAGCAGCCGGGCTCGTGAAACGAGCGGATGGTGGCCACGCACGCGCGCACCGTCGACACTTTGGCGAGTACGATGTCCGGGTCAGCGGCCGGCCGCATGGGGCTCCCGCATCGCCGCCTCGACGGCTCGCCGGTCGATCTTGAGGTCCAGATACTCACCCACCGCCCGCATGGCGAACGTCGCCGCCGCCGTGCGGTCGTTGACGACGACGGGCTCGCCGTAGCGCACGATCTGCATGCGGATGATCGGGTCAGCGGCGTAGAGGTCCACGAGGTCGACGTCCCTGCCGGTCGCCTCGGTGCAGCGGTGGCGTACCTCGTCAAGTTCATCGAAGCCGAGGCGATGACCGAAATCGGCTCCGACGTCGACGTCGCTCTCGTCGTTGAACCCCGACGTCAGCAGCGAGCCGTAGACGTAGGCGAATCGGGCGTCCGACAGCGCGGTGCGCAGCGCCGCCATGAGGTCCGCGCGTTCGCCAGGAATCCTGCCGCTCATCGCCACGATGCTATCACGTAGGCGAAAAGCCGAATCGGGAGAATTCCCGCGTTCGTGAACCTGTCCAGCCAGGCCGACGCGGCCTCCTGCGGCGACCCGGCATGGGTTCGAGGTGACCGTGTCGCGGCGCCCGAGAGCGGGTGCCTATTCACTTCCCAGCCCTCGTAGGACGCCCCCGCTTTTCTACATCACGACCCGCCGCCGCGCCGCGCCCGGATGCCGAGGGTGCGATGGACGTGCACGAACAGCTCGGTGACGTGGACGGCGTCGCCCGAGCGCGCGGTGACCCGCACGCGGCGCTCCCCCGGGGGGCGTTGGCGGCGGCGGTGACCACCAGCTCCGCCGGCTCGTCCCCGCTGAGTTCGGCGTCGGTGAGCGACACCGACAGCCCCGGCGCGTCGGCGGCAGCCTCGAGCGCGATCGGCCCCGGGAAGCCGCCGCGCATCACCACGACCCGCGCACGCCGCGCGGCGCCGGTGCCGACGTCGATCTCGCCGGGCGCCATGCCGAGCGAGAGGTCGCCCCAGGTGGCGATGTCGAGCGGGCGCACCGCCTCGAGGGTGAGGAGGTGGTCGCGTCCGATGTCGGCGGAGTTGGCGTTGATGTGGCCCTGGTAGCCGAGGTAGAGGTCGAGGTCGCCGTCGCCGTCGGCGTCGAGCACCGCCCCTTGCGTGTAGCCCACGCTAGTGGCGTCGGGCAGCCGCCCGTCGGCAAGTGCGAGGTGCCCGGCGCCGTCGTTGAGCAGCACCGCCGGCGCCGCGCTCCGGTACTGCGGCAGGCACGCGTCGACGTCGCCGGCGCCGTCGAGGTCGCCGGTGAGCGCTCGGAACGAGCCCAGGCGCACAACGGGGAGCCGCGATGTGGTTTCGTCGGTCAGACCGCCGTCGGGCCGCCGCATCAGCAGGCGAGGCTGCCCACCCGGGTACGGCGGCAGGTCGGCACCGTAGTCCGCACCCAGCAGGTCGTCGCGGCCGTCGCCGTCGAAGTCCGCCGCCGCGAGCTCGATGTACGCCTCGAGCGCCGCGCCCGGTGGCGTGATGTGCGCGGCGGTGGCGTCCGTGAACTGGCCGCCCCCGCCGTTCCTCCAGGCGCGCAGCGGTTGCGGCTCGAAGCTGGAGTAGTCCACCGACCAGCTCAGCAGGTCGAGGTCACCGTCGAGGTCGAGGTCGATCAGCCTGCCCCTGGTGGGGCTCGCGGTCGATCTCCTGCACATGCCCGGCGAAATAGGGCTGCTCGAGGATCGCGGTCCGCACCCACTGGGGGTGGCCGCCGTTGCGTCCGGGCACCACGACCAGCGGCAGCCCGTGCGGGCCGAGGTCGCGCGCCGTGCGGCCGAAGCCGTCGTCGCACGGCTAGGCGGCGAGGAGCCCCGGCTCGCCGCCGGTCGCCGCGGTCTGCGCCCACTGCGCGACCTCGACTGCGGTGAGCGGTCGCGACCACACGCGGAGCTGGCGGATCGCGCCGCGCAGACTGGTGACGGACAGGGGAACGCTCGAGACGTCGACGGGGACGCCGATGGCGGGGTCCTCGTGCGATGCCACCACGACACCATCGTGGTGGAGATGCGCCAATCCGGGACCGGCGGTGACCGCAACGTGCGTCCATCGCCCCACCTCGAGCGGGACGGTCGAGTCGATGCGCGTGAACGCCGCACCGCGCCCGCTGTGGGCGTAGATCAGCCGCCTCCCTTCGGGCTGGGCGTGGAGGCCGACCCCGGTGCCGTCCGGGTTCGACCAGGCGAGGAGCGTGTGTGCGCCGACCATCGGCTCGTGCAGGAGCAGCCACAGCTCGATCGTGAGGCCGGCAGAGAAATCGACTGCCGGCGACGGTCCCGCAGTCAGCGCGTTGGCCGGGTCGAGCTGCCAGGCGACGCGCTGCGGCGGCGGCGCGAGGGCGGCACACCAGACGGCCGGTGCGAAGCCGAGCACAGCGGCGAGGAGGCGTGCGCCCGGCATCGCTGTCACTCCCCGGCCGGCGGCGCAGTCCACGCCGCGCTGTATGGCAGGGCCACCCTGCCGTTGCAGGATCCCCAGGCGCCGGTGCCGCCGGCAGCCAGCGCTTCGAGCGAGCCGGCGACCGTTCCGTCGGCGTGGACCACGCCGCCGAGCACCCAGGTGACGCTGAGCGCCGTGCCGTCGCCGCCGTTGTACCGGCAAACCGTGGTGACGCCGCCGAAGCCGCCGTCCGGACCGATCGGTGCGGTGCCAGAAGGCACCTCGCCCCCGAGGTCGAGCACCGCGTAGGACCCGCCGCACGGGAGGGCGACCATCCCCGCGAAACGCACCAGCCCGGAGCGCTCGAGCTCGAGACGGAGCCCGCCGTCGACGAGCGCCGGGTCGGGGTTTGTAAAGGCGCCCATAAACGTCCCCCGGCGGCGGTCGACCTCGGCCGCCAGCGGGTCGCCGATCATCCCGATGGTGAACGGGTCGCCGGTTCGGCTGTCGATGCGCGAGCCGGCCACGAGCAGTCGGCCGGTGCTGTTCGACTGCACCCAGACGCGCACCCGCTGGTTGGTCATCGTGCCGCTGCCACCGAGGAACTGCAGCACGCGGTTGATGTGCCTCGCCTCGAACCCACGAACCGTGTAACCGTTGTTGGTGAACAGCGACTGCCCGGAGGCGTCGATCCGCCCGAGCCAGAGGTACACCGTGCCGCCCGTCGTCTCGACGAACAAGAGGTTGGAGCGCCAGACGCCGCCCTGCTCGGCGAGGCCGACGACGGTCGTGCTCTCGCCGGGCTCGAGCGCCAGTTCGGCCGGTATTCCCTCGTAGAACTGACCCGCGGTGCCGGTGCCGATGTTGGTCTGGACGTTGGCGTCGTAGACGCGCGCGGTGACGGCGACGTCGTCCTGCGCCGTCACCCGCAGCGCGCCCGCCACGCCGTCGATCCCCCACACCGTCTGGAAGATGTCGAGGAGCTCGACGGTCTGGCCGCCGACGAACTGAAACGTGTGGGTGTACTGCGGCGCAGGGTTCTCGCTGTCGCGCGGCAGGAAGGTCAGCGTCACGATCGGGCTGCCGGCGCTCGTGCAGTACACCCACACATCCGTCCGGAGCTGCGCGCACACCCCCTTGGTGCACGCGCCCTTCAGCCGCCCCACCGACGGGATGAACAGGTCCTTGCCGGGCGTCACGGCCGACGCCGAGCCGGCGGTCACCACGAGCGCGACCATCGCTGCGAGCCAGACTCTCATCGCTCCTCCTCGACCTGGGTTTGCTTCTGTGCGCATCGTGGAGAACGACCGCACGAGCGCGCCTCGACTTCGGTCACGTCGCTCGCGCTCGCGCCAGGCGCCCGGCGAGTCGACAGGGCAGCGCCGCTGCTAGAATCCCGGCTCGGCGCAAGCCGTTGGAGCGAGCATGGAAAGCATGATCACGTCAGCGTGGGAGCGGCCGTTCTGCGGGTCGCTGCGGGGCGGCGACGCCGGGCGCACGGTGGAGCTGGTGGGGTGGGTGCGGCGGCGCCGCGATCTCGGCGGCATCATCTTCGTCGACCTGCGCGACCGCGCCGGGTGGGTGCAGGTGCTGTTCCCCGAGGAGCCGCTGAAGTCGCAGGCGGCGGAGCTCTCGGCCGAGGACGTCATCAAGGTGACGGGGACGGTGCGGCCGCGGCCGGCCGAGATGGTCAACCGCGAGATGGCGACCGGCGAGATCGAGGTGGTCGCAGCGGAGCTCGAGGTGCTCACGCGCGCCGAGACGCCGCCGTTCGTGATCGAGGACGGCGTCAACGCCTCCGAGGAGCTGCGCCTGCGCCACCGCTACCTCGACCTGCGCAGACCGGAGATGGCTGCCAACCTCGTGCTCCGCGACGCGGTCACGATGGAGGTCAGGAGGTACTTCCACGAGATGGGGTTCGTCGACGTCGAGACGCCGATCCTGACGCGCTCGACGCCGGAGGGGGCGCGCGACTTCCTGGTGCCTTCGCGGCTGTCGCGCGGCTCGTTCTACGCCCTGCCGCAGTCGCCGCAGCTCTTCAAGCAGCTCCTGCAGGTGGCGGGGCTCGGGCGCTACGTGCAGATCGCCCGCTGCTTCCGCGACGAGGACCTGCGCGCCGACCGCCAGCTCGAGTTCACTCAAGTGGACGTCGAGGCCTCGTTCATCACCGAGGAGGACATCTACACCCTGATCGAGGGGTTGTTCGCCCGCATCTTCCCGCTCGCCGGCATCCACCCGCCGGCGCGCTTCCCGCGCCTGTCGTACGCCGAGGCGATGGAGCGGTTCGGCTCCGACCGGCCCGACACCCGCTTCGGCCTCGAGCTCGTCGAGCTCGGGGCGCCGGCGGCGGTGTGCGCCTCCGAGGTGCTCAAGGGTGCGGCGGCGACGGGCCGCGTCAAGGGGATCGTGATTCCCGGCGGCGCCGCCTTCTCGCGCAAGCAGCTCGACGAGCTGTCCGAGGTGGTGAAGCCGTACGGCGCTCCCGGGGTGCTGTGGTTCCGGCGCACCGCCGAGGGGTACGGCTCGCCGGCGAAGAAGGCGCTCGGCGACGAGGGGATCGCGGCGTTCCTCGCCGCCGCCGGCGCCGGCGAGGGCGACCTGCTGGTGGCCGTCGGCGGCGCGCCGAAGGTGGTGTTCGCGGCGCTCGGCGCACTGCGAGCGCAGCTCGCGCAGCGCCTGCACCTGATCGCGCCGGGTCACCACGAGTTCCTCTGGGTGACCGACTTCCCGCTGCTCGAGTGGGACGAGGAGACGCGGCGCTACTACGCCTGCCACCACCCGTTCACCTCGCCGAAGCCCGAGGACGTGGAGCGGCTGGAGAGCGACCCGGGAAGCGTGCGGGCGCGCGCCTACGACGTGGTGATGGACGGTCTCGAGCTCGGCGGCGGCTCGATCCGCATCCACGACGCCGCGCTGCAGCGCCGCGTCTTCGCCGCCCTCGGCATCGGCGAGGAGGAGGCACGGCACCGCTTCGGCTTCCTGCTGCAGGCGTTCCGCTTCGGCGCGCCGCCGCACGGCGGACTGGCGCTCGGCCTCGACCGCCTGGTGATGCTGATGGCCGGCCGCGACTCGATCCGCGACGTCATCGCGTTCCCCAAGACCACCGCCGGCAACTGTCTGCTGACCGAGGCGCCGTCCGTGGTGGATGCGCAGCAGCTCGCGGAGCTCGGGTTGACGACAAAGGCGTAGCGGGAGGCCGTCGACGGCGCCGGCGGATCCAGGGCGGCCGCCCGGCAGGCGGCCGCTACGGGTGGCGCTCGATCTCGCCCGTCATCGGCACGAAGCGGACGGGGATGACGTCGCGCTCGTCGTAGCCGTCGGCGGTGCGGGTGAGGACCTTGAGCTGCTGATAGAAGGAGCCGACCGGGATCACCATGCGGCCGCCGACCGCGAGCTGCGCGAGCAGCGGCTCGGGGATGCGCTCGGGCGCGGCAGTCACGACGACGCCGGCGAACGGCGCCGCCTCCGGCCAGCCGCCGTAGCCGTCGCCGGCGCGGATGTGGACGCGCCCGAGGTGCAGAGAGTCGAGCAGGAGCTGCGCCGCGGCGGCGAGCGACGCGCGGATCTCGATCGAGTACACCTCGCACCCCATCGCCGCCAGCACCGCGGCCTGGTAGCCGGAGCCGGTGCCGATCTCGAGCACGCGGTCGCCGGGGCCGACCGCGAGCAGCTCGGACATCAGGCCGACGATGTACGGTTGCGAGATCGTCTGGCCCTCGCCGATCGGCAGCGGGTGGTCGTCGTACGCCTCGGCGCGCACCTCGGCCGGTACGAACAGGTGGCGCGGTACCGACCGCATCGCCTGCAGGACTCGCTCATCGCGCACCCCGCGGGCGGCGATCTGGCCGGCGACCATGTCCTCGCGCAGCTTCTGCCAGCGCCCTTCCTGGTCTGCGGCGCCGTCGCCGCCGCAGGACGCGGAGAATCCCCCGGCCAGCGCCATCAGCATCGCCACGGCCAGCCTCCTCACGTCGCGCCTCCCGCCACGAACGCATCCCTCCCCGCCACCACGGTTCGCAAGATCCGTGCCGCGAGGAGATCCGCGGGCGCGCCGGCCGCGAGATCGCGGTCGACGACGGTGAGGTCGGCCGCGTACGCCGGCGCGATGACGCCGCGCCACGCCTCCTCGAAGGCGGCGAAGGCCGCCCCCGTCGTGAAACCCGCAACCGCCTCATCGGCGGTCAGCGCCTCCGCCGGGTTCCACCCATCCGGCGGTGTCCCCGCCGGGGTACGGCGTGTCACCGCCGCCCACAGCCCGAGCCTCGGGTCGGGGTCCTCGACCGGAACGTCGGAGCCGAGGCAGAGCCGGACGCCGGCGGTCACGAACGAGCGCCAGCGGTACGCCCAGGCGGTGCGCTCAGGCCCGAGCCGGCGCGGCGCCCACGGCATGTCGGAGGTGCAGTGCGTCGGCTGCACCGAGGCGATCGCACCCAGCGCGGCGAAGCGCGGCACGTCCGCGGTGCGAACGATCTGGGCGTGCTCGACGCGCGGGCGCAGGCGGGAGCCGGCTGGCAGCGTGCGTTCGTAGACGGCGAGCACCCGCGCGACCGCCGCATCGCCGATCGCGTGGGTGCACGGCTGGAAGCCGGCCGCGCCGGCGCGGCGCACGACCTCGGCGAGCCGCTCCTCGGCCGTGACCGCGAGGCCGCGCGTGCCCGCCTCGTCGCTGTACGGGTCGGAGAGCAGCGCCCCGCGGGAGCCGAGCGCACCGTCGGCGTACAGCTTGACCGCCCGCACCGCGAGCATCCCGTCGGGCGACAGCGACCGGCCGGCGGCGAGCTCGGCCGCCAGCAGCTCGTCGTCGCCGCCGTCGAGCATCACGTAGACCCTGACCGGCAGCGTGCCGGCGCGCTGCATCGCGCGCAGCACCGCCAGCTCGGCGCGCGAGGTGCCGGCGTCGTGAATCGCGGTGTAGCCGAGCGAGGCGAGACGCCGGCCGGCGAGCAGGAAGCGGCGCTCGATCTCCTCGGGCGCAGGCCGCGCGGCCAGCGCATCGATGCGTTCGGTAGCGGCGTCGACGAGCACCCCGGTCGGGTTGCCGCGTACGTCGCGCAGGATCCGCCCGCCGGGGGGGTCCGGCGTCGCAGCGTCGATCCCCGCGAGCGCGAGCGCCCGCGCGTTGACCATCGTCGCGTGCCCGTCCACCCGGCGCAGCGCCACCGGGTGGTCCGGGAACGCCGCGGAGAGCGCGTCGTGATCGGGGAACTCCCTCTCGGGCCAGTCGTTCTGGTCCCAGCCGCGGCCGCGCACCCACTCCCCCGCCGGCGTCCGCGCCGCGGCCTCGCGGACCCGCGCGATGACCTCCGCGAGGCTCGCGGCGCCGACGAGATCGACCTGCTCGAGCGCCGCGCCGTACCCCGCGAAGTGTCCGTGCCCCTCGGTGAACCCGGGGTAGACGTGGGCGCCGGCGAGGTCGACGACCTCGCGCGCCGCCCGCCGCCACACGGCGGCGCCGCCCGGCTCGACGAGACCGACGATGCGTCCCTCGGCCACGGCGATCTCGAGGCGGCGGGCGCCTCCCGGGGTGTGGACCACGCCGCCGGCGAGCAGCCGGTCGCAGCGCGGCGCGGCGGCGCAGGCGAGCGCGAAGGGCAGGCCGGCGAGCAGCAGACAGCGCGGGGGTGCGTTCATGGCGGTACTCTAGCCCCATCGGCGCCGGCGCGGAACAGGGCCTCCCCGCGCCGCCGGGCGCGCTATGCTGCGCGCGAGGAGGGACCCCGTGCCGGAACCCACCGAGATGACGCGTCGCGACATGATCGCGGCTGCCGCCGGCGCCGCCGCCACCGCGGCGCTGCTGCACGCCGCGCCCGCTCCCGCCCAGGACCGCTTTGCACCGGTGGCCATCGCCTCGCACAACGGCGTCGAGGCGGTGCGTGTCGCAGTCGAGCGCATGGTTGCCGGCGCGCCCCCCGTCGATGCCGCGGTGGCCGGCGTCAACGTGGTCGAGGCCGACCCCGACGACGTCACGGTGGGCTACGGCGGCCTGCCCAACGAGGACGGCGTGGTGCAGCTCGACGCCGCCGTCATGGACGGCGAAACGATGCGCGCCGGCGCGGTGGCGGCGCTGGAGCGGATCAAGCACCCGTCGCGGGTGGCGCTCGAGATCATGCGGCGCACGACCCGCATCATGCTGGCCGGGGAAGGCGCTCTGCGGTTCGCCCGCGCCCACGGGTTCCCGGAGGAGAACCTCCTCACCGAGCGCGCCCGCAAGATCTGGCTGTACTGGAAGGAGAACGCCGCCCCCGCCGACGACTGGCTGCCGGATCCCCGCGAGACCCAGGACCCCGACCTCAAGTGGTTCATCGCCAAGCACACCGACGCGATGTTCCGTCCGTCTGGGACGATCCACCTCTCGGCCGTGACGGCGGACGGCCGGGTCGCCTGCTGCACCACCACGTCGGGGCTGTTCTTCAAGCTGCCCGGCCGTGTCGGCGACTCGCCGATCATCGGCGCCGGCCTGTACTGCGACCCCGCGGTAGGCACCGCCGGCGCCACCGGCCACGGCGAGAGCTGCATCGTCAACGCCGGCGCGCACACCATCGTCGAGTTCATGCGCCAGGGGAAACCGCCAGAGGAGGCGTGCCTGGCCACGCTCAAGCGGGTGGTCGACAACACCCGGCTCGCCTACCTGAAGGACGCCGAAGGCCGCCCGAAGAACAACCTCGCGCTGTACGCGATCAATCGGGACGGCGTGGCCGGAGCGGCCGCCATGTACTCGCAGACGCGATACGCGATCTGCCGCGCCGGCAGGGCGCCGGAGCTGCGCGAGTGCGCCTACCTGTTCACGAAGCGGGCGTAGCCGAGGCGAGCGCGGCGCGCAGCGCGGCGGCGAGGACGTCGATGCCGAACGGCTTGGCGAGGAACCGCAGCCGCGGGTCGCCGTGCGGTATCGCGTGCTCGGCCGCATACCCCGACATCACGATCGCCCGCAACGCGGGCCGCCGCTGCAGCAGCGAGCGCGCCAGGTCGGCGCCGGTGGCGCCAGGCAGCATGTAGTCGGTGAGCAGGAGATCGGCCGAGTCGGCGGCGGCGCTCGCCATCGCCTCCTCGGCGCTGGCGAACGCGACCACGGAGTACCCGAGCAGCGCGATCATCTCGGCAAGACCCTGCCGCGTGTCGTCGCCGTCCTCGACGAGCAGCACCGCCGCCGCGCCGCCCGCACCGGCCGCGGCCTCCTCCGACGCCGACGCAGCCTCCTCCGGCGCCCCGCCGGGGAGCACCGGCAGCGCCACCCGGAACGCCGTTCCCTCCCCGGGACGGCTGGTCACGGTGATCCGCCCGCCGTGCTCGTCGACGATCCGCTGCACGACGGTCAACCCGAGACCGGCGTGCTGGCCGCCTTCCCTGGTGGTGAAGAACGGCTCGAACACGCGTTCGCGCAGCGACGGCGGGATGCCCGGCCCGCGGTCGCACACCTCGAACCACACGGTCTCGCCGTCGCGCCCGGTGCGGATCGTCGCCCGGCCGCCCGCCGGCATGGCGTCGGACGCGTTCGCCACGAGGTTGATCAGGACCTGCTCGAGGCGGCCGCGGTCGCCGACCGTCGGCAGCGCGCCTGGCGCCGCCTCCAGCTCGAGACGCACGTTCTCGCGCATCACCCGGCGCAGGAACTCGCCCATGTCGGCGACCACCCGGTTGAGGTCGATCGGCGCCGAAGCCGGGCGGTCGTGCCGGGCGATCAGCGAGAGCTGGCGGGTGAGCGCCGCGCCGGCGGCGACCTGTGCCTCGAGGGTGTCTGCGGCGCGGGCGCGGGTGCCGTCGTCGCCCCGCGCGCGCAGCAGCGCGGCGGCGGAGCTCACCGCCTGCAGGAGGTTGTTGACGTCGTGCGCCACGCCGGAGGCGAGACGACCGACGGCCTCGAGGCGCTGCGTCTGGCGGAGCTGCTCCTCCAGCCGGCGGCGCTCGCCGGCGTCGCGGACGACGCTGCACACCACGTCGCGGCCGCGCAGCGCGACGAGCGTCGAGGTGACCTCGCCGACGACCTGCGTCCCGTCCTTGCGGCGCAGCACCGCGTCGCCGGCGTAGACGACGCGGTCGCGGCGGACCTCGTCGAGGTGGCCGGACACCACCGCCGCCGAGTCGATCACGACATCCTGAGCGTGCAGCGCGGTGAGCTCGCCGAACGAGTACCCGAGCATCCGCTGCGCGGCCCGGTTGGCGTCGAGGATCCGGCCGGTCTCGGCGTCGACGAGGATGACTCCCTCGCCTCCCTGGTCGAACACGGCGCGGTAGCGCGCCTCGCTCTCGCCGCGCTCGCCCTGCAGGCGCGCGACGGCGTCGAGCATGCCGTTGATCTTCCCCGCCAGCACCGCGAGCTCGTCGCCGCCGACCACCGGGATGCGGGCCCCGGTGCTGTCTGAGGCGCCGATGCGGTTGACGTGCGCCGAAAGCCAGTCGACCCGGCGCAGTACGAGGCGCTCGAGGATGCCGTACGCGGCGCCGGCGAGCACCAGCGCCGCGACGAGCAGCGCCGCCATGAGGTAGTGGAAGCTGGAGCGCCCCTGCAGGAACACGCTGCGCGGCGCGTCCACGCGCAGCGCCACGGCGGCCCGGCCGTCGACGTCGGCGAGCGCGCGGTAGGCGGCGACCCACCCGCCGGCGAGCGGACGCACCACCGTCCGGCCGGCGCCGGCGTCCGCGGCGAGAGCCGCCGCGAAGTCGCCCGGGAGAGCGGGGTCCGGGAGCGGGCGGACCGCGAGGGAGACGCGCGCGGCGCCGGCGAGCTCGTCGCGCACGCTCTCGTCGAACCGCCGGGCGGCGACCACGGTCTCGCCGGGCACGTCCGGCTGGCGCGCGCCGAGACGCGGGCGGGCGGCGACCAGCGCGGCGCCGTCAGGCAGCCGCAGGATCCCGCGCACCGCGCTCTCCGTGTGCGGGTGCCGGAAAAGCGCCGAGCCGGCCCCGGCCCGTTCTCCCAGCGCCTGCAGCACGGCCGCCGCCGCCGCCCCCGGCGCGCCGCCGAGCGGAACCGCGCGGCCGCCGGCGACGGCGACGATGAGCACACCCGTGTCCCGGCCGGCCCCGGCGGCAGCGTCGCCGGCGCCGCCGGCGCCGCTCGCGCGCGCCCAACGCAGCGCGGCGCCATCGAGGGCGTCGAGCTCGCGCCCGAGCGCCTCGACGACGGCGGCGGCGCGCTGCTGCATGTCATCGCTCTCGATGCGGGCGAAGGTGCGCAGCAGCACCTGCGACGCCGTCAGGTAGACGACGGCCAGCAGACCGACGAGCGCCGCCGCGAGAGCGGCCACGACCCTCGCCCGCAGCGTCACGGCGCCGTCCTGTCGCCGCCCAGCGCGGCGCGCAGCGCCTGCTCGAGGGCGCCGACGTCGAACGGCTTCTGAAGGAAGCGCACCGCCCCGGAGGTGATCCCCCTCCGCATGCGCTCGTCCTCGGCGTACCCCGACATCACGATCACCGGCAGCGTCGGCCGTCGCTCCATCAGCCGCCGCACGAGCTCGCCGCCGTTGATCCCAGGCAGCACGAAGTCGGTCAGCACCACATCGGGCGGGAGCTCGGCGGCGAGGCGCTCGCCTTCCTCCCCCGATGCGGCGGCGGTGACCGCGTACCCGAGCATTCCGAGGATCTCCTCGAGCGCCTTGCGCGCGGCCTCCTCGTCCTCGACCACCAGCACCCGCTCGCCGTGGCCGCGGGCATCGGCGCGGGCGGCGCCGGCGGGCGACGCCGCGGCGGCCGGAGCGGCCGGGGCGCGCGGCAGCACGGCGCGGAAGCGGCTCCCCTTGCCGACCTCGCTGCTGACCTCGATCCGGCCCCCGTGCTGCGTGACGATCCCGTGCACCACGGCGAGACCCATGCCGGTGCCGCGCTCGGAGGTCTTGGTCGTGAAGAACGGCTCGAAGATCCTCTCGCGCAGCGCCGCCGGGATGCCGGCGCCGGTATCGGTCACCTCCACCCACACCTCGCTCCCGCTGCCGCCGGTGGCGACCGCCATCTCGCCGCCGTCGGGCATCGCGTCGGACGCGTTCACCACCAGGTTCATCAGCACCTGCTCGAGCTGGCCGCGGTCGCCCTCGAACGGCAGGACGCTGCGCTCCGGGACGAGCGACAGGCGGATGCTCTCGCGCACGAGGCGGCGGAGCAGCGCCGTCGCCCCGGCGACGACCTCGTTGAGGTCGAGCCGCTCCGGGCGGACGAGATCGCGGCGTGCGAACAGCAGGAGCTGACGCGTGAGTGCCGCGCCGCGGCGGATGTTGCCCTCCATCTCGCGCATGACCTCGGCCACCCTCGCGGCGTCGCCGGCATGCGCCTGCGCGACCTCGACGGTCGAGAGGAGCGCCTGCAGCAGGTTGTTGAAGTCGTGGGCGACGCCCCCGGCCAGGCGGCCGATCGCATCCATCTTCTGCATCTGCCGCAACCGCTTCTCGAGCTGGAGGCGCGGTCCGATGTCGCGGAACACCACAAGCACCGCCGCCAAGTCGCCGAATGAGAACGGCGCCGCCACCACCTCGACGTCGACCGGCGAGCCGTCGGCGTGCACAAACCGCTCCTGCACCGGCGGCTGCGGCCTGCCTTCGTCGACCGCCGCGCGTACCCGCCGGGCCACCAGCTCCCGGTACTCGGGGTGCACGAACTCCATGATCGGCCGGCCGATCACCTCCTCGGCGGCGCCGTAGCCGAGGAGGCGCGCGCCGGTGAGGTTGCAGAACACCACCTTCCCGTCGCGGTGGATCGCGATGCCGTCGGGCGACAGCTCGACGAGACGGCGGTAGCGGTCCTCGCTCTCGCACAGCGCCCGCTCGGCGCGCCGGCGCTCGGTGATGTCGGTGAGCGATCCCACGATCGCCACCGTGCGGCCGTCGCGCACGACCGGCGCCTCGCGCACCTCGACCCAGATCCGCCGGCCCCTCATGCCGGCGAGCTCCAGCTCGTACGGGGGCTGCGGCAGCCCGGTGTCGATCGCCCGCTGCGTCCGTTCCATGCCGACGGCGTTCGCCGGGTTGTCGGTCGCGAACTCCGTCCAGCGGACCAGCGCCTCCTCGGGCTCGCAGTCGAAGAACTGGCGCGCCTGCGGGCTGACATAGGTGAGCACGTGCTCGGGCGTGTGCGAGTAGAACATGTTCGTCGAGTGCTCGATGATGTCGCGCAGGCGCTGCTCGCTCGCGCGCAGCGCCTCCTGCGCCCGCGTGCGCGCCAGCGTCATGCCCACCTGACGGGACACGAACTGCAGGATCGCGAGGTCCTCCGCGCTGTAGCGGACACCCTCGGTGTAGCTCTGGACGACGAGCACGCCGATCGTCTCGCCCCCGGCATCGAGCGGCACCCCGAGCCAGTCGATCGAGGGCGCCCCGATGAGGTCGATCTCCCCGCGCCGCTCGAGCTCGGCCGCGACCGACGGCGTCGCCAGCAGCGGCCGCCGCGTCCGCAGGACGTACTCCGTGATGCCGCGGCCGAGCGGCCTCGGCGCCGGCGGCGGGTCGGCCTCGTCGACGAAGTACGGGAAGCTCAGCAGCTCCTTCTCCGCGTCGTACAGCGCGATGTAGACGTTGCGCGCCGGCATCAGGCGGGCGACGGCCGCGTGGATCGCACGGAACAGCTCGTCGAGCGACGCGGCCGAGCTGGCGGCATCCGAGATGGCGTAGATCGCCGCCTGCACCTCCTCGGCGCGCGCTCCGCCGCCGGCGCCGGCGCCGCCGAGGAGCTCCCGCAGGCGCCGCGCGTTGCGCGCGCGCGCGGCGTCCGACTGCGCCGCGCGCCACGCCGCGAGGCCGAGCCGCCAGGCGGCCGCGAACACCAGGTAGCCGCCGCCCAGGACGACCGCGGCGAACCTCGCGAGCTGCGCAGGCGCCATGCCTGCCGCCGCGCCCGGCGAACGGTGCACCAGCCACAGGCCGGCGGTGAACAGGCCTGCGAACAGCACGGCGACCGTGAGGGCGTGCCGCTTCAGCCGCCGCGGCGGCGTCTCACCGTGGGACACGGCTCTAGCTTAGCCTATCGGGCCGCCGCCGGACCGCGATGACCGTCTCCTGGATGCGCAGATCAGCGCTGCGGCAGGATCAGGGTCGGGGCGCCGGAGCGGGCGTCGACCACCGACGCGGAGGCGAAGAACGGCACCGTGCCCGACAGCTCGGCGCGCATGTGCTCGCCGCGCACGACGCCGAACGCGTGGAGCACCTCGTCGAGCTGCAGGGCGCCGCCGGCCGGGAGCTGGTACGTCACCTCGTGCACGGGCTCGCCCTTCTGCGAGAACAGCCGCACCGTTACCGTCCCTGCCTCGCGGGTGGGGTTGAGCAGCCCCAGCGTGGTGCGGAACTGCGGCGTGCGCCGCAGGCCGACGAGCGACGCGATCTCGCCGGGCCGCACCGCCATCGACCGCGGGAAGGCGGGCATGCCCTGCGCCGAGGACATGCGGCCCGCGGCGCTGGCGATGCGGGAGTACACCAGCACGCCCGGCGTCACCACCAGCCGCAGCGCGCCGGTCTGCCCCTCGGGCACCAGGTCGTTGCGGAACACGGTGGCCCGCGGAGCGATCTCCGTGAGCGGCGGATCCGCGTCGAGCGCCTCCAGGTTGCCGGCGCCGCTCGCCGGCAGGAACACGGCGGCGTAGCCTCCCGGCGCCGACGACGTGTTGCTGATCCACACCTCGGTGTTCCACCACTGGCCGTCGGCGCCCGCCCGCTGCACCGCGACCGGCACGAACAGCTCGTCGCCCGCCGCCGCCGGCGCGACCGCCGCAGCACCCAGGAGGAGCACACCGAGCCACCGCATGCGCCAAGCATAGGACCGCCGCCGCCGCGGCGCAAGGGGTTGTGCTAGCATCCCGAGCGGGGAGCTCGTGCGAACGTGAAATACATGCAGGCCAGTCGTTTCCGAACATCGTCGAGCCGCCGCGGGGAGCTCCGATGAGGCTCGCGCTGATCACCGCCGGCGAGTCGCACGGCCGCGAGCTGATCGCGGTGCTCGCCGGCGTTCCCGCCGGCATGCGGCTCGATCGCGAGCTGATCGACCGCGAGCTGGCGCGGCGGCAGCGCGGCTACGGGCGCGGCGGCCGGCAGAAGATCGAGCGCGACCGCGTCGAGGTGCGCGCCGGGTTGCGCGACTCGGTGACGCTCGGCTCGCCGCTGGTCCTGGCGATCCCCAACCGCGACTGGGAGAACTGGGCGCAGGCGATGGACCCGTGGGAGATCGGTCCGGTGGAGGCGGCGCGGCGCCGCCTGACGGCGCCGCGACCCGGTCACGCGGACCTCGCCGGCGCGTGGAAATTCGGCCACACCGGGGACCTGCGCAACGTGCTCGAGCGCGCCTCGGCGCGGGAGACGGCGGCGCGCGTGGCCGCCGGCGCCGTCTGCCGCCAGCTCCTCGCGCACTGCGACGTCGCCATCCGCTCCGGCGTGCTTGCGCTCGGCGGCGTCGAACTGCTCGCCGGGGCGCCGTCGTTCGCCGACCTCGAGCGCGCCGACGACGCCTCGCTGTTGCGCACGGTGGCGCCGGAGCGCGAGGCCGAGCTGGTGGCGATGATCGACGCGGCCAAGACGAGCGGCGAGACGCTGGGCGGCGTCGTCGGGGTGGCGGCGCGCGGCGTGCCCCCCGGGCTCGGCTCGCCGGCGCAGTGGGACACGCGCCTCGACGGCCAGCTCGCGCAGGCGGTGATGGCGGTCCAGGCGGTGAAGGCGGTGGCGATCGGCGCCGGCGTCGAGGCGGCGGGCCGCCCCGGCTCGCGCGCGCACGACCCGATCCTCCCCGGCGCGGGCGGCCTGCGGCGTCCCTCGAACCATGCGGGCGGCATCGAGGGCGGAATGTCGAACGGCGAGGAGATCGTGGTGCGCGCCTGGATGAAGCCGATCGCGACGCTGCGCACGCCGCTGCCCTCGGTCGACCTGGTCAGCCGCGAGGCGGCGCCCGCCGCCTACGAGCGCTCCGACGTCACCGCGGTGCCGGCGTGCGGCGTCATCGTCGAGGCGGCTGTCGCCTTCGTGCTCGCCAGGGAACTGCTCGAGAAGTTCGGCGGCGACGCTATCGGCGACACCCTCGACGCCGTCGAGTCGTACCGCCGCCGCCTCGGCGGCCTCGGTCCGGAGGGGTTCGCGCGGTGATCACCATCAAGCGCGCCGCCAAGTACGGGTTCTGCTCCGGCGTCCGCGTCGCCGACATCAAGGTCAAGCGCTTCGCCAGGGCCGGGCAGCGCGGCGCCATCCTCGGCCAAGTGGTGCACAACGAGCGCGTCGTCGAGGAGATGGAGCGCCTCGGGGTGCGCACGGTCAACCGCATCGAGGACGTGCGCGAGCCGTTCGTCGTCTTCTCGGCGCACGGCGTGCCGGCGTCGTTCCACGCGCGGGCGAAGGCGCTCGGCCTCGAGATCCTCGACACCACCTGCAAGTTCGTCTACGACATCCACGACGAGTCGCGCGACGCGCTCGCCGCCGGCGAGCACCTGGTGTTCATCGGCGACCCGCGCCACCGCGAGGTGATCGGCTACACCCACGACCTGCCGCCGGACGCCTACCACATCGTGCACACGCTCGCCGAGGCGCGAACGGTCGACTGGTCGGCGTACCCGGCGATCCGCATCTTCTACCAGACCACGCTCAACGCCGAGCAGTTCGAGGACGTCGTACGCGAGATCGAGCACGCCAACCCGAATACGCGGCGCGCCGACACGATCTGCTACGCCACCAAGGAGAACCAGGACGCCGCCCGCGCGCTCGCCACCGACCCCGAGGTCGAGCTGGTGCTCGTCATCGGCGGCCGCCACTCCGCCAACACCCGCCACCTGCACGAGATCTGCGCCGAGACCAGGCCTGCCCACCTCGTCCAGGGGGCCGGCGACGTCGACCCCGCGTGGCTGGAGGGCGTGCGCTGCGTCGGCATCACCGCCGGTGCCTCGACCCCCGACTACGTCATCGCCGAGGTCGAGAACCGCCTGCGCGAGCTCACCGGCACGCCGCCGCCAGCGTGAGGACCCTGCCGCCCCGACGGGGTTGCAGCACGCGGCGTCGCGGCCTCGCGGCGTCGCCACAGCCTTGCGTAACCGCTGGCATCCGTGTATCATTTCTTTTCCCCGCGAGGGGGCTGCACCAGGAGGTCGCCATGAAGCCGGGGATCCATCCCGCATACAACGAGGTCGAGGTCCACTGCGCCTGCGGCAACACGTTCAAGACGCGCTCCACCAAGAAGGAGATCCGCCTCGAGATCTGCTCCGCCTGCCACCCGCTGTTCACCGGCAAGCAGAAGCTGATCGACTCCGCCGGCCGCGTCGAGCGCTTCCAGAAGCGCTACAGCCGCCCGTCCAAGGTCGAGGCAGCCGAGAACGCGTAGCGACGCGGAAGGTCTCTCCGGGCGCCGGGAGCAGTCCTCCCGGCGCTCTCGCTTTGTCTGCGGGCGCGCGAGCGGTCCCCGCTCGCAGGCTCTTCGTGGAAGTTGTTGAACCTTCAGGGAAAGGCTAAGCTCGCACCGTGGACGGAATGCTCACACGACTGGACGAGGTGGCGAGCCGGTTCGCCGCGCTGCGCGATGAGCAAGCGGCCCCCGAGGTCATCACCAACCGCAAGCGCATGCTCGAGATCGCGCGCAAGCTCGCCGAGCTCGAACCGGTGGTGAACGCCTACCAGGAGTACCGCCGGCTGCGCGACGAGCACGCGGGCGCGCGCGAGCTGGTCGCCAGCGAGCGCGACGCCGAGCTGCGCGCCCTCGCCGAGGAGGAGGTGGCCGCGCTCGAGGCGGCGCTCGCCGCACAGGAGGAGAAGCTCAAGCTGCTGCTCCTGCCGGCGGACCCCAACGACCGCCGCAACGTCATCCTCGAGGTGCGCGCCGGCACCGGCGGCGAGGAGGCGGCGCTGTTCGCCGCCGAGATGCTGCGCATGTACACGCGCTACGCCGAGACGCGGCGCTGGCGCGTCAACGTCACCGACATCTCCGAGGCAGGCATGGGCGGCATCAAGGAGGCGGTGGCGCTGATCGAGGGCGAGGGCGCCTACTCCCGGCTGAAGTACGAGTCGGGGGTCCACCGCGTGCAGCGCGTTCCGGCCACCGAGGCGTCCGGCCGCATCCACACCTCGGCGGTGACCGTAGCGGTGCTGCCCGAGGCCGAGGAGGTCGACATCGAGGTGCAGGAGAAGGACCTGCGCGTCGACCGCTTCTGCTCCTCCGGACCCGGCGGGCAGTCGGTCAACACCACCTACTCCGCGATCCGCATCACCCACCTGCCGACCGGCATCGTCGTGCAGTGCCAGGACGAGCGCTCGCAGCAGCAGAACCGCCTGAAGGCGATGCGCATCCTCAAGGCGCGGCTGTACGAGATCGCACAGGAGGAGCAGCGCGCTCGCGAGGCCGCCGAGCGCAAGTCGATGGTCGGCTCCGGCGACCGCTCCGAGAAGATCCGCACCTACAACTTCCCGCAGTCGCGCGTCACCGACCACCGCATCGGCCTCACCACGCACCGCCTGCAGGCGATCCTCGACGGCGACCTCGACCTCCTGCTCGACCCGCTGATCGCGCAGCTCCAGGCCGAGCGGCTCAAGCAGGAGCTGGCCGGGGGCTGAACGGCCATGCAGGAATCGCGGGCCGGCACCTTGCTCGCGTACCTGCGTGCGGCCGCCCGGCGTCTCGGCGCCGCGGTCCATCTGGCGCTCGGCGTCGCGCTGCTCGGCGGGGTCCTCGGCGCGCTCGCCGGCGGGATGCTGCCGGTGGGCGCCGAGCCGCTGCTGCCGCGCACCGCGCCAGCCGCCAACCGTCTGGTCAGCGTCACCTCGGGCGCGTTCCTCGGCTGGTGGCTGGGGCTGCTCGGCGGCGCCGCCTGGCTGGCGGTCCGGCGGCGGCGATGACGGTCGGCGAGACGCTGGCGGCGGCCGCCGCCGCGCTCGCGGCCACGCCCGATCTGCGCGACCCCGGCGGCGAGGCGCGTTTCCTGCTCGCGCGGCTGCTCGGCCGGCCGGAGACGTGGCTGCTGGCGCACCCGGAGGCGGCCGTCGACGGCGGCCGGGAAGCGCGACTCGCCGAGTGGGTGAGGCGGCGCCTGACCGGCGAGCCGGCCCACTACATCGTCGGGAGCTGCCCGTTCCGGGGCCGCGAGCTGCTCGTCACGCCGGCGGTGCTGATCCCCCGCCCCGAGACCGAGCTGATCGTCGAGCGCGCGCACGCGCTCGCCCTGCCGCCGCGGCCGCGGGTGCTCGACGTCGGCACCGGCTCGGGGTGCCTGGCGGTCACGCTCGCGCTCGAGCTGGAGGGCAGCGTCGTCGCCGCCACCGACCGCTCGGCGGCGGCGCTCGCGGTGGCGCGGGCCAACGCGGCCCGGCTCGGCGCCGGCGTCGCCGCCGCCGGCGGCGACCTCGCCGCGCACCTCGCCGGCCCGTTCGACCTCGTGGTCGCCAACCTGCCGTACATCCCCGACGGCGAGCTGGCCTCGCTGCCGGCGACCGTCCGCGACTTCGAGCCGCGCGCCGCTCTCGCCGGCGGGTCGGACGGCGCCGAGCTGCTGCGCCGGCTGATCGCCGACCTGCCCCGTCTGCTCGCCGGCGGCGGCGTCGCGCTGCTCGAGGCCGGCCCCGGCCATGCGGCGCGGCTCGCCGGCGATGTCGCGGCCGCGGGGCTCGCGGCCGCGCCGCCGCTGGCCGACGCCGGCGGCGTCGCGCGCGTGCTCGAGCTGCGCCGCTGACGCCAGCCGGCTGCGCCCGCAGCGTCCACATCCCCCTCCGGCGCAGTCGGACGCCGGCGTCCCGCCGCGTACTATCATCCGCGCTGCCATGAGCGCTTCCGCGCCTCCACCGCGGCCGGGCGACGCCGGCACGCCGGCGCGCGTCTCGCACGCGACCTACGCCCGACGCTCGCTCGTCTGGCTGCTTCTGCCGCTGGCGGCCGGTGCAGTCCTGCTGGTCCGCCACCTCGGCGCGGGCCGCGCCGCCGCGAGCGACACCGTCGCTGTTCTCCCGTTCGCGGCGGGCGGCGCGGACGCGGGCGCCGCGGTGCTCGCCGACGGCATGACGGACGGGCTCGCCGAAGCGCTCGGCAGCGTTCCGGGCGTGCTCGTGATCGGCGCCGCCGGCGGTGACGCCGCGGCGCTCCCCGCCGAGCCGCGCGAGGCGGGCCGGGTGCTCGGCGCCCGTCTGGTGGTGACGGGCCGCGCGGAGCGCCAGGGCGACACGCTGGCGGTCAGCGCCGACCTGGTGGACGTCGCGACCGGCGGGCGGCGCGGCGGCGCCGGCATCGTGCGTCCGGTCGCCGCCCTCCTCGACGTCGAGGAGGACCTCGCGGTCGACATCGTGCGCGCCCTCAGGCCGGCCGCCGCCGCTCGCGTGCGCGAGGCACTGCGGCGGCGGCGCGCGCCGGGCGAGGCCGTCCGCCAGCTCCTCATGCGGGCGCGCTTCCTTACCCGCACCGGCGGCGAGGCGGCGCGCGCGGAGGCGGCGGCGTGCCTCGCCCAGGCGACGCACGACGCTCCCGCCTATGCCGCGGCGCACGCGGCGCTCGCCACGCTGAACCTGCGCGCGGCCGCCGGCGCGGCCGCCGGCGACGCGGAGCGCGCCGCGCTCGTGAACGCACGCGCCGCCGTGTCCCGCGCGCTCGCCCTCGACCCCGACCTCGCCGAAGCCGTCGCCGCCCGCGGCCGGGTGGAGCACCTCCTCGACGGCGACCTCACCGCCGCCGAGCGCTCGCTGCGCCGCGCCGTCGCGCTCGCGCCGTCGAGCGCCGCCGCGCACCTCTGGCTCGGAGAGCTGCTCGCCGACCGCGGCCGCCGACGCGCAGCCGCGGCGGCGATCCGCGAGGCCGCTCGCCTCGCGCCGCTGTCGCCGGAGGCGCCGGCCGCTCTCGTACGTCTCGCCCGGCGCTGAGGCGGGGCTGGAGGCGGAGGGGTGCCTCCTCCTGTCGCGCTCCCTCGCAGGACCGCCGCGCCGCGTGCGCGGCCGTGCCGGGTGGCACGGCGCTCCGGCGTGCCCTCGCGCGGGACGGGGTGACTCGCAGATGAGGGAGGCGCCGCGGGAGGCGGGGCCGACCCGCAAATCCCTCAACCTGCTATGGCTTTATGCCTTCATGCCTCGCGCCGGCCGCTATCCCCGCAGCGCCTCCATCGGGGTGAGGCGGGAGGCGGAGAGCGCCGGGAAGAGGCCGGCGAACAGGCCGACGGCGACGGCGAAGCCGATGCCGAGCTGGAAGCCGAGCGGCGCCAGCGGCAGGCCGGCCTCGAAGTTGGGCGACAGGGCGATGCACAGCGCGGCGCCGGCGCCGCAGCCGAGCGTCCCGCCGAGCACCGAGAGCGTCGTCGACTCGACGAGGAACTGCGTCAGGATTGCGCGGTCGGACGCGCCGATCGACTTGCGCAGGCCGATCTCGAAGAGGCGCTCGGCGAGCGAGATCTTGAGCACCGAGTAGATGCCGACGCCGCCGACCAGCAGCGAGATCCCCGAGATCACCGAGAGGACGATCGTCCAGTTCCGCAGCATCACGCGGATCTCCTTCTCGGCCTTGAGCATCTCGTCGGCGACGTTCTCGATCTCGAAGTCGCCGACGCCGTGGTGGGCGCGGCGCACCATGCGCTCGACCTCCGCCTTGACGTCCTCGAGGGCGTCGAGCCGGGAGGTCCTCACGGTCATCAGGTTGACGCGCTCGCCGCCCTGCAGGTAGGCGCGGAAGGTGGCGAGCGGGATCAGCACGCCGTTCATCTCGCGGCGCGTCCACCCCGAGTTGGCCTGGCGGTTGCCGAGCCTGCCCTCGACGCCGACGATGCGGAACGCCGTGTCGCCGATGCGGAGCTGCTTGCCGAGCGGGTCGTCGCCGCCAAACATCTTCTCCGCGAGCTCGAAACCGAGCACTGCGACGCGCCGTCGCTCGATCTCGTCGCCCCGGTCGAACCACCGCCCGGCGGCGATCGGGCGGTCGTGCACCGCGACGTACGACGGCGTGATCCCGTACACGCGCGCGCGCCGCTCCTCGCCGCCGGACCGGACGACCATGTCCCTGATGCGCAGCGCCGCCACTGCGTCCAGGGAACCGGAGTCGTCGACCACGCCGAGGTCGCGGACGCTGAGGCCGCGCGACAGGCCCGCCTTCCTGCGCTCGAGCGGATCCTGCGGGGTATCGGCGGCGATGAACATCACGCCGTCGAAGCCGAGGCTCTTGATGCCGTCCCACACCATCACCTTGACGCCCTCGATGAGCGTCACCATGACCACCACCGCCATGGTGCCGAGGACGACGCCGACGAGCGTGAGCGACGAGCGGAGCTTGTGCGCCCAGATCTCCGCGAAGGTGGTGCGGACGGCCTCCCAGAACGCGACGTTCATTCGTACCTCAGCGCCACCACCGGGTCGAGGCGCGCCGCCTTGATCGCCGGGTAGGCGCCCGCGACGACCGCGACGAAGACCGACGAGGCGATCGCGGCGGCCGCCATCGCGGGGGTGAGCACCGCCATCTGATCGAGCAGGCTCGCCATGCCGTAGACGAAGCCGATGCCGAGCGCGAGGCCGGCGCCCGCGCCGATGCCGCACACGATCGCCGCCTCGAGCAGGTACTGCGCGGCGATGTGCCACCCCTTGGCGCCGAGCGCCTTGCGGATGCCGACCTCGCGCAGCCGCGCGGCGAGCGAGGCGAGCAGGATGTTGGCGACCACGATGATGCCGACGAGCAGCGAGATGGCGGCGCACGCCTTGAACGTGAGGTCGTACACCTGCCCCTGCTGGTTCATCTGCTGGATGCGCTCCTGGCGGTCCCACACCTGGAAGTCCTCGGCGCCGTGGCGCGCCAGCAGCAGGCGGCGCAACGCCGCGACCGATGCCTTGTGGTCGTCGACCGAGCGCAGCCGCAGCGCGATCTCGTCGACCCTGCGGCTGCCCGCGCCGGCCCAGCGCGACTGCACCGCCGTGACCGGGATCACGATCAGCTCGTTGATCCAGCCGAGCGCGTTGTGATTCTCGGCGCGGTTCCAGTAGAACTCGCGGTACGCCAGTACCCCCACCACGGTGAACAGGTGGTCGCCGAGCCGCAGCGTCCGCCCCAGCGGGTCCTCGGCGCCGAAGAACTCGGCCGCGCGGTCGGCGCCGACGACGCACACCGAGGCGGCGGCGGCGAGGTCGTCGTCGGTGAGGAACCGCCCCTTTTCGACGACCAGCTCGTTGTAATCGGCGTACGCCGGCGCCACCCCCATGACGCGGTATTCCCTGGCGGCGCGCGCGGTCCGCACCATGCGGCGGCCCGAAATCTGCGGCTCGACGAGGTCGAAGCCGGGGATCGTCGCGCGGATCGCCTCGACGTCGTCGAGGGTGAGGCCGCGGCTGGCCTGCGCGCGCGCCGAGGTGCGCACCGTGTCCGGCGGCCTCGCGTAGACGCCGAGCTTGAGCACGCCGCCGGTCTCGGCCCAGTACTTCATGCTCTGCGCCCGCTCGCCGGCCATCAGCCCCATCGTGCCCACCACCGAGGCGACGCCGAGGACGATGCCGAGCGTCTGCAGCGCCGTGCGGCCCGCGTTGGCGCGAATGTCGGCGAAGCCGTCGCCGAGGATCTCCAGGAGGTTCACGCGGCCTGCTCCAGGTCGTCGCTGATCAGGCCGTCGACCAGCTTCACGATGCGGCGCGCGTGGCGCGCGACCATCGGGTCGTGGGTCACCAGGATGACGGTCTGGCCGGAGCCGTTGAGGCGGTCGAACAGCTCCATCACCTCGCCGCCGGTGGCCTGGTCGAGGTTGCCGGTGGGCTCGTCGGCGAGCAGCAGCGCCGGCTCGGTGACGAGCGCGCGCGCGACCGCCGCGCGCTGCCGCTGGCCGCCGGAGAGCTGCGAGGGGAGGTGCCTGCCGCGGTCGCCGAGGCCGGTGCTGGCAAGCATCGCGAGCGCCCGCCGCCGCCGCTCCTCGCCGCCGACGCCGCCGTACAGCAGCGGCAGCTCGACGTTGCGCAGCACCGACGCCCGCGGGAGCAGGTTGAAGCTCTGGAAGACGAAACCGATGAACCTGTTGCGCAGGACGGCAAGACGCCCCGCGGAGAGGTTGGCGACCTCCTCGCCGGCGAGCAGGTAGGAGCCGCGCGTCGGCGTGTCGAGGCAGCCGAGGATGTGCATCAGCGTCGACTTGCCCGACCCCGACGGCCCCATGATCGCCACGTACTCGCCGCGCCGCACCTCGAGGTCGATGCCGCGCAGCGCGTGCACGGCGACCTCGCCGGCGTCGTACGTCTTCCAGACGCCCGTGAGCGAGAGCAGGACGTCGCCTGCCGGCGAGTCGCGGCGAGCGCTCGTGAGCTCCTCACTTGCGCTCACCGGTTCTCCTCCTTCTTCTTCGGCCGCGTCGGGTCCTCGAGCGCCACCTCCTCGCCGGCGTCGAGCCCGGAGACGATCTGGGCGTGCGAGATCGACGCCAGCCCGGTGACGACCCTGCGCTCCTCGAACGTCGCCTTCCAGGCGTCGCGCGGGTTCGGGGTGGCCCTCGGCTGGCCGTCGTTCGCCTTCGCCTTGCCCTTCTCCGCCCCGGCCGCCGGCTTCCTGACGTACACCACCTCGCCGTCCTCACGGTGGAACACCGCCTCGATCGGCACCGCCAGCACGCCTTCGGCGCGCTCGCCCTTGATCACCACGTTGGCGGTCATGCCGGTGCGCAGCTCCTTGCCCAGGGAGTCGAGCGTCACCTCGACGTCGAACACCTTCACCTGGTCCTGCAGGCGCGCGGCGGGGGCGATGCGCGACACCCTCGCGGGAAAGCGCAGCTTCGGGTAGGCGTCGAGGGTTACCATCACCGGCGCGCCGACGCTGATCTTGCCGATGTCGACCTCGCTCACCCCCGCCTTCACGATCATGCTCGCGAGGTCGGCGACGGTGAGGATCACCGTGCCGGCGTTGAACGAGCCGGCGCCGGTCACCGCCTCGCCGAGCTGCACCGGCCGGGTGATCACCACGCCGTCCATCGGCGAGGTGATGTTGAGCTGCTGGTTCGGGTTGGTGGTCAGCGGGACGCCCGACGCCTCCATGATCCCGGCCTTCTCGCGCGCCGCCGAGAGGCTTTCCGCCGCCGCCTTGTAGCGCGTCTCGGCGGCCCGGTGCAGCTCGACCGAGATCAACCCGGCCTTCAGCAGCTCGTCCTTCGCGTGGAAGTCCTTTTCGGCATCGGCGTACTCGATCTCCTGCTGGTTGACGTTGCGCCGCACGGCGGCGAGCGTCTGCGCCTGGTTGACGTCGGGCTCGATCGCGGCGAGGAGCTGGCCCTTCTTCACGACGTCGCCCTCGCGCACCGGCAGCGCCACCACCTTGCCGGAAAGCGCCGACTTGACGTCGACCTTGATCTCCGGCTCCACCGTGCCGATCTCGGTCACCTCGACCTGCACGTCGGCGACCTCGGCCTTGCCGAGCGCCCAGCCGAGCTCCTCGGCGTCGCCGCCCCTGGAGCGCGTGGCGAGCGCCACCGCCGAGCCCACGACCGCCGCTCCCACCGCCGCACCGATCAGCCACCTGGACTTCCTGGACATGCCGCCCTCCACCGTCGCACCCACTCTTACGCAGGCGGCGGTCGCCGGGTTCATGTGAAACAGGGCACATTGACACACGTTGAGCAACGCATCACAGTAATGTCACGGGCTCGCGCAAAGGCGAGCCGGGGGGAAGATGAAAAAGACCTTCGCCACCGTCGCCGTCGCCCTCGCGGCCGGCGTGTCCGCTGCGCAGGATGCGCCCAAGGCCGGCGATGCGGCGCTCGGCACGCAGCCGTACGACGCGTACGAGCGGCCGCAGGCGTGCGCGACCTGCCACGTCGACATCGCGCGCCAGCACGAGCAGGCGATGATGTCGCAGGCGTACACGCACCACTGGGACGAGATCGAGTACTTCGAGCTCGCGGTGCCGCACGCCGAGAAGGAGCCGAAGGTCGCCGGCGTGAAGGCCGGCTGCAACGGCTGCCATGCGCCGCTCGCGTTCCTCGCCGGCGACGTGCCGCCTCCCAAGCCGGCCGAGAACTCGCGCGCCAACGAGGCGGTGAGCTGCGACCTGTGCCACACCGTCACGGGGTTCGCCGGCGACACGCCGTACAACTTCAACTGGATCTCGTCGCCGGGCAGGGTCAAGCAGGGGCCGCGCCCGGGCGTGTCGAGCCCGCACCACGACACCCGCGAGAACCCGTTCCTGCGCTCGGCCGAGTTCTGCGGCACCTGCCACAACGAGATGGACCCGTGGGGGCTGTACGTGAAGTCGACGCACCTGGAATGGAGGGACGGCCCGCACGGCAGGGCCGGCATCGTCTGCCAGGAGTGCCACATGCCGCCGGCACCGGGGCGCGCGGCGACGATGGGCTCGAAGCTGCCCGACGTGCGGCAGCACCTGTTCCACGGCGCCCACGACCCCGGCAAGCTCGCCGGCGTCGCCGAGGTGCGCATCCACCCAGAGACGCGCGAGGCCGAGCCGGGCGACACCGTGAAGCTCACCGCGGTCGTGGTCAACGCCAAGGCCGGTCACAAGATCCCGTCGGGCTCGGCGGAGGAGCGGGTGCTCTGGATGACCGTCGAGGCGAAGGACAGCAGGGGCAGGAGGTACCACCTCCCGGTCGACCTCAAGGGGATCCCGAAGGAGGAGCTGACGATCGCCTCCGACACCGCGACGGCGTACCAGGACATCGGCGACGCGAGAGGGATCGCGGGCTTCCCTGGCCTGAAGCGCGACGGCGCCTACGCGACGATGAAGCCCGGCGACCGCATCTTCCGCCTGCCGTACCTCGACCCGCAGGGGCGGATGACGATCATGCAGTGGAATACCGCCGAATTCGGCCCCGACTACCGCCTGGCGCCGCTCGCCGCGACCCCGGAGACGATGACCTGGAAGCTGCCGCAGGACATGCCGCCGGGAGAGGTCACCGTCACCGCAACGCTGTACTACTCGCGCCTCGTCTCCTCGGTCGCCGAGTACCTGAAGGTGCCGACCGAGGAGGCCGCTCCGGTCACGATCAACGCGCACAGCACCGTATTCACCGTGCTCGACTGACTCATGGAGGAAACCGTGAGATCGCAGCGACTTGCAGTGATCGTCCTGGCGGCCGGCTTCGCCGTGCTCGCGGCGACCGAGGCGCGGCGCGCCGACGCCATTCCGGCGTTCGCCCGCAAGTACCAGCTCTCATGCTCGACCTGCCACGCGCCGTTCCCGCGTCTGAAGCCGTACGGCGAGGAGTTCGCGGGGCGCGGCTTCCGCATGGAGGACCCGTCCAAGGAGCCGTCGCGCGCCACCTGGGACGTCGGCGACCCGCTGCTCAAGCTCTCTCGCGACCTCCCGCTGGCGTTGCGGATGGACCTCTACCCGACATACTTCACCGGCGACGACTCGCCAGACCGATCCGACTTCGAGACGCCGTGGGTGGTCAAGCTGCTCTCGGGCGGTCCGATCACCGACCACGTGTCGTACTACGTCTACGGCATCTTCGAAGAGGGCGAGTCGGTCAAGCTCGAAGACACCTACGTGCAGTTCAGCTCGCTCTTCAAGCTGCCGGTCGACCTGCTGGTCGGGCAGTTTCAGGTCTGCGACCCGCTGTTCAAGCGCGAGCTGCGGCTGGAGCGCAACGACTACGAGATCTTCAAGACCCGCGTCGGGCACGCGCCAACGAATCTCGCGTACGATCGCGGCCTGGTGCTCGCTTGGCACGCCCCGGCGGAGGTCGAGGTGGTCGCGCAGGTGGTCAACGGCAACGGGATCGGCGAGCTCGAGGGCGACACCTTCGACTCAAACGGCTTCAAGAACTGGTCGCTGCGGGTGATGCGCTCGTTCGGCCCGGTGCGGGTGGGGCTGTTCGGCTACTGGGGAGAGGAGGAGGACGAGGCGAGCGGCCACGCCTCGACGCTCAGCTACGTCGGCCCCGACCTGGTGGTCGACATGGGCGCGAAGTGGCAGTTCAACATGCAGTACCTCGAGCGCACCGACGACGACCCGTTCTTCGTCGGCCACGCCGGCCCCGAGTACGAGACCACGGGCGGGTTCGCCGAGCTGCACTTCTTCCCCCAGGGGCAGGACGGCCGCTGGGCGCTCTCGGCGCTGTACAACAAGATCGACTCCGACGACGAGGCGGCGTCTCTCGAGAACGCCTCGCTGACGGTCAACTACCTGATAGCGCGGAACGTCCGCCTGCTCGGCGAGATCACTCACGACCTCGACGACGACGCCGACCGGCTGACGCTGGGGATCGTCACGGCGTTCTGATCTCCTTGACGACGAAGCGGTCGAGGCGGGCCTGGCCGAGCGCCGCGAGGGCGCGGCCGACGTGCTTGCAGGGCACCAGCAGGTGGTCGGTCTCCCGGCTCGAGAACACCATCACGGGCACGCCGACCTCCGCCAGCGCGCGGGCGGCGGCGGCGAGCAGACCGATCGTCGAGAGCGGGAACACCGCGTCGAACGTGAGCGCGCGCCAGCCGCGGTCGTGGCCGGCGACGGCGTCGCCGAGCGCGTCGATCACCGTTTCGGGCGCGAGCACGCTGATCTCGCCGTGGCCGACCACGAGCGACACCGGCGGCCCGTCGGGGAGCAGCCAGGCGGTGAGCTCCGGCACCTCGGAGAGCGTCGCCACGCCGTACGCTTCCGGCCACAGGTGCAACCGCAGCGTGCCGCGCTCACTCATCGCCGCTTCCGAGCATGGTCCATTCTAAGTCAGCAGCGGTTGCGGTAGAGCGAGGCGTCGACCGCCGCCGCCATTGCGTCGACGTCGAGCGGCAGCGCGAGGAAACGCGCGATCCGCCGCGCCTGTGCAGCCGGGTCGGCAAGCACCTCCGCATAGGCGACCTCGAGCGCTTCGAAGCGGGCGTCCTCGCGCAGCAGCCGGCGGACCTTGCGCAGGTGCGCCTCGAAGACCTCGGCCATCCTCTCGTCGTCGGTCTCCGATCGCTCGCCGCGCCGCGCGAGCATCGTGCGCTGCGAGGCGAGCACCTCGGGGAGGGCGCGATCGAGGAACACGACGCGGTAGTCGAAACCGCGCGGCAGCTTCTCGAGCAGGAACGAGATCACCTTGACGGCCTTGCCGCGCGCCGCCGGGACCCACGCCGCGTCGCCCCGGTCAAGCGCCTTCACGCGCTCGAGCTCGAAGTAGCCGAGCGGGTTGTCCTCGTCGGCGGCGCGCTCGCCGTCGGTCACCAGCTCCAGACCGCCCGCGGCGAGCATGCGCATCAACATCGAGGTGCCGGACCGCGGCAGACCGGAGACGACGACGATCGGCCGGCCGCAGCGGAGACGGCGCAGGGCGCGCCGCAACGTCACGGCAGCGCCCATCGCCGCACCCGTTTTCCGCGTGTCGTTGCTCGCTCGTCGTCCACCCGGCAAGCCTACCAGACCGCTCGGACCCAGGGAGTCGAACACGCACGCGGTCGGCGTCCGACCCGGTCTCCCGCGCGATCGGCGGCGGTTGCGCCTCGGGAAACCGGCTTCCTATACTGCGGCGTGCCGCGTGCCGCCATCCCCAGAGCAGGCTTCCTCACAGCGGCGATGGCACTGCTGCTCGCCCCCGGCCTTGCGGCGCCCGCCGAGGCGTACATCGGCCCGGGCGCCGGGTTCGCGCTGCTGTCGTCGTTTCTCGTCGCCTTCGTGACGTTCCTCGCGGCGCTGCTGTCGCTGCTGCTGTGGCCGTTCCGGGCCCTCGTCCGGCTGCTGCGCCGGCGCCGGCTCGGCCCGGCGCTGGCGCGCCGCGTGATCATCGTCGGCTTCGACGGCCAGGAGCCGACGCTGACCGACCGCTTGCTCGCCGAGCGGAAGCTCCCCAACTTCGCGCGGCTCGCCGCCGCCGGCGCCTACGCGCGGCTGGCGACCACGTTCCCGTCGGTGTCGCCGGTGGCGTGGTCGTCGTTCGCCACCGGCACCCACCCGGCCAAGCACAACATCTTCGACTTCCTGTCGCGCGACCCGCGGACCTACCTGCCGGTGCTGTCGTCGACCGAGATCCGCAGCGACACGCGGGCGCTCGCCCTCGGCGGCTTTCGGCTGCCGCTGCGCCGGCCGACGCTGCGGCTGCTGCGCAAGTCGCGCACGTTCTGGTCGATCCTCGGCGATCACGGGATCTGGAGCACCATCCTGCGGGTGCCGATCACCTTCCCGCCGGAGCGTTTCCGCGGCGCGCTGCTGTCGGCGATGTGCGTGCCCGACCTGCTGGGAACGCAAGGCACGTTTCTCTACTTCACCACCCGCGGCAACGCCGGCGCCCTCGGCGAGGGGGGAATCCGCGTGACGCTTGCCGCCGCCGGCGGGGACACCTTCACCGCCGCGATCACCGGCCCCGAGAACACCTATCGCGCCGGCACGCCGCGCCTCGAGATCCCGCTGACGCTCGCGGTCGACCGCGCCGGCCGGCGGGCGCGCGTGACCGCCGGCAAGACGGCGGTCGACCTGGCGCTCGGCGAGCTCTCCGACTGGGTGACGCTCACGTTCCCCGTCGTGCCCGGGATCACGCTCTCGGGGATCTGCCGGATGATGCTCACCGAGCTCGGCGAGCACGTGTCGCTGTACGTCACGCCGCTCAACATCGACCCCGAGCGGCCGGCGATGCCGATCTCGCACCCGTCGTACTACGCGCCGTACCTGGCGAAGAGAATCGGGCTGTACGCGACGCTCGGCCTCGCCGAGGACACCTGGGGGCTGAACGAGCGCGTCGTCGACGACGCGACGTTCCTCAAGCTCACCTACGACATCGACGGCGAGCGCGAGGCGATGCTGCACGCGGCGCTCCACCGCCTGCGGCGCGGCTGCCTGGCGTGCGTATTCGACGCCACCGACCGCATCCAGCACATGTTCTGGCGCTACACGGAGAACGACCATCCGGCCGCGGCCGGCGGCGGGCAGGCGGAGCACGCCGACGCAATCGAGCGCCTGTACCGCCACAACGACGCGGTGCTCGGCCGCCTGCTCGACCGCCTGCGTCCCGACGACCTGTTGCTGGTGCTCTCCGACCACGGGTTCACCTCGTTCCGGCGCGGCGTCAACGTCAACGGGTGGCTGCGCGAGCGCGGTTACCTCGCGCTCAAGGACGGCGCCGACGGGCGCGGTGAGTGGCTCGCCGACGTCGACTGGCCGCGCACCCGCGCCTACGCGCTCGGTCTCACCGGGATGTTCCTCAACCTCGCCGGCCGCGAGGCGCAGGGCATCGTCGCGCCGGGGGAGGAGGCGGAGCGGCTCAAGGCGGAGCTGATCGCCGGGCTCGCGGCGCTGCGCGACCCCGCGACCGGCGAGGTTGTGCTCGGCGCCGTGTACGACCCGACGCGCCTGTACTCCGGGCCCTACCTCGGCAACGCCCCCGATCTGCTGCTCGGGTTCAACCGCGGCTACCGCATCTCGTGGGGCTCGGCGACCGGCGCCGTCGCCGGGCCGGTGTGCGAGGACAACCCGAAGCCGTGGAGCGGCGACCACTGCGTCGACCCCCGCCTCGTCCCCGGGGTGCTGTTCTGCAACCGCCGCATCGACCGCGACGACCCGGCGCTGATCGACATCGCCCCGACGGTGCTGCGCGCGTTCGGCGTGACGCCGCCGCCGTACATGGACGGGCGCGCGTTCGGTTTCGCCGCTGCGGGCGCCGCGGCGGTCGGCGCGGCGAGCCGGCCGGCCCCGGCAGCGCCGCGGCCGGCCGAGGCGGCGGCACCGGCGACGGCCCCGAAGGCGAAGCGGCGGAGGGCCGCACGATGATCGGGTCCACGCGCCGCGCCCGCCGGCCGTGGTCACGCGCGCTCGCCGCCGTCGGGGTGGCTGCCGCGGCAGCCGTGTCGCTGTCGTGCTCCGACGGCGCCCGCGCCGTGCGCAGCTCGCAGCGCAGCGTCATCATCCTCGGGTTCGACGGGATGGACCACGCGCTCACGCGGCGCCTGATCAACGAGGGCCGCCTGCCCAACCTCGCGCGCCTGGAGCGCTCCGGGACGTTCGCGCCGCTGCAGTCGTCGGTGCCTCCCCAGAGCCCGGTAGCGTGGTCCGATTTCACCACCGGCGCCGACGCCGGCACGCACGGGATCTTCGACTTCATCCACCGCGACCCGAAGACGCTGGCGCCGTACTTCTCGACGTCGACCGTCGAGGAGCCGGGCCGCATGCTGCGCCTCGGCGACTGGCAGGTGCCGCTGTCCGGCGGCTCGGTGCGCCTGCTGCGCCGCGGCGAGGCGTTCTGGGAGCCGCTCGAGCGGCGCGGCGTGCGCACCACGATCATGCGCATCCCGGCCAACTTCCCGCCCTCCGGGACGGCGTCGCGGGAGCTCTCCGGGATGGGCACCCCCGACGTCCTCGGCACCTACGGGACGTTCACGTTCTACACCTCCGACACCCGCCGCTTCACCGGCGTCGAGCTGGCCGGCGGCAAGGTGATCGAGGCGGCGCCGCGCGGCGGGGTCGTCAAGTCGGCGCTGCACGGGCCGCCGAACCCGTTCCGGGTGCGGCGCGAGATCGCCACCGCACCGTTCTCCGTCTGGCTCGACCCGGAGCTGCCGGCGGCCCGCATCGAGGTCGGCGGCGAGGTCGTGGTGCTGCAGCAGGGCGAGTGGAGCGGCTGGGTTCCGGTGCGCTTCCGGCTCGCCCCCACGCAGGAGGTGGCCACGACCTGCCGCTTCTACCTCAAGGGCGTGCGCCCGACGTTCGAGCTCTACGTCACGCCGCTCAACATCGACCCGCTCGATCCGGCGCTGCCGATCTCCACGCCGCCCTCCTTCGCCGCCGAGCTCGCCGCCGCCACCGGCCGCTACTACACGCTGGGCATGCCGGTCGACACCAACGCTCTAGCGGGCGGCGTGCTCTCCGCGGACGAGTTCCTCGCGCAGGCGCGCATCGCCGGCGACGAGGTGCTCTCGCAGTACCGCTTGCTCCTCGACCGCTTCGCCGGCGGCCTGCTGTTCTACTACTTCGGCAACGCCGACCAGGTGCAGCACATGATGTTCCGCGCCCTCGACCCCGGCCACCCGGCGTACGACGCGGCGCGCGACGCGCCGTACGCCGACGTCATCCCGTCGCTGTACGCTGGGTTCGACGCGGTCGTCGGTGCGACGCTGGAGCGCATGGGGCCGGACACCACGCTGGTGGTGATGTCGGACCACGGGTTCGCGCCGTGGCGGCGGTCGATGAGCCTCAACGCCTGGCTGCGCGACGCCGGCTACCTCGCGGTCCGCGACCCGCGGCTGCGCCACGACCCCGGGATGCTCGCCAACGTCGACTGGCGCCGCACGCGCGCCTATGGGTTCGGGCTCAACGGGCTCTACGTCAACCTGGCCGGACGCGAGCGCTCCGGCATCGTGAAGGAGAGCGAGCGCGGGGCGCTGCTCGACGAGATCGCGGCCCGCCTGACCGCCACCGTCGACCCGGCGACCGGCCAGCCGGCGGTCGCCGCCGTCTACCGCAGCGACCGCACCTACGCCGACGGCGGCGCGCTCAGCGTTGGCCCGGACGCGATCGTCGGCTACGCGCGCGGCACCCGCTGCTCCGACGCTTCGGCGCTCGGCGAGATCGGCCGCGAGGTGTTCGCCGACAACACCGGCGCGTGGAGCGGCGACCACTGCATGGACCCGGTCGCGGTGCCGGGTATCCTCGCCACCAGCCGGCCGCTGCCGCGCCCAGCGCCGCGCCTGCGCGACCTCGCCGCCGCCATCCTTCTCGACCTCGGCGTCGACGGCTACCCGGCCCGCACCGCGAGGAGGCAGTCGCCGTGAAGCCCCATCTCGCCTGTGGCCGGCAATGGGTGAGGGCGGGCCTGCGCCGCCGCGGGCCCGAGGTCCGAGCTGGCGATTCTCCGCGCGGGCGCGGGCGCCCGCGCTCCCTGCCGCCGGGAGGATGCCCGCGGCGATGGCGAAGGAGGTGACGCGATGTTCGGCAGCTCACACGTGAAGCTCGACACGGCGCTCCTCGCGCGCGTCCGCTCGCTCGCGGCGCGCGCCGGCTACGCGTCGGCGGAGGAGTTCATCGTCCACGTGCTCGAGAAGGAGCTCGCAAAGCTCGAGGACGCGGGCTCGGAGGAGGAGCTCAAGAACCGCCTGCGCGGCCTGGGGTACATCTCGTAGGCCGCGGCGCCGCGGGCGCGGGGGACCATGGAGGCGCTCAACTCGATCCTGCGGGCCGCGTTCGACGCGCTGCTGCAGCCGCTGGCCGGGCTCGGGCCGGCGGTCGGCGTGGCGCTCGTGTCGGCGCTCGCCGCGGTACTGGCACTGCTGGCATTCCGCCGCTTCTCCGACCAGCCGGCGCTCGCCGTCGTCAAGCGGCAGGTGCACGCCGGGCTCCTCGAGCTGCGCCTGTTCGCCGACGACCCGCCGGTGCTGCTCGCCGTGCAGCGCGACCTCCTGCGCCACAACCTGCGCTACCTGCGCCTCTCACTGCTGCCGTTGGCGGTGATGCTCGTGCCTTTCGTGCTCGCCGTCGCGCACCTCCAGTCCCACTGGGGCTACCGCGGGCTCGCGCCAGGAGAGACGGCGCTCGTCGAGGTCGAGCTCGATCCGTCGTGGCGTTCGCTCCCCGGCGGCGCTGCCACCGGCGCCGGCCGTCCCGACCTGCGCATCGAGGTGCCGTCCGGGCTGCGCGTCGAGACGCCGGGGGTATGGTCGCCGGCCCGCCGCCTGCTGACGTGGCGGCTCGCCGTCGTCGCTCCCGGCCGCCACACCGTCACGCTCTCCTGGGCGGGAACGGCATACCGCAAGTCGCTCGACGCCGGCGAGCGCGCCGCGTGGCGCTCCCCGTTCCGCCGCCGCCCTGCTTTCCTCGACCAGCTCCTCTACCCCGCCGAGCCGCCGCTGCCGGCCGCCGGACCGCTGCGCGCGATCACGGTCACATGCCCGCCCGCCCAGCTCACCATCCTCGGCCTCTCGGCCCACTGGCTGGTGTGGTTCTTCGTCCTGACGATGGCGTTCGCCCTTGCGCTGCGCCGCCGCCTCGGCGTCACCTTCTGATCCGGCGGGTCGGGAGCAGCCGCAGGGAAGCGGCGACATCGTTGGGCCTGGTCCGAAAATGGGGACGGGCCGGCACCGTTTTCATTCTCTGTGGCGACGATCGGTCGTCATGAACGACTGGCACTCTAAGGAAGGAATGGCATGTTCGTTGGGCCTGGCACCTAGGAGAGGCGCTGTCCGGTGGCGGCGTCGAAGAGGTGGAGGGCGGCGAGCTCGACGGCGAGCTCGAGCGGCTCGCCCAGGCGCGGGGCGGCGTGCGGTTCGGCCTTGGCGACGATCATGTCGCCGCCGGCGCGGCCGTGCACCACCACCTCGTGGCCGAGCGGCTCGACGATCTCCACGCGCACCGCGATGCGCGCGGCCGCGCCGCGCGTCGCTTCTCCGGGCCCGCGTACGTGCTCCGGGCGCACGCCGACGATTAGGTCCGCACCGTCGCGCCCGTACGTGGCCGCGCGCAGCTCCGCCGGCACCGGCAGCGCGAATCCGCCGGCCGCGAGCGTCGCGCCGCCGTCGGCCACCGTCGCCTTCACGAGGTTCATCGCCGGAGAGCCGAGAAAGCCGGCGACGAAAAGGTTGGCGGGGCGCTCGTAGCACTCCAGCGGCGTGCCGAGCTGCATGAGCTCGCCGTCCTTCATCACCGCGATGCGGCTGCCCATCGTCATCGCCTCGACCTGGTCGTGGGTGACGTAGATCGCGGTCGTGCCGAGCCGCTGCTGCAGCCTGGCGATCTCCGCGCGCATCTGCAGGCGCAGCGTGGCGTCGAGGTTGGAGAGCGGCTCGTCGAACAGGAACACCGCCGGCTTGCGCACGATCGCGCGCCCGACCGCGACGCGCTGCCGCTGCCCCCCCGAGAGCTCGCGCGGCCGCCGCTCGAGCAGGTGCGCGATCCCCAGCGTCTCCGCCGCCTCGCCGACAAGCGAGGCGATCTCGCGCTCGGGCAGCCTGCGGATGCGCAGCCCGAAGTCGAGGTTCTCGCGCACCGTCATGTGCGGGTAGAGGGCGTAGTTCTGGAACACCATCGCGATGTCGCGGGCCTTCGGCGGCAGGTCGTTGACCACCCGGTCGCCGATCCAGATGGCGCCGCCGGAGACCTCCTCGAGCCCGGCCACCATGCGCAGCGCCGTCGACTTGCCGCAGCCCGACGGCCCCACCAGCACCATCAGTTCTCCGTCGCGCACCTCGAGGTCGAGGCGCCGGATGACGCGCACGTCGCCGAACGACTTCGAGACGCCGTCGAACCTCACTCCGGCCATCGCGCCCCCCCTGGCCGCACCGCCCGTGGGCGCCGCGGTAGGGCGCCAGTCTACCGCTGGCGGCCGGTGCGGGACGCCGGCTTCATTCCGGCGCTCGAGCGGCGGTCGCGAGACCTGCTTCCTCCCGCGCCCACGCCTCCCGGCGGGCGGCGGCTACGTCGTGAGCGTGATCTTGCTGAGGCCGCGCGGGTCCTCGGTGTTGTACCCCTTGGCGCGGGTGAGGTGGTAGCAGAAAAGCTGCGCCGGGACGATCGCGAGGATCGGCGATAGCCACTCCGGCACGTCCTCCGGCAGGTGCAGCGCGGTGCGCGCTAGGGCGAGCGCCGGTGCGTGGTTCGATACCGTCAGGAGCTCGACGCGGCGCGTCTCGACCAGGCGCGCGAGCAGCTCCATGACGTTCGCGGTGATAGCCCCCTCGGCGACCACCGCGAAGATCGGGAACCCTTCGTGCGCGAGCGCCATCGGCCCATGCTGGAAGTCCGCCGGCGAGTACGGCTCGGCGATCACGTAGGCGAGCTCCTTGAGCTTGAGCGCCCACTCGAACGCGGTGGCATAGTTGAAGCCGCGCCCGAGTACCGCGCAGTGCCCCATGGAGCGGTAGCGCGGCGCCGTCGCGGCGATAGCGTCCTCGAGCGCGAGCATGCCGGCGAGCAGCGCCGGCACACGCGCGAGGGCGGCGCGCTGCTCGGAGTCGCCGCTGAGCGCTGCGGAGAGCATGGCGACCGCGACGAGCTGGGTGGTGTAGGTCTTGGAGGCCGCGACCGCGCGCTCGGGCCCGGCAGCCGTGTCGATCACCAGCTCCGCCGCCTCCGCGAGCGGCGAGCCCGAGTCGTTGGTGATCGCCAGCGTCAGCGCTCCCTGGCGGCGTCCCTCGCGCATCACGCCGACGATGTCGGGCGAGCGGCCCGACTGCGAGATTGCCACCACCAGGGCATCGCCGATCGCCGGCGGCGTGCCGTAGACCCCGAACAGCGACGGCGCCGCCTGCGCCACGGGCAGCGCGTTGCGGGCGCCCCACAGGTACTTCGCATACAGCCCCGCGTTGTCCGAGGAGCCGCGCGCCGCGAGGAACACCGAACGGGCGCCGCGCCGCGCGATCGCTTCGGCGGCGCGCGCAACCCGCCCGTCGGCATCCGCGAGCAGGCGCGCGGCCGCCTCGGGCTGCTCGAAGATCTCGTCTCTCAGACCCATCGGACGCTCCCTGCTGCCGCCCCCGCAGCCCTTGGACCATCATACGGCGACTCCTGACGGGGCGGATGATGACGGCGCTGCAGCTCGGCGCCGTCGGGCGGCCGCGGTCCCCGGGAGCGGGTGCAACCCGGCGCCGGGATCCCGGCATGGCGTCGCCTGCCGGCTACCGGCCGATCACCCCGAGAATGCGCTTCTGGACGCCTGCGCAGCGGGCCATCACCTCGGCGGCGTCGACGGTGGTGACGGTGCGGTCGCGGACGATGACGCGGCCGCCGACGATCACGGTGCGGACGTTGGCGCCCCGCACCGCGTACACGAGGTGGGCGTAGACGTCGTACATCGGCGTCAGCTCCGGGACGCGCAGGTCGATCAGCGCGAGGTCCGCCTGCTTGCCGGTCTCGAGCGAGCCGATGCGGTCGGCGAGGCCGAGCGCCCGCGCGCCGTCGATGGTGGCCATCCGCACGATCGTGCGCGCCGGCATCGCGGTCGGGTCGTGGCGGACGAGCTTGTGCGCCTTCCCGGTGAAGTCCATCGTCTCGAACGGGTCGAGGTTGTTGTTGCTCGCCGCGCCGTCGGTGCCCAGCCCCACCGCGATCCCGGCCGCCAGCAGCTCCGGCACCGGCGCCAGCCCCGAGCCGCCCTTCATGTTGCTCTCGGGGTTGTGGGTGGCGCCGATGGAGTGCCGCTTCATCAGGGCGATGTCGCTTGCCGTGACGGTGATGGCGTGGTGGACGAACATGCCCGGCCCGAGCACGCCGGCGCCCGCGAGCGCCGTCAGCGCCGTCGCACCGTACCTGGGCCGCACCGCGGCGTCCTCCTCGGGCGACTCGTGAGCGTGCATCTGGAACGGCGCCCGGTAGCGGCGGGCGAGCTCCCGCGCCTTGACGATCACCTCGAGCGGCGTGGTGTACAGCGCGTGCGGCGCCACCGACGCGATCACCCGCGGGTGGTCCTTGTAGCGCTGGAGGAAACGCTCCGTTCCGGCGAGCGCCTCGTCGGTCGTCTTGTAGTCGGGCGCGGGGAAACCGATGATCGTCTGGCCGAGGACGCCGCGCAGCCCCACCTTCTCGGTGGCGCGCGCGATCTCCTCCTCGAAGTAGTACATGTCGGAGAACGTCGTGGTGCCCGAGCGCGCCATCTCGATGCCGGCGAGCAGAGTCCCCCAGTACACCAGCTCCGGATCGACGGTCTTCGCCTCGATCGGGAACACCACGCCGTTGAGCCAGTCCATCAGCGCGAGGTCCTCGGCGATGCCGCGCATGACGATCATCGGCACGTGGCCGTGCGCGTTGACGAGGCCGGGGATCACCAGGTGCCCGACCGCGTCGATCGCCTCGCGCGCTGGCGGCAGCGCCTCGCCGGCCGCCAGCACGGCGTCGATCTTGCCGTCGCGGACGGCGATCGACCCGCCAGCGAGCACGCGCATCTCCGCGTCCATCGTGACCACCGTGCCGCCCCTCACGAGCAGGTCGACGGGCGGCGACGGCGCCTGAACCTGGGCCAACGCCAGCAGCAGGAGTGTCGTCATGGCTCCCCGAGCCTCCCCTCGCGGGCGGCGCGCCCGCGGACACGCGCGCCCGGATGACCTCGAGAGCTGCGGTCGCGATGGTACTTCATCGCGCCGTGGTGCCGCCCCCCCCGCGTACGCGGAGACCGTACCCGGCGGCGTCCGCGCCGGCGAGGGCTGCCGGCGGGCAGCCGCAGCGTCATCTCTGGTGTTTTCCTGCAGTGGTCCCCGCCTCCGGCCCTCGGGCGGGAGGCGAAGCATCAATAGGCGTCGAGGATGTAGTGGAGCGGGTTCTGCTTCTCGCCGTCCTTCCACACCTCGTAGTGGAGGTGCGCGCCGGTGGTGCGGCCGGTCAGACCCACCTTGCCGATCGGCTGGCCGCGCGTGACCCTGGCGCCGACCTTGACGAGCGCGCGGTCGAGGTGCGCGTACACGGTCGAGTAGCCGTAGCCGTGGTTGATCTTCACCACGCGGCCGTACCCGCTCTCGCGGTCGGCGAAGAACACGACGCCGTCCGCCGGCGCCCGGACGATGGTGCCGATCGCAACCGAGACGTCGAGGCCCGGATGGAACGCCGGCCGGCCTGTGATCGGGTCGATGCGCGGACCGAAACCATCCGTGATCACGCCGACCACCGGCGCGACCGTCGGCGTGTGCGCGAGCATCAGCGTCTGATCTTGCAGCCGCTGCTCCACCCTGGCGAGCTGGTGGTCGAGCGCCTCCTGGCGCTTGACCAGCGCCTCGGGCTCGGACGGCAGGCTGTCGAGGGGTCCGCCCGCACCGACGCCGCTGCGCGCATCGCCGGCGGCGGCGCCGAGCATGTCGGCGACACCAGCAGCGATCGCCAGCGTCTTCGTGCGCTGCTCGAACTGATCGAGCCGGGTCTTCACCTGCGCGACGGTCTCCGCGAGCCGCTGGTTGGCCTTGCGGAGCTGGGCGTTGTCGCTCTCGAGGGCGCGGAACATGGCGCGCTGGCGCAGGAACGACCCGGACGCGACCAGCGAGGTGACCGACAGCAGGACGAGCGCGATACCGGAACCGGCGAGGACCTTCAGGAAGCGGGGCGACAGGCGGAGCTTGTAGACCTTTCCCTGGGCGTGGGGGACGATGATGATCGTGCTGTGGCGCTTCTCCACCACTGTCCCGAATCCCTCCTCCCACAGACCTGGGCGCGGCCAACGCCCCGCTTACCGCACTGGGGATGCTGACACAAGCGCGAAGGGCCTGTCAACCCGCGCGCAACTCTCTGACGGCCAGATAGGTAAGCTCTCGACGCCTGCCACCGCGCCGCGGTGGTTGCTCGTGCGGGTGCAGCCGCACCCGCGAACGGCGCGGACGCAGCGGCTGGCCGGCGTCCGCGCCGGCCCGGAGGCCGCCGGACGCGGCCGCCGCGCGGGCGGGAACGTCCGCGCGCCCGGTGCACTCGGAGGGCCGTTCGAGCCGAGTCGGCGCCGTCGCCCCGATACGGCGGCTGCGCGCGCGGGCCGCCGCTGATCGCGAGCTCGCGCCGCAGCGCGTCGTGCGCGGCGGCCCGGGAGGAGACGATCAGCCGACCAGCGGCGGGGTCAGCTCCTCGACGGCGGCGAGCGCGTGCTCGAGGTCCGCGCGCAGGTCCTCGACGTCCTCGCACCCGACCGACAGGCGGACCAGGCCGGCGGTGATCCCCTGCCGCCGCTGCTCCGCCTCCGGCACCCCGCGGTGGGTCATCGACGCCGGGTGCTCGATCAGCGACTCGACGCCGCCGAGCGACACCGCCAGCGTGATCAGGCGCACCGCGTCCATGAGCCGGCGGCCGGCCTCGACGCCGCCGCGCAGCTCGAAGGCGATCATCGCCCCGGGGCCGTCCATCTGGCGGCGGGCAAGGGCGTGCTGCGGGTGCGACGGCAGGCCGGGATAGCGCAGCCACTCGATCGCCGGGTGCTGCTCGAGCCACTCGGCGAGCACGCGGGCGTTCGCCTGCGCGCGCTCGACGCGCAACCCGAGCGTGCGCAGCCCGCGGTGCACCAGCCACGCCTGGTGCGGGTCCATCGTCACGCCGAGCGCGATCGCCGTCTCGCGCAGCGCCTGCAGGTGGCCGGGCGCGGCCGCGACGACGATGCCGGCCACGACGTCGGCGTGGCCGTTGAGGAACTTCGTCATCGAGTGCAGCACCACGTCGGCGCCGTGCTCGAGCGGGCGCGACAGGTGGGGGCTGGCGAACGTGCTGTCGACCACCAGCGGCGCGCCGGCCGCGTGCGCGATCTCGGCGGCGCCTGCGAGGTCGACCAGATCGAGCGTCGGGTTGGCCGGCGTCTCGCAGTACACCATGCGCGTCTCGGGCCGCATCGCCCCGCGCAGCGCCGCGAGGTCGGCGGCGGGCACGAACGTCGAGGCGACGCCGAGGCGGCCGAAGTGCTTCTCGATCACGCCGCGCGTCGGCCCGTACAGCGGGTGGGTGCCTACCACGTGGTCGCCCTGGCGCAGCAGCGCCGCCAGGGTGATCGTCACCGCGCCCATGCCGGTCGCGGCGCCGACCGCCCCGCAGCCGCCCTCGAGCTCGGCGACGCAGTGCTCGAGCGCCTGGATCGTCGGGTTGCCGAGACGCGTGTAGATCGGCCCCGGCGAGGTGCCCGCGAAGCGCGCCGCGCCCTCCTCGGCCGACGGGAAGGCGAACGTCGAGCTCTGGTAGATCGGGACCGAGACCGCTCCGCGGTGCTCCGCCGGATCGAGCCCCGCGTGCACCGCCTTCGTGTTGCGCCCCTTCAGCCCGTGCGCCATCGCCACCTCCGGCGCCACTGTAGCAAGCCGGGGCTGGCGCGGGCGAGCCCCGCGACACCGCGAACATCGCCGGCGGGTGGGATGGGGCCCGCGAACGTGCCTCGCGGGCGAGGGACGGGCGGCAGCCCGCCCCTGGGAAGGTGGTCAGGGCGCAGGAGAGGTCGCGAGGCCTCTCCTCCGGGAGTCAGTCAGGCCGCGTGAAGCATCGCTTCACACGCTCTCAAGCCCGTTGCTCGTGCAGCACAATCGCCACGCCCGTGAGCACCACCGCCGCGCCCGCCACCATCGGCCCGGTCACCGCTTCATCGAGAAGCAGCGCGCCGAGCATCACCGCCACCACCGGGTTGACGTAGGTCGACGACGCCACCCGAGACGCCTCCCAGTGGCGCAGCAGGTAGTTGTAGGCGCCGAACGCAACGCACGACCCGAAGACCACCAAGAACGCCAGCGCCAGCAACGCCCGCGTCGTCACCGGCGCCACCAGGGCGCCGCCGCGCGCCGCCGCCAGCGCCAGCAGCACCGGCAGCCCGCCGACCATCTGCGCCACGGTGAGCGCCAGCGGGTCGAAGTCGCGGCGGATGCGCCTCACGACCAGCGAGCCGGCGACCCACACCACCACCGAGACCTCCACGGCGAGCGATGCGGCCAGCTCCACGCGGGTCGCCCGCCACGGCTGCAGGAGCACGATCGTGCCCCCCATTCCGAGCACGATCCCGAGCCATCCGAGCGGGCGCAGCCGCCGCTCGCCCGGCAGCAGGGGCGAGAGCAGCGCCGTCCACACCGGGCTCGCGGTGATCAGCAGCGCGGTGAAGCCGGAATCGAGCCGCGTCTCCGCCCAGAACACCAGCCCGTTGGAGATCCCGACGAACATCACGCCGACCGCCAGTGCGGGCAGCCAGCGGCGCAGCGGTCCGGCGAAGCTGGTCCTGCGCCAGCGCGCCACCGCGTACATGATGGCGGCGGCGAGGACGTAGCGGGCGGCCGCGAATGCGTACGGATCGAAGCTCTCCAGCCCCACCTTGATCGCGAGATACGTGCTCCCCCAGATCAGGCAGATGGCGGCATACGCCAGCGGCAGCCCCCAGCGCGCGCGGTCGCTCACGGTCCGACATGGTACGCCGGGGGGAGGGCGGTGGGTCGTGTGTCGCGGGTCGTGGTTCGCTGGGTGGGCGCCGTTCCGCGCGGAGAGCGGCGACGGAGGGCGTGGCAGCCCGGCGAGAGCATCCGCCACGCATCCTGTCATCCCTCGAAGGCGCGCTCGGCGCGACGGGCCCCTCGTCACCCGCCGCGCCGGGCGCCTCGGAGCGACGGCCTCTGCCGCAGGCGTGCCGGCGCTAGAATGAGATGCTCACACCGTCCGCGGCAACACCGCCGCACGATGACCACGAGGAGGCTCGCCATGACGTCTGGTCGCCGATTGCCGCTGGCCGCTGCCGCACTCCCGCTGGCCGCGCTGCTCGCCCTCGCCGACACCGCCATCGCGCAACGGCGCTCCGGCCCGGCGCTGTACCCGATCGTGCTCGACGACCGCTGGGGGTACGTCGACAAGGAAGGGAAGATCGTCGCCAACCCGCAGTTCGAGGAGGCCGGCGCCTTCTACGAGGGGATGGCGTGGGTCAAGGCCGGCCGCCGCTACGGTTACGTCGACCACTCCGGCGTCATCGCGATCAACCCGCAGTTCGAGTCGGCCGGGGACTTCTCCGAGGGCCTGGCGTGGGTCGAGGTCGAGGACCGCTTCGGGTATGTCGACAAGACCGGCAAGCTCGCGATCAACCCGCAGTTCGACCGCGCGACGGCGTTCTCCGGCGGCCTCGCAGCCGTGAAGCTGGGCAGGCGCTGGGGGTACGTCCGCAAGGACGGCTCGTACGCCGTCAACCCGCAGTTCGAGAATGCCGGACCGTTCGCCGAGGGGCTGGCCCGGGTCGGCGTCGACGACCGCTGGGGGTACGTCGACGACGACGGCACGCTCGTCATCAACCCGCAGTTCGAGCGCGCCGGCGAGTTCTCCGGCACGCTGGCGCCGGTGCGCGTCGGCGACCGCTGGGGGTACGTCGACCGCAAGGGCGCGCTCGCCATCAACCCGCAGTTCGACGAGGCGTGGCCGTTCGCCGAAGGGCGGGCGCGCATCAAGGTCGGCCGCCGTTATGGCTATATCGACACCCGCGGCACGATCGCCGTCAACCCGCAGTTCGACGGGGCCGGAGACTTCAGCGAGGGCCTCGCCGTCGCCGAAGCCGGCGACCGCGTCGGCTTCATCGCTCCCTCCGGCGCCTTCGTGATCAACCCGCAGTTCGACGAGGCGTGGCCCTTCCACCACGGCCTCGCCAGGGTCAAGCTCGACCGCGCCTTCGGCTATGTCGACAGGTCCGGCAAGTACGTCTACAACCCGACGAAATAGCCCGCGAACGCGGAGCCGCTGCCGCTGCGAGCTCGGCACGCTCCCGCCAGGCGCCGCCTGCTCGCTGCCGCCGGGGGCGAGCGGCGACACCGTCCTGGGCGGCCTCACCTGCGCCGCCGCCGCAACCGGTCGCCGAGTGAGCGCTGCGGCGTGGACCGTGCACGTCGTCCGCTCGCCCGCCGCCGCGATCGCGGCCGCGACCGACGCGGCGACCGTCGCGAGCCGCTCCCGGCGCTCGACGCCCCCAGCCCCGCCGCCCCCGCATTCCTGATCGCCGCGGCCAGAGCCCTGGCCGCCGGGCAGAGCGGCTGAGACCGCGCTTCGCTTGAGCGCCGCAGCGCCGTTGTGGTACCTTCCGCGCCGCCGGGCCAACGTAGCTCAGCCGGTAGAGCAGCTGATTCGTAATCAGCAGGTCCGCGGTTCGAGCCCGCGCGTTGGCTCCAATGGAATCCAACACGTGCGCCCCACCTGCGTGGGACGTTGTTCATTCTGATGCCTGCAGCGATGAGCGTCCCGGCGCGTTCGCGCCGGCGCTTCAGGGGGGTTGCGAGACCTCTCCTCCAAGGAATGGTCAGCGCGGGCTGGCGCCCGCACGCGGGCGTGAGCCCGCGCCGAGAAGCACGTCAACGGTGTGCTCGAGGAGGGCGGCGCCGGGCGTCGCGACGCGATCGTCCGCGTGCGGAGCGGCGAGGCGGCGCCGGCGCGCCGTTGCGGGGTCTTCCGCCGGCGCCGGCCGCGCCGCGGCTCTGACCGCTGCTGCTGCGTCATCGCCAGGCGGAACCCGGTGTTCACTGTGCCGGCATGTACGAGAGGTCGGCACGCCAGCGCAGCAGGTACGAGCGGGTGAAGCGCGTGCCCTTGCGGACCGCGTCGAGCAGCGCGGCCGCCTTCTGCGCGCCGAGGGTCTCCGCGAGCATCGCGTCGAGCGGCTTGTCGGGCGGCGCCATCGCCGCGAACGACGCGCGATCCACCGCGAGCACGAGCTGCGGTCCCTCGCCACCCGAGATCAGCCGATACCACCCGAACGTCATCGGGTACCCCTTCCCGCCCATCGCCGCCTTCATCTGCTTGAGCGCGTCGATGAACGCCGGGTACCCCTCCGGGACCAGGTAATAGTGGGTGACCTGCGTCATCGCCGCGGGGGTCGGGCTCGTCGACGGGTTGCTCGCCTCGGCAAGGTACGTCCAGTAGCCGAGGCTCACGGCATCCGCGAGCGGCAGTACATTGGCCACGAAGTCGCCGTCGTCCGCCTGGTCGAAGGCGGCGCGGGCATCCCACTCCTTCCAGTGGTGGCCGAACGTGCCGCCGACGTAGCTGCCGATGTCGTCGCCCGTCGCCACCTGCCAGACGAACCACGAGAAGCCGTCCTTCTGTGCGCGGTGCCAGGCGTAGTGTTTCGCGAGCGCGGCGTCGAGCTGCGCCCACGCGCCGGGCTTCGGTTTCACCGAGTAAACCAGGGCGACGTCGCCCGGCTTCTCCTGCGCGAACGCGGGAACGGCGGCCGGCGCGGCCGCGACGAGTGCGAGTACGCCGAGAAATCTCTTCATGGCATTGTCCTCCCTGTACTTGGTCGTCAAAACACGATTGTCTCTTCCGACATTTCCGGGGTGATGAGGGAGGACCGGAGCGGTTGACACCGCCGGCGAGCGCCGACACAGTGGCACCGCAGGGCAGCTTGGGAGGGTGGCATGCGACGAGCGGCGGTGGCGGCGGTGGTGGTGGCCGGGGTCCTGGTGGGTGGCGGCACGGCGGCGGCGCAGCGCGCGGGGTACACGGCGGCGGAGCTGGCGCGGCGGCGCGAGGCGGTCATGCGCGCGACCGGCGACGGTCTGATCGTGCTGTTCGGTGCCGACCGCTCCGCGCCAGGCGCCCACTTCCGCCAGGACAACGACTTCTACTACTTCACCGGCCGCGAGGACGCCAACGCGATCGTGGTGATGGTGCCGCGCACGAAGGAGACGCACCTGTTCATGCCGGAGCAGTCGGCGCGCGAGATCATGGTCGAGGGCGCCAACCTCCTCAAGGACCCGGAGGGGGCGGCGAAGGCGGGGGTGACGCGGGTCCACCCGCTGTCGTACTTCGACGAGTTCCTGGCGCGGCGCACCGTTCCCGAGGGCGGGAGGCTGCACTTGCGGCTGGCGCCGGCCGACACGGTCGACGGCTCGCGCGGCGACGCGGCGCTGTTCGCCGCGCGGCGCTGGCGCATCCACTACAACGACCAGGTGCCGATCGATGCCTACCGTGTCGCCAAGCTGAAGGAGCGCTACCCTGCGCTCGCGATCGCCGACGTCACGCCGGCGATCGACGCGATGCGCGCGATCAAGTCGGCGGAGGAGATCGCGGTGCTGCGGCGCAACGGCCGCCTGTCGGCGGAGGCGGTGCGGCAGGCGATGCTGGCGTCGCGCCCGGGCGCGTTCGAGTACGAGGTCGAGGCGGCGGCGGTGGGCACGGTGCTGCGCGGCGGCGCCAAGGGGGTCGCGTACGCGCCGATCGTCGGCTCGGGGCCCAACTCGTGCATCTGGCACTACGAGGACAACGGTCGGCAGATGGGCGCCGGCGAGGTGGTGCTGATGGACTTCGGCGCCGACCTCGACCACCTGACGATGGACATCACCCGCACCTGGCCGGTGAGCGGCACCTTCACTGCCGAGCAGCGCGCGGCGTACGCGCGCGTGCTCGCGGTGCAGAAGGCGTGCATCGAGGCGTACCGGCCGGGGGTGACCGAGGCCGACGTCGAGCGCCACGTCGCGGCGCGCATGAAGGAGCTCGGGATCGACCCCGGCGACATGCGCGGCGGCTTCGGGCACGGCGTCGGCATGGCGACGCACGACGTGCCGCTCGGCGAGGTGCTGCGCGAGGGGATGGTGTTCGCGATCGAGCCGGGGCTGTACCTCCCCGGGAAGGACCTCGGCATCCGCATCGAGGACACGGTGCTGATCACACGCGACGGCGTCGAGGTGCTCTCCGCCGGCGTGCCGAAGGAGATCGCCGAGATCGAGGCGCTGCTGGCGACGCGGAGGTAGGCGCAACGGGGCGGTACGCGCTCGCGCTCCCGGCGCCGCGGCGCTCCTCGTCGCGGCGCTCGCGCGCCGCTCCTCGGAGTGACAGCTCCTGCGATCGGACGCCGCGACGGGCGGCCGCCGGCTGCCCGGCAGCAGCCGGGCCGGAGCGCCGCGAGACTCGCGCCGGCCGGCGATCCGGGGCACACTTGGCAAGCGGAGGTGAAGCGATGAGCGGCGAGACGGTGCTGGTGACCCGGGACGGCGCGGTGGCGACGATCACCCTCAACCGCCCGGAGGTGTACAACGCGACCAACGGCGCGATGGCGGCGGCGCTCGCCGCCGCAGTGAGGGAGTGCGCCGCGTGTCGCCGGCCACGGGAAACTGAGGGAATCTGACCTTCGCGCCGGTTGAAAGA
>CAZQLL010000015.1:0-94925 GCA_964594125.1 uncultured Thermoanaerobaculia bacterium | reverse complement strand
CAGTCGGATGTGGAGGCAGCCTTCGAGAACCTCAATGACCCGTTCCACCTCGCGGTGCGTCCGCAGTACCACTGGACCGACCAGAAGATCGCCGTCCACGCCTGGTGCTGCGTCCTTGGCTACCTGCTCGTCCGCCTCCTCCACATGCGCTTGGTCGAGCGGATTGGATATGCCGGCTCGCTGCACACGATGATGGACGACCTCGGCCAGATCCGTCGCGCCACCGTCCTGCGCCGACGGCCCGGCAAGCCCGGCCGGCCGCGCATCGAGACCGTCCTCGACTACCCCGACGACCCGCACCTCCGGGACCTCATCGGGGCCCTCGGTCTTCGACCGTAGCAACTCGCCGTCGTATATACGACGCAGGGAGACCCATCTCTAAACAAAGACCTCACTTACAACCGATCCCGAGAGGCGCCGTAGTAAAGTCGCGCTAGCACGACCTACGGGTCAATCGGCACTTCGCCGAGGAACGGCACCCTCGGCGTCTTACGTCCGCGCGAGCGCCTCCCATGCGCCGAGACCTCCCAGCAGCAGAGCCAGCAGCGCGAGGCCTAACCACGAGAGCGCCGGGATGTTCTCTCCTTGCTGCTGCTCCGTGGAGGCGCACCCCGTTGCCTGGGAGCTGCAGCGGAGACGGGCAAAGGCTGCCGCGCTATCGACGAGACCGTCTCCGTAGTCGCCTACCATCAGTGTGAGGCGGTGAACACCCGTGGAGACCGGCCACGAAGCAGTGAGGACTCCTGTACGACCGGAGATGTCCCCAGGGACCTCATCGTATGTGGTTTCCCACCCTGGAACGCCGGGCGCGCTGTCGCACCCGAGCACGCTGCACAGTTGAAAGAAGGCGCTGTTGATCATGGTCGGCTGGCACGGAATCTGGTTGTCGAAGGTGAGGAGGCCACGGGTTGCGGAGGTCGATCCTGCGCATCCCAGCCCATTCGGGCAGTACTGGGCCGCTTGATCAGGGAAACACGCGTCGTTCGTGGTTATCGTCTCGTCCCAATAGGCAAAAGCGAAGTCGTTGAACGCGCCGACGTAGGTCGGGTACTCGTAGGAGTACACATCGAACTGCATCGACATTGACCGGATACTCGGGTCGGTGATGTTGAAGTCGATGTCGACGCGAGCGGTGTCGCCTGGGCAGTATTGCTCGCCCCAGGCGGTGGTTTCGGAAGGCGCGAGAGGATCACCCGAACTCAGGACAAGAACGCCGCCGCTGCCCGAGAAGACAGATCGCCCGTATGATGGAAGTGCCTGAACCTGGACGCTGGGGTCGGTAGCCGTGACGGTCACACCACTGACGAATGCCTGGCACGCCGCGTCGGTGAACAGCGCATCGAGGATCTCCTGGTCGGTCGCCATCGTTTGCACAGCCATCCCCGGCTTACGCTCCACGGCACGCGCAGCCAGCCTCGCGCGCTCGCTCGCGAGTCTCTGAGCACCCCGCACCCGCCTCCCGGGCACGGCACCTGCCTGCGACGCCAACCCAACCGTGCTGGCACCGACGACCGTCACAACAACCGCCATCAAGACCCTGCGCCCTGCCACCATACTCGTCTCCTCCTTTCCCTTTCGGTCTGGTCTATCAGAGTGCTGAGAGAATCTGATGCCCGTGGGTCGACACTTACACCGCCGCGCCGCTCAAGGGCAAACCTGCCAATGGTTTGCTGCAACGTAGTCGGGAATCGACAGCCCACTGGTATCGACGGGCCTGGTGACGCTCGAAGCAGCCCCGTAGGCGCAACCGTTGACGGTGCATGTCGTGGAACCGAATGAGAACTCTCCAGTGAGACAGAAGCTGAGGGTGCCCGAGTCGAGGCCAATGGATAACGTGGCCACGTCCGTTCCGAGGCAGGACCCGACCATCGTGACGGTTCCGTCCGCGGCGGGACACGTCGACTTGGTGTACCACTGCTGCCCAGCGCGCAGGAACGAACCGCGGAAGCTGCCAAGACCGCAACTGAGGTCGGTGTCGACCCAGATTGGGCCGCCGTCGCTGCAGCTCCCCACCTCGGTGAAGGGAATGTAGATATCGGTAACCTGCACGAGGTACAGGGGGAGCGCACAGCGCCCCTCCGGCGTCGGATGATCGCAGACGACTCGGAACTCCGTGGCCGGTGCATAGGTGGCCGAGTCCAAGCTCCCGCGTGGCACTACATCTGCGCCCCGGAATGCATACAGAAACGTCTCCGGATCGTTGATCGAGGCCCGGAGTGTCGCCACATCAAGGAAATCATTCGCGATTACGGCCCGTGGCGCGACTTGGATCCCCTGCGGCGGGCTAGGATCTGGAGATTCAACTGTGACGGTTGCCACGTCAGGCGGGAGCTCCTCGCGGCAGGACGTTGCGAACGTCAACGGCACAGCGATTCCGGCCTGCTGCGCGACTGCCGTTAACATGATGGCGGCGATGTCGTTGAAGCCTCCGTGCATCGCCATTAGCTCGGGTCCGGAGAGGCCAGAAAGCGACGCCTGGTGGTACCTCGCCACCACGCCCTCTGCAATCGCGTCAACAAGGTCCGCCCAACTCATCTCCGGCGCGCGGTTGACGGCATTGAGGTAGGCAACGATCGCGAAAGGCTCGGTAGTTTCCGGCTCGAGCGTGATCAGGGTGCGCTCGATCAGCCCCGTCGCAAATCCATACTGCGTCTCAAGCTGCACGCGGTCGAGGACGTACGGCGTGGTCAGACAGAGGACGCGCGCGACGACCTCGAACACCACCGCCATCCCCTCTGCAGCGTCGCACATGGCCGGGTTGAGCTGGCAGCCCGAGGAGGCAGCAAGCTCGACCGCCGCACGCAGCGACTGCTCGCCGGCGCCTTCGGCGCCGTTGCACCAGCTTCCGATCCGATCGCGGCTTGCGATCGGAAGGCAGGCACCGGACTGTCTGGTCGTCGATTGAGCGGAGGCGCCGAGAGGCGGCGCCGCGGAGGCTTGTTTCACGGCGCCGTGAGCGAGAAGGCTCGCCAGCGTGAGGGCGTCCTGCGCCGTCACCTCGACGTCGACCCAATGGCCCGTGGCTGGATCGGGAACGTTCAGCGTCGAAGGAGTGCCGTTCGCCGCCCCAAGGACGAGTGCGTAGTAGTGATCCACGAGCGTCTGGCGCAGCTCGTCGAGGAGGCCGGAAACCTCGGTGGGGGGTCCCTGAACGCTTTCGGCGACGATTCCCTCGAGGCCGGCGAACACCTCGAAGAAGATCGTCTCCGCTTCTGCCGGCGTTACAGCGGGAAGCGCCGCAACGTCTACGTTGAGCGACTCGTGCACGGCGCCACGAGTATCAAGCGGAGCGACGCCGGCCCGGCCTACGAACGGCGCCTGCCCGGGGCCACCCAGCAGAAGCGGCACGATTAGGTCGACTCGCGAGCCGTTGACCCGCGGCACCGTTAGCTCGGTGGTGGAGCCAGCGAAGGTGAATTCCAGCGCTTGTGAAGCCTGGAGTCCCGCGCCACGAAGGACCAGCGGCGTTCCCGGGGGGCCGCCGGACGGGGTCAGCGAGACGAACACCGGGACGGTGCGGTCGAGGGCGTGACCGATGCCGACGGGGTCGTTGGTGCGGTTGTCGACCACGGTCACGGAAGCGGAGAGGCGCGCGCCCGAGTTGGCGTCAGCGACAGGGTCGAGCGCGACCACGGCGCGCAGCTCCTTGCCGCCGGGGTGGCCGACGAGGCCGGCGATGTCGACGAGGTTGCGGTACGCGCGCGCCGCCACGGGGAACGCCTTGGTGGCGCTCGTGCCCGCGCCGTCGACGCGCACCAGGACGGACACCGAGCTGTCGCCGGGGTTGAGCAGTACCAAGTTGCTGCGAAACTCGGCGCTCTTCTCCAACCCGGGGAAAACCCCGGCGTCGCCGTGCCCCAGCAGTCGCTCGAGCGGCAGGATGCGCACCGACTGGCCGAAGGTGCTGCCGTCGGTCGCGAGGTTGTACCGCCTGGCCGAGGCGAGCAACGGCACGCTCGCCTCGACCTTGAGCCACCCCTCGCCTTCCTGGCCCAGCATGTCGGACACCACGTCATCGATGCCGAGGGTGGCGTTTGCCGGGATCGCGAGAACCTTGGAGGCCGCCGCGCTGCTCTTGTTCGCGAGGAAGAACGACAGCGTCATCTGTCCATCGATCGTCCCGAGGTTGGAGAGGAACACCTGGCTGCGCCAGTTGGAGCCCTTGAGGCCCTTGACCCGTGCGAGGTTCGGGATGTGCTGGATCGTGCCCGCGTCGGTGACCGGCACCGCGGGGATGAGCACCGGGTCCCCGCTGGCGTTGTCGATGACCATGGCGTACGCCTGGAACGGCCCGTCGGCGGTGATCTCGACACGCCCCGCATCGAGGGCGTCCGCACCGAGCGCCGGGAGGACGTCGGTGTACTGGTGCTGGCTGAGGGGCTTGAGCGACCGCTGCAAAGTGCCGCGCACGGCGCCGCCGCCGTCGACGAGGCGCACGGTGAACCGCACCGTGCGCCCGCTCGGGTTGACGAAGCCGACGTTGGTGCGGTAGCCGGCGCTGCGCCGCACGCCGACGAGCATGCCGGTCTCGCCTGCGGGAATGAGGTCGTCGACCAGCGTGGCGGGGACGTGCTGGCCGTAGGTGCCGGCGCCGGCCTGGTTGTAGGTCCGGCTCGCGACCGCGATCTCGGCGTCGCTGACGATCATCAGGCCGCCGTTGGCCTGCGACAGACCAAGCTCCGCGCTCACCACGTCGGCGAGCACGCGCGACTGGCCGCCCTCCAGCTCGATCTCAGCGACGTTTGCCAGGGCGCTGTTGTCCTGGCCTGCGAGCAGGTAGTGGACCTTGACGGCGGCCGGCAGCGAGGAGAGGTTCGACAGAGCCAGGTCGGTGCGCCAGAGGGTGTTCTTGAGCCCGGGGGTGCGCGGTGCGATCGGGACGACGTAGCGCCAGGCATCGCGCGGACGCTCGACGAGCAGGTTGTCGAAGGAGACCTCGGCGCCCGCGCTGAAGAGCCCGAGCGCTCCACCCGGGAGGACCGGCAGCGTGGCGTCGCTCACCCCCGTCGGCGCGGCGTCCTCGACGTACCAGGCGACCGCGCCGTCGACCCGCGCGATGACGAAGTCGTCCTCGATCACGAGGTTCAGGCGATGCCAGGTGCCGGGCAGGAGCGCCGGCGCGGTCATGGTCGTGACGGGCACGGCGAAGCCGTTGACGGCGCCGCTGCCGCCATCGGGGGCGAGCGCCCAGAGGCAGGTTGCGCCGCGGTAGCTGAACAGCAGCCCCGCCGTGCCGCTGCCGCCGTCGAGCCTCAGGTCGGTCTCGACGCTGGTGATCGGCGCGGTGAGGACACCCTCGAGCGTCGCCCAGTGCGGCGCCGACCCGTCGTTCTGCGCGGCGATTCCCGCGGCGAACTGCCACGTGCCGCCGTCCGGCTTCCACGCGGCCCGGAACGTCTCGAAGCCGTCGCGAACAACGCGCTCCGGGAACGGTCCAAAGCTCACTGGCGCGGCCGATGCGACACTGGCGTCACCGGCTGCAAGCGCCGAAAGAACGACACTGACGAACCAGGCGTGTCTGCGCATCGCGAACCCCCCACGTCTCCCAGGCAGACTTCTTTAGCACGCCTCGTGCCACTCGCACGAAGAAGAGTTAAACACTGTCAAAACTAGAGTTACCTCTGCGAGCCGAGCAGCGACCGGCTTCATCTCACGTGTGTGAGCTGCACACGTGTGCGACCCACGCATACCTGAAGTGGCGCCTGCTCGTGCCTCGATCGACGGTCCGGCATGCCGCGGTGCACGGCTTGGCGGGTGATGCCTGTCGGCCTGAAGGTCGACAGGCGGGCACCGCACGGGCGGTGAGAGGCGCTGGGCCGTGGCTGGCAGCTCAGCGGGCTCGCGGCACGCGCTTGCGCGGGATGTGGTCGTTGGTCAGGTTGAACGGCTTGACGTTGCGCGCGATGTAGTAGGACGTGGGGCCCTCCGGGAGAAAAAAGATGTCGGGCGCGCCGCCCGGCGTCAGGGCGACCGCCCGCGCCGACGATATCGGGACCGTGTTCTGGAGGACGGCCGAGGCGTCGAGGAACCTGCGGCCGCGGTGGTTGAGGAACAGCCGCGCGCCGCTGGCCTGGCTGGTCAGGAAGTCCAGCCAGCCGTCGCCGTTGTAGTCGGCGAGGCTGATCCAGTAGGCGAAGTTCACGTAGCGGTTGGGGTTGTCGGGCCAGGACTGGTCGATCAGGTGGCTGGCGTCGCGGAAGGTGCCGTCGCCGTTGTTGAGGAGGAGCTGCAGGAAGGGGATGAGGCCGGGGCAGTCGTTGGTGCCCAGGATGAGGTCCACCCAGCCGTCGCCGTCCAGGTCGCCGGCGGCGATGTCGCCCTGGGTGATCCAGGTGTACCCGCCGTGGCGCGTCGGCATGGCGCCCGCTGGGGCGAAGGAGAAGTAGCCGCGGCCGTCGTTCATGAGCAGGAGGTCGCTCGGATACTCCGGTTGGCAGACCACCGCCCCGAGCACCAGGTCGGGAAAGCCGTCGTTGTTGACATCGGCGAAGGTGGAGGTGGAGAAGTTGCCGGGCCAGCCGGGGCCGGGGGCGATACGCAGCATGGGGGGGAGGCGCAGGTTCTCGGGGGCGAAGCGCCCGCTGCCGTCGTTGATAAGGAGCTGCGGCCCGAGCTCGCCGCCGATGTTCGCCAGGTAGAGGTCGATGTCTCCGTCCCCGTCGACGTCCGCCGCCGCGACGTTGTGGGTAAAGGACTCGGCGCGGGGAAGCCTGCTCTCCGTCTCGTCGACCAGTTTGCCGTCGGCACTCTGAATCAGGATCCGGCTCTGTCCTCCTTTGCCGAGGTATGGTCCCTCTCCGGCGTCCTGCCCCTGCTCCGCGACGAAGAGGTCGTCGCGGCCGTCGCCGTTGAAGTCGGCGACCGCCCAGTCGCGCGGGCCGATGACTCCCGGGCTGTCGATGAGCTCCGCTGTCGCATCGCTGAGGCCGCCCCGTCCGTCGTTGCGCAGGGCGTAGAGGGGAATCGGCTTGCGGCTGATGAACTCGCTGCCGCCGACGACGATGTCCTGGTCGCCGTCGGCGTCGAGGTCGATGGGCACGAAGTCGAACAGGGGCGACGGCAGCGGTCTGGAGGCCGCGAGCCACGGCTCCGGCAGGGGGGCCCTCTCGGTCAGGAAGAACGGCTCCGCGCCGTCGATGCGCCACCACATCCGACGTGCGAACGGCGAGCCCGACAGGTTGGTCGGCGGGATATCGAGGTGCGCGCCGCCCGGCGACAGGTCGCGGGCCGTCCATCCGCTGCCCTCGTCGAGCGGCCAGCAGGCGAGCAGGGCGGGCTCCGAGCCGGCGAGGTGCTGCGCCGCGCTTGCCACAAGCTCCGTCCTGCTCAACCCCCGCCCCCAGAGCCGCACCTGTTGGACGGCGCCGATCAGGCCGTTCCACACCCCGCCGGAGGAGGGCTGCCATCCACCAAGGGTGAACGGCCGGGCGCTGGCCGGCGGGGGCCCCTGGCTCGCAGCGGTGGCGTCCAGGCGGCCGTTGACGTAGAGGCTGAGCACGCCGTCTTTCAGCATGCCGGCCAGGTGCGTCCAACGGCGCAGCGGCAGCGGGCCGCTGCCGTGCGCGGCGACGAACACGCCGGTGCGCTCCGGCGTCTGGACGAACAGCGGCCGGCTGCCGCTGCCGTCGAAGACCAGCCCCGTCCAGCGGCCGAACTCGTCGTCCGCGCCTTCCGGGCGCATCACGATGGCCGCCCACGGGACCGGCTCCACGAGGTAGACCCACGCCTCGAGGGTGAACTCTTCTCCGAGCGGAAGTGACGACGTTCCCGGAGCGACGGCGACCTGCTCGCCGGCGAAGTGCAGCACGTGCTCCTGGTACGGCGGCGCTGGCGGCACGCTCACCGAGCCCGAGGCGGAGCAGATCCCCTGCGTGACGGTGACCCCGAGCACCGTCTCGCCGAAGGACGAGGGGGCGAAGGTGATCGCGGGCGTGCCCTGGCCCGAGGTGATCGCGCCGTTGTCGGTGGTCCAGGCGTAGGCGGCCCCGGCGCCGGCATCCGGCACCGTCGCCACCAGCCCCGGCCGGCCGACGGCGGCGTACGCCGGCGCGGTGATGGCCGCCGACGGCGCCACGCCGGCGACGGTGATCTCGGCGCTGCCGGTGGCGGTGCCGGTGTCGAAGTAGTCGGTGACCGCGGCAACGGCATAGGTCGTGGTCACCGCCGGCGTCACCGGCCGCACCGCCGGGCTGGCGACGATGCCGGTCTGGGTGACGCCGTCGGACCAGGTGAGCGACCATGGCGGGGTGCCGGTGAGCGCCACCTCGAGCGTCGCCGCCATACCGGCGCAGATGGTGGCGTCGCCGCTGACCGCCGCGGTGGGCGCTCGGTAGGCGTCGAGGCTCACCTCGGTGATCGCCTGGACGCCGCCCTCCCCGGCGGCGGTGAGGCGGAAGACGTACACCCCCGGCGCGTCGGGGGTGAAGGTCGGCGTCTGGACGTCCGGCGAGGAGAGCGGCGCCGTCGAGCCCGCGGCGCGGCGGACGATCCGCCAGCTCCAGGCCGCGGCACCGCCGCTGGCGCCGAGCTGGCGGGGCTCACCGACCCGCCCCGTGGCCCGGTCGATGGTCGCGGCGGCGGTGACGGCCGCCGGGCGGCCGATGCGCACCGCGTTGTTGGCGTGGTCGCTGACGAGGATGGTCCCGTCCGCCGCGACCGCGACGCCCGAGGGGGAGCGGAAGCGCGCGAAGGGACCCAGGCCGTCGGCCCCGCCCGGCGCCGGGCCGCCGCCGAGGGTGCGCACGGCGCCGTCCGGCGCGATGGCGCGCACGGCGTTGTTCCACTGGTCGGTGACGACGATCTCCCCCGCCGCGCCTGCCGCAACGAACACCGGGCCGCGCAGCGCCGCCGTGTCGCCGGGGCCGTCGGCCCACCCCCAGGGGCCGCCGGCCACGGTGGTCACGACGCCTCCGATGACCTTCCGCACGCGGTTGTTGCCGTTGTCCGCCACCCAGATCGCGCCGGCGGCGTCCACCGCGACGCCGGTGGGCGAGGAGAACTGCGCGGTGGCCGCCGGACCGTCGGCGAACCCCTGGATGCCCGAGCCGGCCACGGTGGTCACGGCGCCGTCGGGCGCCACCCTGCGGATGCGGTGGTTGCCGGCGTCGGCGACGAGGAGGTTGCCGGCGGCGTCCATCGCGACACCGTGCGGCCACGAGAATCTCGCGCCGGCGCCGGGGCCGTCCGCGAAGCCGGCCTCGCCGCTGCCGGCCAGGGTGGCCACGGTGCCGTCGGGAGCAACCGAGCGGATACGGTGGTTCGCGCCGTCGGCGACGATGAGGCGGCCCGCCGCTCCGAGGACGAGGCCGATGGGGTGGAAAAGCTGCGCCGCGCCGCCGGGTCCGTCCAGGTACCCCGGCTCGCCGGTCCCCGCGAGGGTCGTGACGGCGCCCCCCGAGATCTTTCGGATGCGGTGGTTGGAGAAGTCGGCCACGAAGACGGTCCCGGCCGCGTCCACGGCGATGCCGGTGGGGTTCGACAGGAGCGCGTCGGCGACGGGGCCGTCGAGCCACCCGTTGGACGGCGTCGGACCGCCGCCGGCCAGCGTAGCGACCACGCCGCCTGCCGAGATCGTGCGCAGGCGCTGGTTGCCGGCGTCGGCGACGACGGCGTGCCCGCCGGGGGCGGCGGCGACCGCGGTGGGTCCGGCGAAGCGGGCCTCCGCGCCTGCCCCGTCCGCAGAGCCCCAGGTGCCGCCGGCCAGCGTGCTCACGGAGCCGTCCGGTGCGATCGCGCGGATGGCTTGGTTCCACCGGTCGGCGATGAGGAGGACGCCGCTGGCGTCGACGGCGACGCCGGTGGGGGAGTTGAAGCTCGCGCTCGCCCCCGGACCGTCGGCAAACCCCGGCGCCCCCGTGCCCGCCACGGTGGAAACCTCGCCGGCGGCGCTCACCGCCCGGATGCGCTGGTTGCCCGCGTCCGCGATGTAGATGGTCCCGGCAGCGTCGACGGCCACGCCGGATGGGGCGTTGAGTTGGGCCGCCGCGGCGGGCCCGTCGAGGAAGCCGGCCGCGCCGCTGCCTGCGACGGTGCTCACGGTGCCGTCGGGCGCGACCGTGCGGATGCGGTGGTTCCACTGATCGGCGACCAGCAGGTTGCCCGCCGCATCAAGGGCGAGGGCCACCGGCCCGGCGAACCGCGCCGAGGCGGCGGGCCCGTCGGCGTGCCCTTCGCCGCCGTCGCCGGCGAGCGTGCTCACCATGCCGTCGGGGGTGATCTTCCTGATCACGTTGTTCCAGGTGTCGGCGACAAAGACCGTCCCGTCCGCCGCGACGACGACCCCGGACGGGTTGTTGAACCTGGACACGCCGGCGGTGCCGTCGAGGAGGCCCGGTTCGCCGCTGCCTGCCAGCGTGGTCACGGTGCCGTCCGGGGCGACCCTTCGGATGCGGTGGTTGCCCGAGTCCGCCACATAGACGGTGCCTGCGGCGTCCACCGCCACACCTGAGTCCTTCAGACTGAACCGGGCGACATCCGCGGACCCGTCCTCGCTCCCGGTCGGCCGGCCAGCGACGGTGGTCCACATGACCTGCCCAACGGCCGGCGCGGCAAGCACCACCGCGGCAAGGACCAGTGTAGCCGCCATGACAGCACGCCGCGGAGTGCCGTGCGACCGCGGAACGAACGAGAAAGGAACCGTCGCCATCGTCGCTCTCTTGGCGCCCGTGCTACGGCGCACGCGCTACACGCCGGCGCAGCGGCCGCACCGCATCCGGCAGCAGGGTGAGGTCCGGCGTTTTGAGCTGGCGCAGCACTTCGAGACGATCGCCGCGGAAGAGCACGAAGTCGATGTCGAGATCGCCGTCGATGTCCCCGAGGTCGCCTTGCGCTGCCCGAGCCCCACCAAAGGGCAGAAAATCGGTTGCATCCACGAAATGCCCGTCTCCCTTATTCAGATAGAGGTGCGCCGAGGTTCCAAGTCCGACCGCGTACACCACGAGATCTGGCCATCCGTTGCCATCGACGTCGGCCGTTCCGATGTTCGCTATCCACTCCTGGTCCGCAGAACCGCTGCGCCGCCACGTCTCGGGCACTCGACGCGACGCGTCCGCGAAGGTGCCGTCGCCACGGCCGAACCATACGAACGGTGTTGAGCTCCCTTCGCCAGCGTCGAAGTACAGGCCGGCAACATCCGAAATACTGTTTCCGTCGAAGTCAGCGACGTGGAGGTTGAAGGTCATGCCGTCGGCTGCGACGGGGTTTGCCGGCAACGCGCCCGGCGGCGCCAACGAGAAGCTCCCGTCGCCGTCGTTCACGAGCAGAACATGGCTGCGGCCGTCCTGGCCCAGCAGGACGTCCTGGTCCCCATCGCGATCGGTGTCGAGGGTGACGCAACCGCGCCCGCCACCGTTCGAGTCCTCGGGCGCCCAGGCAGGGCCACGCTCCCACGGGAGCCTGCCGCGACCCATCGAGAAGTGGCCGGTACCGTCGTTGAGCTCGACGTGGGTTTGATTCAGGTGATCGATGCCCATGGCGTAGATCGTTCCCACTACGAGGTCGACGTCGCCATCGCCGTCGAGATCCCCCGCACACACGCCGTGGTTGAAGTTCGACTTGATCGGCAGGTGGGTCGCGGTCACGTCGCGCATGCGCCCGTCCGGCTCCTGGAGCAAGAGGTAGTTCTGACCTCCGGGCGTAGACGGGTGGTCCGGGCCGGGGGAGCTGAACACAATGTCGGTAAGGCCATCGCCGTTCATATCTGCGATCACGGCCGGCGCCCCGCCTCTCGTTCGCAGCGGCGGTCCGGCGTAGATCTCCTGCGTGGCATCGGAGTAGTTGCCCGAGCCGTCGTTGCGGAGCACCAGTTGCGTGTTCATCCTGAAGTAGTGCGGGTGCGAGCGCATCGTGATCAGGTCCGCGTCGCCATCGCGCTCGAGGTCGACGAGTGCCCCGCGGGACATGCACGGATTCTCCGGCGCTCCGCAGCCCGGGAGCACGATCTGCGGCTCATCCCACGCGAAGAAGGGGCCGGCCTCGAGCACGGCGGCGCGAATCCAGCGGGGCTCGCGCACGTCATCCCCGGGGGCGGTGCCCCGTTGCGCGTGCAGGCCGTGCGGCCCGAGGTCCCTCATCGTCGGACCGGCAGCGTCGTCCATCGGCCACAGCGCCACCAGCCCCGGCTCGTCGCCGGCGAGGCGCCCGGTCGCGCTGGCGGCGATCTCCTGCGCCGACAGCGCCCGGTTCCAGATCCTCACCTGTCTCATGGCCGCCGCCAGGCTGCCGCTGGTCGGCTGCCCCTGGGCGTTGATGGAGCACCCGATCGACCACCGCCTGGGTGTGGGGGTGGTCATCGGCAGCGCGGGCGCTTGCCCCACGAGGACCGCATCCACGTAGAGCGAGAGGGCGCCTCCTCCCACGGTCGCGGCCAGGTGGGTCCAGCGCCGCAGCGGCACCACGGGACCGCTGTCGACGTGGTACCAGTCGCTCCCCGCCACGTTCGAATGGACCACCGTCGCCACGGCGCTCTCCCCTTCGCCCAGGCTCAACTGGAAAGCGGGTACGGTATCGCCGTCGCGGGGCGCCAGCGCAAGGACCACGGCGCCCACCGGCCCGACGCGGTAGACCCACACCTCCGCCGTCAGCGCGTCTCCCGTGGCGAGCTGCGCCGCCTCCGGCGAGAACACCACCGTCCACGGCCCGTGCTCGAGGACGAACGTCTGCGCGGGCGGGGTCAGCGCGCCGGCCGAAGCGGCGCCGGCCACCAGCAGGCAGAATCCGAGGGCGCGGCTGCGGAAGGCTCCCATCGCCGGCCTCATCACCGCACCGTCGCGACGAAGATCGTGCCGGGCTTCGTCGGGTGGGGCGTCAGACCCCAGGCGTACTCGTCGTGGAGTTCCGGCGCGGCGTCGCTCCAGGTGTCGCCGCCGTCGCTCGACGTGATCACCGTCGCACCGAAGCCGTACAGCCCGGCCCAGAGCGCGCCGCCCGCGTCGAACGTGAGGGAGAACACCTGGCCGTTGGGCTGGCCGGTGTCGAGCTTCGCCCATGAGGCGCCGCCGTCGGTGGAGCGGTACAGCCCGTCCTCGGCGGTGCCGGCGAAGACGCGCTGCGGGCTGGCCGGGTCGATGGCCAGGGCGGTCACGGGAATGGACGCCAGCTCGGCGCCCGCCAGAACCCAGCTCGCGCCACCGTCGCTGCTCTTGTACACCCCTCCATATACCATCCCGTAGTAGACGATCTGCGGGTTGCTGGGATGAACGCGGAGATCCCACGCCCACGAGGCCTCGATCGGGGGGCTGTCCGGCCAGCTCCACGTCGCGCCCCCATCGGTGCTCTTGGCGAAGCTCGTCAGGAAGATGATGCTCGGGTCGCTGGGCGCCGCGCGCAGGCGACCGACACAGCACTGATCCAGCACCACCGCCCACGAGGCGCCGCCGTCGTTGCTGCGGTACAGACCCTCCTGGAACGTCGCCAGCACGGCGCCGTCCGGACGGACGAGGACGGAGACCGGGGCAGTCACGCCGGCGGGGCGGGTGAACGGCAACCACGTGGCGCCGGCGTCGTCGGAGCGCCAGACGCGCCCGTACGGCCAGTTGAACAGCGAGTCCCAGCCGGCGCCGTAGATCCGCTGCGGATTGGCGGGGTCGAACGCAATGGAGAAGAGACTCTCCACCTGATTTGGCAACGGCGCGATCACTTCGGCGGCAGCGCCCGCGGCCACGAGCAGTGCGAGCGCGGCGGACAACGCCGCTGCGCCCGGCGGCGTGGTGGCACGGACACGCTTGCCCCTGTCGGCTCCGTGAAGTCTCCCCATCGGCGCCTCCTAAGAACAGCGTCCTCAACACGAGGCACGACACCGCGATTCCCTACCTCATCTCACGCAGCTCCGGCGCCTCAGGAAGCGCCGCGAGCGGCAGCATCAGGCAGCGGTGTGCGGAGCGGACTGGGCCCCCAGGGGTCCTGGGGGCCCGTACCGAGCGGGTCGACCTCGGCCCGGCGCTACCTGATGTGGTTGTCCACAGCGGCGAGGACTGCGAAGGTCTCCTGCGCCGGCAAGCCTTCGCTGAACTTGAAGGTGTAGCTCCCGGGCAGGATCTGCATCGCCTGTGTGAACGGCCGCCATCCGGAGGCGTAGTACTGGGTGCAGGTCGCGGAGTCGGAGATCACGGCGCCCGTCTGAAAGACCACATTCGGGTCCGCGGAGATGTCCTGCTGCTTCTGCACCCGCCCACCCTCGTACTTCATCGCAAAGGTGTAGCTCGCTGGCAGCAACTGCTTGTGCACCTCGCCGCCCCCGGTCGTCCCGATCGTCTTCCAGCCGCTCGCGTAGTACTCAGCCGCCCCCTGATCGAGCGGGTTGCCCCAGGAGTCGCGCAGCCGCACCGCCACGTCCACCGTCTGGAAGACCACGTTCGGGTCCGCGGCGATGTCCTGCACCTTCTGGATCCGCCCGCCCTCGTACTTCATCGCGAAGGTGTAGCTCCCAGGCAGCAACTGCTTGTACACGTCGCCGCCCGAGGTCGCCCCGAACGGCTTCCAGCCGCTCGCGTAGTACTCAGCCGTCCCCGGATCGAGCGGGTTGCCCCAGGAGTCGCGCAGCCGCACCGCGACATCCACCGTTTGGAAGATCACGTTCGGGTCCGCGGCGATGTCCTGCTGCTTCTGTACCCGCCCGCCCTCGTACTTCATCGCGAAGGTGTAGCTCGCCGGCAGCAACTGCTTGTGCACCTCGCCGCCCCCGGTCGTCCCGATCGTCTTCCAGCCGCTCGCGTAGTACTCAGCCGCCCCCTGATCGAGCGGGTTGCCCCAGGAGTCGCGCAGCCGCACCGCCACGTCCACCGTCTGGAAGACCACGTTCGGGTCCGCGGCGATGTCCTGCACCTTCTGGATCCGCCCGCCCTCGTACTTCATCGCGAAGGTGTAGCTCCCAGGCAGCAACTGCTTGTACACGTCGCCGCCCGAGGTCGCCCCGAACGGCTTCCAGCCGCTCGCGTAGTACTCAGCCGTCCCCGGATCGAGCGGGTAGAACCAGGAGTCACGCAGCCGCACCGCTACCTCCACGGTCTGGAAGAGGACCTCGGGGTTGGCGCTCACGTCCTGGGTGAGCTGCACGCTGCCGCCACCGTACGAGATGCGGATCGGATAGCTCGCCGCCGGCAGCACCAACCGAGCGGCGCCGTCCAGTCCGGTGGTACCGAACGGCTTCCACCCGGCACTGTAGTAAGTGACGACACCGCCCTCCAGCGGGCCGCCCCGGGAGTCGAGGAGGCGAACCGTCACCTCCGGGTCGGCCGGCTCGATGGTGAGCGAGACGATCGCAGGCGCCGACGCGCGGTCACCGTCGGAGGCCACGAACGCGAAATCGTCGGTTCCGGTCTCGCCGGGGTACGGGGTGAACGTGAACGTTCCGGCCGATGCGTCGTTGATCGTCACCCAGCCCTTCTGCGGTTGGGAGGTGACAGCATAGGTCAACGACGCGTGCTCAGGGTCGCTCCCGCTCAGCGTTCCTTGGTACGAGCGGTATTCCAGCGTGGTGAACGCAGAGGCGTTCGCCGTCGGCGGCTGGTTGCCAGGCACGGCGGCGATTTCCGCGATCTCCGCCGCATCGAGGGCACGGTCGAAGAAGAGCACCTCGTCGATCGCCCCCTTGAAGTAGCGCGTGTTGACGCAGAAGGGGCAGACCAGGCGGCCGTCCTCGGAACCGATCGAGAGAAACCCCGACATCGGAGCGACGGGCCCGCTCTGCGGCGTCGGGTTTCCCCACGCCGATCCGTTGACAAAGAGCTGGAGGCCGGTCCCGTCGTACACGCCGGCGACGTGATACCACGATCCCGGAGCCAGCGGAGCACCACCGCCGTTGACATCCGAGGAGTGGTTCCACCCCCCCGGGGCGATGGCGAAGAAGTTGGCTCCTACACGGGGGTGGTAGCCTCCCGAGGTCTCGACGGCCCAGAAGTCGGTGGTGACCAGACCCTGGCAGCACGAGGTCATGGGGTTGTCGGGGTCCGCCTTCATCCAGAACGCCACCGTCAGCTCGGACCCCGGGTTGAGCGACGGGGAGTCCGGCACGTTGACCGAGCCGTCGATACCGTTGAAGTAGAAGGCCTGCCCTTCGATGCCGGCAGTGAAGCCCACTCCGCCGGCGAGCGAGCCATGGTTCGAGCCGGCGCTGTCGTTGGCGTTGCCCTCGGCGCGCCACCAGCTCACCGGACCCGACTGCGAACTATGGCTCACGACCGCAATTCCAAGCGGCGATTGGGACCAGACGATAGTGGCGATTCCGGCCCCGGTAATGGTGGCACGCCTCACCGATTGTCCTTGGTCGTTGGTCCAGAACAACGTACCGGAAGCCGCGTCGAGCGCGAGACCGGACGCTCCCGACTCCCCGCTGACCAGTGTGGTAAAGCCTGAGCCGTCGAGGTTGGACCGGCTCACAAACGAAGGCGTGAAGAGACCGTGCGTGAAGTACAGAAACCCGTTCGCTGCATCCACGACGACATGATTCGGGGAGCTCAGCCCGGCAATGAGCGTCTCCACGTTCGAGCCATCGAGGTTCGCTCGCCTGATCTCTCCATAGAAGTAATCGGCCCAGTACATCTTCCCGGCCGTGAGGTCGAGCGAGATTCCGGTCGGCCTCCAATGGCCTGTCATCACCAGTCCCTCAGCGACGCTGCCGTCCAGGTTGGCGCGCATGATGGCCGGGGGGCCGTTCTCCTGGGTCCAGTAGATCTTTCCGCCTGCGGCGTCGAGCGCAATCTCCCAAGGGACCCCAGAGCCTGTGCTGAGGACGTCCTCGATGCCGGTTCCGTCGAGATTGGCCCTGCGGATTGCCCTTGTTGGATAGACCTGTGTCCAGTAGATCTTACCGTTTGTGGCGTCGATCTGGACGCCCCGCACTCCGCCGAGGCCAGAGATGAGCGTCGTCAGTCCCGAGCCGTCCTCGTTCACGCGCTGGATTGTCTCGAAGTTGTAGTCGCTGAAATAGATTTCTGTTGCCTCCACCTGCAAGCCGAAGCCGGCTGCGGCGACACAAAGGAGTGCCGGCCAGAGGAACCAGAAGCGCCGGCTCAGTCGTGACCTCTTCAGGACTCTCGTAACGTTCATTGCGTTGCTCCTTTCACTCAGTGACCAAGGCAGGACCCATGCCAAGACCGCTGTCGGTCTCACAACAATCTCATTACGAGTGACTTGAGGTGTTGGCCAAGCGGCTGGGCGACGGTTGTAGGAGCGGTGCGATCGGCACACCTGTGTGACCCACACACAGTGGCAGCGCTCCGCCGGCCCGACGGTGACGATGCCGGGCACTCGCACCCTCGCGACGAGGTCGTGTTCGACGCCGGTGGGGGACGGTCGCCTCTACACCGGGTACGAAACCAGCGCCTGAGCGACGGCGGATGCCGATGCAAGCCTGCGGTCGCGGTCGGGGTCGAGGAGGCGGGCGAGGAGATCGCGGAGCGGCGCCGGGAGGTCGGGCGCGAGGCGGCGCGCGGGGACCTCGCGGGCGCCGAGGATCTCCAGCGCCATGCGCACCGAGGTGTCGCCGTCCCAGGGGAGCTCGCCGGTGAGCATCTCGTGAAGGACGACGCCCAGCGACCAGAGGTCGGTGCGGGGGTCGAGCGGCTCGCCGCGGAGCTGCTCGGGGGACATGTACGGCAGGGTGCCGAGAACGGTCTGCGCCTGGGTGAGGGTGGTGCTCGCCAGGCCGCGGGCGAGACCGAGGTCGAGCAGGACGTAGCGGCCGTCGTCGGCGATCATGACGTTGGCGCTGTTGACGTCGCGGTGGACGACGCCGGCGGCGTGCAGCGCCGCCAGGCCGGAGGCGAGCTGGCGGCCGGCGCGCACCGCCTCGGCGAGCGGCAGCGGTCCGCGGCGCAGCCGCGCGGCCAGCGTCTCGCCGGCGAGCAGCTCCATCGCCAGATAGAGCCGGCCCTCGTGCTCGCCGCGCTCGAGCAGGCGCACGACGTTGGGGTGGTCGATGGCGGCCGCCAGCTCTCCCTCGCGCTCGAGGCGGTCGCGGGCGTCGCGGTCGGCGGTGAGGTGCGGGTGCAGCAGCTTGACGGCGGCCGGCGAGCCGTCGTGCACGTTGACCGCGTGGTACACCTCGGCCATGCCGCCGCTGCCGATGCGCTCGGCGAGCCGGTAGGCGCCGACCCGGGCGGCCGCCTGGCGCGCGATCTCGGCGAGCGGCAGGCGGATCTCGGGCAGCGCCAGCCAGCGCGGGCGGCCGATGCGCAGCGAGCCGTCCGCCGCGCCGAGCAGCACGCCGTGCTCGACGAGCCGGGCGATGGCGGCGTGCGCGCGCTCTTTGGCGGCGCCGCCGCCGAGCGCCTGGGCGGTCGCCGCCGCGGCAGTGTCGCGGTCGAGCGGCGCCTGGGCGCCGAGGCGCGCCACCGCGGCGAAGGCGACGCGCCCCGCGACGTCGAGCTGGAGCCACTCGCGGCGCGCCTCGGAGAGGTACTGCCAGCGCAGCGCCTCCTGCGCCTGCCACGCTCCCTCGAGGGCGAGCGCCGCCTGGGTCGCGAGGCCGAGCAGGTGCGCGAGATCGCGCTCGTCGTAGGCGCGCCCGTCGCGCCGCGGCCCGATTGCCACGACGCCGACCATGGTGGCGCCGGAGACGAGCGGCGCCGCCGCCACGGCGCCCGCATCGGCGAGCACCCCGATGAGGCCGCTGCTCGCCGACGCGTCGCCGCCCGCACCGACCAGCAGCCGTGCCCTGCGCCACCCCGGTATGCCGGCCGCCACTGCCGCCACCGCCTTCGCGTCGAGGCGCGCGGTCGCCCCGTCGCCCGCCTCGTGCAGCAGGACCTCCCGGCCTTCCCGCCACGCGACCAGCGCCCTCCAGGCGCCGCCCCACCGGACGCTCACGGCGTGGTCGAGCCTGGCCACGATCTCGTCGGGGTCGAGGATGCCGGCAACGGCGCGGCCGAAGTCGACCAGCCCCTCGAGCTCGCGCGTCGCCTCGAGTTCGCGCTGGGCGCGCTCACGTGCCTGCTCGGCGTCGGCGGCGCGCCGCTGCTCCTCGACGAGCTCGCCGGTGCGCGCGGCTACGATCGCCTCGAGCTCGACGCTGCGGCGGCGCAGCGCGGCCAGGCGCAACCGCACGCCGCCGGCAACGGCGGCGGCGAGCACGCCGGCGAACAGCGCGGCGAACCACCCCGTCTGCCAGAAGTGCGGCGCCACCGCGAGCGTGAGGGTCGTCGCGGGGCCCCAGCGCTCGCCGTCGAGGGAAGCCTGGACCTCGAAGGCGTAATCGCCGGGAGGCACCGCGGGGTACGACGCCTGCCGGCGCGCACCCGCCTCGATCCACCCCGGCTCCAGGCCGGCAAGGCGGTGGCGGAAGCGCAGGCGGGAGGGAGCGCGCAGGTGGATCGCCGTGTACTCGACGTCGAGGCGGGTGCGCCCGGGGCCGACATCGAGCCCGGCGGCGAGCGGCTGCGGCTGGCCTGCCACGGCAACCGACTCGAGGAGCACGGGCGGCGGCGGCGGGGGCGGCGGCAGCGTCGCCGGATCCACGACCGACAGGCCGCGAATGGTGGCGAACCAGAGGCGGCCGTCGCGGGTGCGGTAGGCGGCGTTGCCGTTGCCGCCGTCGGCGCTGCGGGTGGCGAGCCCGTCGTCCTCGTCGAACAACCGGTAGCGCAGGCGCGGGGCCGAACCGGCGAGGAAGGCGTCGACGTCGCGTCTCGCCATGGTGTAGATCCCTCGCGCGGTGGACAGCCAGAGGTCGCCGGAGGCATCCTCGAGGATACCGAACGCGGTGTCGTCGAACAGGCCGTCGCGGGTGGTCAGCCACCGCACGACGCCGTCGCGCACGTGGATGACGCCTCCCTCGATGGTGCCGAACCAGAGATCGCCGCGGCTGTCCTCGAGGCTGGCGACGACGACCAGCCGTGCCCGGTCGTGCGGCACCTCGACGCGCTCGAGAGCGGCAGCTCCGGGCGCGAGTCGATAGAGACCGTCAAGTGTGCCCGCCCAGAGCGTGCCGGCGCGGTCGAGGAAGAGCGTGTAGACCACCGTGGCGCCGGTGCCGGGCAACAGCTCAATCCGACCCTCGTTCAGGCGCGCCAGCCCCTGTGTGCCGGTGCCGATCCAGACGCGGCCGAGTCGGTCGACGAGCAACGAGAAGGCGCTGCTGATCGGCGGTCCGGCCGCCGCGACCGGCAGCACGCGGTCGTCGCGAACCACTGCGAGGCCGCCCAGCGTGCCGACCAGGATGTCGCCGCCGGGAAGCTCGGCGGCGACGTAGGCGGTGTCGTGGGGGAGGCCGTCGGCGCGCGCCCAGCTCCTCCAGGAGCGGCCGTCGAAGCGGCTCAGCCCCGAGCCCGTCCCGATCCACAGGTGGCCGGCGCGGTCCTCGGAGATCGAGCGCACGGCGTCACCGGCCAGACCGTCCTGCACGCTGTAGGTGATGAACGCACCGGCGGTGAAGCGGTTGAGCCCCCCGTCCCAGGTGCTGGCCCAGAGGTTCCCCTCGCGGTCCTCGAGGAGGCGGAGCACGCGATCGCCGGTGAGCCCGTGCCGCTTGTCAGCGTGCGAGACGTCGTTCCCGCGGATGCGCGCAAGTCCGCCCCCGTGCCAGCCCCCGCTCCAGAGGTTGCCGTCGCGGTCGACGAGGAGCCCCCCTCCTGAATCCGTCAGCCCCAGGAAGCGGTCGATCCGGTCGAGGCGGCCGCCGCGCCAGCGGTAGAGCCCGTCGAAGGTGCCGAGGAGGAGCTCGCCTGGAGCGGGGAACGCGAGTGTGATCGGAGTGTCGAGCGGCCCTGGCAGGGGGACGGCGTGAGGCGCGCCGCCGTCGTCGAGGTAGCTCAAGGCGCCGCGGTGGGACGCGTACCAGATGCGTCCGGCCTGGTCAGCCGCCAGGCCGGTTGTGGGTGACGACTCGACGCTCGGGTCCACGCTCCGGAAGCCGCCGTCCTCGAACCGGAGTACGCCCCGGTCGGTGGAGACGTGCACGTTGGCGCGGACGTCCTCGGCGAAATCGTTGCCGGCAAAGGCATCCGGCGGCCCGAGCCGCTCCCACGGCCCGCCGCAGCGCCGCACCACGCCCGTTGCGGGGAACCCCACCCACAGGCACCCTCTCGAGTCCACGAACACGCCGCGGATCTCGTTCTCCCTGAACTCCGGCGTGTTGGCGCGGTTGTAGACGACGAAGCGGAAGCCGTCGAAGCGCGCCAGCCCCTCGGTGGTGCCGACCCAGAGATAGCCGTCGGGCGTCTGGGCGAGGCCGCGAGCGAGCGATGAGGGCAGGCCGTCGAGGTCGGTCCAGGTGCGGTGGATGTACTGGGCGATGGTGCGATCCGGGGCGAGCGCGGCGGCGCCTCCGGCGCAGACGACCGCGGCGACCGCGGCGCACAGCAGGGCGCGGGCGCTCGGGGTCATGCGTCGCCGGCGGCGAGCACCGCCCGCACCGACAGGCCGGCGCGGCGGAGGCGCCACATCAGGCGGTTGCGGGTGATGCCGAGTGCGGCGGCGGCGGCGCCGGCGTCGCCATGCTGGCGCAAGGCTGCGCAGATCGCCTCCAGATCGGGGCCGGCGCGGGCGCGCGCCTGCGCGAGCGCGTCGCCGAGGCCACCGCGCCGGATGCGCAGCAGCAGCGTCGAGGGCGCCAGCGCGCGGCGCCCGGGCGCCAACGCAGCGATCACCTCGCGGTCCGCCGCGATCCGCCCGAGGTTGCCGCGATGCTCGGCGATCTTGGCGCGCAACAGCTCGGCGTGCGCGTCGGGCGCTGCCGCCGCGGCGATCTCGGCGTCACCGAGGCACGGGCGCCCGCCGACGGCGCACTCGCCGATGCGAAACGCGAGGTCGGCCGCGTCGAGGACCGTCGCCCCGTCCGGCGCGAGCAGCACCGACCGGTTGATCGTGTGCTCGAGGCCGCGCAGGTTGCCGGCGGCCGACCAGCGGTGCCTCGCCAGCGCCGCGAGCGCGGCGGCGGTGAAGCCGGTGATCTCGGGACGATCGAAGCGGGTGCGGGCGGCCGCCAGGAACCAGCGCGCAAACCCCGGGATGTCGGCGGGGCGCTGGTCGAGCGGCGGCAGATGCAGGGTGACCTCGGAGATGCGCCAGTACAGGTCCTCGCGGAAGGCGCCGCGCCGCACCATCTCGGCGAGGTCCTGGTTGGCCGCGGCGACCACCTGGATGTCGGCGACCAGCTCCTCGCCGCTGCCGAGCGCCGAGAAGCGCCCGGACTGGATCAAGCGCAGCAGGCGCTGCTGCAGGTCGCGCGGCAGCGCGCCGATCTCGTCGATGAACAGCGTGCCGCCGTTCGCCATCAGCGCCTTGCCGATCCGCCCCTCGGCCGGCGCGGCGAAGCCGGACCTCTTCGCGTAGCCGAACAGCTCGGCGGCGAGCGCCTCGGCGCTGGTCACCTGGCCGCAGTCGAGGACCACGAACGGTCCCTCGCGGCGCTTCGAGGTGTAATGAAACGCCCGCGCCAGATGGGACTTCCCGGAGCCGGTGGGCCCCAGCAGGAGGAGCCCGACCTTGCCGGCGCGCGCCGCCCGCTCGAGCGGCGCCAGCACCGATTCCACGAAGGTGCGATCGCGCGACGCGTAGTGGCCGTCGAAGAACTCGGCCGCGGCGGCGCTGCGGCTGGTCTCCACCTCGGAGCGGATCGTGGCGAGCGAGACCTCCGCGTGCGCCAGCCGGCGCAGCAGCGGCAGGGTGCGCTCTGCGAGCGCGGCGAGGTCGCGCACCAGCTCGACGTCGCTGTCCGAGAACGGCGCCGCATCCCGGCGCCGGTCGGCGTACAGGCAGCCGGTCACCGCCGCAGGGCCGCCGGCCCCCCCGGGATGGAGACGCAGCGGCACCGCGAGCACGCTGCGGACCTGGTGCTCGCGCACGCTCTCGGAGCGCACGGGAAGTGCCGCAGCGGCGGTCGTGAGGATCGGCTCGCCCGAGGTGCGGACGGCATCGAGCACCGACCGCGAGGCGACCAGGTGGATAGCGTCGTGCCGGACCCTGTCGCCGCGGCTGGTCCACGCCTCCCAGGTCTCCGCCGGCGGGTCGAACAGGCCGACCAGCGCCTCGTCGGCGCCGAGCGCCGCGCAGGCCATCTCGGCGGTCTCCTTCAGCGCGCTTTCCCAGCCGGCATCGGCGAGGTAGTCGCGGCGCAGCAAACCACGCAGGCACGCAAGGTGCCGCATGGCTGTCGACGGGAGGGTCAGGTCGGAGCTGTCACCCATACTCGCCTGCGTCGCAGCGAACCAAGCTGAGACAAGCGAGTATTCCACGCAGCGGCGGCAGGGGTCAACGTCGGTCTTCAGGTTTACGAAAAGAGCCGCGCGGCGCCGACGGTCCAGAGGCGCGGATCGTCCGCGGCCGGCTCCACCGCGGCGCCGGTGGTCACGACGAGGCCGGCGATGAACCGCGGACCGAGTCCGGCGGCCAGGGCACGCAGCCCGCGGAAGTCCGACGGCGCCGCGGCCTCGCGCGCCTTCGCCTCGACCGCGAGCACGCCGGCGGAGGTCCCGAGCAGCAGGTCCACCTCGAACCCCGAGCGGGTGCGGTAGAACGTCGGCTCCGCGTCGAGGCCGAGCGTACGCAGCAGCTTGACTGTCTCTGACACGACAACGGTTTCAAACAGCTCGCCGGTGAGCGGCCCCCTGGCGCCCTGAAGATGACGGGCGATTCCGACGTCGCTCCAGTAGAGCTTGGGGGCCTTCACCACCGACGAGGTGACGTTGCTGGCGTACGGCTGCAGCAGCAGCGCCTGGTACGAAATGCGCAGGTACTCGAGGTAGTTGCGCGCCGTGCCCGGGCTCGTTCCGGCGTCGCGGGCGAGCTCCGAGTAGGAGAGCAGGCGTCCCGTGCGCAGCGCGGCGAGCCGTTGAAATCGGAAGAACGGTTCAAGATCCGACAGCCTGGCGAGATCGGCCAGGTCGCGTTGCAGGAAGGTCTCGTGGTACGAGCGCAGCCACTCGCGGCGATCACGGTCGTCGAGCGCGAGCAGTGCCGGCATGCCGCCCCACGTCGCCACATGCCGCACCGCCTCGATCCGCCGGGCCGCCTCATCCCCCAGGAGGAGGCGCGGCTGTTCCGCGAGCAGCGCCGGCGCCTCGACGCCGGCATCGAGCAGACGCACCAGGAGCGGCGGATCGGCAGGACTGGCTCCCGCTGCCAGCTCAGCGATCGTCAGCGGCCACAACTCGTGGAGAAAGACACGTCCCGCCAGGGACTCGCGGACACGCTGCATGAGGAGGATGTGAGCCGACCCGAGCAGCACGGAGAAGTCGAGCGATCCGTCGTCGTAGGCGTACTTCACCTTCTCCAGCAACGACGGCTCCTTCTGCACCTCGTCGATGACCGCCGGGCCGATGTGTCGTCCCCATGAGGCCGACGCGACCGCACGGAGCGCGTCACGGTCCTCGATCGCGTCGAGGTTGACGTAGCGCAACGCGGCATACCGGGAGCGCGCCAACGTCGTCTTGCCGACCTGTCGCGCGCCGGTGAGCACGACCAGACGGCGCCCCGCCGGTTCCGGGAGCCGGTGTGCTGCAAGCCGTTGAACCTGTAAATTCGTCATTGTTGATGACGATACTACAGGCAAATTCGCATTACAAGGCATCCAGGAGTGTTCCCCAGGTGGGCCCTGCTCGCCTCAAGTACAAGACCTCACGTGGATTCTGTGGTTGCAGCGGCGTGCGGACGCGATGCGCCGGCTCCGTGGGTGCTACCGGGCCGGCACGCGAGCGCGCGCACGAACGCGCCCCACATCCGTCCTCGCCATCGCCCGCCTCGCCGCCCGGCAGACGGCCGCATCACGCGCCGGTGACGTGCGCGACGACTGCGCGTGCCACCGCCATGAACGCCTGGGCGGCCTGGGAGTCGGGGCGGGCGGCGACGATCGGCGAGCCGGCGTCACCGCCGAGGACGATCTGCGGGTCGATCGGGATGTCGCCGAGGAACGGCACGCCGAGCTCGAGCGCCGTGCGGCGGCCGCCGCCGGACTTGAAGATCTCCTCGCGGTGGCCGCACGACGGGCAGACGAACGCCGACATGTTCTCGACCACGCCGAGCACCGGGACGTTGACCTTGCGGAACATCTGCAGCCCCTTGCGGGCGTCGATCAGCGCCACGTCCTGCGGCGTGGTGACGATCACGGCGCCGGACAGCGGCACCATCTGGGTGATCGTGAGCTGCGCGTCGCCGGTGCCGGGCGGCAGGTCGACGACGAGGAAGTCGATCGTCCCCCAGGCGACGTCGACGAGGAACTGCTCGAGCGCCTTCATCACCATCGGGCCGCGCCAGATCACCGGCGTGTCGGCGTCCATCAGGAAGCCGAGCGACATGACGCCGACGCCGTTGCCGTCGACGGGGATGATCTTGTCGTCCTGGTTGACCATCGGCCGGTCCGTGCACCCCATCATCATGTGCTGCGACGGTCCGTAGATGTCGGCGTCGAGCAGCCCGACGGTGTGGCCGAGGCGCTTGAGCGCGAGGGCGAGGTTGGCCGCAACGGTGGACTTGCCGACGCCGCCCTTGCCCGACGCGACGGCAATCTTCCAGCGCACGCCGGGGAGGATCTTCGGCGCCGGCGGCGTCGCCTGCGGACTGGTCGCGTTGACCGTGAGCTCGACCTTCGTCGCGCCAGGCAACGCCTCCAGCACGGCGCGCGCCGCCGTCTCGACCTGCGGTGCGGCGTCCGGGTTGGCGGTGGTCATGGCGATCTCGACCGCGATCGTGCCCCCGTCGATCGCGATGTTCTTCACGAAGCCGAACGAGACGATGTCCCGGGACAACCCGGGGAACTTGACCTGCTTGAGCGCTTCGCGTACCTGCTCCTGAGTAACGCCCATGCTCTCCCCTCTCTCGCTTCCAGGCGCTCCGCGGAGATCCCCATCGAACGGCACGGACCCCTTCGCTGCGCTCAGGGTGACAGGGTCGGCGGAGCGCCGCCGGAAGCCGCCATTCTGAGCGAAGCGGCGCATCCCGTCAAAGAGGGAGCGCTGTTCGGAGGTCGCGACGCGACGCTACGCGCGCCAGTTGAAGCGCTTCTGCACCGCCTCCGACGCCATGCCGGGGTTCCACGGCGGATCCCAGACGACGTCGACCTGGACGTTGCGCGCGCCGGTGATCTCGGCGATCTTCGCTTGCGCGTCGTCGGAGATGCGGCGCACCAGCGGGCACCCCTTGGTCGTCAGCGTGAGCTGCACCCGCACTCGGTCTCCCGGCTGCACCTCGACACCGTAGACGAGCCCCAGCTCCACCACCGAGAACGGCACCTCGGGATCCATCACCGAACCAAGCGCCTCCCAGACCTTCGCCTCGGTCACCATCTCCTTCACACCTCCGTCCGGGCGGCCGCCGCCGCACCGCGTGCCTCGCGCACGTCCGCGGGCGTCCCGCGCAGCACCGCGATCGCGTTGCGGGTCGCCTCCATCAGTGCGCTCTTCTCGCTCACCGCCCGCCCCGCGGTCGGGATCGGGTCGCCGAAGCGCACGGTGATCTTCCCGGGCCGCACGAGGTAGGTGTGCTTCGGCATACAGCCGCGGGCGCCGTCGAGGCCGACTGGAACGATCGGCAGGCCCGCCTTGAGGGCGATCAGGAAGCCGCCGCGCTGGAACTCCAGCAACCTGCCGTCGGGGGTGCGCGTCTCCTCGGGGAACACCAGCACCGAGCGGCCCGAGCGGATGCGCGCCGCCGCCGCCTCGAACGACTTGATCGCGGTGCGGCGGTTCTCGCGGTCGACCGGGATGAACCCCATCGCGCGCATCGCCCACCCGAGGAACGGGATCGAGAACAGCGAGCTCTTCGCCAGGAAGCGCACCTGCCCGGGGATCGCCACCAGCAGCACCGGGATGTCCAGCCACGACTCGTGGTTGGACATGAACACCACGGGGCCGTCCGCCGGCACCCGCTCCGCGCCCTCGACCTTGAGCCGGATCAGCGCCGACCACAGGATGAGCTGCGCCCACACCCGCGCCAGCCGCCGCGTCCAGTCGCCGCGCGGTGGGATGAACCCGATCAGCGCCCCGACGCCGCCGATGACGATGGTGTCGAGGATCGTGACCACGACGGCGAACGCCATGACGAGCGCGTGGATGACGACCACGGGCGGATTGTAACCCGTGGCTCGCGGCTCGCGACTCGTGATTCGCGGCTCGTGGCTCGCAGTGCGTGGTGCGTGGTGCGAGGCCCGGGGCTCGTGGTGCGTGGTGATTGGTGCGTGGTTCGTGGTACGTGGTGCTTGGTGCGTTGGTCGCGGCTTGCGGTTCGCGGTGCGCGGTTCGCTTGTCGCGGCTCGCGGCTCGTGGTGCGCGGTTCGCTTGTCGCGGCTCGCGGCTCGTGGTGCGTGGCTTGCGGCTCGCGGCTCGTGGTGTGTGGCTCGTGGGCCGTGGATGTCATCCTGGACGAAGCCCGCAACGCGGGCGAAGTGAAGGACCCCGAGATCCCTGAAGCGCCGTTGCCTGCGCTCCCCCCGGCACCCCGAGATCCCTCGGTCGGCCACGGCTGACGCCGCGGCTTCTCTTCCAAGGAAACCTATCCAGATCGGAGCGCGGGCGCCCTCGCCCGCGCGGGCGGAGTCCGGGCCGGCGAGGGCGCCGGCCCTCCCGTTGGTTTCCTCTCTCGCCCGCCCACCGCACCGCGGCGTGCCCCTGCTCGAGATGACAGCGGGTGCGTGATGATCGCGCCCGCCCGCCTCGTGGCCGATTGCGCGCTGCCCTTGACCCTTGGCGCTTGGCCCGTGACCCGTGGGCCGTGACCCGTGGGCCGTGGGCCGTGGGCCGTGGGCCGTGGGCCGTGGGCCGTGAGGGGAATCAGTCCCTGGGGGGCTGCATTCCAGCGAGGGCGAGGAGTCGGCGCCAGAGGGCGGGCGGAACCGGCATCACCGAAAGGCGCGGCTGGCGGACGAGGTCGAAGCCGGCGTACGCGGGATCGGCCTTCACCTGGGCGAGCGTCACCGGGCGAGGCAGCCGGCGCACGGGCTCGACGTCGACGACCAGCGAACGCGGGCCGGCTCCGGCCGGGTCGGGGTATGGATCGGAGACCACGCGCGCCAGGCCCACCGCCCGTCGCTCGTCGCCGGTGTGGTAGACGATCGCCTCGTCGCCCCGCCGCATCGAGCGCATGTGCTTGAGCGCGACGTTGTTCGCCACCCCGTCCCAGGTCGTCCGGCCGTCCCGCTCGAGGTCGGCGAACGAGTAGTCGCCGGGCTCCGTCTTCAGCAACCAGGTGCTCACTCTCGCCTCGCGCCGTGAGCCTGCCTCATACCACTTCCGGCACCGGGCGGCCGGGCCCCTTGAGGCGCTCGACCGGCAGGCCGGTGTGCTCGGACATCATCCGGTACACCTCCTCGCCCTCGAGCACCTCGCGCTCGAGCAGCGCCCCGGCGACGCGGTCGAGCACCGGCCGATGGTCGTGGATGATCTCCTCGGCGCGGCGATAGGCGCCCTCCACCAGGCTCTTGATCTCGCCGTCGATCTCCACCGCGGTGGTTTCGGAGTAGTCCTGGTGGCGGGCGAACTCCTTGCCGAGGAAGATCGCCTCCTCGCGCTTGCCGAAGGTGAGCGGGCCCAGCTTCGACATTCCCCACTCGCACACCATCTTGCGCGCCAGCTCGGTGGCCCGCTCGAGGTCGTTGCCGGCGCCGGTGGTGATCTGATCGGGCCCGAACACCACCTGCTCGGCGAGGCGGCCGCCCATCAGCACGATCAGCTCGTCGACGAGGTACGCCCGGTGGTGGAGGTAGCGGTCCTCCTCGGGGAGCTGCTGGGTGAGGCCGAGCGCCAGCCCGCGGGGAATGATCGTGACCTTGTGGAGCGGGTCGGCGTTGGGCAGTGCCGCGGCGACGATCGCGTGCCCCGCCTCGTGGTAGGCGACGATGCGCTTCTCGTCCTCGGAGAGCGCCAGCGAGCGCCGCTCGGCGCCCATCATCACCTTGTCCTTGGCGTACTCGAAGTCGACCATCTCCACGGACGTCTTGTTGAAACGCGCCGCGCGCAGGGCCGCCTCGTTGACCAGGTTGGCGAGATCGGCGCCCGAGAACCCCGGCGTCGAGCGCGCCAGCACGCTGATGTCGGCGTCGGCCGCGAGCTTGATCGAGGCGGTGTGGACCTTCAGGATCTCGGTGCGGCCGTTGAGATCGGGGCGGTTGACGACGATGCGGCGGTCGAAGCGGCCGGGGCGCAGCAGCGCCGGGTCGAGCACGTCGGGACGGTTGGTGGCGGCGATCAGGATCACGCCTTCGTTGGACTCGAACCCGTCCATCTCGACGAGCAGCGCGTTCAGGGTCTGCTCGCGCTCGTCGTGGCCGCCGCCGAGGCCGGCGCCGCGGTGGCGGCCGACCGCGTCGATCTCGTCGATGAAGATGATGCAGGGCGCGTTCTTCTTCCCCTGCTCGAAGAGGTCGCGCACGCGCGACGCGCCGACGCCGACGAACATCTCGACGAAGTCGGAGCCGGAAATCGAGAAGAACGGCACGTCGGCCTCGCCGGCGACGGCGCGCGCGAGCAGCGTCTTGCCGGTGCCGGGCGGCCCCATCAACAGCACGCCCTTGGGGATCTTGCCCCCCAGCTTCTGGAACTTCTGCGGGTCCTTGAGGAACTCGATGATCTCCTTGAGCTCCTCCTTGGCCTCCTCGACGCCGGCGACGTCCTTGAACGTGACCTTCTTCTGGCTCGCCGTGAGCATGCGGGCGCGCGACTTGCCGAATGCCATCGCCTTGTTGCCGCCGGTCTGCATCTGACGGTAGAGGAAGTACCACATGACGACCAGCAGGAGCAGCGGCAGCCACGAGAGCAGCGCCGTCCAGATCGAGCCCTCGCTCGGCTGCACCGCCTTGATCTTGACGCCGTGTGCGCGGAGCTGGTCGACGAGGCCGTCGTAGCCGGGCGAGTAGGTGACGAGGTCGTACGGGCGCGCCGCCAGGCCCTGAGCCTGCGGCGCCGCCGTCGAGCGGACGAGGATCTCCTCGCCCTTGATCAGCACCTCGGTGACCTCCTTCTTGTCGACGCGGTCGAGGAACTCGGAGAAGGCGATCTCCTGGGTGCCCGCGCGGGTGGTGGTGATCCAGTTCCACAGCACAACCACCGAGACGATGATGACGACGAACAGCAGCGCGTTCTTGACGTTCTGGTTCACATCTTCTCCACGCCGGCGATGATACAGGGTTTCGCCCGCCGCCGGCCCGGCCGGCATCGGGCATAGCGGAGCCTGCGGCTGTGCGCGCGCTCCGGCCGCCGTGTCACGGCGCGGGCCGGCGCCCGCTCTGCCCGTGCTCCCCCGGCGCCCTCAGGCCCCTTCCAACAGGTGGATGCCGGGGAGATTCCCCCAGCGGCCCTGGTACTCCATCCCGAACCCGACCAGGCGGCCGCTGGGGACGTCAGGCAGGACGACGTACTTCGGGGCCACGGCCACCCGGCGGGCCAGCGGCCGGTCGATCAGCGCCGCAACCTCGAGCGAGGCCGGCGCCTGCTGTGCGAGGTGGGTGATGAGGTAGTTCTCGGTCACGCCGGAGTGGCAGATGTCCTTGAGGATGAGCGCGTGCGCCCCGGCCAGGCGGAGGTGCGTCGCGTAGGTCAGGTCGATGCGCTCGCCGCGGTCGTCGCTTTGCTGGGTGACGTTGACCAGCTCGAAGCGCACCGGCAGCTCGGTCGCCCGCAGCAGGTCGGCAAGGAAGACCATGGCGCCCTTGAGCATCGCCACCAGCACCAGCTCCTGGCCGGCGTAGTCGGCGGCAATCGCCTTGCCGACGGCAGCGATCCGGGCTGCGATCGCGGCCGGCGTGACCACCTCCCGCGGCGTCACCATCGCACCTCCAGCTCCAGGACGATCCCGCGCGCGTCGTGATCGGCCCACTCGGGATGCACTCCCACTCCCGGAACCCACAGTATCGTACCACCGGCGGCGAGCAGCGGCCATGCCCGCCGCACCTCCGGCGGCACCCCGGCCGCCGCCAGCAGACGTGCCAGCGACCGTCCGCCGGCGCCGGGCCAGCGCTCGCCCGCGGCAGGCGGACGCCAGCACAGCGCGAGCCCGCCGGCGCCCGCCGCCACCCGCGCCGACAGCGCCCTCCGGCCGCCGGCGGCCCCGCCGCCGACGCGCGCGATCAGGCCGCCGCCGAGGTCCGTCGTCGACGGCACCGCCGCCGGCACCGGCGCGAACGGCGGCAGCGGCGGCGGCGACAGGTGCAGCCGCTCGCCGCGGCGCCGCAGCACCCAGCGGCGGCCGAGGTCGACTGCCGCGGGAGTTCCGCCCAGGAGGACGGCGTCCGCCGCGGTGAGCTGGAGCGGCGATGGCGGCTCGGCCAGCGGCAACCGCTCGGCGAGCGCGAGCACCCAGCGGCGGCGCAGCGCCGCCGGCAGCGACGCGACCGCGGCGCGCTCCACCGGGCGGCTCACCTGCGGCCACGCGGCGCCGGCCAGCAGCTCCGCCAGGCACGCCTCGTCCTCGGCGAGCATCGCGGCGAACGCCGCCAGGTGCTCGGCGGCGCGCGGGTACGCCGCCGCCAGCACCGGCATCGCCTCGCGCCGCAGGCGGGCGCGCGGCCGGTCGGCGGTGAGGTTGCTCGCGTCGTCGCGCCAGCCCGCCCCGCGCTCGCGCAGCCACTCGCGCAGCGCCTCGCGGCGCGCCCACAGCAGCGGCCGCACCACCTCGCCGCGGCGCCGCCTGATCCCGGCGACGGCGCGCACGCCGCCGCCGCGCAGGAGCTTCAGCAGCACGGTTTCCGCCTGGTCGTCGAGCGTATGGGCGGTGGCGGTGGCGGCGCACCCGGCGCGCACGCGCTCGGCCGCGAGCAGGCGGTAGCGCTCCCCCCGCCACCACGCCTCGGGGGAGGCGCCGCGCGGCGGTTGCGGGTCGAGGTGGAGCACCGCCGCCGGCACCGCGAGCGCGGCGCACAGCGCCTCGCAGAACGCCGCGTCGGCGTCGGCGTGCTCACCCCTGAGGTGGTGGTGGACATGCGCGGCATGCACCCTGCAGCCGAGCTGCGGCAAGGACTCGACGAGCAGGCGCAGCAGCGCCGTCGAGTCGGAGCCCCCCGAAAGCGCGACCAGGACCGGGCGGCCGAGGAGCTCGGGGAACGCCCCCGCGAAGCGGCGGGCGAACTCCTCGGGGAGGATCATGCCGTCCCGGGAACGGGACCGGCCGCCGGCTCGATCCGCCAACCACGCACCACGAACCACGTCCTCCCCGCCCCCGGGCCGCACGCACGACGAGAGCGGAAGTGGTGCCGACGAGTGGAATCGAACCACTGACACGGGGCTTATGAGACCCCTGCTCTACCGCTGAGCTACGCCGGCACGCCCGACCCGCGCATTATACCCGCGCTGCACGCCCGCGCCCTCGCTGCGGCGCACTTGCGCGGCGCGGGCGGCGAAGCGATACTCGGGTCATGCCGGAACCGCGGGGGGCGACATGCTGCAAGTGCGGCCGCGACGGGCCGTCGTGGGCGCTCCGGCCCTGCCCGATCTGCGGCCAGACGGTCTGCACGAAGTGCGCGCACTTCGAGTACGGGCGCTTCTTCTGCGCGCGGCGGTGCGCCCACTATTTCTTCCACGGCGAGGCCGAGGAGTCCGACCTGGATGAGGGTTGAGACCGGGGCGGGAGGCGAAGTACACTCTCAGACTCGGAGGTAGCTCGGAGGCACGATGGGGCAACGCGGTGAGGAGCTCTTGGCACAGGCGAGGAAGCTGGCGCCGCTGGCGGCCCGGCGGGGCGAGGACACGCTCCTGCTCGCCAAGGCCCAGGGGTGCCGGGTCTACGACGCCGACAACGTGGCTTACATCGACCTGCTCGGCGGCGGCGGTTCCAACCTGCTGGGCTACGGCAACCAGTACGTCCTCGACGCCGTCCGCCGCGCCTCGACCACCGGCCTGACCAGCGGCTTCCACGCCACCGCCGAGCTCGAGCTCGTCGAGCTCCTGCAGGAGCTGCTCCCGTCGCTGTCCCCGTGGGTCCTCGGACCGTCCGAGAGCATCGCGTGGGAGCTGGCGCTGCGCTGGTGCCGGCGCGACACCGGCCGGCAGCGGATCGTCATCTTCGACGGCAACCGCCGCGGCGCGGTCGAGGCGTTCCACGTCGGCGCCGCCGGGCCCGTCGGGATCAGCCAGGCGCTGCTCTCGGGGATCCCGGTCGAGGTCGCCCGCCTGGTGCGGGTGGCGCCGTGGGGCAACGTCGAGGCGTTCGAGGCGCTCATGGCGGAGGTCGGCGTCGACACCGCGGCGGTCGTCCTCGACCCGCTGGCCTCGCAGTTCGGCGCCATGGCGCCCGCTCCCGAGTTTCTCGCCTGCGTGCAGGAGCGCACGCGCGCCTCCGGCGCCCGTCTGGTGCTCGACGAGACGCTCACCGGCTTCCGCCTCGCCCGCGGCGGCGCCGCCGAGGTGTTCGGCATCACTCCCGACGTCGCGGTGTTCGGCGGCGTGCTCGGGGGCGGGGTCGCACAGCTCGCCGCGCTCGCCTGGCGGCGCGACCTCGCGGCGGCGCCGGGCGACGAGCTGGTACCGCCGCCGTCGCCGATCGCCGTGCTGGCGGCCACCGCGACGCTGTCGGTGTTGCGCAACGACGCGGTGCACCAGCGCCTCGAGGAGCGCGGCGCCCAGCTCCAGGCCGGCGTCGACGCGCTCGCCGAGCGCTTCGGCCGCCACCTCCGCTGCGCCCGCATCGGGTCGATGTTCTCGCTCGCGTTCGCACGCCAGCCGGTCGTCGACGGCAACTCCTTCGCCCGCGTCGACCAGGAGACGTGGGCGCGCCTCCTGCGCTACACGCGCGACGGCGGCGTGCTGTTGCCGACGCGCGCCTCGGGGTTGGCGTTCCTGTCGCACGCGCACGGTGTGAAGGACGTCGAGCACGTGATCTCGACTATGGAGGCGGCGCTGAAGCGGATGCAGAAGGAGGACGAGGCGTAGGCTGGCGGTGCGGACGCCAGCGGTGTGCGCACCGTCACCTCGAGGGGAAGTGGCGGCGGACGGCGGTGAGCAGGTCCTCCGGCTGCAGCGGCTTCTCGAGATACTCCTGCACCTGGTACTGCTGGCGCGCCTCGCTCTCCCACCGCCGGCTCTTGTACACCGCGGTCACGATGAAGACGACCGGCTTGTACTCGGGCGCCTTCTCGCGCAGCCGGGTGAGCACGTCGAACCCGGAGAGCAGCGGCATCAGGGCATCGAGGATGAGCAGCTCGGGACGGCTGTCGAGCGCACGGTCGAGCGCTTCGCGGCCGTTCGCCGCCTCGGTGACCTCCAGATTCTGCTCGCGCAGCACCTCCGCCATCAGCGCGCGGAAGATCCGGCTGTCGTCGGCAATCAACACCGTGCGTAGCGGCATCGGTCCTCCGCATTCATGATACGGGCCGGGGCTCGCTCCCGCAACGCCCGCCGGGCGCCCAGCCGGCCGGCCGCGCCCCGGGCCATGCGGGCGCCGCCGCTCGAAAGCACGTCCGCCCCGCGAGCGGGGCGGAGATGCGCGCCGGCGCCGGAACCCCCGGCGCCGCCGCGACGGCTTGCTGCCGGACGCGCTCGGCCTCAGCGCGGGAAGGTGGCGAGAGCCTCCGCCTCGTTGTCGAAGACGTCGAAGACGGTGATGAGCTGCGTCACCTGCAGGATGTCGTTGATCTTCGACGGCAGGCTCGCCAGCTTCATCGCGCCGCCGCGCCGCGTCACGGTCGTGAAGCAGCCGACCATCTCGCCGATGCCGGACGAGTCGATGTGGGAGATCCCCTTGAGGTTCAAGAGGATGTTGCTCTTGCCGGCGTTCAGCGAATCCTCGACGAGCTGCCGGAGCTGGACATCCCCCGACCCGATCGTGATCTTGCCCTCGAGGTCCATCACCCTGACGTTGCCAACGTCACGAATCTGGCTCTTCATCGCGTCCTCCCTTGGACAACCGCTTGGTCAACTCGATCCTCGTACCACCGCCGGCCGTGGTGCTGAACGTCACCTCGTCCATGAAGTTACGCATGTAGAAGACGCCGCGGCCGCTCTCGCGCAGGAGGTTCGTGGGGTCGAGCGGGTTGGCGATCTGCTGCGGGTCGAACCCCTCGCCCTGGTCCTCGACGGCGATCCGAAGCGTGGCGTCGCCATTCACCTCGATGCGAACGAAAACCCGCTTGTCCGGGTTAAGCTTGTTGCCATGCTTGATCGCGTTCGCGAGCGCCTCGCGCAATGCCATGCCGGACCAGTACACCGCGTCCTCGCAGACCTTGCACTCCCGGCACACCTCATTGAGCATGCGCTCCGCCAGCTCGATGGTGTCGTAGCGAGACTGCAGCTCGAGCTGCGCGACCCTGACCATGGGGCGAGAGTATAACATCGCTGCGGCCGCGTTCCTCGCCGCGGCCGCAGCGATCGCCGCGGACCCTTGCCCCGCCGAGCTGGGCGCCGTCGCCGGCGCGATCGCGGCGCTGCGTGCCGTCCCGGCGCCGTTCTCGCCCCCGTGCCGGGTGGTCCCGGCCGCCCGCCTCGCGGAGGAGCTCGACGGCAAGCTGCGCCGCGACCTACCGTTGCCGCCGGAGGTGTTCCTCGAGGCGCTGGTGCGCACCGGCATGGCCGACGGCGAGCCTGCCGCGCTGTACCGCCGGCTCCTCGACTTCTACGGCTCGCAGGTGCTCGGCTTCTACGAGCCCGGCGCCGACGAGATGGTGCTCATCGCGGGCAGCCCGGCGCTGGTGCCGTCGCAGCGGATGGTGTGGGCGCACGAGCTGGCACACGCCGCGCAGGAGAAACGCTTCCGGCTGCCCAGCCGGCTGCTGGCGATGCGCTCGAACGGCGACCGGCAGCGGGCAGCGGCGGCCATCGCCGAGGGCGACGCCATGCTCGCGATGACGCTGCTCGACGCGCCGCTGCAGGGCGCCGACACCCTGCTCAGCGGGGCCGTCGAGGCGCTCGCCGCGCAGGCCGGGGCTTTCCCCTCCCCGCCCGGGCTACCCGACTACTTCGTGCAGGAGCTGCTTTTCCCGTACACCGCCGGGTTCGCGGCGGTGGTCGAGCGTTACCGCAGCGGCGGCTGGAACGCAGTCGACGCGCTGCTCGCCCGGCCGCCCACGGCGACCGCGGCACTGCTCTACCCCCGCCTCGGCGAGACGGGACCGGCCATCGGCGACGGCGAGCTGCCGCCGCTCCCTCCGGGGTGGCGGGAGGTCCTCGCGGACACGCTCGGCGCCTGGGGGCTCCGCTTCTGGCTGGGCCGCCGGGCCTCTGCCGGCGAGGCCGAGGCGCTCGCGGCGCACTGGGACGGCGACCGCCTGCGCCTGATCCGGTCCACCGCGGACCCGGGCTGCTGGGCGCTCGCCTGGCGGCTGCGCTGCCGCGATGCGCCGGGGCGCGGCGAGGTGGAGAGCGCGCTGCAACGCCACCTGCCGGCGCTGCTCGGCCGCCTGTGCCCCGGCGCCGCTCCCGTCCAGCTCGCCTGGGCCGCCGCCGGACGCACCCTCGATGTGCGCGCCAACTGGCCGAGAAAGGAAGACGGCGGGCGCTAGGCGGGAGGCGGCAGGGACCGGAGAGCGCCTGAGGTCCTCGGCCGACGGCCGCTGCTACTCGACTACGGTGGCTTTCATGATCATCACCGGCTCCTTCGGCACGTCCTGCGCGAACGGGCCGCCGCTGCCGGTGGCGATGTTGGCGATCGAGTCGACCACGTCCATGCCCTCGACGACCCTGCCGAACACACAGTAGCCGAACCCCTGCGCCGAGTCGTCGCGGTGGTCGAGGAAGGCGTTGTCCTTGTGGTTGATGAAGAACTGGCTGGTCGCCGAGTTCACCTCGCCGGTCCTCGCCATGGCGATCGTCCCGCGCAGGTTCTTCAACCCGTTGCCCGCCTCGTTGACGATCGCCTCGTGCCGGGGTTTCTCGCGGTAGTCGATGGTGACGCCGCCGCCCTGGATCATGAACCCCTTGATCACCCGATGGAAGATCAGGCCGTCGTAGTACTTCTCCCGTGTGTAACGGAGGAAGTTGGCGACGGTCTTGGGCGCCTTGGCGGGATCCAGCTCGACCACGATCACTCCCTTGTTGGTCTCCAGCCGCACCTTCGGCTTGCCCTCGCCGGCGGCGAGCGCGACCGCGGGGAGCGCGCACAGCAGGATGCTCAGTACTCTCTTGCCCATGTCCTATCCTCTCCCTTTCCCTGGCGTCAGCGTGAACCGGGGAACGTCCTGCTCCCCGGCCATTTCGATCTTCAGGATCCAGCGCGACCCCGCGATGACCGCGGCCGGCAGCGTCTCCTCGCCGCGCAGCCGGCCGGCGCCGTCGCGCAGCCGGATGGTGATGCGGTGGGGACCGGACTCGAGCACGAAGGCGTCCTGGATGACCCCGGCCCCCTTCCTCTTCAACCCGAGGACGGTCCGCGTGGTGAAGTTGAACGGCTTCTCGGCGAGCCGCGTGCCGTCCACCTCGAGCTCGAGCGAGCCTTCGGAGAGGGGGCAGTTGAAGTACAGCTCGAGGCGCGCCGGGCCGGGCGCGGGGGTCGGCGTCGGCTCGGTCCGGGGCGCGGCCGCGGGCGCTGCAGCGCCCCTCCCGCCGCCCGCGCGGCCGCGCTCGCGCGCGAGCTCGAGGTACTCGCGCGCCAGGGGATCGGTGGGGTCGAGCGATGCCGCCTCCGCGAAGCGCGTCTCGGCTTCCCGCACGCGGCCGTCGCGCAACAGGCCCTGGCCTTCCTCGCGCAGCCGGCGCGCCTGCTCCGCGCGCAGCGCCTGCGACTGCCTGTCCTGCCGCGCGGCGCGGGCGCGCGCGAGCAGCTCCCGGGCGCGGGTGGCGTGCGGCGCCTGGTCCCACACGTCGGCGAGCGCGCGCTCCGCCTCCTCCGGGGTGCCTGCGGCGAGCGCGTCCTCGGCGGCGAACATCGCCGCCACGACGCGGTGCCGGCGGGCCGGCTCGCCGGGCGGCACCGCGCCGGCGCCGCCGTCGATCATCGCCGCCAGCACCGCGATCACGCCGCCCGCGAGCAGCGCCGCGGCGGCGATGATGATCGCCACCCAGCGCGTCTCGACCTGCTGCCGCCAGATCGACGGCGGCGCCGGCGGCGGCTCGGGCGGCGGCGGCTCGACGGCCGTCGCGCGCGTCGCCGTGTGCGCGGCCGAGGAGCTGCGCTGCGTCGCGGCGGCGCCGCCGGCGACCGTGCCGGCGGCGGCCTCGCCGCCGCCGGCCAGCACGCGGCGAAGGGCGTCCAGCGCGCGCGCCACATCGGCGCCCTTCTGGTAGCGGCGCGCCGGGTCCTTCTCGAGCAGCTTCAGCAGGATCGGGTTGAACGGCGGCGGCAGCGACGGGCGCAGGTGCGACGGGATCGGCGGCGCCTCGTGGACGATCTTGTAGCTGACCTCGGTCAGCGAGTTGCCGCCGAACGGCCGGGTGCCGGTGAGCAGCTCGAACACCACCACGCCGAGCGAGAAGAGATCGGAGCGCCCGTCGACCGGCGTGCCCGCCACCTGTTCCGGCGACATGTAGTTGGGCGTGCCGATGAACTGCCCCTCGGCGGTGAGGTTCGAGGACTCGAGGCGGGCGACGCCGAAGTCGGTGATCTTGATCGCACCCTGGTTGGTGATGAGGATGTTGGCCGGCTTGATGTCGCGGTGGATGACGCCGCGGGCGTGTGCGTAGTCGAGCCCCGAGGCGAGTGCCGCACCGATCCGCGCCACCTCCGAGAAGGTGAAGATGTGGCCCGCCTTGAGCAGCTCCTTCAGGCTCTTCCCCTCGACGTACTCCATCGCGATGAACGACAGCCCGCTCGCCTCGTCGACGCCGGCGTCGAACACCGTGACGATCCCGGGGTGATTGAGGATCCCGGCCGCCTGCGCCTCGCGCAGGAAACGCTGGCGGAACTCCTCGGCCTCCTCGGCCTCGGCCGGGACGTTGAGCGTCTTGAGAGCGACGAAGCGGCCGATCACCGGGTCGCGCGCGAGGTACACGACGCCCATCGCGCCCTTCCCGAGGACGCGCTCGATCTGGTACCGGCCCAACTGCTTCAGCTCGCTCGCCACCGCTCCTAGTTCCTCGTTCCGGACCCACGGTCCACGGCGACCGGCACCGGAGTCTCCGCCGGCAGCACCACCAGCACCTCGCCGGGCGCCGTCACGTCGAGCGCTTCGCGCGCTGCGCGAGCGCGCGCCGCGCGTTCCTCCTTGAGAGACTCTACCTCACGCGCCAGCCGGGACCTCTCGGCATCGAGCGCCTCCAGGCGCTGCCGGAGCTGGGCGAGCTCGCGCCGCGTCTCGCGTACCCTCGCGGCGCCCTGCCACCATCCCCACCCCACAAGCGCGACGAGCAGCGGGCCGACAACCAGCAGCGCGCGGCGCGCCGTCACCCTCACGCGCCGAACAGCTCTCTCCCGGCGAAGCGGGCGGCGTCGCCGAGCTCCTCCTCGATGCGCAGCAGGCGGTTGTACTTGGCGATCCGCTCGCCGCGCGACGCCGACCCCGTCTTGATCAGCCCGGACCCCGACGCGACCACGAGATCCGCGATCGTCGAGTCCTCGCTCTCGCCGGAGCGGTGCGACACCATCGCGCGCCACCCGTGGTGCAGCGTCAGTCGCAGTGCCTCCTGCGTCTCGGAGAGGGTGCCGATCTGGTTGAGCTTGATCAGCACCGCATTGGCGATGCCGGCCTCGATGCCGCGCGCGATGATCGCCGGGTTGGTGACGAAGATGTCGTCGCCGACCAGCATCACCTCGCCGCCGAGCTTCTCCTCGAGCAGCTTCCAGCCGTCCCAGTCGTCCTCGGCGAGGCCGTCCTCGATCGAGACGATCGGGAAGTCGCGCACCCACTCCTGGTAGAGTGCGATCAGGTCCTGCGCCTCGATCCCGTGGCGCCCCTCGCCGGGAAGGAAGTATCCCTCGCCGGTGCGCAGTTCGCTGCCGGCGACGTCGAGCGCGATCGCGACCTCCTTGCCGGGGCGGTACCCGGCGTCCGAGATCGCGCCGACAAGGAACTCGAGCGCGGCGCGGTTGCTGGGCAGGTTCGGGGCGAACCCCCCCTCGTCGCCGACCGCCGTGACGTGCTTGGCCGCCTTGAGGCGGTCGCGCAGAGCGTGGAACACCTCGACGCCGGCGCGCAGCGCCGAGGCGAACGAGTCGAACCCCCACGGCACCGCCATGAACTCCTGCACGTCCAGCGAGTTGTCGGCGTGGGCGCCGCCGTTGATGAGGTTCATGCACGGCACCGGGAGGACCCGGGCGCCGGTGCCGCCGAGGTAGCGGTACAGCGGCAGGCCGCTCTGCTCGGCGGCGGCGCGCGCCGTCGCCAGCGACACCGCGAGGATCGCGTTGGCGCCCAGGCGGCTCTTGTCCGGCGTCGCGTCGAGCTCGATCAACGCCGCGTCGATCGCCTGCTGGTCGCGCGCGTCCATCCCCTCGAGGTGATCCGCGATCTCGCCGTTGACGTTCTCCGCCGCCTTGAGGACACCCTTGCCGCGATAGCGCTGCCGGTCGCCGTCGCGCAGCTCCAGCGCCTCGCGCGTGCCCGTCGAGGCGCCGGAAGGCACGATGGCGTGCCCGACCGCGCCGCCGGACAGCACGACCTCGGCCTCCACCGTCGGGTTGCCGCGGGAATCCAGGACCTCACGACCGATGACCGTCTCAATCTCGAACATGCCTCTCCTCCTCGAGCTCGTTGATCAGCCTTCTCGCCGCGCGCACCAGGTCGCGCAACTGGCGGCTCGACGTCGCCTCCGCATACACCCGCAGCTTCGGCTCCGTGCGCGCCGCCCGCAGGAGAACCCAGCCGCCGCCGGCGAGCTCGAGCAGCAGCCCGTCGGCGTGGTCCTCGCGCACCACCGCGCAACCCGCGAGCTCAGTGAACGAGCGCTCGGCGAGCGCCGCCAGCGCCGCCAGCGCGCGCTCGCTGAGCGGCGCCTCGACGCGCCGCGACACCAGCTCGCCGCAGCGCGCGTACAGGTCGCGCGCCAGCTCGTCGAGTGTGCGCCGCTCCACCGCCAGCATCTCGGCGACCAGCAGCGCCGCCAGGATGCCGTCGCGCTCCGGCAGGTGCGCTCCCAGGCCCAGCCCGGCCGACTCCTCGGCCGCCACCGCGAGCCTCCCCGAGAGCAGGTGCGGGGCGAAGTGGTAGAAGCCGACCGGCGTCTCCATCACCTCGCAGCCGGCCGCCGCCGCAATCCGGTCGACCATGCGTGTGGTGGCGATCGTGCGGCCGATGCCGGCGCGCAGCCCCCGCCGCCGCACCAGGTAGTCGATCACGAGCGCGATCGCCAGGTTGGGCGGGACCGGCCGGCACGCCGCGTCGATGATCCCGAAACGGTCGGCGTCGCCGTCGGTCGCCAGCCCGAGCCCGGCGCCGGTCTCCCTCACCAGCTCGCGCAGGCGTGCGAGGTTCGAGGGCGTGCACTCGGGCGCATAGCCGCCGAAGTAGGGATCCTTCGTGCTGTGCACGACATGGCACGTGATGCCGTTGGCGAGCAGCACGCGGTCGAGGAACTCGCGCGCGGTACCGAACAGCGGGTCCACCGCGACGACGAGGCCCGAGGCGCGCACCGCGTCCCAGTCCACCGCACGCGCGAGCAGCGCGAGGTAGCCGTCGCCGAGCCCCGCGCGTGCGCCGAGCTGGCGCTGCGGCACGAAGAAATCGTCGAACTCGGCGTCGCGCCGGTCGCTTTCCGCCTCGATCGCACCCAGCAGGTCGCGCTGCGCCGGCGCGCCGTCGCCGGTGTACAGCTTGACGCCGTTGTACTCCGGCCCGTTGTGCGAGCCCGTGAACATCACGCCGAGGTCGGCGCCCTGCTCCCGGGTGGCGTGCGCCAGGCCCGGTGTGGGCAGGTCGCGGTCCGACAGCACCGCCTCGATTCCGTGGTGGGTGAAGACGTTGATCGCTTCGCGGGCGAGCTTCTCGGAGAGCAGGCGGGTGTCGTAGGAGACCACCGCCCGGCGGCAGCCGCCGCGCCCGCGCAGCGCCGCCACGGCGGCGTCGAGCACCAGCCGCACGTTGCGGAAGGTGAAGTCCTGGCCCACGATGCCGCGCCAGCCGGAGGTCGCGAAGCGAATCATCGCCGTGCGCGCCGAGGCTAGCACAGAGAACGGCGAGAGGCACTGGGGGGCGAGCGGGGAGCATCTGGCAACGGCCGCGCGAACCCGACGGAATCCGACACGCGCCGGGATCGGGCATCAGGGGCACCGCCTGCGCCGGAGGCGCGCAAGAGTCTCCGCCGAGACGCAGCCGCAAGGACCCATGGATCAACGGTGTGCCGTCTCTGCATCTGCCGGGTGCCGGCCATGCCGCACGAGGGAGTGAAGGTCCACGTGTCGCATCGGCGCCCGGTCAAGCTCACTCGCTCTTCCACTGTCGACAACAGCATCCCGCCCCCGGCGCCGAGCCCCGCACCGCATCCCCTGCGCCGCCTCGTCCGCCACCCGGGGGAGCGCGCGCGGGAAGGCCGGGCCGCGGCGCGGGCGCCGGGCGGGCACCCCGCGTTCCGCGACGGCCCCCGCCGCTACCGTTCGTCTCGCGAGGGCGGGCGGTGATGCGGCTGCTCAGGTGCGCGCAGCGACCTCGGCGAGCAGCGCGCGCCAGGCCGGCAGGCGGCGCTCCCAGCGCAGCGCCGCCGCGCGGGAGAGCGCCGCCGCGCGCAGACGGCGACGCTCGGGTGCGGCCAGCGCGCGCTCGAGCGCGCCGGCGAGCGCCGCCGCGTCACCGCGGCCGAAGTGCAGCGCCGCGCCGGCGGCGAGCTCCACGAGCGCCGGCTCGTCGCTGGCGACGCAGGCGGCGCCGCGCGCCAGCGCCTCGGCGAGCGGCATGCCGAACCCCTCCTCTTCGGCGGCGAGCACCACCGCCTCGGCGTGGCGCAGCAGCGCGCGCGCGTCGGCGCGGGTGACGTACCCCGGGAGGTGCACGCGCCCCGCGTCGGGGTGGGCGGCAAGCGCGCGTTCGCGGCCGCGCCGGCCCCAGCCGCGCCCGCCGGCGAGCACGAGGTCCGGGGCGTCCGGCCGCGCCCGCAGCAGCCGCGCGTGCGCCGCGAGCAGCGTGGCGATCCCCTTGCGCGGCTCGAGCGTGCCGAGCTGGACGACGAAGGGCCGCCCGCCGGCCAGGCGCGCCCTGATCGCGGCGGCCTCGCCGGCCTCCTCGGCCTCGTCGGCCGGCGCGAAGAACGCGTCGACGCCGTTACCGATCACCCGCGCCCCGGCGCCGGCGCGCGGGAACCGCGCGGCCAGGCGACGCCGCGTCGCCTCCGACACGCACACCACGGCCGCCGCATCGCAGACCGACTCGCCGACATAGGCGTTGAAGCAGAAGCGGTTGGCGAGCGTGTGGTGGCGCGGGCGGGTGAGCGGCGTGAGGTCGTGGAGGACGACCACCGCCGGCAGCGGCAGGCGGCGCGGCAGGATGCCGAGCGTCGCCAGGTAGACGTCCGCGCGCCCGGCGGCGAGCGGGGCCGCGAGCGTGTGCAGCCACACCGTGCCGGGCAGCGGCAGCGGCGGCGCGACCGCCGCGACGCGGGCGCCGAGGTCGCCGAGACCGAGCGCGGCGCGCCGCGGCAGGCACGCCACGAGCTCGACGGCGGGGTCGGCCGCCAGGCCGCGCAGCAGCCCCTCGAGCCACACGCCGACGCCGGTGCGTTGGCCGAGCAGCGGCCGCGCGTCAAACGCGATACGCATCGGGCAGCCGCTCGGGGAGTCCGGCGGCGCGGCGCAGCACGCCGGCGGTGGCGCGCGCCGCGGCGTCCCAGCGGAAGCGCGCGGCGCGCTCCCGCCCGGCGGCGGCCAGGCGGGCGCGCAGCTCGCCGTCGCCGGCCAGGCGCAGGATGCCGGCGGCGATGTCCGCGGGGTCGTCGGGGTCGACGTAGAGCCCGGCGTGGCCGGCGACCTCTGGCAGCGACGAGCGGCGCGAGGTGATCACCGGCAGCCCGCACGCCATCGCCTCGACCACCGGCAGCCCGAACCCCTCGAGCAGCGAAGGGAACACCAGCGCCTCGGCGCGCTTGAGCACCACCGCGAGGACGCGGCGGTCGAGGTAGTCGAGGTGGACGATGCGGTCGCGCACCGGCGAGGTGCGCAGCGCCTCCTGCGCCGCCTCCGTCCGCCACCCCCAGCGCCCGACCAGCAGCAGCTTGCCGGGGTAGCCGCCGGCGACCGCCCGCGCGAAGCCGCCGAGCAGGTTGACCACGTTCTTGCGCGGCTCGAGCGTCGAGACGAACAGCAGGTAGCGCGGCGGCAGGCCGGTGGGCTCGATGCCGTCGCCGGAGACCAGCGTGGGGTCGACGCCCTCGTGGATGACGTGCACCCGCCGCGGGTTGACGCCGGCGAGCTGCGCCAGGTCGTCGGCGGTGGCCTGCGACACCGCGATCAGCGCGGTCGAGGCGAACAGCGCCCCCGGCAGGTGGCGGTGCAGGTTGTCGAGCGTCTCGCGCTGCACGGTGTGAGGCAGGCGCAGGAACGCGAGGTCGTGCACCGTCGCCACCAGCGCGCGCACCGCCGGCAGGTGGCGGCGCGGCACGAAGAAGTTCGGCGCGAAGAAGACGTCCAGCCCGTCCAAGAAAAGCAGCGCCGGCTCGACGGCGGCGCGCAGGAAGCGGATCGTCGGCGCGATCGGCAGCAGGAACCCCGGCGGGATGTGGTGGTAGCGGAAGCGCGAGCGCAGCGCGGTGGGCAGCGCCGGCGGCGACGCCTCGTCGGGGGCGGCGAAGGTGTGGGCGTAGAAGTGCAGCTCGATCGCCGGGTCGACCTCGGGCAGGCGCGCGAGCAGGTTCCACTCGTACCAGCCGACGCCGGTCATCTTCTCGAAGAACGGGAAGATGTCGACGCCGACGGCCAATACCTCCTCGCCCAGCACGTGCCGCCGCCACTTGCGCGCGATCCACGAGCGCAGGGTGCCGAGGACGTCCCGGAAAAGGTGGAAGAAGAAGCGCAGCGTGACCCGCACGCGCCCGGCCATCGCCGCGTAGCTTACACTACGGCCGCGATGAAACGCCTCGTCCTGGCGGCCGCCGGAGCGGCTCTCGCACTCGCCGCCGCCGTGCTCGCGTGGCGCTGGTGGACGGCGGCGCCCGCCGCCGCCGACGTCGAGCTCGCGGCCGCGCTCGCCGCCGCGCCGCGGGCGGACGGCCGCCTCGCGATCGCGCAGCCGCGCACCGCCGCCCGCTGGCTCGCCCGCCACCCGCAGGCGGCGGCGCTGCCGCTGCTCGCCGCGCCGGCGGCGCGGCCGGCGTTCGCGCGGCTGCAGCCGTTGCTGCGGCCGCTCGTCGCGGGGTGCGACGGACCGCTCCTCCTGTGGTGGCGCGGCCGCGACGTCGCGCTCGGCGGCCGGCTGCGCCCCGGCAGCGCGCGCGCCGTCGAGCTCCTCGCCGCGCGCGCCGGCGTGGCGCTGCGCAGCGGCGAGGCGCTCACCGCGGTCGCGACCGCGCCGGAGCTGCTCGCCGGCGAGTCCGGCGGCGCACCGCGCGCGGCGGGACAGCGGCTGGCGGCGCTGGCGGTCATCGGCGCGGCGGAGTGGCGCGCCGCGGCGGGGCGGGCCTCGCTGGCGGTGTGGAACGGCGCCTCACCGGACCTCCCCGCCGCAGGCGCCGAGAGCGTCGTGGAAGCCACCGACGCCTGCCGGCTGGCCGCCGCGCTGGCGCTCGGTTGCGGCGCCGCGCCGCTGCCGCTGCGCTGCCGGCTCGGCGCGGACGGCGCCTGGGCCGCGGCGCTGCCGGGCGATCTGCTCCCCGAGTTTCTCCGCGGCGCCGTGCGGCGCGCCGCCGGCGCCTCCCCGACGGCCTGGCGCGGCGTGCTCGGCGAGGTGTGGGTGCAGGACGCCGGCGAAGCGCTGCTGCTCGCCAGCGCGGCCGCCGGCCTGGCAGCGGTCGCCGGCGCGCCGACGGCGGACGAGGGCGCCGTGCGCGGCGCCGCTGTCGCCGCCGTGGCCGCGCGCCTCGCGGGCACCCTCGCCGGCGTGCCGCTGCTCGACCGCGAGGCGCGGGCGCTGCGCACCGCCGCCGGCCTCGCGCGCGGCCTCGGCGGCGCGCGCTGGCGTGTCACCGCCGCCGGCGCGCGCATCGAGCTCGACTGGTAGTACGATCGCCGCATGGCCGCCGTCACCGCTTCGCGCGCAGGGGTCGTCGCCGTCATCGAGCTGTCCCGGCCGGAGACCGGCAACGCACTCGAGGCGGCGCTGGTCGGCGAGCTCACCGCTGCACTGGTCGCCGCCGCCGGCGGCGGCGCCCGCGCCCTCGTGCTCGCGGGCGCCGGCCGGCACTTCTGCACCGGGGCGAACCTCAGGGAGCTGCAGGCGCTCAACGACGCGGGCGACGCCGAGCGGCTCGCCGACGCCACCCGCCTCGCCGCCGCGTACACCGCGCTGCTGCGCTGCCCGCTGCCGACGGTCGCCGCGGTCCACGGCGCCGCCTACGGGGGCGGTCTCGGCCTCGCCGCCGCCTGCGACGTGGTGGTCGCCGCTCCCGACGCGCGGCTGCAGTTCTCCGAAGTGCGCCTGGGGTTTGTGCCGGCGCTGATCTCGGTGTTCCTGCCGCGGCGGGTGGCGCCGGCGCGGCTCGCCCGCCTCTTCCTCGACCCGGAGCCCCTCGACGCCGCCGGCGGGCTCGCCGTCGGCCTCGTCGACGAGATCGCGGCGGACGCGCGCGCGGGCGCCGTGGCGCGCGCCGAGGCGATCGCGCGCAAGGCGTCGCCCGCGGCGATCGCCGAGACGAAGCGGCTGCTGCTCGCCACGACGCTGCCCGGCCTCGACGCCCACCTGGCCCTCGCCGCCCGCGTCAACGCCGCCCAGCGCGTTCACCCCGAGTGCCGGCAGGGCGTCGCCTCGCTGCTCGCGGGAGAGGGGTTCCCCAGCTGGACCGGGGGCTCCTGAGCCATCGCGGCGCCGCGCCGCAGGCACGGCGGCGGGCGGCCGCGCCCCGCCCCGTGCCGCCGGCCGGCACGCGCACCAGGCGCCGTTCGCTGGTTCTCGCGAGAGGCGGGCGTCGCGCCGCGGCGCCGGCCGCCTACTTCTTCGAGAGTTCCTGCAGCACCTGCTTGGCGACCGCCTTGAGCGTCTCGAAGACGCCGATCCCCTTCGGCGCGACCGCCTCGAACGTCGGCTCGCCCTTGACGTTGAGGTCCCTGTGCATCTGCTCGAACGGCATCGCGCCCGGCAGGTCGCGCTTGTTGAACTGCAGCGCGTAGGGGATGGTCGCGAGGTCGAACCCGTTCTCGCGCAGGTTGATCTTGAGGTTGTCGAGCGACTCGAGGTTGGCGTCGCAGCGGATCTCCTGCGAGTCCGCCACCATGATCACGCCGTCGACGCCCTTGAGGATGAGCTTGCGCGACGCGTCGTAGAACACCTGGCCGGGCACGGTGTAGAGGTGGAAGCGGGTGCGGAAGCCGCGCACGGTGCCGAGGTCGAGCGGCAGGAAGTCGAAGAACAGCGTGCGGTCGGTCTCGGTGGCCAGCGAGATGAGCTGCCCCTTGTTGGCCGGCGAGGTGCGCTCGTAGATGAACTGCAGGTTGGTCGTCTTGCCGCCCAGACCGGGGCCGTAGTAGACGATCTTGCAGTTGATCTCGCGCGAGGCGTAGTTGATGAAGCTCATTCGGAGAACAGCGCGTCGATGTCGTCGTCGGTGATCTCGGCGAACGGCGACGCCTGAACCTGGCCCTCCTTTGTGGCCTTCGATGCCATCTGGTTGAGCACGTCCTCGAGCTCCGCCGCCGCCTTGCGCACGCGCAGGCGCACCAGGCCGAGCGAGGAGCGCTCGTCGAAAATGACCACCAGGATCAGGCGCTGGCCGACGATCGAGATGTGGATGTTGTCCCGCTCCCCCTCGTGGAAGAGGATCGAGAACTCCTTCTCGCCGATCAGGCGCGCGAGGCCGTCGGTGGCGGCCACGTTGCCGGCGGTGAGCGACGCGAGCGAGGTGGCGTCGACCTTCTCGAGGTCGCCCTTGGAGGCGATCTGCTGGCCGTTCTTGTCCACGAGAAAGACGATCTTGGCGTTTGCGTCCACCCAAAGGCGGGCGAGCACCGAGCTGATGCGCTGGAACTCCTCCTCGTACATCACCAGGTTGGCGCCCAGCAAGGTCATCAGTGCCCGCCTCCGCTCATACCGGCGCAGTATAGACCCGGGGCGGGCGTCAATCCATCCCCCGGCGGCCGGAAAGCGCGCGCGAGAGCGTGACATGGTCGGCGTATGAGATCTCGCCGCCGGCCGGCAGCCCGAACGCGATGCGAGTCGTCCTGACGCCGGTCGGCTGCAGCGCGCGCACCAGGTAGTGCGCGGTCGCCTCGCCCTCGACCGTCGGGTTGGTCGCCACGATCACCTCGCGCATCTCGCCGCCGCGCGCGCGCTCGACAAGCGCCGCGATCGTCAGTTCGTCCGGGCCGACCCCGTGCAGGGGGTCGAGGGTGCCGAGCAGCACGTGGTAGACGCCGCGGAACTCCGCGGTCGCCTCGATCGCCCAGGCGTTGAGCGCGTCCTCGACCACGCACACCGTGGCGCGGTCGCGGGAGGGATCGCGGCACACCGGGCAGGTCTCCTCCTCGGCCGGCAGGAAGCACACCGCGCAGCGGCGCAGCGCCTCCGACGCGCGCGCCAGTGCGGCCGCCAGCCGGCGCGCGCCCGCCGGATGCTGCATCAGGTGGTGCACCAGCCGCGTGGCGCTGCGCGGGCCGATCCCGGGGAGCTGCTCGAGCTCCTCGAGCAGCTCGCGCACCGACGGCGGCCGCAGCTCCACTAGCGCATCCCGGCAAAGCCCGCGGGCATCCCCATGCTCTTCAGGACCCCCTGTGTGCGCTGCTCGAGCAGGCGCGCGGCTTCCTCCCACGCCGCCATCACGAGGTCTTCGAGCATGCCGGCGGCGTCGCCGGTGACCGCCTGCGGGTCGATGGCGATGCCGCGCAGCTCCTTCAAGCCCGACAGCCGCACCTTGACCAGGCCGCCGCCGGCCGACCCCTCGACCTCGAGATCCGCGAGCGCCTTCTGCATCTGGGCCTGCGCCGCCTGCGCCTGCTGCATCAGCTTGGCGATGTTCATGTCTGCTCCTCGACGCTCTCGATCCGCCCGCCGAACGTGCGCAGGACGCGCTGCACCGCCTCGTCGGCCTCGACGCGCGCACGCAGCCCCTGCGGCCCGCCGCCGGGCACGCCGGCGCCCTCGACGCGCACGCGGGAGGGCAGCCCGGCCGCGCGCGCGGCCGCCGCGAGCCGCTCGCCGGCCTCCCGCACCGACTGCAGCGTCGCCGCCGGCACCGCGCCGAAGCGCACCACCACCCCGTCGGCCGTCGCCGCGACCTCCTCGGCCATGCCGATGCGCGCCGCCAGCGAGTGCTCGCCCGCCGCCGCGAGCGCGTCGGCGAGGCGCTCGCGCGTGCCGCCGGACGGCTCGGCCGGCGCCGACCACTCCGGCGGGTCGGGCGGCAGCGGCGGCGGCTCCGCGAGCGGGGCCGCAGCGCGCGGCGCCGGGGGCGCCTGGCGCGGCGGAGGAGGCGCCTGCCGGGGCGGCGCCGGCGCGCCCGGCCCGCCCGCTGCCGGGGCGGCGGCCGGCGCGGCGGCCGGCGGCTCGCCGGCGATCAGCGCCTCGACCCGCCGCAGGCGCGGCCACAGGCACAGGCGGCCGATCGCGATCGCCACCGCGGTCGCCGGGCGGTCCGCCGCGGCCACCAGCGCGCGCTGCTCGATCGCCATCCCGGCCAGACGCAGCAGCACCGGGGCGCCGACGCGCTGCGCGGCGGCGGCGAGCGCCTCGCGGTGCGCGCCGGCGAACGGCACCGGCGCCGCCGGGTCGCAGGCGAGCACCACCAGCGCCTGCAGCAGCTCGACCAGGCGCTCGTACAGCGCGCCGGCGTCGCGGCCGGCGGCCTCCTCGTCGCGTAGCAGCGCCAGCACGCGCGCCGGGTCGCCGGCCTCGAGACCCGCCCACAGCGCGAGCAGCGCCTCGACCGACGGCAGCCCCAGCACCTCGCTCACCGCCGCCTGCGTCACCGCGCCGTCGGAGAACGCGCGCACGCGGTCGAGCAGCGACAGCGCGTCGCGCAGCGAGCCCTCGGCGGCGCGGGCCAGCAGCGGCGCCGCCTCGGGATCGAGCACGAACCCCTCCGCTGCCGCGATCGAGGCCAGCCGCGCCACGATCAGGTCGTGCGGGATCGGCCGGAAGTCGAGCTGCTGGCAGCGCGACAGGATGGTGGCGGGGAACTTCTCGCGTTCGGTCGAGGCGAGGATGAACACCACGTGCGGCGGCGGCTCCTCGAGGATCTTGAGCAGCGCCCCGAACGCCTCCTTGGTGAGCTGGTGTGCCTCGTCGAGGATGAACACCCGGTAGCGGTCGCGCATCGGCAGCACGCGCGCCACGTCGATCAGCCGCCGCACCTCGTCGATGCCGCGGTTGGAGGCGGCGTCGATCTCCTGCACGTCGGCGGCGTGGCCTTCCGCGATCTCGACGCACGATGCGCACTCGCCGCACGGATCGGCCGTCGGCCCCTTCGCGCAGTTGAGGGCCTTGGCGAGCAGCCGCGCCGCGGTCGTCTTGCCGACGCCGCGAAGCCCGGAGAAGAGGAAGGCGTGCGCCACCTGGCCGCTGGAGAGCGCGTTGCGCAGGGTGCGCACCACCACGTCCTGGCCGACGAGGTCCTCGAACCGTTGCGGGCGCCAGCGCCGCGCCAGCACCTGGTAGGTCATGGGGAGACCCGGTCGAACGTCGAGCGTCGAGCGTCGGGAGCCTCAGCCGCGGGGTGGTGGTGAAGCAAGGAGCCCGGGGACACCGCGGCGCCCGCTGCGGTCCCCTTATCGCTGCTCCCTTCCGGGCCTGACGAGGTTCGGGGCGCACCGTCGCGCGGGACCCGGGCTCCTCGCTTCCCACCACACACCGCGACGCACGCTCCGCACGCGCCGCGCTCCCGGGTAATCACGGGCAACCAACCATCAGCAAGCAATGGGGATTCGAACCACGAACCACGATCCACGAACCATGGTCTGTGCTTGTTGGCGGAGAGGGCGGGATTCGAACCCGCGGTACGGTTGCCCGTACACACGCTTTCCAAGCGTGCTCCTTCGGCCACTCGGACACCTCTCCGCAGTCGTTCGTTGTCGAGCATCGCGCGCCAAGCAAGCCCAATGGCGGAGAGGGAGGGATTCGAACCCCCGGACCCCGTGAAGGGTCAACGGTTTTCGAGACCGCCCCGATCGACCACTCCGGCACCTCTCCGCACCGGGGCGTGAAGTCTACATGCGGTCGCGCCGGTTTGCAAAGAACGCGCGCAGCAGCGCCCCGGCGCCGTCGGCGAGCAGGCCGCTGCGCCACGCCACGCGGTGATTCAAGCGCGGATCCTCGAGGAGGTTGGCCAGCGAGCCGGCGAACCCCGCCTTGGGATCGGCGGCGGCGAAGACGACGCAGTCGAGGCGCGCGAGGACGCAGGCGGCGGCGCACATCGCGCACGGCTCGAGGGTGACGTACAGCGTGCAGCCGTCGAGGCGCCAGGCGCCGCGCGCGCGCGCCGCGGCGCGCAGCGCCAGGATCTCGGCGTGCGCCGTCGGGTCGGCGTCGCCCTCGCGGCGGTTGCGGGCGCGGGCGAGAATCGCGCCGTCGCGGTCGACGACGACGGCGCCGATCGGCACGTCGCCGGTCGCTGCCGCGGCCCGCGCCTCGGCGAGCGCCTCCGCCATCGCGTCGCGGTCGGCGTCGGTGAACACCCAGTCGGGGGTCGGCTCGCTCATCGCGGGCAGTCTCGCACGAGCGCCAGCGGGCCGCAGCGCTCGAGGCACAGCGAGGCTGCGACCTCGCGCAGCCGGTAGTACGGCTCCCACGTGTCGGCGAACGCCGCCGGCCCGCGCGAGGCCGCCGCGCGCGCCGTGGCGGCGAGGGCGGCGGCGGGGTCGCGGGCGCCGAGCGCGACGTCCACCGCCACCGGCTCCACCGCCACGTCCGGCCGCCACACGAGGGCGCGCTGCGCCAGCACCAGCGGCGCGCCGACGTTGAAGTCGGCGAGCACTATCGCGCCTGCGGGCAGGCACGCGGCCGCCTCCTGCAGGTACGCCTCGACGCCGCGGTCGCCGCGCCTGACGGGGTCGAGGAAGGAGCGCGCGTTGTCCCGGTGCGGCAGCTCGCGCACGCCGAGCGACGCGCGCCCCGCCGCCGCGAGCGCCATCGGCGCCAACGTGTAGATCGCCGCCTGGACGAGGACGTGCGCCCAGCGCAGCATCACCGGGAGGTGCGCGCCGCGAACGACCAGCAGCGCCGCGAGCGGGAAAAGCAGCAGAAGGTGGACGCGGTAGCGCGCGTACACCAGCAGCAGCGCCGCCAGCGCGCCCAGTGCGACCCACCACACGGCGGCGGGCCGCCGCGCGCCGCGCCCGCGCCACAGCGCCCACGCCCCGAGCGGCCCGAGCGCGTAGGCGGCGAGCGCGGCGACCAGCGCGGCGTTGCCGGCGGCGCGCGCCGGGTCGACGAACGCGCCGACGTGCCACGACCAGGTGCCGACGCCCGACGCCGCGAAGCCGGTCAGCGGGTCCATGCTCGGGACGAAGAACGCCAGCCACAGCGGCGCGAGGGCGGCGAGGGCGCCGGGCAGGAGCCAGTGCAGCCGCCGTCGTGCCAGCGTCCACGCGAGCGGCGCGACGAGCGCGAGCGCGACCACGTGGATCGCGCCGGCCAGCCCCCAGAGCAGACCGGCGAGCAGCAGCCAGGCGCCGCCCGCCGCAGCGGCGAGCGCGCCGAGAAGCACGGCCGAAAGGGCCGGCGCGTACGTCTCCGCCACCCCCGCCGCCGCCCACAGCGGGTGGGCGACGAGCAGCAGCACGGCGGCGGTGTGCGCCTCCGCGCGGTCGCGGCCGAGACGCAGCAGCAGCGCCGGCAGCGCCGCTACCGCGAGCGCACCGGCGAGCGCCGAGAGCCGATGCGCGGCCACGACCGGATCGCCCCCGGCAACACGCAGCCACGCCGCCGCGATCGCCGTCCACCCCGCATGGTCGCCCGGGTTGAGGCTCGGCAGGTAGCCCGCCAGCGCGTAGAGCGTGAGCTTGGACGGGTCGCCCCACATCGGCCCCTGCGCACCGGTGACGATGTACAGCGCCGCCGCCGCGACGAGCCATCCCGCCGACGCGGCGCCGGCCTCGCGCCACGTGGCGGCCGCACCGGCCATAGGTCGTGTCCCGTCTCTCATCGCGTGACCTCGCCCGCCAGCGTAGCAGCGGCCGGGCGCCGTCGCCATGCTGTTGGGAACGGGTCGCCCGCACCACTGCCCCGGCGGGGGTCGAGGTTGACAGGCAGGGGGCCGGCGGGGTATTTCACTTCTCGTGAACGACGGTCTCGCGATCACCAGGCGCCGGGTGCTGCTCCTCGCCGGGGCGGCGGGTGCGGCGGCGGCGCTCGGCGGCCGCCGGGCGGCGGCGAGCGTCTTCCCGGCGCGGACGCTGTCGTTCAAGCACACCCACACCGGCGAGTCGATCGACGTCACCTACTGCGCTGGAGGCTGCTATCTGCCGGACGAGCTGGCGCGGATCGACGCATTCCTGCGCGACTTCCGCACCGGCGAGGTGAAGCCGATCGACCCGGCGCTGCTCGACCTGCTGCACGATCTCGCGGCCGTGCTCGGCGCGTGCGCGCCGTACCACGTCATCTCCGGCTTCCGCTCGCCGGCGACCAACGAGAAGCTGCGCCGGGAGTCTGGCGGCGTCGCGCGGCACAGCCTGCACATGGTCGGCAAGGCGATCGACGTGCGGCTCGGCGACGTGCCGACGGCCAAGGTGCGCGACGCCGCGCTCGCAGTCGCCGCCGGCGGCGTCGGCTTCTACGACCGCCTCGACTTCGTCCACCTCGACACCGGCCGCGTCCGCCGCTGGTAGGTCACGGGGGGAACGGCTCGCCGGCGGCGATCGCCTCCTCGAGCTTGGCGTCGAGACCGTAGACGTCGTCGAGGAAGTGCACGGAGCCGTCGCTCTCGACATAGGCCGTCAGGTAGACGATGTCGACCGTCACGGGCCGCGGCAGGTTGACGCGCTGCTCGCGCGGCCCGGCCATCGCCGCCTCGATGCGAGCGCGGTCCCACCCTTCGGCGCCGGCCAGCACCAACTCCGCGAGCGCCGCGGGATCGGCGACGCGGATGCAGCCGGAGGAGAAGTCGCGGCGGGCCTTCGCGAACAGCCCCTTCGCCGGGGTGCCGTGAAGGTAGATGTCGGCATCGTTCGGCATGATGAACTTCGCCGGGCCGAGCGCGTTGGCCGGCCCCGGCCGCTGGCGGACCTTCAGCGTGCCCCGCAGCAGTGCGTCGATCGCCGCCGGTGTCACCTCGCTCGTCCCCGCCTCGCGCTGGCCGAAGCTCGCCACGAGCTCCATCTCCTGCGAGGCGAGGTAGGCCGGATCCTCCCGGAGCTTCGGCACGACGTCCCTGCGGGTGATCCCGTACGGGACGTTCCAGTACGGGTAGAACACCACGAAGGTCATCTCCTTCGTGAACAGCGGCGTCTGCCGGTCGAGGGCGCGGCCGACGACCACGTCCATCGCCAGCGACGGATGCCCTGCCGATGCGCCCGGCCCCCAGGCCCAGAGGCGGAACGCCGGGACGTTTACCACGATCAGCGGCCGCGGGTTCACCTCGGGCAGCCAGCGCAGGCGCTCGAGCGCCAGCTCGAGCTGTCGCACGCGGCGCGCCGGCGGCACGTTGAGCGCGGCGAGCGTGCGGGCGCCGACAACACCGTCCTCGGCCAGGCCGTGCCGGTACTGGAAGCGCTTCACCGCGGCGGCCAGGCGCTCGCCGTAGACGCCGCCGGAGGCCAGAGCAGCCGCCTCGTCGCCACCCAGGTCGCCGAGCGAAGCCAGCCGGGCAGCCAACGCTCCGACCCCCGCCCAGGTGTCGCCGGGTGAGAGCTTCTTCACCTCCGGCACCGGCTCGACCTCGACCGCCGCCAGCGCGCGACGAACCGCCAGCGCCTGCTTGACGCGGCCGTACTGCTCGAGCTGCGGCTCGACCTCGACTGCCAGCCGGCCGACGCGGCCGGCTGCGAGCGCCGACCGCACCTCGGCGGCGAGGTCGAGCTTCTTGTGCTCGATGTCGAGGTCGACGTGGAGGTTCTTCGGGTTGACGCGGCCGATGCGGCGGTCGGAGAGCTGGCGGAAGAACGCCAGCGAGATCGCGGCGTCGGTCATGCCGAGCGCGCGCCCCGCCAGCGGCAGCCCGGTGGCGCTCGCGCGCAGCAGCGCGTCGAGGCGATCGGCGTCGTAGTCCGCGGGAACCAGCCCGCGGTACTCGGCGGCGAGCAGCGCGTCCACGGCCTCGTGCGCGGCCGGCAGCGGCCGGCCGTCGGCGAACCACACCGGTGCATAGGCGACCGGCTCGTACAGTCCCTGCATCTCGTCCTGGTAGAACGGGAAGTCGGGCCAGCGCATCTCGGGATGGCGCGCCGCCGCGACCACCTCGCGGATCGCCGCCGCCGCCTCGCCGCCGACATCGGCGGTCGCCGTCGGCAACGCCGCAAGAAGCGGCACGACGAGCAGCGCGAGCCACCGCCACGTGAGGAAAGCCCGCTCGGCCGCCATGCGCGTCACTCCGTCGAGAAGCGGTACACGGTGCGCTGCGTGTAGCGCTCCCCCGGGCGCAGCACTGTGCTCGGGAACGTCGGCTGGTTGGGCGAGTTTGGGTAATGCTGCGCCTCCAGGCAGAACGCCGAACGGAAGCCGTAGGCCAGTCCGCGCTTCCCCCTGTCGGAGCCGTCGAGGAAGTTGCCGGCGTAGAACTGGAGGCCGGGCTCGGTGGTGAGCACATCCATGCGGCGGCCGGACTCGGGCTCGACGACGACCGCGGCGAGGCGCAGGTCGCCCGGCGTGCCGTCGAGCACGAAGTTGTGGTCGTACCCCTTGCCGTAGGAGAGCTGCGTGTCGGCGGCGCCGATGCGCTCGCCGATCGCGTGGGCCGAGCGGAAGTCGAACGGCGTGCCGGCGACCGGGCGTAGCTCGCCGGTCGGGATCAGCGTCGCATCGACGGGCGTGAATCGCTCGGCGGCGATCTGCAGCCGGTGGCCGAGGATGTCGCCGTTGCCGGCGCCGCGCAGGTTGAAGAACGAGTGGTGGGTGAGGTTGACCACCGTCGGCTTGTCGGTAGTGGCCTTGTAGGAGATCTCGAGCTCGTTGCGGTTGTTCAAGGTGTAGGTGACGACAGCCTTCAGGGTGCCGGGGTAGCCTTCCTCGCCGTCCTTGCTGACGTAGGTGAGCTCGACGCCGCGCGCGTCGTCGGTCGCGACCTCGACCGCGTCCCAGAGCACGTTGTGGAAGCCGCCGGGGCCGCCGTGCAGCGCGTTCGGTCCGTTGTTGCGCGCGAGGGCGTGGTTCCTGCCGTCGAGCGTGAAGGCGCCGCCGGCGATGCGGTTGGCGTAGCGGCCGATCAGCGCCCCGAAGTACGGGTTGCCGGCGAGCCACTCCGGCAGCGTCGCGTAGCCGAGCACCACGTCGGCGAACGTCCCCGCGCGGTCGGGCACCGCGAGCGACACAACCTTGCCGCCGAAGCTGGTGATCTGCACCTTCACGTTGTTGCGGTTGACGAGCGTGAAGAGGCGTACGGGCCGGCCGTCGGGCATCTGCCCGAACGGCTCGGCGGTGACCTCGGGCGGCGGCACCTGCGACGTGTCGGTGGGGAACCACACGGTCATCTCCGACGGCCCGCGGTGGGCCCAGGCCCAGTACGGGATGGCGACGACACCGGCGGCGACGGTGCGCAGCCCGAGCACGTCGTCGCGGATCACGGCCTTCGCCGGGCCGGTGATCGTGGCGACGCCGCCGAGGAGGTCCTTCCGGAAGGCGGCCTGGTACGCCGCGTGCGGGTCGAGCACGAGGTTGACGGCGCGGCCGCCGTTGTCCGGCCCCTCGGCGGCGTACACCAGCGGTCCGCGCTGGAGGGCGAAGCGGCCGGCGACGCTCCTCACCTCCGGACTGGCGACGACGGTGCGCACCTCCATCGGCAGCTCGAGCTCGACGCGGTCGCCCTTGCGCCAGGTGCGGCGGATCGTCGCGTAGCCGTCCCCGTCGAGCGGCAGCTCCACGGGGGCGCCGTTGACCGACAGCCGCGGCACGGCGTGGCTGGGCTCGCCGAAGCGATACAGGCCGCCGCTGTCGGCGCGATCGAGCGCCCAGCCGGGAACGCGCACGCGCAGCGCCGCCTCGACGTCGCGCTCGGGGTCGAGCGCGATCGACACCGTGCCGTTCCAGGGGTAGTCGGTGTTCTGGCTGATCACGACCTGGGTGCCGGCAACCGCCGCCCTGGCGGTGCTGCCGACGAACAGGTTGACGAACAGCTCGTCGCCGCGGGCGGCGTAAACGTAGCCGGCGAGCGAGGCGAGCAGCCGCGCCACGTTGGGCGGGCAGCACGAGCAGCCGAACCACCCGGCGCGCTCGTGGCGGCGGCAGGAGGCGAGCGGGTTGTCGTAGAAGAAGCGGTCGCCCGACAGCCCCACCCCGGCGAGCACCGCGTTGTACAGCGTGCGCTCGAGCACGTCGACGTACCTCGCGCTGCCGTGCGCGAGGAACATGCGCTGGTTGAAGAGGACGTTGGCGACGCCGGCGCAGGTCTCCGAGTAGGCGGTGATGTTGGGGAGGTCGTACGGCGGGCCGAACGCCTCGTTGTCGCCCGAGGCGCCGAGGCCGCCGGTGACGTAGAGCTTGCCGCCGACGATCGAGCCCCACAGGTGGTCGAGCGCCTTCCAGTAGTCGGCGTTGCCGGTGAGCGCCGCGACGTCGGCCATCGCGGAGTACAGGTAGAGCGCGCGGACCGCGTGGCCGACCGCCTCGCGCTGGTCCGCGACCGGCATGTGGTCCTGCGCGTAGGTGACGTCGCCCTCGTAGGTGTACAGCGTGCGTCCGCGCGCGCGCCCGCGCTGGTCGAGGAACCACGCCGCCTGGCGCAGGTACCTTTCGTCGCCGGTCACCCGGTACAGCTTCACGAGGCCGATCTCGATCTCCTCGTGGCCGGGCACCCCCTTGTGCTGCCCCGGCGACGGACCGAAGGTGCGGCAGACGAGGTCGGCGTTCTTCAGCGCGACGTCGAGGAGGGCGCGCTTGCCGGTGGCCTGGAAGTGCGCCACCGCGGCCTCGTACATGTGGCCGACGTTGTACAGCTCGTGGCTCTGCTCGAGGAACGACCAGCGTTCCGGCCCGGTGCGCGGCGGCATGCTTTTCGGGTCGATGGTGCGCGGCGTGTAGAGGTAGCCGTCCGGCTCCTGCGCCGCCGCGATGTAGGCGACGATCCGGTCCACCGTGGCGGCCAGGGCGGGATCGGGGTGCACGTGGAGCGAGTACGCCGCCGCCTCCAGCACCTTGAAGACGTCGGAGTCGTTGTAGCGGTAGCCGACGAACTTCCCCTCCTTGAGCCTGCCGGCGACCGCGAAGTTGTCGACGCGTCCGGTCTCCTCGCACATGCGGATGGCGTACGGGATCGTCGCCGTGCGGTTGGTCTCCTGGCGCGGCCCCCAGAAGGCGTCGTCGATGCGGACGTCGGTGAACGGCACCGGCGCGATCGGGTAGTCCCGTTTCGCCGGCGCCTCCGCCGCGCCGCACACCGTCGCAAGGGTCACGAGCACGAGACCGAGGGCGCGTTTCACGGGCCACCTCCGCGGGGACCGCTCGCGGTCCGTCGGGATTGTAGCCGCCGCCCGAGCGTGCGCGCCGGCCGGCGCCGGCTCACGGCGCCGACCACACCCGCTCGCGCAGCCGCCCCGGCGGCCTGGCGGTGAACGACCACGTGTACGGCGCCGCGAGGCGGTTCCCGGCGAGATCGGCGAGGCTGGTCCCGAGGGTGACCGTGTAGGTGGTTGCGCGCCAGCGCTCGGCGAGGGCGACGCGCAGCCGCCGCGTGCCGGCGTCCCAGGCGACGGCCGCCGGCACCGTGCGCCCCGCGGCGTCGCGCACCGTCACCGCCGCATCGGTCACGCTCGCGGGGTCGAGCGGCTCGGAGAGCTCGACGAGCAGCGCCGGCTCGTACGCCGGCCCGGCCGCCGAGACGCCGGTCGGCTGCATGCGGAGCTCCTGCACCGTCGAGCCGGCCTCCGGCCACACCCAGGTGACCGCGGGCCGCACGGCGTCGACCGCCGGCGGCACCACCTCGATCGCCACCTCGGCCTCCGGGCTGATGGTGACGCCGGAAGCGGCGACGAAGGCGAAGCGGTCGCTGCCGACGAAGCCGGCAGCAGGCGTGTAGGTGAGCGCCGGCGGGGTGCCGGAGAGCGTGCCGAATGCGGGCGCGCGGGTCACCGTGAACCCCAGCCCCGCCGCGGTCTCCGGCCGCGCCGCGAGCTGCACAGCGACCGGCTGCCCCGCCTCGGTGGTCACGCGGGCCGCGTCCGCGGCGAGCGGCGTGACGACGCTCTCGACCCAGTTGGTGGGCGTCTCCTCGGGGACCGACGGGAAGAAAACGACGGCGCGGTTGCGCACCCGCGTGCCTGCGACGGCGCCGGGCAGGAGGCGGGCCGCCAGCGTCACCGACCCGGAAGAGCCGGGCTCGCCGTGCGGCGCGAGCTGGCCGACGCTCCACACCACCGAGCGGGAGGCGGCGTAGTACACGCCGGAGCCGCCGATCTCCAGCGTCGTGTCGTCGATCGCCGGGTCGAGTTCGTCGACCACGTACACGCCCTCCGCCACGCCGGCGCCGACGTTCTCGTAGAAGACGGTGTAGGCGAGCCGCTCGTCGGGCAGCACCTGCGGCGGCGGTCCCTCCTTGGCGTTGGGGTCGCGCGGCGCCGCGACGGTCGTCGGGACGGCGTCGAAACCCGCCTCGGCGCAGTCGCCGGGGGGTTGGCCGGCCGCCGAGCCGCGCAGGTTGGCGAGGGGCGACCAGCAGCGTTGCCTGATCCTCATCTCCGTATCGAGGTCCACCGCTCGCTCGGCTGCCGGGTTCGGTTCGCACGGTCCCGGTGGCTGGAGCGTGAGGTTCCACACCGCGGGGTTGACGCGGTAGCCGAGCGGGCAGTCGCCGCGCACGCCGTTGAGCAGAATGCCGTCCCTGCACTCCAGCACGATGTAGGTGCGCCCCGGGAGGTTCGGAAAGAACCTCCAGAGCCAGTGCTTCTGCTCCGGGGTGGGCTCCGCCACGACACGCCGCTGGGTGCAGACATGCGACGCCGGGTTCGCCCGACAGTCGCTGATGCAGCTGTCGAGCACCTCCATCTCGTCGTCTGGCACGTCGAGACCGGTTACCCTGCCGGCGATGCCGAGCAGCGCGTAGAAGCAGCCCTTCCGCGCCTCCTCGCCCTCCGCCGCGCCTTGCGCCAGGACGGCCTCCGTGCACGCTCTGGCCTGCTGGAACCCGTCGTAGAGCGCGCTCAGCTTGGCGAGGAAGTACCCCGCCGAGTTCTCCCCGAGGCAGTTGCGAAGACACAGCGCGAGCGTCGGCACCGGCGCGCCACGCGCCAGTGCCGCCAGCCCTCCGCCCACCGCCGGCACCGCCGATTCCTGCCCTCCCGCCAGCGCCGACCACGACCCGAAGGGGCGAGGCCCGCCGTCGGGAAACGTGAACGCGATGCCGCCGCCGGAGTCCTCGACACGGACCTCCGCGGGCGTGAACGTGTTGCGCAGCACCTGGCCGCCGGCGTGGTCGCGACGGATGAAGACGGCGCCGTGTCCGCGCGGGTCGAGAAAGCCGAGCTCGGTGAAGCCGCCGCCGTCGTCGCGAAGGATGTTGCGGCCGCCCATCGGCACGTAGCCAAGGGCGCGCACCGCGGCAGCATGAGCGGCGACGGCCGCACTGCCGGCGATCTCGCTCTCGACCTCGCCGTCGGACATGACCTTCCCGCTGCCGGGTCGCCGCGGCGGGAAGTCACGGTAGCGGGCGAGGTCGAGCTCGAGGTCGACGCCGATGCCGTCGCCGCCACCGACCATCGCGGCCGCCTCATCCTGGTAGCCCTGTGGCAGCCCCCACCCGAAGAGCACGCGTGCGGTCCGCCTGCCGGCGGTGTCGGCGGGGATGTCGCCTATGCTCCAGAAGACCTCATGGCGCGTGGCGTCGTAGCGCTCGTCACCCGCGGGCACCCAGAGGCTGCCGAACGGCAGCGTGATGACGAGGACGGCGTCGGCGGCGTCGCGCGCCGCGAAGTACTCGGCGGTGTACTCGACCGTCTGCCCGGGGCTCGCGGAGCCGGGGCCGACGAGCTGCACCGCCAGCCCTGCGGACGGGGTCCCCTCCGGGTCGGTCGCCCACGGGATGAAGAGGACTCTGTCCGAGACCGCATTGCCCTTGCCGCCGGGGTTCAGGGTGGGATGGAACGGCCCCGTCGGGTCGCCCCACCACGTCATGCGCGCGTCGGCGTACAGCGCGGCGTTCACGTTGCGGACTCCGAACGCGTTGCCGTGAAATCGGTTACCCTTGAGGAACGGCTTCGCCTCGCGCGCCACCCAGAGCGCCTCGGCGGCGGAGTCGCGCACCTCGGTCGAGGTGACGGCGAGGGTGGCCGTGGCGTCCTCGGCGCGGATCGCGGCGTAGCCGCCGCGGCCGGCGTAGGTGATGACGCAGTGCTCCAGCGTCGCCGTGCCGCCGGCGAGCGCGCGCACCGCGTACCAGTCGCCCGGCGCAGGCGATGCCGCGTCCGATGTCAGCAGGATCGGCGCATCGGCGGTCCCCGCCGCGCGCAGGGTGCCGCCGTCGGAGACGATGATCTGGTGGCTGCCGGCCGGCCCCATGACCGTGGTGCCGGGCGCGATCGCCAGGGTGCCGCCGGAGCGCACCTCCACGTGGCCGGTGAGCACGACCGGCGCGCCGCCGAGGACCGCGGCGCTCCCGTCGAGTGCGACGTTCGTCGTGACCAACGGGCTCGCGATCACCCGCGCGTCGGGGGTGTTGCCGGCGAACGACAACCCGCTGAGCGCGGGGGTCATGTTGATCGTGCTCTGATACAGCGCGGGGCCGGCGTGGCTCTCGACGCGCAGCGCGGCGAGCGTCGGCGCGAGGCCGGCGCCGTCGAGCTGGACGCCGGCGCCGGCGCCGTGGTGGATGCGGCAGTTGCGCACTTCGGCGGCGGAGGTCTGGAGCGACAGCGACGGGTACGCCGACGCACCGGCGTAGCCGATCTCGACGTGCTCCAGCCGTACCGTCGACCCGGCGAGCGCGCGCACTGCGTACCAATCTCCGGGAGCGGGCGACGCCGCGTCCGACGTGAGCACGATCGGCGCGGCGACGGTCCCCACGGCGCGCAGCGAACCGCCGCCGTTCACCTGAACCTGGAAGATGCCCGCCGGTCCCTTCAGCGTGGTGCCGGGCGCGATCGTCACCGTGGCGCCCGAGCGCACCTCGAGATGGCTGGCGAGCAGCACCGGCGCGCCGTTGAGGACGGCGGCGCTCCCGTCGAGCGTCACGTCGGCGGTGGCGATCCCGTTGCCGATCACCAGCGCATCGGGGGCGCATGCGGCGAAGGCCAGGCCGCTGAGCGCCGGCGCCATGGTGATCGTGCTCTGGTACAGCGCGGGCCCCGCATGGTGGTCGATGTCGACGTGCTCGAGCACCGGCGCCAGGCCGGCGCCGTCGAGCTGCACCCCGGCGCCGGCGCCGTGGTGGATGCGGCAGTTGCGGATGTCCGCAGCGGAGGTCTGGATCGACAGCGACGGGTACGCCGACGCCCCGGCGTAGCCGATGTCGACGTGCTCCAGCCGTACCGTCGACCCGACGAGCGCGCGCACCGCGTACCAGTCGCCGGCGGCGGGCGTGGCCGCGTCCGAGGTGAGGAGGACCGGCTGCCCCGCGCTGCCCACCGCCAGCAGCCCGCCGCCGTTGCCGACGATGAGCTGCGTGCCTTTCGCGAAGCGCACCTCGACACCGGCCGCGATCGTGAGGGTCGCGCCGCTCGCGACCGACACTGCCCCCTGCACCACGTACGGGCTCCCCGCCGGCGCCCATGTGGTGGACGACGCGATCGTGCCCCCGGGCACGGCGGTCGCGGCGACGGCAGACGCCGGCGCCACGGCCGCCGCGGCGACGAAAGCGAGGAGGACCCTCACGCCGGCGCGGCGGCGCTCACGGCGGCGCGCCGCGCGCTCAAGCAGCGTCTGCGCTGGAGAGTGAAACGTCGCGGGATGCGGACGGCAGTGGGTTGATCGAGTCATGGCGCTCACCTCTCCCGTGCCGGGTCCTGCGACATGCCTCGACTCCGCCGACCGCCCCCCCCGGCCGCGTCACACCACAGTGTCACCTGCGACACGGCGCGAGTCAATGCCATGTGCGCCGAGACGCGCCCCGTGCGAGCGCCGCGACCCCGGGGGCGGGGTGCGCCGCAGCCGCGCGCCCGGCCGGCTCACGGCGCCGACCACACCCGCTCGCGCAGCCGCCCCGGCGGCCTGGCGGTGAACGACCACGTGTACGGCGCCGCGAGCGGGTTGCCGGCGGCGTCTGCAACGGCTGTCGTGAGCGTCACCGTGTAGCCCATCGGCCGCCACGCCTCGCGCAGCGAGACCACGATCTCGTTGGCGGCGGCGTCGAAGCGCACGGAGCGGGCGATCGGGCGGCCGGCGCCGTCCGCGACGAGGACGCTGCTCTCGCTCACCGTCGCGGCGTCGAGCGTCTCCGAGAGGCGCACCCGCAGCGCCGGCGCGTACAGCGGACCGGTCTCGTCGATCGCGACCGGCAGCGCCTGCACCTCGGTGAGCGTCGCGCCCGCGGCCGGGGCGCACCACACCACCTCGGGCGGCGTGCGGTCGCTCGCCGACGGCGAGATCTCGACGGTCACGGCGGCGGGGCGGCTGGTGCTGGCGCCGTTGGACGCCGTGAAGGTGAAGCGCTCCTGGCCGGCGAAGCCGGCTGTCGGAGTGTAGGTGACCACCGGCGGCACGCCCGTGAGCGCGCCGTACAGCGGGGGCTCGACGATCGCGAAGGTGAGCGGCGTGCCGGAGACGTCGTTGCCGGCGAGCGTGATGCTCACCGGCGTCCCGGCCTGCGTCGCGGCGCTCGCCGGGATCGCAACCACCGGCGCCACCACGTTCACCACCGTGTTCGTCGGCGTCTCCTCGGGCACCGACGGGAAATACACCGTCGCCTGGTTGGCGACGACGGTGCCGCCGGGCAGCCCGCTCTTCAGCCGCGCCGTGAAGGACACCTCGCCCTTCGAGCCTTCCTCCCCCTTCGGCGCGAGCTCCCCGACCTCCCAGATGATCGTCCGCGTCTCGGGGTAGTACGCGCCGTTCCCCGCGACCGCGACGGTGGCCTCGTCGAGGTGGGGCCCGAGCTCGTCGACGATGAAGACGCCGAACGCGCGGCCGGCGCCCTCGTTCTCGTAGGTGATGCGGTAGGTCATGAGCTGGCCGGGGAGCACGTCGCCCGCCGGACCGAACTTCTCGTTGGGATCGCGCGCCCGCCGCACCTCCGGACCGTCGAACGAGCAGCAGCCGGCGCCCGTCGCGGCGAGGCGCGCGCACAGCGCGCCGGCGGCAGGGGCCGGGCGGCGCGGCGGCGGCCCGTCGAGCCAGCAGTTGTAGCACGGCGTGCCGTCGGAGCTCACGTAGCCGGGGACGCACTCCTCGGTCTGGTTGCAGTAGTGCGGGATCGGGTAGAGCGCCCACATCCCCATGTTCTGGTTGCACTCCCAGCGCAGGTACACCGGCCGCTCCCGCCCCCACAGCGACACCGACATGCCGGCGCACAGGCTCAACGGCTCCCTGCACACGTGCTGGGCGCGCTTCGCCGGGTCCCTGCAATCGCGGTTGCACTCGTACATTGAGATCAGCTCGCCGACGAAGGGCAGCGCCTTCTCGAACCTCTCGGACGCCATCTGCACGATCGCGGTCACGCACTTGCCGCAGGCGGTGGCGCTGCCGCGCCCGCACTGCCAGCACTCCGGGATCGCCATCACGAAGGCGATCTTCTTGCTCACGAGGCTGGGCACCATGAGCGCCGCGGTCTTCATGTAGCAGTTGCGCCGGCACTCGTCCTCGGTGATCGGCGCCGGGGCGCCGAGCCCGGCGAGCGGCACCGCGGCGGTTCCCGCGCCGGCCGCCCAGGTTCCCCACGCGCTCGACTGGTACGTCTCGAGGTCGAGGCGCATGCCGCCGTCGACGTCGCTGACCGAGAGCGCGCCGCGGTCGACGGTCAACGCCCAGGTGTCGTCGCCGCTGCGCCGCAACGCCATGTACGAGCCGGTTTCCGGGCGGAACAGCCGCACCTGCGTCAGCGGGATGTCCGCGTTGAGCACCATCTGCAGCGCCTCCGCCAGCTTGAACCCCTGCGCGGTCGCCGCCGTGTAGAGCTCTCCGAGCTCGGGGTGGGCGGCGAGCTCGGCGGCGAGGCCGGCGCCGGACAGCCCGACGCTGGAGGCGACCGACGGCTGTCGATAGGCGTGGTACGAGGCGGCGTCGAACGCGCCGGCGCCGGCGCCGTCGCCGACGAGCACCGCGAGCGTCTTGTCCTTGCCGTTGGGCAACCCCCAGGAGAAGGAGACGCGGATCGCCATCGTTCCCTCGGCGCCGACCTCCAGGTCGCCGAGCCGCCAGAACACCTGGTGCCGCTCCGGCCAGTAGACACCGCCTCCGGTCGCGGTCTCGTACTCCCCGGCGATCGGCAGGGTGACGACGAGCACGGCGTTGCCGACCGCCGCGCCGGCGTAGTACGTGACCGCGTAGTCGACGGTCTCGCCCGGGCTGACCCGCGACGGGCCGGCGATCTGCGTAATCAGTCGCGTCGACACCGTGCCCGCCTCGTCCTCGAGCCAGGGGACGAACAGCACGCGGTCGGAGACGGCGTTGCCCTTTCCTTGCGGGTTGAGGGCGGGATGGTACGGCCCGGACGCGTCGCCCCACCAGTTGAAGCGCGCGTCGACAAACGTCGCCGGGCTGACGTTGCGCACGCCGAAGGGGTTCGCGGCGATCTGGTCGTTGGTCAACCGCGGCCGCGCATCGCCGGCGACCCAGATCCCGTCGCCGGCGCTGTCGCGCACCGTGCAGCGCTCCACCTTCGCGTCCGAGGTCTGGATGCGCACGGTGGCGTTGGCGTAACGGCCGCCGTAGCGGACGTCGGTGTCGGTGAGGCGCAGGTGCGAGCCGGCCTGCGCGTCGATGTAGTACCAGTACCCGGCCGCCGGGGCGTCGACGTCCGGGAGGATCGAGACGCGGGACGCGGGCGTCCCGTCGGCCACCAGGGTGCCGCCGGAGGCGACCGTCAGCGCCCACCCGTTCGGGATCCGGAGGTTGGTGCCCGCGGCCAGCGTCAGCGACGCCCCGTCGAGCACCGTCGCCGAGCGCACCAGGTGGATCGGCGCGCCGCCGAGCCCCGCCGCATCGAGGACGACCGCGCCCGCGACGCGGTCGCCGTCGACGAGCAGCGCGTCGTGGCCGTTGCCGGAGAGCGTGACGTCGGCGAAGCGCGGCGCCATGCTCATCGCGGTCTGGTACACCGCCCAGCCGCCGTTGTTCTCGATCCGCGAGCCGGAGATCGTCGGGGTCACGCCGGCGTTCTCGATCTGCACGCCGACCGCCGGCCCGTGGTGGATGACACTGCTGTCGATCGTCGTATCGGCGCCCCGCAGGAGCACGACGGGGTTGTTGTACTTGCCGCCGTACCCGATGTCGCAGTGCTTCAGGCGGAGGTGCGAGCCGGCCTGCGCGACGATGTAGTACCAGTCTCCCGCCGCCGGCGTCGCGGTGTTGGCGCGGAACGTCACCGGCGCGGCCGCCGTGCCCTCGGCGATCAGCGTGCCGCCGGACTGGACATCGAACGAGCCGCCAAGTGGCGTTCGCAGCTCGGTTCCGGCCGCGATCGTCAGCGTGGCGCCGTCGGGCACGATCGTGGGGTTGACCAGGATGATCGGCTTCCTGCCCGTGAACTTCGCGGCGTTGCCGGCCAGCGTGACCGAGCCCGAGACCGTGCTGCCGTCGACGACGAGCGCGTTGACGCCGCCGCCGGAGAGCGTGACGGACGAGTACTGCGGCGCCATGTTCATCGTGTTCTGGTACAGGGCCCACCCGGTCGTCGTCGTGATGGTCGTCCCGGCGATCGTCGGCGTGATGCCGTTGCCCTCGAGGTTGATCCCGGTGCCGGCGAAGTCGTGCAGCGTGCAGTTGCGCACCTCGGCGTCGGAGCCGCGCAGGATCAGGGCGGGGTTGGCGTAGCGGCCGCCGTAGCCGATGTCGCAGTACTTCAGGCGCAGCCGCGATCCGGCCTGTGCGACGATGTGGTACCAGTCGCCGGCCGTCGGCGTGGCGGTGTTGGCCCGGAAGCGAATCGGGGCGACGGCCGTCCCCTCGGCCACCAGCGCGCCGCCGTCCCTGACGTCGATGGCGCCTCCGAACGCCGTCCGGAGCTCGGTGCCGGCCGCCAGCGTCAGGGTGGCGCCGGAGGCGACGATCGTCCCGTATCGCATGATGATCGGCGCGCCGCCGACGAAGCGCGCGGCGGTGCCGTCGAGGGTCACGGCGCCAGAGACCGTGTCGCCGTCGATCACCGGCGCGTTGACGCCGCCGCCGGAGAGTGCGACGCGCTCGTAGCGCGGCGCCATGTTCACCGTGCTTTGGTAGATCGCCCATCCGGTCAGGGTCGTGATCGCGGTGTCGGCGACGAGCGGCGCGATGCCGTTCCCCTCCAGGTTGATCCCGGTGCCGGGGAAGTCGTGCAGCGTGCAGTTGCGCAGCTCGACGTCGGAGGAGCGCACGATCAGGGCGGGGTTCGAGTAGCGGCCGCCGTAGCCGATGTCGCAGTGGGCCAGGCGCACCCGCGAGCCGGCCTGCGCGACGATGTAGTACCAGTCGCCGGCGGCCGGCGACGCTGTGTTGGCGCGGATCAGGATCGGCGCCTGGGCGGTTCCCTCGGCGATCAGCGCACCGCCGTCGCGCACCTCGAACGACCCGCCGGGCGCCGTCCGCAGGTCGGTGCCGGGAGCGATCCTCAACGTCGCGCCGGCCGGGACGATCGTCCCGTAGCGCATCAGGATCGGCGCCCCGGACAGACGCGCCGCGCTGCCGTCGAGCGTGACCGACCCGGCGACGGTGTCGCCGTCGATCACCACGCCGTTGACGCCGCCGCCGGCAAGCACCACGTTGCTGTAGCGGGGCGCCATGTTCATCGTGCTCTGATAGATCGCCCACCCGGTGAGGGTCGTGACCGCGGTATCCGCCAGCAGCGCCGTGTTCCCCGCGTTCTCGATGTTGATCCCGGTGCCCGGGAAGTCATGCACGGAGCAGTTGCGCACCTCGGCGTCGGAGCCGCGCAGGATCAGCGCCGGGTTCGAGTAACGGCCGCCATAGGCGAGGTCGCAGTGGGTCAGCCGCAGGTGCGATCCGGCCTCGGCCACGATGTGGTACCAGTCGCCGGCCTGCGGCGTCGCCGCGTCCGAGGTGAGCACAACCGGTTGCCCCGCCGTCCCGCCGGCGGTCAGCCACCCGCCCTCCTGCACGGTGATCCCGTGCCCGCCGGCGAAGCGCACCTGCACCCCGGCGCCGACCGCCAGCGAGCCGCCGCTCGCGATCGTCAGCCACCCCTGCACGACGTACGGGCTGCCGGCCGCCGTCCACGACACAGCGCCGGCGATCGTCTGGCCGGGGACGGCCGTGGCGGCGAGCGCCGGGCCGGCCGGTGCGAGCAGCGCGACGATCGCCGCCAGGAGCAGGCGGCGCGGACGCACGGCAACGGGGGGGACGGTGGAGAGATGCGGGGATTGCAGCCGCGAGGTGACCATGGCGCTCTCCTTCGTCGGCCCGCCCGCCGGAGCACGGCATCCGCCGGGCGGCGGCGGACGGGATGAACCTTCGTCCGCCAGTCTGCATGCCGCGATGACACACGTCAAGCGATCGTGCAAGCGGCTGACAGAGAACGTTCTGGCGCTCGCTACGGACGCATCTCGTAGGCGTCGCGCTCGGAGAACACGCGCGTCGTCCAGACCCGGTCGAAGCGTGCCGCGTCGACCACCGGGCGGCGGATCATTTCGAGGCACAGCGCCTGCTGCGCGGCGGTCGCGCTCGGCTTCGAGTAGAGCTGCAGCGCGTACTTCGCGAAGTCGCGCACCATGAAATCGAAGATCTGGTCGATCACGTCGTCGTCGACGCCGTCCAGCGGCGCCGCCTCGAGCAGGAGCTGCCCGTACGCCACCAGCGTGAACAGCTCGCCGAGCGACAGCAGGAAGTCGACGTCCTTCTGCTGCGCGGCGTCCGGCGCGGCGGTGAGGCCGAAGCGGCGCAGCACCTCGATCTGCTCGCGGAAGATCCGCACGTTGGGCAGCGCGACGCCGTCGTAGGCGAGGTGGTAGTCGTGGAACTGGATGCGGCCGAGTCCCTTGGTCGGCCCCTGGCGGAAGAGGAAGCCGTCGTGCCCGGCTTCGTCGCGGCGCGCCACCGGCGGGAACACCGCAGGGTTCGCGAAGTAGTTGGCCATGAACTTGACGATCAGCGCCATGTTCACGTGCACGGTGCCCTCGAGCTTCGGCAGCGCGCGGATGTCGCGCGTCGCCATGTCGAAGTACATGTCCTTCTCGAAACCCTTGGCGGCGATCACGTCCCACAGCAGGTTGATCACCTCCTCGCCCTGCGTCGTGACCTTCATCTTCACCATCGGGTTGTACAGCAGATAGCGCCGGTCCTGCGGCGACGCCGAGCGCATGTAGTCCGCGGCGCGCCGCGCGAACAGGCGCATCGCCGCCAGGCGCGTCCAGGCGTCGACGAAGAGCGAGCGCACGTGCGGGAAGTCGGTCACCGCGTGGCCGTACAGGCGGCGCCGCGAGGCATGCCGGATCGCCTCGTAGAAGGCGTGCGTCGAGATCCCGATCGACGCCCACCCGAGGTTGTACTTCCCGACGTTGACGGTGTTCAGCGCCGCGTCCCACGCGTCCTGGCCGCGCGCGAGGATGTCGCCCTCGGTGATCGGGTAGTCGCGCAGCACGTAGTTGGCCACCGACGACTGGCTGTTGACGGTGTTCTTCAGGAACTCGTACTTCTCGTGCTGCGTGCCGACGACGAAGAACACGTACTCGCCGGTGTCCGCCAGCTTGCCGAACGTCGACACCAGCGCCGCCTTGTTGCCGTTGCCGATGTAGTACTTCTCGCCGTTGGCGCGGTACGTCCCGTCGGGCTGCGGCGTGAGCGCCATCTCGGTGGAGTAGATGTCGGCGCCGTGCTCCTTCTCCGACAGCCCGTAGGCGAAGATCCCGCCCTCGCGCAGCAGCCGCGCGGTCTGCTTCTGGACCGCCTCGTTGCGGCTCATCCAGATCGGCCCCAGCCCGAGGATCGACACCTGCCACGTGTACCAGTAGCACAGCCCGTAGAACGCCAGCAGCTCGCTGTAGGCCGCGATCTTCCAGGTGTCCCAGCTCGTGCCGCCGGCGCCGTGCTCGGGCGGCGTGAGCAGCGCCGCGAAGATCCCCTCGCGCTTCTGGAACTCGAGGAACTCCGCGTACCACGTGCGCTCCACGTCGTCCTTGCGCAGCTTCCTCTTGCCCATCGACTCGAAGAACTCGACGGTCTTGCGCATGATCTCGTCGAAGCGCGGGTCGGCGAAGCGGGGCAGCTCGGAGGAAGGGTTGAGCAGGAGCATCGCGGGTCTCCCTGCCGCGGCCACGAGAGCCGGGGCGCCGTGACTCTACCATGACGGTCGGACGGGCTGACGCCCTGGTTGCGTCACGCCTCCGGAGCTGGAGCGCACCCCGGCCGAGGGCTTGGTGTCCTTAGAAGTAGACTGTCATAAAGTCATGGAATCAAGAAGCTCACTCCAATTCCTGCCGCAAGCCGCCGTTGGGGCCGTCGAGCGCGCGTGCGGCGTTGCCCCGGTGCTCGTGCCCATGGGCGCCCGCCAGGCCGGCAAGGCCACCCTTGTGCGGCGACTGCCGTTGCTCGCGGACCGGCCGTACCTCGCTCTCGACGACTTCGACCTCCGCATGCAGGCCTCGGCGGCCTCCTCAATCAGACCGAGGTGAGCCGCGACGTCGGCATCGACGTTTCCCCTGACGCGCCCAGTCCTCGCCGCGCCGGGGTGGCAGGTGTGCTGAAGATCGTTCGTGGATGCGGGAGACTACGGGAAGGCGTCGGAAGTGGCGCGCCGAGAGGGACTCGAACCCCCAACCTTTTGATCCGTAGTCAAATGCTCTATCCAAATTGAGCTATCGGCGCGCACCGTAGCCCGGCGATTATAGCGTGCGGCGGGATTTTTGCAACTTCGGCACAGACCCGCCGTAGACTCGCCCCGATGGGAGCCGGCATGGACGCGCACCTGGAGCTTACCGACGTCAGCAAGCGCTTCGACCGGGTCGTCGCCGTCGACCGCCTGTCGCTTTCTGTGCGGCGCGGCAGCGTGTTCGGGCTGCTGGGGCCGAACGGCGCCGGCAAGACGACGACGATCCGCATGGTGATGCGCATCACCCTGCCCGACGCGGGGTCGCTGCGTCTCGGCGGCGTCGAGATCGACGACGACGTGCGCGAGCGCATCGGCTACCTGCCCGAGGAGCGCGGGCTCTACCGCAAGATGAAGGTGCTCGACCAGCTCGCGTTCCTCGGCGAGGTGCGCGGGCTGTCGCGGCCGGAGGCGCGCCGGCGCAGCGCCCGCTGGCTCGAGAAGCTGGACCTCGCGTCCAAGGGCGGCGCCAAGGTCGAGGAGCTCTCCAAGGGCATGCAACAGAAGGTGCAGTTCGCCGGCGCCGTGATCCACTCACCGGAGCTGGTGATCCTCGACGAGCCGTTCACCGGCCTCGACCCGATCGCCACGCGGCAGTTCAAGGACGAGATCGCGGACATGCGCGCGCGCGGCGTCACCGTGATCTTCTCGACCCACGTGCTCACCCAGGCCGAGGAGCTGTGCGACGCCATCTGCCTGATCAATCGCGGGCGCGCCGTGCTCGCCGGCGGGCTCGACGAGATCCGCGCCCGCCACTCGCGCCGCTGCCTGCGGGTCGCGACCGCCGCCGGCGCGGCGGAGCTCGCCGGCGTTCCGGGGGTGGCCGGGGTGCGCCCGGCCAACGGCTCCTGGGCGGTGGATGTGGCGGACGGCGTGAAGACCCCGGCGCTCATCCGCGAGCTCGCCGGGCGCGTCGCCGTCGACGCCGTCGAGCCGCTGGTCGACTCGCTCGAGGACATCTTCGTGCGCACCGTGGAGGCCGACCATGTTGCGGTGGCGTAAGGTCGCGACGATCATCCGCCGCGAGTACACGATCAGGGTGCGCACCAGGGCGTTCTGGATCTCCACCGTGGCGGTGCCGGTGATGATGGCCGCCTTCATGGTGATCCCGGGGCTGATGATCAGCCGTACCGGCGGCAGCTACGACATCGCGGTCGTCACCGGCGACGACGCCCTGTACGCGGCGCTCGAGCGGGCGGTGGCGGAGCGCACCGCGCGAGCGCAAGGGTTGGAGGGGAGCGTCGACATCGTCGGCGCCCCGCCGCCGACGAAGGCCGGGGCAATCACGGTTCGGCTGCGGCGGACGGCCCCGGCAGCCGACGCCGCGGCGCAGCGGCTCGAGCTCAAGCGCCGCGTGGCGGCCAAGGAGCTCGCCGCGGTGCTGGTGCTGCCGGACGCGGTGCTCTCGGACGGCAAGGCGGAGTTCGTCTCCACCAACGTCTCGGCGTTCCGCCTCATGAACACCCTCGAGGGTGCGATCGACGCCGCCGTCGTGCACCAGCGCCTCACCGGCGCGGGGGTCGCCCCCGGCCGCGTGAAGGAGCTCACGGCGCGTGCCGACATGCGGCCGGTGCGGATCGGCGAGGACCTCTCCGAGAGCCGCGAGGGCGCCGCCGAGAAGAGCTTCATCCTCTCGTACATCCTCACCTTCACGCTGTACATGACGATGATCTTCTACGGCTACTACGTGATGCGCGGCGTGCTCGAGGAGAAGTCGTCGCGCATCGTCGAGGTCGTGGTCGCCAACGTGCGGCCGATGGAGCTGATGCTCGGCAAGATCTTCGGCGTCGGCGCGGTCGGCCTGACGCAGTACGCCATCTGGGTGCTCGCGGCGATGAACCTCGCGGTGCCGGGGCTCGTCGGCTTTGCCGCAATGGAGGGCTCGTCGGCGTTCCTCTCCCCTGTCCTGCTCGTCTTCTTCGTGGTGTTCTTCGTGCTCGGCTACTTCCAGTTCGCCTCGATCTACGCCGCCGTCGGCGCCGCCTTCAACACCGAGGAGGAGGCGCAGCAGATGCAGACAGTAGTCAGCTTGCTGATGGTGATCCCGATGGTCATGATGGTGCCCGTGATGGCGAACCCGGACTCCACGCTGGCGGTGGTGGTGTCGCTGGTGCCGCTGTTCGCGCCGGTGCTGTTCTTCGTGCGCATGACCGTGCAGATGCCGCCGGTGTGGCAGACCGCCCTTTGCCTCGCGCTGCTGGTCGCCAGCATCTTCGCGATCGCCCGCGTCGCCGCCGCCGTGTATCGCGTCGGCATCCTTATGTACGGCAAGCGCCCGTCCCTGAAGGAAGTGCTCTCCTGGGTGCGTTCCTCCTGAGCAGGGGTACGCCGCGGCGCGGCGGTCGGGCGAGACAGGAAACCCCCGGGAGGGCCGGCGCCCTCGCCGGCCCGGACGCCGCCCGCACGGGCGAGGGCGCCCGCTTGCCCGACGATAGGCGGGCGCTTCCATTCTTACCGGTTTCCTTGGAAAGCCCGTCGGCGCGCCGCATCCGGGGTTTACAGCCGCGTCGGTCTCGTGATAGCCTTCCCCTCCGCGGTCGGCCCGTTCGTCTAGAGGTTAGGACGCTGGCCTCTCACGCCGGAAGCAGGGGTTCGATTCCCCTACGGGCCGCCAACACAAGCTGACAGCTCACGGCCGACGGCTCGCAGGCAACCGAAGAGGCTGGCCACGGTAGCCCCCACCCGCGCACTGCTGTGTCAACCCGATTCTCCTCGGCGAGGCCTGTCGGCTCCCATCTACACTGTCCCCATGCCTACCTACCGGCTGCGGATCGAATACGACGGGACGAAGTTCGCCGGGTGGCAGGTGCAGGCGAGCGGGCGGACGGTGCAGGGGGTGCTGCTCGAGGCGCTGCGGGAGCTCGCCGGCGAGCGGCAGATCGACCTGCAGGGCGCCGGCCGCACCGACGCCGGGGTGCACGCGCTCGGCCAGGTGGCGTCGCTGCGCTGCCGCGCGCGGCTGGAGCCGCGGCGAGCGCTGGCGGCGCTCGAACGTGCGCTCCCGGCGGATCTCGCGGTGCTCGACCTTGCCGAGGCGCCGCGCTCCTTCCACGCGCGCCATGACGCGATCGCCCGCTCGTACCGCTACCAGGTCGCGCGCCGGCGCTCCGCGTTCGGCAAGCGCTTCACCTGGTGGGTCGGCGACGTCGACGGTGCGGCGATGCAGGCGGCGGCGAGCGCGTTCGTCGGGCGGCACGACTTCGCGGCGCTCGCCAGGCGCGCGCAAGAGGCGGAGAGCACGCTCGTCGAGGTGGAGCGCTGCGAAGTGGCGGAGGCAGGAAGCTTGGTCGAGATCCGCATCGTCGCCAGCCATTTTCTGTGGAGCCAAGTCCGCAAGATGGTCGGCGCGCTGGTCGTCGTCGGGCGCGGCGAGGCGCGCCCCGGCGACGTCCCGCGGTGGCTCGCCGGCGCCGCGGCGCCGCCGGCGCTCGCGGCGCCCGCCGCCGGGCTGTTCCTGGAGGCGGTGCGCTACCCCGGCGAGACGTGGGAGCTGCCGGCGCTCGCGCCGCTGGCGGTCCCGGCCGAAGCCGTCGCTCGATCGGGGTGATACGCTTGGCCGAGAGGCGACGGGCGACGCTATGGCCTTTGACCTGATCAAGCTGCTCACCGACGTCTTCGCCCCGGAGCGCGGCGAGGTTGTGACGGTGGCGTGCGACGCGCCCGGCCAGGGCATGCCGGACACGCCCGCCTGGATGGAGCGGCGCTCGATGGCGGCCGAGTGGCAGATGGCGTTCGCGGCGCTCGGGCGGGGGCGCGCCTTCGCGGTCAATCCGCTGCTCGTCTACCCGGCCACCGGCGTCCACGGCGGCGAGCTGCCGGCGCGCGGCACGATGAGCGGCTCGGAGGTCGACCTCGCGGCGACGCTCGAGGCGTCGACCCTGGCGGTGTTCCTCACCCAGTACTCGGCGACCGCGGCGCTCGACGCCTGCACCCGCCGCAAGCCGGACTTCCGCGCCGCCTCGCTGCCCGGGGTCGAGCGCCGCATGGAGCTCACCGCGCTGGCCGCCGACCACCGCGAGGTGGCGCATCGCTGCGGCGTGCTGCGCGACATCCTGCTCGACGCCGAGCGCCTCGACGTGTCGTTCTCCACCGGCCACCGCTGCGTCTTCGACCTGCGGTTCCGCCGGCCGGAGGTCGACGACGGCTACCTGCCACGGCACAAGCGCGGCGACCGCGTCATCAACCTGCCGTCGGGGGAGACGTTCGTCGTCCCGTACGAGGGGGAGCAGCTCGCGGTGCCTTCGCTGACCGCCGGCGCCATCCCGCACCGCGTCGGCAGGGAGCTGGTGCTCTTCCAGATCGCCGGCAACCGCATCGTCAAGGTCGACGGCCCCGGCGACGAGGCGCGCCGCCTGCGCGTCTACTTCGCCGCCGACCCGGCGCGCTGCAACGTCGCCGAGGCGGCGTTCGGCTGCAACCGCTGGGCGCAGGTGACCGGCAACGTGCTCGAGGACGAGAAGGCGGGGTTCCACTGGGCGTACGGGCGCTCCGACCACCTCGGCGGCACGGTCGGCGTGAAGGCGTTTGCGAGCCCGGAGACGGTGGTCCACCAGGACATCGTGTACGCGCGCGGCAACCCGATCCAGGTCGTCGAGGCGAATGCGGTGCGCGGCACCTTCCGCACCCGCATCATCCGCAACGGCGAGTACATCGTCTTCTGATCCTCCGCTCTCGGCGCGCCGGTCGAGACAGGAGAGGCTCGGGCTGGGTCACGAAGCGCCGCCTGCGTCGGCTCTCCGGCGGAGCGCCGACCGCCGGCGGCCGTAGACGAAGTAGAGCAGCAGGCCGAGCGCCATCCAGATCACGAAGCGCACCCACGTGACCGTGGGCAGCCCGCGGGCGATCCAGACGCAGCCGAGGATGCCAGCGGGGGCCACCAGCCACGGCCAGCGCACGCGGAAACGACGCGGCGCGTCCGGGTTGACGACGCGCAGGATGAGCACCGAGCCGCACACCAGCGCAAACGCGAACAGCGTCCCGATGTTGGTGAGCTCGACCACCTCGGCGATGTTGCCGAGCGCCGCAGGGATCGCCACGATCGCGCCTGTGAGCCACGTCGCGTTGCCGGGCGTGCCGTGCTTCGCGTTGACCCGCCCGAACCACGGGCCGAGCAGTCCGTCGCGGCTCATCGCCAGAAAGATGCGCGGCTGCCCGACCTGGTAGACGAGCAGCGCCGCGGTGGTGGCGACCACCGCGCCGAAGGCGATGATCCCGGCCAACCAGCCGAGGTCGTAGCGCTCGAAAACGTACGCCAGCGGGTCGGCCTTGCCGGCCAGCTCGGTGTAGTGGACCATCCCGGTGACCACCGCCGCCACCAGCACGTAGATCACCGTGCAGATCGCCAGCGACCAGATGATCCCGTGGGGCACGTTCCGACCCGGGTCGCGGCACTCCTCCGCGGTCGTCGAGACGGCGTCGAAACCGATGAAGGCGAAGAAGATGATCGCCGCGCCGGCCTGTACGCCCGCCCACCCGTTGGGTGAGAACGGCACCCAGTTGGAGCCCTTGACGAACGCGATCCCGACGCCGGCCACGAGCAGCAGGATCGCCACCTTGACCACCACCATGATCGCGTTGGCGCGCGAGCTCTCCCTGATGCCGATCCACACCAGCCAGGTGATCACCAGCGTGATCGCCACCGCCAGCAGGTTGATCGTCACCGGGAACCCGGCGACCGTCGGCGCGCTCGCGAGCACGTCCCAGCACGCGAACTGCGCCGCCCCGTCGACCGCCCCCGCCTTCGCCTGCGCGAGCGCCGCGAGCTTCTCCGACAGGCCCATCGGCGCGGCGCCGGCGGCCAGCGTCAGCGCGGTGCGCGGGTCGGTCGCCAGCCAGCCGGGGATGTGCACGCCGAGCACGTTGGCGAGGAAGCTGCGCGCGTAGTCGCCCCACGAGATCGCCACCGCGACGTTGGAGACGGCGTACTCCAGCAGCAGGTCCCAGCCGACGATCCACGCCACCAGCTCGCCCATCGTCGCGTACGCGTAGGTGTACGCCGATCCCGACACCGGGATCATCGACGCCATCTCGGCGTAGCACAGCGCCGTGAAGCCGCAGGCGATCGCCACCAGCACGAAGGAGAGGACCAGCGCCGGACCGGCCGCGACGCGCCCGTCGGCGAGGTTGCCTGCGGCCGCCGTCCCGATCGTCGAGAAGATGCCGGCGCCGATGATCGCGCCGATGCCGAGGGCGACGAGGTCGCCGGTGCCGAGCGTGCGGCGCAGGCGGGTGGTCTCGCGGTCGTGCTGGAGGTCGGAAAGCGGCTTGCGGCGGAACAGGTGCGCAAGGGCCGGGCTCATGCGCGCGAGGCTAGCTCACATCGCGGTCCCCGCGCCACCTACTGCCCGGCTCGCCTCGCACACGGTGCCATAGAGCCCGTTGAGCTGCGGCGCTCGGCGACCACCGGACCGCGGAACCCTCTTTGGGGGCGCGGGCGCCCTCGCCCGCGCCGCACGACCGGGCCGGCGAGGGCGCCGGCCCTCCCGGCGCTCCGTGGCTCCTGCGATCGCCGCAGGGCGCGACGTTGCGGGTCGGCTAGAACAAAGGCCGGTCGAAGGCGCGCACCACCTTCCACTCGTAGGTGTAGAACGGCACCGCGACCGGCACCGTGGTCGACATCGTCAGGTGAGCCTCGCGGCTGTCGCGCCACACCTTCACCTGCTCCTCGCCGAGCGGGATGTGGAGCTGCTGCGCCTTGTACAGCACCGCCCTGAGGATCTCCTCGTCGGAGTGGCGCGGCAACGAGGCCATCTGCACCTGGCGCTCGGCGAAGTCGGTGAGCTCGCCGACCGCGATGATCACCGGCACGGCCTTGACGAGGACGACGACCGCCATCGCCAGAACCAGAAGGCCCACCGCGCACCCTACGTTGCTGGTTCCCCGCTCGTGCCGTCGTGCCATCGTCGCCTCCCCGCGGCGCTCCAGGCCGCTTCGGACAGCGCGGCGCGCGCGTCGCGCCCGCTGCCGCTGATGTTAGCGCACGAGCGAGAACGAGCGCTCCCAGCGCGTGCGCGAGAAGAAGTTGAGCGCCACCGACGCGAGCTGGCGCACCCGTTCCCACCACCCGCGCCACTCGTGGGAGTTGGGCGCCGCCTGGTACGACCAGTAGATGAACACCGCGCGGCCCTTGAAGTAGGTGCGCGGCACCGCTCCCCAGAAGCGCGAGTCATACGAGTTGTCGCGGTTGTCGCCCATGCAGAACACGGTGCCGGGCGGCACCCGGCTGGGGCCGAAGTTGTCGCGGCTGCGGGTCGAGGGCGGCAGCAGCGGCGAATCGGGGTAGGTCTGCGGGTCCTTGTGCACGACCTGCGGGTTGACCTCGGCGCGGCCGTTGACGGTGACGTTCTTCGCCCGCACCTCGATGAGGTCGCCGCCGATCGCCACCGCGCGTTTGATGAAGTCGCGCTCGGGGTCCTGCGGGTACTTGAAGACGACGACGTCGCCGCGCCGCACGTCGCGGTACGGCATCAGGGCGTGCAGCGGCGTGCTCCAGTGCGGCGCGTAGATGAACTTGTTGACGAACAGATGGTCGCCGACGAGGAGGTTGTCCTCCATCGAGCCGGTCGGGATCTTGAACGCCTGCGCCACGAACGTGCGCGCGAACAGCGTGAAGATCACCGCCACCAGGATCGCCTCGTAGTACTCGCGGAACCAGTGCCCCTTGGCCATCATGTCTCCACCTTGAGAACGGCGAGGAACGCCTCCTGCGGTATGTCGACGCGCCCCACCCGCTTCATGCGCTTCTTGCCTTCCTTCTGCCGCTCCAGGAGCTTGCGCTTGCGCGTGATGTCGCCGCCGTAGCACTTGGCGATGACGTTCTTGCGCATCGCCTTGACCGACTCGCGGGCGATCACGCGGCCGTTGATCGCGCCCTGGATCGCCACCTCGAACAGTTGCCGCGGGATCATGTCGCGCAGCGTGGCGGTGAGGGCGCGGGCGCGCTCGTAGGCCGCCGAACGGTGCACGATCGTCGCCAGCGAGTCGATCGGCTCGCCGTTGACCAGCAGGTCGAGCCTGACCAGGTCGCCCTCGCTGTACCCCGCGAAGTGGTAGTCGAACGAGGCGTAGCCGCGCGACACCGACTTCAGCTTGTCGTAGAAGTCCAGCACCGCCTCGGCGAGCGGCAGGCGGTACTCGATGAGGACGCGGCCGCCGCCCAGGTAGTCGAGCTTGAGCTGCTCGCCGCGGCGGCTCTCGACCAGGCGCAGCAGCCCGCCGATGTACGCCTCCGGCGTGATGATCGTCGCGACGATCAGCGGCTCCTCGACGGTGACGATGCGCCCCGGGTCCGGGAGCTGCGCCGGGTTCTCGACCTCGACGACCTCGCCGGTCGTGGTGAGCACGCGGTAGGCGACCGACGGTGCGGTGGTGATCAGCTCGAGCGAGAACTCGCGCTCGAGGCGCTCCTGCACGATCTCCATGTGCAGCAGGCCGAGGAAGCCGCAGCGGAAGCCGAACCCGAGCGCCTGCGAGGTGTCGGGCGAGAAGGTGAACGCGGAGTCGTTGAGGGAGAGCTTCTCGAGCGCGTCGCGCAGGGTGCCGTAGCTCGACGCGTCGACCGGGTAGAGGCCGGCGAACACCAGCGGCTTGGCGTCGCGGAAGCCGGCCAGCGGCTCGGCCGCCGGGGTGCGCGCGTCGGTGACCGTCTCGCCGACGTGCACCTGGCGCAGGTCCTTCAGGCCGGCGAAGACGAACCCGACCTCGCCGGTCTCGAGGCGCTCGACCGGCACCGCGCGCGGCGTCAGCACGCCGAGCGCCTCCACCTCGGCCTCGCGGCCGGAGGCCATCAGCACGATCTTCTGGCCGACCTTCACGCTGCCGTCGACCACCCGCACCAGCGAGCGCACGCCGCGGTACGTGTCGTAGGCGGCGTCGAACACCAGCGCGCGCAACGGCGCGGCCTCGTCGCCGCGCGGCGGCGGCACGCGGGCGACGATCGCCTCGAGCACCTCGTCGACGCCGGCGCCGGTCTTCGCCGAGATCGCGAGCGCGTCGGCGGCGTCGAGACCGATGATGTGCTCGATCTGCTCCTTCACCTCGTCCGCGTGCGCCGACGGCAGGTCGATCTTGTTGAGCACCGGGATCAGCTCGAGCCCCTGGTCGGAAGCGAGGTAGGCGTTGGCCACCGTCTGCGCCTCCACGCCCTGCGAGGCGTCGACCACCAGCAGCGCACCGTCGCACGCCGCCAGCGAGCGCGACACCTCGTAGGAGAAGTCGACGTGACCGGGGGTGTCGATCAGGTTGAGCAGGTACTCGTCGCCGTCGCGCGCCCGGTAGCGCAGCGTCACCGTGTGCGCCTTGATCGTGATGCCGCGCTCGCGCTCGAGGTCCATCGAGTCGAGCACCTGCGCCATCATCTCGCGCGAGGTGAGCGCGCCGGTGCGCTCGAGCAGGCGGTCGGCGAGCGTCGACTTGCCGTGGTCGATGTGCGCGATGATGCAGAAGTTTCGGATGTGCCGCTGGTCCACTCCCTCTCCCGCCACGCGTGCCGCGCGAACTTGTGATTGTACACAATGTTAGAGGCGCGCTCCGGGGCGCCGTCAGCAGGCCCGGCGCCCCGGGCCCGCCGTTTCTCGTCTCATGGGGAGCGACGTCCCTGCGACGGCGTGCCGGCTACAACGACCGAAAGACCGGCCGCCCGCGGGAGTCTGCGCCGGCCTTCCAGGGGGCGCGCGGGTAGGCGCGCAGCGAGCGGGGGTCGTCGAGCTCCCCGCGGGCGGCGCGAAGCTGGCCGGCGCGCGCGATCATCGCGGCGTTGTCGGTGGTGAGTGCGACCGGCGGCAGCACGACCGGGACGCCGTTCTGCTCTCCCCAGTCGAGCAGTCGGCGACGCAGCTCGAGGTTGGCGGCGACGCCGCCGGAGACCGCGACCACCGCCGGGCGGTGCTCGGCCACGAGCTCGTCGAGCGGCGCCAGCAGCCAGTCCGCGACCGTGCGGCGGAACGAGGCGAGCAGGTCGCGGGCGATCTGCGGCGGCGCGGCGGGGTCGGCGAGCGGCGTCAGGCCGCGCTCGGCGGCGATGCGGATCGCCGCGGTCTTGAGCCCCGAGAACGAGTAGTCCCGGGCCCCGCTCGGGTCCTTGATGCGCGGCGCCGAGAACGTGAACGCCGACGGGTCGCCTGCTTCGGCCAGGCGATCGACGACCGGCCCGCCGGGGTAGCCGAGGCCGAGCGCCGCCGCGAGCTTGTCGAACACCTCGCCGGCGGCGTCGTCGCGGGTGCGGTTGAGCGGGCGCGCGACGCCCTCCGCGAGCAGGAAGAAGGACGAGTGTCCGCCCGAGACCACGAGGGTGAGCGCCGGCTCCGGCACGGGCCGTGCCGGCGTGCCGTCGAGGGCGATGAACGGCGACACCAGGTGCCCCTCGAGGTGGTCCACCCCCACCAGCGGCAGCGCGCGCGCCCAGGCGTACGCCGAGGCGAAGCAGGTGCCGACCAGCAGCGAGCCGATCAGCCCCGGGCCGCGCGTCACCGCGACCAGCCCGACCTCGGACAGCGGCGCCCGACGCTCGGCCTCGGCGAGCAGCTTCGGCAGCGCCTCGAGATGGTGGCGCGCGGCGATCTCCGGCACCACGCCGAGGTACGGCGCGTGCGCCGCCACCTGCGAGCTCACCAGCGAGCAGAGCGCCGAGCCGTCGCCGGCAAGGATCGCCACCGCCGTCTCGTCGCAGGACGTCTCGATCCCGAGGGTGAGGTACGGCGCGAGGCACACGGCGCAGGACGGGTGCGTCACGCCGTCGATCCTGTCGATCCCGCGAGCGCCTGGTGCCCGGTGGCGGCGCTCCGCGCCGGCTGGTGCAGGAACGCTGGACCGGACCAGCGTGCGCGGAGCCCGCGCCCCACATCCGGCCCCCCGGGCAGCCCGGGTGTGGGGCCGGCGCTCATGTGGCGATCCGTGCGACCGACTCCTCGGTGACCGGGCGGGCGGCGCCGCGCTCGGAGACGATCGCCCAGACGAGCTCCGGCGGGGTGACGTCGAACGCGGGGTTGAAGACGTCGATCGCGGCGGGCGCGACCAGTCGTCCGCGCACGCGGCGCACCTCGTCGGCGGCGCGCTGCTCGATCGGGATGGAGCGTCCGTCCGGGCAGGCCAGGTCGAACGTGGTGACCGGCGCGGCGACCACGAACGGCACGCGGTGGCGAGCGGCGAGCACCGCCAGCGGGTATGTCCCCACCTTGTTGGCGACGGCGCCGTCGGCGGCGATGCGGTCGGCGCCGACCACCACCGCGCCGATGACGCCGCTCGCCAGCAGCGACGCCGCCGCGCTGTCGGGCAGCAGCGTCGCCGGAATGCCGTCGCGCACCGCCTCCCACACGGTCAGGCGCGCGCCCTGCAGCACCGGGCGCGCCTCGCAGGCGTACAGGCGCGCGAGCCGCCCCCGCGCGTGCAGCACCCGCACCACGCCGAGCGCGGTGCCGATGCCGCCGGTGGCGAGCGCCCCGGCGTTGCAGTGGGTGAGCACGGCCAGCGGACCGGCGGGCAGCACGGCGGCGCCTTGCTCGCCGATCGCCAGGCAGGCGGCGGCGTCGTCCGCGTGCTGCCGCCGCGCCTCGGCCAGCACGGCGGCGGCGCGCTTCCCGGTCGGCGCCGACTCGGCGGCGGCCATGGCGTCGACCACGGCGCGCGCCAGGTTGGTCGCGGTGGGGCGGGCGGCGGCGAGGCGGCGCGCCAGGCGGCGCAGGCGCGCAAGCTCGGGGTTGGCGCGCGCCTCGGCCGCGAGCGCGTAGGCGGCGACCAGGCCGATCGCCGGCGCGCCGCGCACCGCCAGCGCGCGGATCAGGCGGATCGCGGCGGCGACGCCGGGCACCGCGAGCCAGCGCTCCTCGCCGGGCAGACGCCGCTGGTCGAGCAGCTCCAGCCCGTCGCGCCAGCGTACCGCGGCGATCTCGGTCCGTACCTCGCTCACCCGCGCATCGTAGCGCAGCGCGCCACTCAGCGGTGCGCATCGTGCCGGCGCCTTCCCTCGCAAGCGACGCAGCAGGGGAATCTTGCGGTCGCTCCGGGGCTGGCCGCCGGAGGCCGCCGCTTGGTATACTTTCCGCCCGCGAAAGGGAGGCTTCCATGGCACTGCGCGTGGCAATCAACGGCTTCGGGCGGATCGGCCGCCTGATCTACCGACAGGCGTTTTCCAACCCCGATCTCGAGTTCGTGGCGGTCAACGACATCACCGACGCGAAGACGCTCGCGTATCTCTTGAAGTACGACTCGATCCACGGCCGTTTCGCCGCCGAGGTGGCGGTCGAGGGCGACGGCTTCACGGTCAACGGCAGGAAGGTCAACGTCACCGCGATCCCCGACCCGACCAAGCTGCCGTGGAAGGAGCTCGGCGTCGACCTGGTGTTCGAGGGCACCGGCCGCTTCACCAAGGCCTCCGAGGCGAAGGCGCACCTCGACGCCGGCGCCCGCTGGGTGCTCGTCACCGCTCCCGCCAAGGGCGTCGACGCGACGCTGGTGTACGGCGTCAACCACACCATCCTCGACCCTGCCAAGCACAAGATCGTCTCCAACGGCTCGTGCACCACCAACTGCCTGGCGCCGGTGGTCAAGGTGCTGCTCGAGCACTTCGGCATCGTCAACGGGCTGCTCACCACCGTGCACTCGTACACCAATGACCAGCGCATCCTCGACCTGCCGCACAAGGACCTGCGCCGCGCCCGCGCCGCCGCCGTCTCGATGATCCCGACCTCGACCGGCGCCGCCAAGGCGATGGCAGAGGTGTTCCCCGAGCTCAAGGGCAAGCTCGACGGCCTCGCGGTGCGTGTCCCGACCGCCGACGTGTCGCTCGTCGACTTCACGTTCAACACCGAGAAGCCGGTGACCAAGGACGCGATCAACGCGGCGATGCGCACCGCCGCCGCCGGCCCGCTCAAGGGCGTGCTCGAGGTGTGCGACGAGCCGCTGGTGTCGATCGACTTCCGCGGCACCACCGCGTCGTCGATCTTCGACGCCGAGCAGACCATGGTGATCGGCGAGCGCACGGCCAAGGTGCTGTCGTGGTACGACAACGAGTACGCCTACGCCGCCCGCTGCGTCGACGTGGCGCGGCTGTACAACCGCTAGCCGGAGGCTGACATGGCGCTGCTGCGGATGGAGCACCTCGACGTCGAGGCGAAGCGCGTCCTCCTCCGGCTCGACCTCAACGTCCCGCTGAAGGACGGCGCGGTGCGCGACGAGACGCGGGTGCGCGAGGCGGCGCCGACCGTGCGCGCGCTCGCCGAGCGGGGCGCCGCAGTCATCGCCTGCTCGCACCTCGGCCGCGCCAAGGGGAAGTACGACCCGGCGCTGTCGCTGGCGCCGGTCGCCCCGGTGCTGGCGCGCCTCGTCGGCCGCCCGGTGACGTTCGTCCCCGACGTGGTCGGCGAGCAGGCGCGCGCCGCGGCCGCCGCGGCGAGGCCGGGCGACGTGCTGCTGCTCGACAACCTGCGCTTCGAAGCGGGCGAGGAGAAGAACGACCCGGCGCTGTGCGCCGCCCTCGCCGCCCTCGCCGACGTCTACGTCAACGACGCGTTCGGCTCCGCCCACCGTGCGCACGCCTCGACCGCCGGGGTGGCGGCGCACTTCGCGGCGCGCGCCGCCGGGCCGCTGATGGCGCGCGAGGTGGCGGCGCTCACCCGCGTGCGCGACCACGCCGAGCGGCCGTTCGTGGCGGTGGTCGGCGGCGCCAAGATCTCCGGCAAGCTGCAGACGCTCGAGGCGCTCCTGGCCAAGGCCGACACCGTGGTGCTGGTCGGCGGCATGGCCAACACCTTCCTGCTCGCTCAGGGGCTCGCGGTCGGGAAGTCGCTGGTCGAGCCGGAGCTGCTCGCCACCGCCCGCGAGGTGCTGGCCAAGGCGGACTCGCGCGGCGTCGCCGTCGTGCTGCCGTCCGACGCCGTGGTCGCCGCGGGGCTCGACGCCCCCGGACGGGTCGTTCCCGTGGCCGCGGTGGGCGCCGACGAGATGATCCTCGACATCGGCCCCGACACCCGCGCGCGCATCGGGGGGCTGCTCGCCGCCGCGAAGACCGTGTTCTGGAACGGGCCGGCCGGCGTCTTCGAGAAGGAGGCGTTCGCCGCCGGGACGATGGCGATCGCCAGGGCGCTCGCCGAGTCGCCGGCGTTCTCCGTTGTCGGCGGCGGCGAGAGCGTGGCGGCGGTGCAGCAGGCCGGCGTGGCGGCGAAGCTGTCGCACGTCTCCACCGGCGGCGGCGCGTCGCTGGAGTTCCTCGCCGGGGACGTGCTGCCGGGCATCGCGGCGCTGGAGGCGTGAGCGTGTCCGCGCGCCGGCAATGCATCGCCGCCAACTGGAAGATGCACGGCACCGTCGCGTCGATCCAGGCGTACCTCGAGGCGCTGGTCGGCCGGGTCGCCGCCGACGGCCCGGAGGTGGTGGTTTGCCCGCCGTACACGCTGCTGCCGGCGGCCGCGATGATCGCGGCGGGGTCTCCGGTCGCGATCGGCGGCCAGAGCTGCCACTGGGAGGAGAAGGGCGCGTTCACCGGCGAGATCGCCCCGGCGATGCTCGCCGAGCTCGGGGCCACGTTCGCCATCGTCGGCCATTCGGAGCGCCGGCAGTACTTCGGCGAGACCGACGCCACCGCGGCGGCGCGCGCCCGTGCCGCCCAACGCGCCGGGCTGACCGTGATCTTCTGCCTCGGCGAGACGCTCGCGCAGCGCGAGGCGGGCGGGACGTTCGCCGTCCTGGAGCGCCAGAGCGCCGTGCTCGCCGGCCTCGACCCGGCGCTTCTCACGGTCGCGTACGAGCCGGTGTGGGCGATCGGCACCGGCCGCAACGCCACCCCGGAGCAGGCGCAGGAGGCGCACGCCTTCCTGCGCGCCCGGCTCGCCGCGCTGCTCGGGGCGGACGCCGCAGCGGCGGTGCGCATCCTCTACGGCGGCAGCGTCAAGCCCGACAACGCGGCCGCGATCCTCGGCCAGGGGGATGTCGACGGCGCGCTGGTCGGCGGCGCCAGCCTTGACGCCGCGTCGTTTTGGGCTATCATTCAGGGCTCCCCCGCGCGCGCTGGGGCGTAGTCCAAGGAGCCTTCACGTGTACACGTTGCTCTTGCTGCTTTACATCGTCGTCTGCATCTTCCTGATCCTGGTGGTGCTGCTCCAGCAGGGCAAGGGCGCCGACGTCGCTGCCGCCTTCGGCGGCGGCCAGTCGCAGGCGTCGTTCGGCCCGCGCGGCACGGTGACGCTGATGCACAAGCTCACCACGGGATCCTTCGTGGTCTTCGTGGCGCTGTGCATCGGGCTGTCGGTGCTCACCGCGCGGCGCAGCCGCTCGGTCACCGCCGGCCTCAAGCAGGCCGCGCCGGCGTCCGCACCCGCGGTCCCGGCCCCCGCCGCTCCGGCCACCGACGCGCCAGCGCAGGCCCCGGCACAGGCACCAGCACAGGTCCCGGCGCAGGCGCCCGCGCAGGCGCCCGCGCAGGCCCCCGCCGAGGCGCCGGCGCCGCAGTAGGAGACGGCTCGCCACCCCTCGGGCTGGCTTGCTAGAATGAAGTCGATGATGGGACGTGCCGAAGTGGCGGAATTGGTAGACGCGCACGTTTGAGGGGCGTGTGGCGCAAGCCATGCCGGTTCGAGTCCGGCCTTCGGCACCATCATTTCGGGGGGGCGGTCGCTCGCATGAAGCTGCTCGCGACCTTGTACCCCCCCGAGCCCCCCGGGCTCGCGCCGGCAAAGCCGGCGACTTGCGCCTCTTCTTTTTTCGAGGGGGCGGCCGCTCGCATGAAGCAGCTCGCGGCCTTGGTCCGCCCCGAGCCCCCCGGCTCGCCGCAGCATAGCTGCGGACTCGCCCGTCTCCACGTGCGCCGTCGTCCGATCCGGGGAATAGGGGCGCGCTTGCTCGCGTTGACGAACGCGTGAGTCCCGTCACCGGTCGGTTAGGCCTGCTTTGCTAATATGACGTCTGAGGAGATCGCCATGAAGACACGTGCCGCCGTCCTGTGTCTCGTCCTCGCCGCCACGTCCGCGTTCGCGGTAGCCCCCGGCAAGGACCTCTACCTGGTGTCGGTCGGCCACGCGCAGGGCGCGTGCGTGGGCACCCCGGCGGTGTGCTCGCAGTGGCGCACGGCCGTATGGATCCACAACCCGTCCACCACGACCACCGCCAACGTCACCATGTACTTCCTCGAGCGCAACAAGGAGAACGCCACGCCGGTGCAGCAGACGATCACGGTGCTGCCCGGCGAGACCAAGGAGTACCTCGACGCGGTGCTGACGCCGCTCGGCGTCGACGGCAAGTACGGCGGCATCCGCGTCGTCTCCGACATCGACGTGCTGGTCACCGGCCGCATCTACGACGAGAACGTCCCGAGCACCAAGGGCGGCGTCGGCACCACCGGCCAGTTCTTCGCCGGCTTGCCGCCGTCGATGGCGATCGGCAACGGGGAGACGAGCGACCTCATCGGCCTGGCGCAGGACGGCGCCAGCTCGACCGGCGTGTGGCGCTCGAACTTCGGCTTCCAGGAGGTCACCGGCTCGTCGTGCACGATGCAGGTGCAGCGCATCGACGGCAACGGCAACGTGCTCGCCACCAAGACGTACACGATCGAGGGACGGGCGCAGCGGCAGTACGCGATTACCGACGTCGGCGGCCCGCTCGGCCTCAACCACCGCCTCCGCTTCACGGGCACCGGCGGCAGCGGCAAGGTGCTGGTGTTCGGCTCCCGGATCGACAACAAGTCGGGCGACCCCTCGACCGTCGAGATGAGCGCCGCCCCGGCGGCCACCGCCCACACCACCGGCCTGTTCGACGGGATCATCTTCACCCCGGACGGCACGCTCATCGACGGCGGCGTCGAGGTCGTCATCACCTCCTCGGGCCTCACCGGCTTCTCGGGGATCTCCGGGCTGCCGTGCGGCAGCGACAGCTACATCGTCGACTTCTCGGCGACCGCCTCGTCGCCGATCCCGCTCGGCAGCGACGGCAGCTTCACCGCGCAGGCGACGATCCCGTACAGCGACGGGTCGAGCACCGTGTTCACCACCACCTGGTCGCTCGCCGGCACGCTCGGCGCCGACGGCGCGATCCACGGCACGCTGACCAGCAACACCACCGGCGGCGCCGGCTCCTGGGCGCCCTGCAACGGCTCGGTGGCCCGTGACTGGCGCGCCGGCTGGACGCAGAACCCGTAGCTCCGGCACCGCCGGCCGCACGTACCGCGAGGGCGCCCGGTCGGGCGCCCTCGCTGTGTGCCGAGGCAGGGCCTGCGCTCGTGGCGGATCGGCGCCGTCTCCCTGATCGCACCAGCGCGCGCCCCACATCTGCTCCTGCCGGAAGCCCGAATATGGGACCGGCGCTCCGCGCCGGTTGGTGTAGAGCTGCAGCACCGTACCAGCGCGCGCGGAGCGCGCGCCCCACATCCGGTCCTGCCGGCAGCGCGGATGTGGGACCGGTGCGCGCTACAGCGCGACGGTGTCGCGGTGCTCGCCGAAGACCGATGCGAGCGCGCCGGCGATCTCGCCGACCGACGCGTACGCCTCCACGGCGGCGAGGATCGGCGGCATCAGCGCGGCGCCGTCGCGGGCGGCGGCGGCCAGGGCGGCGAGGGCGGCGGTGACCGCGGCGGCGTTGCGGCGGGCGCGCACGGCGGCCAGGCGCGCCTTTTGCTCCTGCTCGACCGCCGGGTCGACGTGGAACGTCGGCGGCGCCGTCTCGTGCTCGAGGAGGAAGCGGTTGACGCCGACGACGACCTGGTCGCCCTTCTCGATCGCCTTCTGGGTGCGGTAGGCGGCCTCGTGGATCTCGCGCTGCTGGAAGCCGCGCTCGATCGCCGCCAGCGCCCCGCCCATCGCCTCGATCTTCGCGATGTAGGCGCCGGCCTCGGCCTCGATGCGGTCGGTCCACGCCTCGACGACCCAGGCGCCGCCGAGCGGGTCGACGAGGTCGGCGACGCCGGACTCGTGGGCGACGATCTGCTGCGTGCGCAGGGCGATGCGCACCGACTCCTCGGTCGGCAGCGCCAGCGCCTCGTCGCGCGCGTTGGTGTGCAGCGACTGGGTGCCGCCGCACACCGCCGCCATCGCCTGGATCGCGACGCGCACCACGTTGTTGTCGGGCTGCTGCGCGGTGAGCGTCGAGCCGGCGGTCTGGGTGTGGAAGCGGAGCAGCCAGGAGCGCGGGTCGCGCGCGCCGAACTCGTCGCGCATGATCCTCGCCCACATCCGCCGCGCCGCCCGGAACTTTGCGACCTCCTCGAGGAAGTTATTGTGGGCGTTGAAGAAGAACGAGAGACGTGGGCCGAAGTCGTCGACCCCGAGGCCGGCCGAGATCGCCGCCCGCACATACTCCTTGGCGTTGGCGAGGGTGAACGCGACCTCCTGCACCGCGGTCGAGCCGGCCTCGCGGATGTGGTAGCCGGAGATCGAGATGGTGTTCCAGCGCGGCACCTCGCGGCCGCAGAAGGCGAACACGTCGGTGACCAGGCGCAGCGACGGCCGCGGCGGGAAGCGGTAGGTGCCGCGTGCGATGTACTCCTTGAGGATGTCGTTCTGGATGGTGCCGGAGAGCCTGTCCCACGCGACGCCCTGGCGGCGCGCCACCGCCAGCACCATCGCCAGCAGCACCGCGGCGGTGGAGTTGATCGTCATCGACACCGACACGGTGTCGAGGGGGATGCCGGCGAGCAGCGTCTCCATGTCGTCGAGCGTGTCGATCGCGACGCCGACCTTGCCGACCTCGCCGGCCGCCATGGGGTCGTCGGAGTCGTAACCGATCTGGGTCGGCAGGTCGAACGCCACCGACAGCCCGGTCTGCCCCTGGGCGAGCAGGTACCGGTAGCGGCGGTTGGACTCCTCGGCGGTGGAGAAGCCGGCGTACTGCCGCATCGTCCACAGGCGCGCGCGGTACATCGACGGGTACACCCCGCGCGTGAACGGGAACTCGCCAGGCATGCCGATGCGCTCCCCGGCGCCCTCGCCGAGGCTCCACGGCCCGTACGTGGGCTCGACCTCGAACCCCGACGACGTCACCAGGCGCCCGCGCTCCTTCGGCGTCGCGGGCCTGTAGACCGTGTCCTTCCACGAACGGTAGGCAGCCTCGTCCATCCCGCCCTCCCATGCGAAACCATACCACCTTGTCCCTTATTTCACAAACAGTTGAGACAACCCCCAGGCTCTCTCCCGCGGCTCGATCCACGAGCCACGATCCACCAACCACGGTTTTTTGTCATACTCCGCGGGATGCTCGTCCTCTCCGGCGCCCTCGACCGCCTCCACCTCGGCGACCTGCTCGAGTGGCTGCACCTGACCAAGGCCAGCGGCCGCCTTGCGCTCTCGTCGGCGAGCACCACCCGCGCGTTCGACATCGTGCGCGGGCGGGTCGCGTTCGTCTCTTCGTCGCGCGCCGCGGAGCGCCTCGGATCGTGGCTGCTGCGCAAGGGCCTGGCGTCGCGCGGCGCGCTGCTGCGCGCGCTCGCGACCTCGATGACGCGCGGCGAGCCGTTCACCGAGGTCGCCGAACGCGACGCGGGCGTCACCCGCGCCACCATGGTCGAGGCCGGCCGCTCGCTCGCCACCGCCCTGGCCAGCCGCATCATGCGCGAGGACCGCGTGACCTTCCGCTTCGACCCGGCGTGGCCGGTCACCGCGCACCTGTTCGTCGACCTCCAGCTCCAGTGCTCGAAGCTGATGATGCAGGCCGCATACACCGTCGACACCCGCCCGCCCGGCGAGCCGCCGCGCGGCAACCGGCCCTCGACCCTCGACCCGGAGACGATGGAGGCGGTGTTCTGGCGGGTCGTGGAATCCCTCGACGACGACCCGCTCACCGGCCCCGAGCTCGCTGAGGCGCACCGCACGCTGCTCGCGGTCGGCGACCTGCTGCACCGATGGGTGACGCAGGGGCGGCCGCTGCTGCCGCTGTCCGAGGCCGACGCCGAGCTGGTCGAGAGCCGTCTCGCGGCGCGCCGGCCGGTGCAGCTCGAGGACTCGCCGACGCTCGCCTGGGACCTGCTGGCGATCGTCAACGGGCTGGACGCGCCCGGAATGCCGCGCGCCGCCTCGGCGACGCAGGCGTGGGAGATGGCCGGCGGCGACGCGCCGCTGCTGGTCGGCCTGCTGCTCGACAACCCGCGCTGGCGCCGTGAGGCCGCCGACGCCGGCCAGGCGACGCTGCGCCGCGTGTGCCGCGCCCGCACCGCCGCCGCGCGCGTCCTCGGACCCGCCGCCGGCCTCGACGTCGAGACCGCCGCGACCGCCGTCGCGCTCCAGGTGGTGCTGCTCGAGCTGGTGCTGACGGCGCTCGCGGCGCGGCCGCTCGCCGGCGCCGCGATGCAGCGCGCGGCGCTGCGCGCCGTGCTGCCGCTGGTCGGGCAGGCCGCCGGGTTCACCGCAGGCCTGCCCGAAGCGCTGCTCGCGGCGCTCGCCGGCGCCCCGCGGGGTCACCCCGGGGCGCAGCTCTCGGGACTGGTCGCCCTCGCGACCGAGGAGGGCGGCGGCGGCGTCTACCCCGGCGAGGCCCCGCTCGGCACCTCCGACCCCAAGGTCGCGGCCGCGATCGCGACCGCGCGGCGCGCCGCCGAGCGCGCAGCGGAGCACGCCGCGCAGCTCGCGCAGGACTGACGGTACAATCCCTCCATGCAGGTGCTCGTGATCGGCGGCAGCCGCTTCATCGGCCAGGCCGTGGTCGCCCGGCTGCTCGCCGACGGCCACAAGGTCACCCTGCTCAACCGCGGCCAGTGCGCCGACCCGTTCGGCACCCGCGTCTCGCGCGTGCTCGGCGACCGCTCCGACCCCGACGCCCTCAAGCGCGCGCTCGCGCGCCGCGAGTTCGACGTCGTCCTCGACGTCATCGCCTTCCGCGAGGAGGACACGCAGAGAGCGATCGCACAGCTTGCAGGGCGCATCGGCCACTTCATCCACATCTCCACCGCCTCCGTCTACCTGATCCGCGACCGCCTGTTCTGCCCGTTCCGCGAGGACGACTTCAGCGGACGGCTGGCGCCGCGCAGCGAGGCGGCCAGCTCCTCGTGGCTGTACGCCTACCACAAGCGGCGCTGCGAGGTGGCGCTGCAGCACGCCTGGGAGACCGATCAGTTCCCCTACACCTCGCTGCGGCTGCCGATGGTGATCGGCCCGGACGACTACACCGAGCGCTCGCTCGCCTACCTCGAGCGGCTCGCCGACGGCGGCCCGCTGATCCTCCCCGACGGCGGCCTGAACTCCTGGGGGTTCCTCTGGGTCGCCGACGTCGCCGAGACGATCGCGGCCAACCTGATGAACGCCAACGCGCTCGGGCGCGCCTACAACCTCGCCCAGCGCGAGGTCGTCTCGGTCAGGCAGTTCGTCGAGACGGTCGCGCTCGCCCTCGGGCGAATGCCGACGCTGGCCGGCGTGCCGAGCGAGTGGCTGCAGCGCCTCGCGCTCGGCACCGCCTTCTCGCCGTATTCGCACGACCACGACATCGTGCTCGACATCGGCGCGGCGCAGCGCGACCTGCTGTTCGAGCCGACGCCGTTCGCCGCCGCCTGCGAGCAGCTCGTCCGCCACTTCCAGGCGGCGCCGAGGGCGCAGCCGTCGAAGCTGTACGCCACCCGCCCGCTCGAGCTGCGCCTGGTGCAGGAGCTCGGCCGTCTGCGCATCCCCTCCCTGGTGCAGCCGCAGGCCGTCGCGTCGCGGTAGGCGGTGCGGGCGTCTCGCCCGCGCCTCCGGTCGGACTGAGGCCTCTTGCCGTGCGGGTGTCCCGGCTGCCCTCATCGGGCACGAGGCCCTTGTGGTGCGGGACTCTCGCCCGCGCCTCTCACCCGCCGGAGCGGTCGAGGCGGGCGAGCGCGTCGCGCGCCGCGGCCTGCTGCGCGGCGCGCTTGGAGGAGCCCTCGCCGCGGCCGACCACGTCGCCGGCCAGCTCCACCTCGAAGACGTAGACGAGCGCGTGCGCCGCGCCGCGCGTCTCCACCTGGCGGTAGCTCGGCAGCGGCAGACCCTGCCGCTGCGCCAGCTCCTGCAGCGTCGACTTCGGCTCCTCGAGCGGCAACACCTCGTACGCAAGCTCCTCAAGGATCGTGTTCGGCGACCCACTGGCGAGCGGCAGCGGATCTATATCCTGTATCCGCAGCCGCGCAGTTCACCCATGTGGCGGCCGCGCCGATTTGCGCTCGCGATTTGAGAAGAAGAAGAACACGAACGATCATCGCGACGACGTTACTCTTATTGCGATTGTCCTTGAGATCGGAGGATACCAATGAGGACCGGTCGGGTCACAGCGAAGTGGCGAAACGTAGTGGTCTTCGTTGGCGCGATGACTGGGATTCCCACCCTAATAGAAGGTGCAGGTTGTTACTCCTACCAGAACTGCACCGATATCTTCGTCACGGCGACGACATGTTGGTCTGACGGCGGGTGCTTCAGTGAGACATATCTTGACGACACCGTCTGCACGACCACCTATCAGTGCCTGCCGGGAGGACCACCAGCACCGTCACGACCGCCACTCCCGCACGACTTCGATCGAAACGGCGTGCTTGATTCCTGGGAGGACATCGTCGCGACGACAGATCCATGTGCGAGGAATTTCGACACTGGCGACCGACTTGGCACCGCCTACGGTGGACCAAACAACCTCCCGGGTCGGACCACGCATCCTGGCGTTGATGTTCAGGCGAATCCAGGCGACCGCGTCGCTTCCTTCGGGGACGGTCAAGTCGTCTTCAGTACCCTCACGCGCAAGGGGACGAGTAGCTGGCAGAGCGGGGCCGGCTGGTTCACAACGAGTTGTGGCGTGGCCGTCCAAGTCCGTCACCGAGACGGTTCACTAGCGACCTACTGCCATTTGGAATCTGTCCAGGTGGCTGAAGGTGAGTACCTGTTCGCCGGCGAACTCTTGGGGCGTGTTGATGACAACTGGTCTGGTTCCACCACCGGGGCTCATCTTCACATTACGTACCAGCTGTCCAACGGCGCACGGCAGGAGTACTTCTGGCTTACGGACGACTGCCCAGGCGCCACGCAGCTTGATCCTGGGGGGTGCTGAGATGGGATACCGACTGACTCTGTTGCTTCTGTTGACTGCCCCAACCTTCGCGAGTACCGACGATATCGTTGTGAGATTCCCCCTCGCACAAGGGGAACGGGTCGATGCGGCTGCCAGCGTGGGCCGCAACACCTTCGTCGTAGCTTCTAGCCCCGAGCAGCATGGTTCTTCCACCTTCTTTCTATTGGATCAGAGCCACGTTCGGAAACTCGGCAAGATTGAAGGCACCAGCGCTGGTCGGATCAAGTTCGCCGAGCGACGCGGGAACCGCGTTCGCCTCTTCGTGAGTGGCGGCTGTACTTTGCCGTCCGGTGTGGCTTTCTGCCATCGAATGGTGGAGATCGAAGACGGCGTCGTCACTGTCAAATGGGACTCGCTGGATCTCCCGGCAGCCTTTCAGGAGGAGGAGTCGATCCTGGCATGCGACCGGAACGGAGGAACGTGGGCAGCAGTCGCGCGGGGGGCCGGGACCTCCGAGAGTGACGCTGTGGAAGTGCGTGTCGGAGACTTCTCGTCTACGACACCCCGGTGGACGTCGACGCTGCGGTTCAACAAACCGCCTCAAGCGGACCCTTGGTTCGTTGACTCCCTTGACGTGGCAGTCGTGACTCCGACGAAAGTCGCCGTCCTTGCCCGGGGGCTGGTGTTCCTCGTCGCGAAAGAAAAGGGAGTACGACGTCCAGTCCTTCGGCCGGCATTCGGCCAGGGCTCGATGATCAGCTTCGATGAGGAAACGCGGACCCTGTGGGTATCGGAGCGGTATAACCGGGATGTGTCGGTCTTCCTCGTCGACGGGAAGCCTGACCATGAGATTGAACGCAAACAGCCCAGGGACGCCGATTTCACTCTTCCCGAGAGCCTTCTCGGTGCACCTGTCGTCCGTCCCTTCGCAGTTGGCCCGGGGCGATTGGCGCACCCGGGTGACGGACCGGCCCTGAAGATCTTCGCGTTCGACGAGCGCGGGTTCCACGGGGTCAAAGAGACGGCCGCCTTGCCCACGGATCCACTGGGAATGTGGTTCGACACGGATCTGTCGACGGTGCTCTGGTCGAGGCGTGACACCGAGTCTAACGTGGTCACTTACTATCTGCGGAAGCTGGAGCGGGTGACGGCACGCTAGTCCGAAGTTCCTTGGAGCGTCGACAGTAACTCACTGAGGGGCTGTGGTAT
>CAZQLL010000014.1:0-100155 GCA_964594125.1 uncultured Thermoanaerobaculia bacterium | reverse complement strand
CGATGTTGCCGGTGCCGATCGTCGCCGCCAGCGCCGTGGTGAGCGCGCCGAACTGCGAGACGTCGCCCTCGCCCTCGCGCTTCCGCTGGAACGAGAGCCTTATCGCCTTGAAGATGTAGCGCTGGATGAAGCGGAGGCGGACGGTGAGGAACAGATGGGTGCCGAACAGCAGGAGGAGCAGCGGCGGGCCCCAGACGATCCCGCCGATGCGATCGAGGAGTGTTTCGAGCTCGGCCATCGGGCGTCACCTCCACGCGCGGCGGCGGGAGCTTACCGCAGAAACGCAGCCGCGGATCAGGGCCGCCGTGGCGGGAGCCGCGGCCGCAGCGCCCGAGAGCGCGTGCCCTCACTCCCGCCGCGCTGCAGGCTCGCGGCCTTCACCCCGCGCGGCGCGGCACCGACCGCACCCGCAGCACCGCGGTGTGCACGGTGCGGTCGTGCGGCAATCGGCGGTTGGGGTCGTGCCAGAGGTCGAGGAGACCGACCCCGAGCGTGCCGGGGATGTGCAGGTAGCCGGCGAAGCGCTCGAAGCTCTCCATCAGCGACAGCCGGTGGCCGTCGAGCCTGGCGACGCGGATCCCGAGAAGGCGCTTGCCGAGAGTCGCGCCGCGCCGACCGCGGGTGAGCAGCGTGAAGTAGAGCGCCGCGACGCCGTACAGCGCCGCCGCCCGCAGCGCCCTGGGAATGAAGTGGCCGATCTCGACCCTTACGCCGCGCTCCGGCGCCGCCTCCCCCGCGTGCGCATCGAGCGAGAGAGAGAACATGAAGTCGGTCGCGGCCAGCAGGTCGGCGGCGCGGTCGAGGTCGCCCTCCTCGACGGCGAGGGTGACCGCAGCCGGCAGCCCCGGCGCCTCGGCGCGGACGAGCAGCGGCGCAATGTCGCGCAGCGTGGCGTGCAGCGCCTCCGGACCCGTGCTCCGGCCGGTCCACAAGCCGATCAGCCCCCGATAGCCGGCCGGGTCGCTCGCGCGCAGCGAGAGGAGCGCGACCGCGAGAGCGACCCCGATGCTCGGCAGCACGAGCAGCAACCAGTCCAAGGCAAGTGCGAGCGCGCGCCGGGCCGGAGACGCCAGCTCCGCGCCGCGCAGCGGCTCGGCGACACGCAACGGCTCATCGGTGAGGTGTCGGGCGCTCACCTCCCGAAGGTAGCACATCGACCGCATGCGCGGGTGCCTGCGCGCCTTCCCGCCGGCCGGCCGACGCGCCGTGCCTGCGCCTTTCCGGTGGTAACCTGCGGGAGGATGTCGCGGCAACGGGGTTTGCGGGAGGAGGCCATCGGAATGGAAGGTGGGTGGCCGCTCATCCGCGGAGGGCGCCTCCTGCCTCTTCATCATCTTCAGGCAAGCGGGCGGCGACGAGCGCACGGCGCCGCAGATCTACTGCGAGGCAATGTAGACTTTTCCCGGGGGGACAGGAATGGGCACCGACCGGCCGAAGCAGGCGTTCCTCTACCGCAACCCGATCTCGTACTTCGGCGGTCTGGTGGTCGCCGGCAGCGTCGCCCTCATCGTCGCGACGCTGCTGCTGATGACGTTTTTCGGCGGCGGCAGCCCGTACTTCGGAATCTTCGCGTTCCTCGTGCTGCCGATGGGCATCGTCCTCGGCCTCGTCGTCTTCGGGTACGGCATGCGGCGGGAGAGCCTTAGGCGGCGGCGCGCCGGCAGCGCCGAGGCGCCTCCCTACCCCCGCGTCGACCTCAACGACCCGCTGCAGCGCCGCCGCTTCGGCCGCGCCGTCGTCGGCGCGTTCCTGCTCCTCATCCTGCTCGCGGTGACGGGATACCACGGCTTCCTGTTCACCGAGTCGGTCACCTTCTGCGGCCGCATCTGCCACACGGTCATGGAGCCCGAGTACACCGCCTACCAGTCGTCGCCGCACGCCAAGGTGTCGTGCGTCGAGTGCCACGTCGGCCACGGCGCCGGCTGGTACGTGAAGTCGAAGCTGTCGGGCGTGCGCCAGGTATTCGCGGTGGTGCTGAACTCCTACGAAACCCCGATCCCGGTGCCGATCAAGAACCTGCGCCCGGCGCGCGAGACCTGCGAGGAGTGCCACTGGCCGGAGAAGTTCTACGGCGCCCAGCTCATCCGCAACCCGCACTTCCGCTACGACGAGGCAAACACGCCCGAACAGATCACGTTCCTGGTGAAGACCGGCGGCGGCAGCCCGAAGCTGGGGCAGAACGCCGGCATCCACTTCCACATGATCCTGGAGAACCAGATCACCTTCGCGCACGCCGACGAGAAGCAGCAGGAGATTCCCTGGGTCTCCGTGCGCCACACCGACGGCAGCACGTCGGAGTACCTGTCCACCGAGACGAAGCTCTCCTCCGAGGAGATCGCGAAGCTGCCGCGCCGGGTGATGGACTGCATGGACTGCCACAACCGCCCGACCCACATCTACCCGCCGCCCGAAGGCGCGATCGACGAGGCGCTGTCGTCCGGATTGATCTCGCCGAAGCTGCCGTGGATCAAGAAGGTGACGGTCGACGCGCTGGTTCGCGAGTACCCCGACCGGGAGGCCGCGGCGAAGGGGATCACGGACGAGATCACGGGGTTCTACGCCGCGAAGTACCCCGACGTGGCGGCGGGCTCGTCGCGCGAGATCGCCCAGGCGTGCGAGGCGGCCGCCGCCATCTACGGCCGCAGCGTGTTCCCCAAGATGAAGGTCAACTGGCAGACGTACGCGTCGAACATCGGCCACCGCAACTGGCCGGGGTGCTTCCGCTGCCATGACGGCAAGCACGCCACCGCTGCCGGGAAGACGCTGACCACCGAGTGCACTGTATGTCACACGATGCCGCAGCGCGGCCCGCTGGCGCCAATCGGCGCCGAGGTGCCGGCCTCGAATCGGCCGTGGCACCCGATGGACCTCAAAGGGAAGCACGCCACGATGCTGTGCAACCGCTGCCACGCCGCCGGTTACCGGCCGCCGACCGAGTGCGCCGAGTGCCACAAGCTCGACCCGGCAGCGCCGATGATGGCGTCCGGCTGCGATACCTGCCACGCGAGCGAGCAAGAGGTACAGCCGATCAACGACTGTGCGTCGTGTCACGACTCGCTCGGCGAGCTGCACATGGCCGGCGGGCACCCGGACGCCGCTTGCACCGACTGTCACAAGCCGCACGGGTGGAAGGTCGCGGCTCGTGCCGACTGCCTCACCTGCCACGACGACAAGGCGGCGCACTACAACGAGGACAACGACGCCTGCGCGACCTGCCACGAGTTTGCGGAGGCGTCGTAGCCGGAAACGCTCCGGCCGGGAGGCCGCGATGACCGCACGCTACGGCTGCAGCCCCGAGCTGCTCACCCACTTCACGGCTCGCCGCACGCCGCGCCACATCACTGTCGACGGCAACCTCGACAAGGAGCCGTGGCGCTCGGCCGAGCGCTCGCCGCGCTTCGTCGACCTGGTGAGCGGCGCACCCGGGCTGCTCGACACCCGCGTCGCCCTGCTCTGGGACGACGAGGCGCTCTACGTCGGCTTCTGGATCGAGGAGCCGCGCGTGCGCGCGCGGATGACCGAGCGCGACTCGTTCCTCTGGCACGAGAACGACGTCGAGGTGTTCGTCGGCGGCGACGACTGCTACTACGAGCTGCAGGTCAACGCCCTCGGCACCGTATACGAGGTGCTCTACGTGTGGCAGGACGCCTACCGCGCTTCGGGGCGCTTCAGGAGCGCCGGGCTCGACCTCGCCGCGCGCGACGTCGACGTGATCGGCGGGTTCCAGGACGGCAGCCGGCACGGGCGCCATCCCCGCGGGAAGCGCTGGGCGTTCATGGACTGGGATCTCGAAGGTCTGCGCACCGGCGTGCGGATCGACGGCACGCTCAACGACGACTCCGACGTCGACCGCGGCTGGACGGTCGAGCTGGCCCTCCCCTGGTCCGGCCTCGCGCCGCTTTTCGCCCGGCCCTGGCCGCCGCGCGAGGGTGACACCCTCCGCCTCGACCTCTCCCGCTTCGAGCACGTCGAGGCGGGCGGCCGCCCGCTCTCACCAGCGGCGGGGTGGGCCCTCAACCCCCACGGCGTCTACGACTCGCACATCCCCGAGTGCTTTTCGTGCATCCACCTCCATGGGGTCGGGCAGCGCGGGCTCGCGCCGGCGGCTGGCACCAGCCCGCGCTGAGTGTTCCGCGAAGGGGAGGCCTCGCGGCCTCCCCGGAAGCGCCGAGACGAGGCCAGCGCTTCCTCCCCTTGAGCACCGGCGACGCGAGAGGGTCGGCGCACCAACTCCCCGGGCGGGTCCTCGCGCCTGCGTGGCCGCGGCGCCGGTAGAGCGCGCGAGCGCGCGAATCTACAGGGAGCGCTTACGGCCGCGGGCGCCGCGGCGGCTACCCTTGGGCCGCGACAGCCGCCCCTCGACCGCGAAGAACGTCGGCTCCGGCTCGAACGGCGGGGGCCCGAACGAGCGCGGCGGCCCGCTGCGCTCGCGCGGCGGGCCGGAGCGGTCGCGCGGCGGTCCCGGGCGGTCGCCGCCGAAGCTCGGCCGGTCCGGCGGCGGGCCGAACGAACGGGGCGGCCCGCTGCGCTCGCGCGGGCGCTCGTCGGCCATGTTCAGCCGGATCGCGCGGCCGCCGACCTCGCGGCCGTGGAAGCGACGGATCGCCTCGGCCGCTTCGGCCTCGCTGCCGAACTCGACGAACGCGAAGCCGCGCGGCTTGCCGGTGGCACGGTCGGTCGGCAGGAAAACGTCCACGACGGAGCCCGCCTCGGCGAGGAGCCCGGCAAGCTCCTCCTTCGTGGTGCGGAAGCTCAGGTTGCCTACGAAGACCTTCGATCCGATGGTCGTCCCCGTTTCTTCTGGCCGCTGCCTACGCTCGCTGCCGCGCACGGACAGAGGAGTGAATTGTACACGCTCCCGAAACAGCCTCGGGAGCCCGTCAACCCCGCCCCCCCATGCGGCGCTCGGCCGGGCGCCGATGCGCGCGGTCACGTCCGTTCCAGCAGCTCGCGCGCCCTGGCGGCGGCGTCGCCGAGCGCCACCGGCGTCTTGACCCGGTCGGAGCGCAGCGACAGCTCGGCCTGACCCTGCTCGACGCCCTTCTTGCCGACCACGAGGCGCACCGGGAAGCCGATCAGGTCGGCGTCGTTGAACTTGACGCCGGGACGCTCGTCGCGGTCGTCGAAGAGCACCTCGACGCCGGCCTCCTGCAGCCCGCCGTAGAGCTTCTCCGACGCCTCGCGCACCGCCGGCTGGTCGGGGTTGAGCGCCAGCAGCTCGACCTCGAACGGCGCCAGCGGGCGCGGCCAGACGATCCCGGCGTCGTCGTGGTTCTGCTCGACCGCGGCGGCCACCGTGCGGCCGATCCCGAGGCCGTAGCACCCCATGATCATCGGGAACGTCTGCCCCTTCTCGTCGAGGAAGTTGCACTGCATCTCCGAGGAGTACTTGGTGCCGAGCTTGAAGATGTGCCCGACCTCGATGCCGCGGGCGATCTCCAGCGGCGCGCCGCAGCGCGGGCAGGGGTCGCCGGCGCGCGCCTGGCGGATGTCGGCGACGAGGTCGGGGGTGAAATCGCGCCCCGGCACGACGCCGACGAGGTGGCGGTCCGCGCGGTTGGCGCCGGTGGCGCACACCGTCATCCGCATTACCTCGGTGTCGGCGACGACGCGCACGCCCTTGAGGCCGACCGGCCCCGAGAACCCCATCGCGCCGCCGGACACCTGCTCCACCTTCGCCTCCGAGGCGAGCTGCAGGTGCACGGCATCGAGCACGTTCTTCAGCTTGATCTCGTTGACCTCGTCGTCGCCGCGCACGAGCGCGACCGCGTACTCCCTGTCGGTCTCGACGATCATCGTCTTGACGAAGTGTGCGGGATCCAGGTGCAGGAGCGCGGCGACATCGTGGACCGATGTCGTACCCGGCGTGTGCACGGCCTCCGGGGCGGCCGGCGCCTTGCCCGGCCATGCGGGCGGCGTTGCGATCGGCCGCGTCGTCGCCTTCTCGAGGTTGGCGCCGTAGCCGCAGCCGCAGGCGACCACCGCGTCCTCGCCGGTGTCGGCGAGCACCATGAACTCGTGCGACTCACTGCCGCCGATGTTGCCGGTGTCGGCTTCCACGGCGGTGTAGCGCAGCTTGCAGCGGTCGAACACCTTGCGGTACGCCCGCTCCATCGCCCGGTACGTCTCGTCGAGGCTCGCGGCCGAGACGTGGAACGAGTAGGCGTCCTTCATGATGAACTCGCGTCCGCGCATCAGCCCGAAGCGGGGGCGGATCTCGTCGCGGAACTTGGTGGTCACCTGGTAGAGGTTGACCGGGAGCTGGCGGTACGAGGTGACGCGCCTTCGCACCGCGTCGGTGATCACCTCCTCGTGGGTCGGACCGAACACGAAGTCGCGCTCGTGGCGATCCCTGATCCGCAGCAGCTCCTTGCCGTACGCCTGCCAGCGCCCGGACTCCTGCCACAGCTCGGCGGGCGCGAGGCTCGGCATCACCACCTCTACGGCGCCGGCGGCGTTCATCTCGTCGCGCACCACCCGTATCAGCTTTTCAACCGACCGCCAGCCGAGCGGCAGGTAGGTGTAGATCCCCGCCGCCACCTTGTCGATCATGCCGGCGCGCGCCAGCAACTGATGCGAGATCACCTCGGCGTCCGAGGGGTTCTCGCGCAGCGTGTACACGAAGTATCGGCTCCAGCGCATCGTCGCTCCTTAGCGGCGCCCGCGCGGCGACAGCCAGCCCACGCGGGCGAGGTGGGTCAGAACGTCGGTCTTGAGGTCCTGGGCGCCGCCGCCGCGGGCGCGCTGCAGCACCTCGCGGGCCCGCTTCGCCTCTCCCTGCTCCAGCAGCGCCATGCCGAGCTGCGTCAGGATGGCCGGCGACGGCGAGAGCGCCGCGGCCTGCTCGAAGTAGTCGACGGCGTCGGAGTACTCGCGGCGCGTCATGTGGACGCGGCCGAGCACGGCCAGCGGGTACTGGCGCAGCTCCCGCGGGATGAGCGCGAGCGCGCTGTGCCCGAGCTCGAGGGCGCGCGCCGGGTCGCCGCCGCGGTCGAGCTCGGCGACCGCCAGCTCGTAGGCGGCGATGGCGCGCACGAGGGGCGCCGGGTCGCGCGCGAACAGCGCGCCCGCCCAGCGCTCGACGGCGGCGTAGCGGCGTGTGGCGCGCAGCGTCTCGAGCAGCGCCGTCCAGGCGGCGAGCACAGGCGCGCCGTCGACCTTCAGGCGGAGCAGGCGGTGCGCGGCAGCCAGCGCCGCGCGGTGCTTGCCGGCCGCGGCGGCGAGCAGCGCCAGCGAGGCGAGCAACGACGGGTGGTCGGTGAGGCGGGTGGCGCGCTGCAGGTGACCCCAGGCGCGCTCGACCTGCCCGGCCTCGGCGGCCGCCGACGCCTCTCGCACCAGCAGCTCGGCCTCTGGCGGCATCGCCCCGGCGCCCGCGGGCCCGCTCTCGATCAGGCGCACGGCCTCCTGGTACTGCAGCCGCTGCGGGTCGATCTCCAGCACCCGGCGGAAGCAGCCGAGCGCCTTGCGGTTCCAGCCGCGCTCGAGGAACGCCAGGCCGAGGTAGTAGATGGCGTCCTCGAACTCCGGCTCCGCGGCGACGGCACGCTCCAGCGCTTCGACCGCTGCCCCGGCGCGCCCGGCCTCGAGCTCGACGAGACCGAGCAGGAACAGCGCCTGCGGCACCGGCTCGCGCTGCACCGCGATCGCCAGGTGACGGCGCGCCGTGGCGTGGCGCCCCGCCGAGGCGTGCAGCGCGCCGAGCGAGAAGTGCGGCAGGAAGGCGTCCGGCGCCTGCGCGGCGGCGCGCTCGAGGTGGGTCAGCGCCTCCGCCTCGCGCCCGCTGTCGGCGAGGATCGTGCCGAGGTAGATGCGCGCGTCGATGTTGGCGGCTTCGGCGCGGATCACCTGGCGGAAGTAGCGCTCCGCCGCCACCAGGTCGCCGCGCTCGAAGGCGAGCTCGCCGATCAGCGAGGCCAGCTCCGGGTTTCGTGGACCGCGGCGCAGGGCGTCCGCCAGCAGCTCGGCCGCCCGCCCGGTCTGCCCCGCGAGCAGCGCCAGCTCGGCGGACTGCAGGGCACGGGCGCAGCTCTGCGCGGCGGCAGCGCCGGCGGTGCGGGCGCGCGAGACGATCACCTCGCGGCGCTCGCGCAGGCGCTCGAGCGAGTCCTCGCGCGCCATCTCGGAGGTCGCGGCGCGCTCCCAGGCGGCGATCACCTCGCTCTCGCGCACCACCTTGCGGCGGTCGAGGAGATCGATGAGAGCCTGCACGCCGGCGTCGAGCAGGGACACGCTGCGCTCCAGCTCCGAGACCCGCGCCTCCATCCTCTCCGCCGCGAGGCCGAGGCGCTTGATTGCCTCCTCGTTCGCCGACAGCCGCTCGAGCAGGTGCTCGTCGAACGCCAGCCCCTCGCGCTCGAGCGCCTCGTCATCGTCGTCGGGCGTGGCCTCGTCCGCCTCCTCCAGCCAGCCCGAGACGACCAGCAGCTTGGAGTTGCAGTGCAGGCAGAGCTCGCGCCCGTCGGGGTTCGGCGACCCACACCACTGGCACAGGACGGTCATGCCGGAACCCGTGGCCCGTGGCCCGTGACCCGTCGCCCGCCTGAAACCGCTCCGGCCGCAGCGTTCGCAACGAAGCCCTCGCATCGCGAAGGGCACGTCACAGCGGCGGGCGGTTTCCGGTGCGTCCCATCGGCGCCTCGGGACGCGGGCCGGGGGCCACGGGCCGCGAAGACGAGGCCTTCGCGAAGTGCTGCGTGACCGGCGCCGCGGGCTGGCGGGACACCGGAGGGAACGCTGTCAGTACGTGTAGAAGCCACGTCCACTCTTTCGGCCCAGCCACCCCGCATCGACCATCTTGACGAGCAGCGGGCAAGGCCGGTACTTCGGGTCGCCGAGGCCGTCGTGCAGCACCCGCAGGATCGCCAGGCAGGTGTCGAGGCCGATGAAATCGGCCAGCACCAGCGGACCCATCGGGTGGTTCATGCCGAGCTTCATGACGGTGTCGACCGCCTCCGGCGAGCCGACGCCTTCGTACACCGCGAAGATCGCCTCGTTGATCATCGGCATCAGCACCCGGTTGGAGACGAACCCCGGCGAGTCGTTGACCTCGACCGGCGTCTTCCCCATCCGCCGCGCGGTCTCCTCGACGGCGCGGAACGTCTCGTCGGAGGTCGCGATGCCGCGGATCACCTCGACGAGCTGCATCACCGGCACCGGGTTCATGAAATGCATCCCGATGAACTGTGCCGGCCGCCCGGTCGCTGCCGCGAGCTTGGTGATGGCGATCGACGACGTGTTGGATGCCAGGATCCCCTCCGGCCTGACGATCGCGTCGAGCCTGCGGAAGAGGCCGAGCTTCACCTCGAGGCTCTCGACGACGGCCTCGACCACGAGGTCGCAGTCGGCGTGCGCATCGAGTGCGGCGGCCGGCGAGATGCGGGCCAGCGCCACGGCCCTGGCCTCCGCGGTGATGGCGTTCTTCGCCACCTGGCGGTCCATGTTCTTCGATATGGTGGCGACGCCCTTGTCCACCAGCTCCGCGGTCACGTCCGAGAGAACGACCTGAAACCCCGCCAGCGCGGCGACGTGAGCGATCCCGTTGCCCATCTGGCCCGCCCCGACAACCCCGATCCGCTGCACCGCCATGGATCGTCCCTCCTCGTGGACCTTGGGAGCGTACGGGGCGTCCAAGGGGGTGTCAAGTAAGAGGGCGGTGTTTTCGGCCCAGATTCACCGTAAGGGGGCCTCGGCTCGGTGCCGGACCTCGGCCTGGACCTCGGCCTGGACCTGGACGCCCCGGTCTGGTCCACGCCGAGGTCCAGGCCCAGGACCACCTTCACGATGGGCTCCGGGCCCGCTCGATGGCGCTCCTGCCTGTTGCTGACAATGGCCACGCGAACCTGAGGGAACGTGACACTCGCCGGGATCGGGCCTTCAGCGGCATCATCGGTGCCGAAGGCGCACCTGGGTCTGCGCCGGGACGTAGCCGCAAGGACCCGTGCATCAACGTCTTGCCTTCTCAGCATGTGCCGAGTGCCAGCAATGCTGCATGAGGAAGCGACGGCCCACGTGGGCGTCGGTGCTCGGCCACAATCACACGCTTCCACACTGTCGCCGACTGTGGCCGGCGCCGGCGCGGCCGGCGTGGGGGGCCGCCGCGGCGCGGCCAGCGCGGCATGCTGGCCGCGCCGCTGTTCCCTTGTGGCGGACTACTCGCCGTCGTCGCCGATCGCCTCGACGGGGCAGGATGCCTTGGCCTCGTTGCACTGCGCTTCTTCGTCGGCGTTCTCGGGCTGCTTGAACACGTACGAGTAGCCCTCGTCCTCGTTGGCCTTGAAGTTGTTCGGGGCGGTGGTGCGGCAGACGTCACAGTCGATGCAGCTCGAGTCGACGTACCACCTTCCACTCGCGTTCTCGGCGATGCGGTCGTCCTTGTTGGCCATCGTGCTGTCCCTTTCTCAGGCGGCGCTCTCGGGCCGCCGGACGGTCGTGAATCCTAGCACAACGCCGCGCCGCGGCGTCCGGGGCGCTCTACTACGACGGCGGCGCCAGCGGCCGGCGGAACGCCCGTCCCGCCGGCGCCATGAGGGCGCTGGCGGCGGTGCAGTGGCCGTTGAAGACGCAGTCCCAGGGGAGCTCCTTCTTGAAGTACTGCTCCAGGTAGACCGGGTCGTTGGTCACGTTGTCGATGCGCGAGCAGTAGACGATGAGACCGGGAGAAGGGTCGACGCCGGTCGAGGACCAGAGCGAGACCTTGGCCGTGACGGCCGCGTTGGTCACGACCGAGCCCGACGCCAGGCCGAACAGGGTGAGCACCGCCTGGTCGAACTGCTCGTGACCGAGCGGCGACATGAAGTTGGTCACCTGCCTGATCAGCGTGCCATCCTCGGACGTGAGCGCGAGCTGGACGTACAGCGACGTCGAAGGGTCGGAGACGTTGACCATGCCGATCGAGGTCCGGTAGGACTCGTCCTCCCGGATCCCGGAGAACACCACCTCGTTGAGGCCTTTCGACTCCTGGCTCGGGTCGATGTAGTAGTACCACGGCAGGCCGGGGATCGACTGCCCGAACGTGGTGGTCTTGTTGTCGGTCGTCGTCCCCCTGGAGTACGTCCGCGAGCGCACGACGGCGAGCTTCGGCACTCCCCCCGGGGGTGTGGTCGTCGTGAACGAGTTCGCCGCGTACGAGAACACCAGCAGCGCGCCCTTGACGTCGTCGCCCCAGTGGGTCCTGACGATGTCCTCGATCACCACCGCGCGGCCCGCCGGGATGTCCTTGAGCTTCGCGTCGACCTTGCCGAAGCCGTCCGACGCCCGCCCTCCGAGGTGGTTGGACATCGTGCGGTACCACACCGCGTTGGTCGTGCGGCTGCCCGGCAGGAACACCACCATGACGTCGATCGCGACGCTGTCGACGTTCTGGATCTCGAGGTCGGTGCGCCACAGCGAGCTGTTCAGACCGGCGGTCGACGCCCCGACGGGGACCACCACCAGGTCGGCGGCGCGGAACATCGCGAGCGCCGAGGAGCTCAGCAGCAAAACCGAGAGAACGAGCAGCGAGCGGACAGACCGCATTACCACCTCCGCGCGTAGTCTACACGGTCGCGGCCGCGGCGCCCGGCAGGGTCACGCGCGCGACCAGCCCGCCCTCGGGCCGGTTCGCGAGCCCGAGCGTGCCGCCGTGCGCGGCGACCACGCGGTCGGCGATGGCGAGGCCGAGACCGGTGCCGCCGCGGCGCGTGGAGTAGAACGCCTCGCGCACCCGCTCGAGGTCGGCCTCCGGGATCCCCGGGCCGCTGTCGGCGATCTCGATCACCGCGCCGCCGGCCTCCGCGCGCGCAGACAGCGCGAGCTCCCGCCGCTCGCGCCCCTCCATCGCCTGGATCGCGTTGAGCGCCAGGTTGACGATCACCTGCGTGATCTGGGCGCGGTCGGCGCGGGCCGTGGCGGGCCGGGCGGCGACCGCCAGCGCCACGCCGGCGCGCTCCGCCACCGGCCGCAGGAGCCGGGCGACGTCGGTGAGCAGCGCGTCGGCGGACACCTCCTCGAGCGCCGGCGGACGCGGCCTGGCGTACACCAGGAAGTCGTTGACGAGCTGCGACAGCCGGTTCACCTCGTGGCGGGCGAGGCGCGCGGTCTCGGACTCGACTGCCGCGCGCTCGAGGTCCTCCTGTACCATCTCGAGGTTGAGCGAGAGCGCGTTGAGCGGGTTGCGGATCTCGTGCGCGAGGTTGGCGGCCAGCGATCCGAGGCTTGCCAGCTCCTCGTCCAGCCTGCGGCGCTCCTCGAGGCGGGCGTTGCGCTGCACCAGGTGCCAGATGAAGCCGACCGCCGCCGCCAGCACCGCGAACGCCAGGCCGCCGGCGACGGCGGTGTTGACGAGCAGCCGGCGGCGCAGCAGGGCGACGCGCTCCGCCAGCACGGGCTGCGACAGCGTCAGGACGACCGAGCCGAGCTCCTCGAGCGGCACCCGGATCGTGTACTCGCGCAGGGGGCCCTCGACGACCTCCTTGGGAATGCTCGGCAGGAGCAGCTCCGCGTTGCCTTCGGGGAAGCCGCCGACGTACCCGCGGCTGCGCGTCGTCGTCTCGTAGACGATGTGGCCCATGTCGTCGACGACCTGCATGGACTCGACGATGTCCAGGTGCGTCAGCTCGGCGGAGATCTTCTGCAGCGTCTCGCGCCGCTGCTCGACGACCTTGTAGAGCGGGCCCTCGCCGCCGAGCTGCCTGGCCACCTCCGAGGCATGGGCGCGTCCCGAGAGCAGCACGTCCTCGATGTACGAGCGCGAGAACTGGTCGATCAGCAGGCGGCCGAACACCGCGAAGCTGGCCAGCAGCAGCGCCGCGAACACGCTCGCAATGGCCATGTACTGCCTGCGGAGCCGCAGCCGCGCGCCGTCCATCGCGGCGATTCTACTCGCGGAGAATGCACGAGGGCGAGAACTGGTCGATCAGCGGGCGGCCGAACACCGCGAAGCTGGCCGGCAGCAGCGCCGCGAACACGCTCGCAATGGCCATGTACTGCCTGCGGAGCCGCAGCCGCGCGCCGTCCATCGCGGCGATGCCAGTCGCGTACAATTGCGGCGGGAGCCACCATGAAGCCCAGCACCCGGCTGATCGTCTCCGTCGCCGTCGCGGCCGCCGCCGCCGGCACCCTCGGCTGCCGCCCGGGCGGACAGCGGGAAAGCGCTCCGGTCGCCGCCGAAGGGCCGCGCTCCGGCGGCCAGGTGATCGTCGGCGAGCCCACCGACGTCACCACCCTCAACGCCTACCAGTCGGCCGGCGAGGCCACCGAGAACGCGATCATCGACCTGATGTTCCCGACGCTGATGGTCGAGCAGCCCGACTATCAGCTCCACCCGCCGTCGTTCGCCCCACGCCTCGCCAACTCCTGGGAGTTCTCCCAGGACAACAGCGTTCTCACCTTCCACCTGCGGCAGGACGCGGTGTGGACGGACGGCGTGCCCGTCACCGCGGAGGACGTGCGCTTCACCTTCACGGTGCAGAAGGACGAGCGCATCGGCTCGCCGGGGCTGGAGTTCAAGGACTTCATCGAGGACGTGGAGGTCGTCGACGCGCACACAGTGCGCTTCCGCTTCTCCCGCGTTTACCCGTACCAGCTCATGGACGCGAACGACGGCCACATCGTGCCGGCGCACGCCTGGGGGAAGATCCCGTTCGAGAAGTGGCGAACCACCGACTTCGAGCCGATCATGGTCTCGTGCGGGCCGTTCCGGCTCGCCTCGCACACGCCGAATCAGACGTTGATCCTCGAGCGCGACCCGACGTACTGGGGCCGCCCGCGGCCGTACCTCGACCGCCTCGTGTTCCGCGTCATCCCGGAGCTCTCCAGCCTCACGAACCAGCTCATGGCCGGCGAGATCGATCTCATCCAGTGGGTGCCGCCGCGGGAGGCGCAGCTCCTGCGGCGCGAGCCCGACGTCGAGATCGTCGAGGTCCCGTCGCGCAAGTGGGGCTTCGTTGCGTGGAACAACCGCGACCCGCTGTTCGCCGACCGCCGCGTCCGGCGGGCCCTCACGCTGGGGATCAACCGCAAGGCCGCCATCGACGCGGTGTTCCAGGGGTTCGCGCAGCCCTCCTACGGCCCGGTGCTCTCGTCGATGTGGGCGTTCAACCGCAACCTGCCGCTGTTGCCCTTCGACCCGCAGCAGGCGGCGGCGCTGCTCGCCGAGGCGGGGTGGACGCGCCGCCCGTCGGACGGCAAGCTCATGCGCGACGGCCGGACGTTCGAGTTCGACCTCGCGTACCCGTCCACCAACACCCTGCGGGCCGAGCTCGCCGTGCTCATCCAGGCCGACCTGGCACGCCTCGGGATCACAGCGAGACCGACGCAGATGGAGTTCACCGCCTTCGTCGACACGACCGAGACCGGCGCATTCGACGCGCTTCTCTGGGTCTGGGAAGAGGGCACCCGCGTCGACCTCACGGGCGCATGGAGCACGCCGTCCCACTCCACCGGGAGCAACAACTTCGTCGCCTACTCCAACCCCGAGGTGGACCGCCTCATCGCGGCGTCGCGCGAGGAGCCCGACTACACCCGCGCGAAGGTCATCTTCGACCGCATCCAGGAGATCATCGTCGAGGATCAGCCGGTCACGTTCCTGTACGAGGCCAAGGACATCGTGGCGATCGACCGGCGCATCCGCGGCGCCGACATCAACGCGCTCGGCGTGTTCTTCAACCTCGAGGAGTGGTACCGGGCGCAGTGATGGCGCGCTGGCTCGCCCGCCGGATCGGCGCCGGGGTCGTCATGGTGTGGCTCGTCGCCACCGCGACGTTCGCTCTCGTCTCGCTCGCTCCCGGCGACATCACCCAGCGCCTCAACGACGCGCGCATGCCCCCCGCCGCCCGGCAGCGCATGCGGCGCGACTTCGGGCTCGACCGCCCGTGGCCCGCGCGCTACGCGGACTGGCTTGCCGGCGCCGCCCGCGGCGATCTCGGCTACTCGTGGCAGCACCATCGCCCCGTGGCCGGCGTCCTCGCCCGCGCGATCCCGAGCACGCTGCTGCTCGCCGGCCTCGGCCTGCTGCTCGAGGTCTGCGGCGGCATCGCGCTCGCACTGGTCCAGCTCCGGCGGCCGCACGGCATCGGCGACCGGGTCATCACGCTGCTCACGCTGACCGCCTACGCGCTGCCGCCGTTTGTGGTCGCCCTCGGTCTGCTCTACCTGCTCGCCTTCCGCTTCCCGCTGTTCCCGCCTTCGCACATGCTCTCGGTCGCGGGCGAGATGCAGCGCGGCCTCCCCCGCTTCCTCGACCTCGCCCAGCACCTCGTGCTCCCCGTCGCCGCGATCGCGGTGACCGGGATGGGCGGTGTGGCGCGCTACCTGCGCAGCTCGCTGCTCGATGAGCGCAGCCAGCACTACATGGTGGCGGCCCGCGCGCGCGGCGCCAGCGAGTGGCGGGCACTGCTCACGCACGCGCTGCCCAACGCCCTGCTGCCGGTGATCACCATGCTCGGCATGTCGCTGCCGTTCCTGGTCTCGGGCTCGCTGGTCATCGAGGTGGTGTTCTCGTGGCCGGGGATGGGCCAGCTCATGTACGACGCCGCGCTCTCCCGCGACGTGCCGCTGCTGCTCGGCGGCACCATCCTCGCCACCGTCGCGGTGGTGCTCGGCAACCTGCTCGCCGACGTCGCTTACGCGGCGGCGGACCCGCGGGTACGCCTGTGAGCGCGCTCCCCGCCGCCAGCGGCGGCACGCCGCTGCGCCTGCGCCTCGGCGCCGGGGCGCTGGCGTTGCTCGCCGTGGTGTGCACTGCGGGGGCGTGGCTCACCGCCGATCCCGCCGCCATCCTCGACCCGACCGGCGCCGCGGTGCTGCCGCCCGCGAGCCAGCGCTGGGTGATCACGCGCGCCGACGGCTCGACGGTGGCGGCGGAAGCGGTGCGGCGCGACGGCGAGCGCTGGGTGGCGCTGCGACGCGGCACGACGCTGGCTCTGCCCGCGAGCGACGTGGCAGGGGTGGAGCTCAGGCAGTACTGGCTCGGCACCGACACGCTCGGCCGGGATGTGCTCGCGCGCCTGCTCCACGGCGGCCGGGTGTCGCTCGCGATCGGCATCGCCTCGCTGGCGGCGGCGCTGCTCGTGGGCCTCGCCGTCGGACTGGCGGCCGGCTGGGCGGGAGGCTGGGTCGACGCCGTGCTGATGCGCATCGTCGACGGACTGATGGCCGTGCCGATGCTGTTCCTGCTCCTCCTGCTCGCGGCGGTCTTCCGGCCGTCCCCCGTCGCTCTCGTCGCCGTCCTGGCCCTGTCGTCGTGGATGGGCGTAGCGCGGCTGGCGCGCGGGCAGGTGCTCTCGCTCAAGGAGCGGGACTTCATCCTCGCGGCGCGCGCCATCGGCGCCGGAACGTGGCGGATCGCCGTGCGCCACCTGCTCCCCAACGCCCTGCCGCCGCTGGCACAGGACGCGGTGCTCCGCCTGGGCGACCTCATCCTCGCCGAGGCGTCCCTGTCGTTCCTCGGGCTCGGCGTCCAGCCCCCGGTCCCCTCGTGGGGGAACATGGTTTCGGAGGGGCAGACGCTGCTGCTCGAGGCGTGGTGGCTGACCTTCCTCCCCGGCCTCGCAATCGCCGCCACGGTGATCGCCGCGGCCCTCGTCGCGGACGGCCTGCAGGAGATGTCGCGGCGCTTCGAGACGCCGGCGGCGCAGGCTTAGCTCGGACGCCGCTCGCCGCCGCCCGCGGCTGCGTCAGCGGAAGGAGAGCGGGCGCACGAGAGCGACGTCGCGGTCGCGCTCCTGACCGACGATCCTCGTCAGGGTCGCGACCACCGACGGGTCGAACTGCGAGCCCGAGCAACGCCACAGCTCCGCGATCGCGGCGTTGCGCCCCTGCGCCCTGCGGTGCGGCCGCTCGTGGGCGACGGCGTCGAACGCCTCGACCGCCGCGATGATCCGGGCGCCCAAAGGAATCTCCTCGCCGCGCAGGCCGTAGCGGCCGGGACGCGGCCCACCGCGGTCGCCGTCCCAGCGCTCCTGGCGGTACTTGATGTGCGCCAGCACCGGGTGCAGGAACTCCACCCGTTCGAGGATCGCGACGCCGAGCTCGACGTGGCGGTCGAGCAACGCCCGCTCGTCCGCCTCGAGTGCCGCGGCCTTGTTGAGGATCTCCTCCGGCACTCCGATCGTGCCGACGTCGTGGAGGACGGCAGCGCGCCTCAGGACGGCCAGCTCGCCGGCCGACATTCCCATCTCCCGCCCGACCTCCACCGCCAGCCGCGTGACCCTCTCGGTGTGCTCGCTGTCGGCGCCGACGCGGGCCTGCATCGCGGCAGCAAGCGCCTCGACGGTCTCCTCGAGGCCGCGGGTCAGCACCTCCCCCTGCCTGCGCACGTGCTCGACCAGCGCCCGGTTGCGCCCGGAGAGCACGCCCGCGATCAACGCGAAGGCGACGAACAGGCAGAGGTTCGCGTACGTCGAGGCGAGCACCACGACCGGATCGGCGCCGGCGTGCGTGAGCGTCACGACGACATAGGCGAGATACAGCGAGGACACCACGCCGTTCGCCGCCAGTCCGGCGGCGACGCCGCCGCCGACCGCGGCCGTGACCACGCCCGGGAGGAGCAGAACGGTGAACCAATGCACCTCGGCGCCGAGCACGTAGGCCAGCGACACGAGGGCCAGAAACCCGCCCGCCACGAGAGCCGCGGCCCGCCACACCTCGCCGGTCCGGGAACGCCACTCGACCCACGCCGCGAGGTCCTCGGTGTCGACGAGCACCGCCGGCGCCAGCGCGACCAGTGCGGGCACCCCGAGCGCCAGCGCCGGGGTGACATCCGAAACCCACCACAGGAACGCCAGGCGGCTCAGCGCGCCCCAGGTCCACTCCGGCTGCAGCCAGGTCAGCGCCAGCGCGCCGGTGACCGCCGCGAGCACCGAGCCGCCCGCGACGCCGAAGGTGAGGAAGCGGCGCAGGCGAACCGCCGTCGGCCCCGCCCTGCGGGCCGAGACAACCACCGCGGCGGCCCACAGCGCCGTCGGGAGGGCGAACAGCGCCTGGCGCCACACGGTGCTGGCGGCGCCCCAGGGGAGGATGAAGTTGGCGGCGACGACCGCCGCGGCGCCGAGCCAGCCGAGCCACGCCGCGGCGGCGACGGTGACGGCGGCCGCCGGAAAGAAGAAGGCGAAGCCGGGCTGCGCCTCGAACAGCGCGCCCATGCGGCTGAGCACCGCCCACACCACCATTGCGGCGAGCGCCGGTGCGCCCCGCCGCAACCAGCCCCGGATCGCCGCCGCGTCGCCCATGCATCAATGGTAACGCCGGCGTCTACCGGCGGCGGCGCGGGCCTTCCGGCTTCACCCGCGGGCCAGGATGACGCCGCGCTGCGAGGCGGCCATGAACGCGAGCAGCCGCGCGGCGTCGGGAGCGCCGCCAAGCTCGGCGGCGATGCGCTCCCTGGCCTCGGAGGCGGTCAGCTTCGGGTTGTGCAGCAGCCTCCACGCGCCCTTCAACGCCTCGCGCCGCGCGGCCGAGAACCCCTTGCGCTCGAGGCCGATCGTGTTCGGCCCGAAGCAGCGCGCCGGACGAGAGCCGACCGTCTTCATGAACGGCAGGCAGTCCTTGGTGGCGATCGTGCCGCCGCCGATGAACGCGTACTCGCCGACGCGGCAGAACTGGTGCACCGCCGAAAGCGCGCCGACGTGCGCGAAGCTGCCGACCTCGACGTGCCCGGCGAGCGTGCCGTTGTTGGCGAAGATCACGCTGTCGCCGACCTGGCAGTCGTGAGCGATGTGGACGTACGCCATGTACAGCCCGTCCGAGCCGATCCGGGTCACGCCGCCGCCCTTGACCGTGCCGCGGTGGAGCGTGACGAACTCGCGGAAGAGGTTGCGCGCGCCGATCTCCAGCCGGGTCGGGTCGCCCGCGTAGGAGAGGTCCTGCGGCGGCGCCCCCACGGAGCAGTGCGACACGAAGCGGGTGCCGGCGCCGACCACCGTGGAGCCCTCGATGCGGCAGAACGGTCCCACGACGCACTCGGGGCCCACCTCGACGTCGCCCTCGATAACGGCGTACGCGCCGATCTCGGCGCTGTCCGCGATGCGCGCCCGCGGGTCGATCACGGCGGTCGGATGAATCTTCGCCATTGCTACGCTCCCTTCGGCCGGTCGACGATTGCGCTCGACAGCTCCGCCTCGGCCGCCACCTCGTCGCCGACCCTCGCCACGCCCTTCATCACGGCAAAGCGGGCACGCTTCTTGACGACCGTCACCTCGAGCAGGAGCTGGTCCCCCGGCACCACCGGGCGGCGGAAGCGGCAGTTGTCGATGCCCGTGAAGTAGATCAGCTTCTCCTCCCGGTCCGCGACGTCGCGGAGCATCATTACCGCCGCCGCCTGCGCCATCGCCTCGACGATCAGCACGCCCGGCATCACCGGCGCGCCGGGGAAGTGCCCCTGGAAGTGCGGCTCGTTGAACGTCACGTTCTTCAAACCCACCACGCGCGTGCCGTCCGTCTCGAGGATGCGGTCCACCAGCAGCAGCGGGTAGCGGTGCGGCAGGACGTCGAGGATCCCGCGGATGTCGATCACCTTTTCTCCCCCCCGAGCCGCGCGACCGCGGCCTCCAGCGCCTTCACGCGGGCGCGCAGCTCTTCGAGCCGGTACAGGCCGGCCATCGCCTTCTGGTACTCGCGCAGCGGCCGCGCCGGCGACCCCGCGACCACGGCGCCCGGTGGCGTGTCGTGCATCACGGCGGCCTGCGCGGCGACCTGGGTGCCGTCGGCGATCGTCAGGTGGCCGGCGGACCCGCTCTGGCCGGCCATCACGACGTGGTGGCCGAGCTTCGCCGAACCCGAGATCCCGACCTGGGCGACGATCAGCGAGTGCGGGCCGATCTGGACGTTGTGGCCGATCTGCACCAGGTTGTCGACCTTGGTGCCGCGCCCGATGCGCGTCTCGCCGAGCGCCGCCCGGTCGATGCAGACGTTGGCGCCGAGCTCGACGTCGTCCTCGACCACCACGATGCCGACCTGCGGCACCTTGCGGTGCTCGCCCCTCACTGTCGCGAAGCCGAAGCCGTCCGAGCCGACGACGGTTCCGGCGTGTACGATGCAGCGCGCGCCGATCCGGCACCCGCTCTCCACCACGACGTTGGGATGCAGCACCGTGTCGTCGCCGATGGTGGCGCCCGCCCCGAGCACGCTGCACGGGCCGACGACCGCCCGCGCCCCGACCGACGCCCCGTCGCCGATCACGGCGCACGCCGCCACCGAGGCGCCCTCACCGACCGCGGCCGACGGCGCGACCACGGCAGACGGATGCACGCCGGCGGGCGGCCTCGTCTCGGGGTGGAACAGGCGCAGGATCTCGCCGAGCGCGGCGTACGGCTCACGGCACACCAGCAGCGCCCGCCCCGGGAACGGCGACGGGTCGGCGACCAGTAGCACGCCGGCGGCGGTCGCCCGCGCGGCCGCGAGATAGCGCCGGTTGTGGTAGAAGGAGAGGTCCCCGGGACCGGCCTGGTCGAGCGCGCGGACGCCGGTCACCGCCGTGCTCCCGTCGCCGACGACCTCGCCGCCGACGTGTGCGGCGAGCTCGGCGAGGGTGACGCTGACGCTCACGCCGCCCGCCCTGCGGACCGGAGCGCGCGCCCCCCGGCGGGGGGCCGCGGCATCATTACTTGCCCGCTGGCGCCGCCGTGACGCGTGTGTTGAAGCGGCGCACCACCTGCTCGGTGATGTCCACGGCGTCGTCGGCGTAGACCAGCCCCGACTGGAACTTGTTGAAGATGAGCTGGACCTTCAGCTCGCGCCCGAGCTCGTTGATGATCGGCATGATCTGCTTCTCGAGAGCGTCGAGCTCGCGCCGCTGCGCATCGGCCAGGAACTGCTTGGTGTCGTCGGAGAAGCGCTGCAGCTCCACCTGCTTGTCCTCGAGCTGCTTCTCGAGCTCGGCGACCTTCGCCTCGGTCAGCGTCGCGCGCTGCGTCGCGAGCTGCTTGCGCAGCGAATCGAGCTCGTCGGCCTTCTTGCGGCCCTCGGCCATCTTGTCGTCCTGCAGCTTCCGCAGCCGCGCCATGGTCTCCTTGCCGGCGGCCGACTCGTTGACCACCTGCTGCACGTCGATCACGGCGACCGTCAGCTTCGGGGCCTCCTGCGCGACGGCGACGGTGGAAGCCAGGAGCAGCGCCCCCAGGCCCGGCATCACGATGTTCTTCATGCGATACTCCCTGCGCGCGGCGGTGCGGCTCGCGCGAGTGGGGATTATACCGCGTGGGTCGTGGGTCGTGGCCTGGTCTCGACGCACTGCGAGCCGGCGCCGACCTCGCAGCGGTCGGCAGGACGCAGCGCGCGCGTCCGCCTCGAGCCGCGGACCACGAGTCCCGGAGTCACTCGGCGCGCAGGGCGTCGATGGGGTCGAGGGCCGCGGCGCGCCGGGCCGGCAGCCAGCCGCTCAGCGTCCCGACCGCGACGCTGACGGCGAGCGCCGCCGGCGCCGCGAGCGGCGGCGCCGCCAGCGGCAGCGCCGGCGCCGCCGACCGGATCGCGGCGCTCACGGCGGCCGCGAGCAGCAGCCCGGCGGCGCCGCCGGCGATCGCGATGAGCGTCGCCTCGACGAGGAACAGCGCGCCGACGCCGCGCCGCGAGAGGCCGAGGGCGCGCAGCAGCCCGACCTCGGCGGTGCGCTCGTGCACGGCGATCCACATCACGGTGAGGATGCCGATCGCCCCGACCAGCAGCGACACCGAGGCGATCGCCGACACTGCGATGGTGATGATCCCGATCACGCGGCCGAACGTCGCCAGCGCCTCCCCCTGCGTCGTGACCGTGAAGTCCTCCTCGCCGCGGTGGCGCGCCGCGAGCACCGCCTTCACGGACGCCACCACCGAACCGATGCGGCCGGCATCGCGCGCGGTGAGGTCGATGGCCATCAGCTCGCTCTGGTTGAACAGGTCCATCGCGGTGGCCACCGGCAGGTAGATCGAGTCGTCGAGGTCGATGCCGAGGAGCTGGCCCTTCGGCTCCATGACGCCGATCACCAGCAGCGAGAGACCGCCGGCCCTCACCCGCCGTCCCAGCGGCGGCTCGCCGCCGAACAGCTCGCGCGCCAGCTTCGGTCCGAGCACGGCCACCGCGGCGCGGCGGCGCGCATCCATCACCGGGAGGAACGCGCCCTGCGCCACCCGGATCAACCACACCTCCTGCAGCTCGTGGCCGACGCCGTAGACGTAGACGCTGCGCCCGCGCCCTCCGGCCTCGACGCGCGCCTGCCCCATCACCACGGGCACCACTGCGGCGACCCCCGGCACCCGCCGCACCGCGTCCGCGTCGTCGATGGTCAGCTTGTGGGTCGTCCCGCCGAACACGCCGGGCATGCCGAACGTCTTGACCTTCCCCGGCGTGACCTCGACGAGCGTCGTGCCGAACTGGGTGAACTGGCCGACGATGTACTGCCGCGTCCCCTCGCCCAGCGAGGTGAGCAGCACGACCGCGGCGACGCCGATGGCGACGCCGAGCGCCGACAGCGCCGAGCGCAAGCGCTGGCCGCGGACCGCCCCGAGGGCGAAGCGCACGAGGTCGAGGACGCCCACGCCCTAGCGCCTCGCCAGCGCCAGCACCGGATCGAGGCGGGTCGCCCGCCGCGCCGGCCACACGCCGAAGCCGACGCCGACGAGCAGCGACACGGCCAGCGCCGCGGCGATGGCCCAGCCCGGCGGCGTCGCCGGGAAGCTGGGGTAGACCCGCACGAACGCCGCGACCGCGGCGGCACCGGCGGCGATGCCGGCGAGGCCGCCGGCGACCGCGAGCATCACCGCCTCGCACAGGAAGGCGGCGAGCACCTGCGCATCGCTGCCGCCGATCGCCTTGAGCAGGCCGATCTCGGCGCGCCGCTCGGCCACCGACACCAGCATCACGTTCATGATGCCGACGCCGGCGACGGCCAGCGAGACGCAGGCGATCCCCGCGAGAGCCAGCGTCAGCGCCCGCATGATCGCGGAGAACGCCGCCAGCATCGCGTCCTGGCTGATCACCGTCACGTCCTCGGTGCGGTGGCGGCCGGACAGCAGCGCGAGGACGTCCGCCTTCGCGGCCTCCATCTCCTCGTGCACCCGCACCTCGACGAGGATGCGGAACAGCGAGGTGCGGTTGAACAGCCGCATCGCCGTGCCGACCGGGATGAACACCAGATCGTCGAAATCGAAGCCGAGGCCGCGCCCGCGCGGCGCCAGCACGCCGACCACGCGAAAGCGGTAAGGGCCGACCCTGACCACCCTGCCGAGGGGGCTCTCGGCGCCGAACAGCTCGGCCGCCACCTTCGTGCCGAGCACGATCTCCTGGCCGCCCTGGCGGGGATCGCCGGCCGGCAGGAAGCGTCCGGCGGCGACGGCTATCCGCCGCACGTCGGCGAACTCGGCGGTGGTGCCGAGCACGGGCACGGCGCGGCCGCGCTCGCCGCTGCGCACGGTCTCGGTCGCCGCAGCCAGCGGCGCCGCCAGGCGAACCCGTGGCAGCCGTCCGACGGCGCGACAGTCGTCGATCGTGAGGTCGCGGGTGACGCCGCCGAACGGCGCCGCACCCGTCGTCTCGACCCTGCCCGGCAGCACGATCAGCAGGTTCGAGCCGAGCGCCGCGAACTCCCGCAGGACGTAGCGCCGCGCCCCCTCGCCCAGCGCCGTGAGCGCCACCACCGCGCTGATCCCGACCGCCACACCGGTCACCGACAGCACGGTCCGCAGGCGGTGGCCGAGCAGCGCCCCGGCGGCGAAGCGCAGCACATCGGGGAGCGTCACGCGCCGTCCTGCACCACGCGGCCGTCGTCCATGCGGACCACCCGGCGGGCGCGCGCGGCGATCGCCGCATCGTGCGTCACCACCACCAGCGTCAGGCCGCCGCGCTGCATGCTCTCGAGCAGGTCCATGACATCGTGCGCCGAGGCGCGGTCGAGGTTGCCGGTGGGCTCGTCGGCGAGCAGCAGGGAGGGCCCCATGACCACGGCGCGCGCGATCGCCACCCGCTGCCGCTCGCCCCCCGAGAGCTGGTCGGGCCGATGGTGGGCGCGCGGCGACAACCCGACGGCGGCCAGCGCCGCCTCCGCCCGCGCGCGCCGCTCGTCGCGGCCGACGCCGGCGAGCAGCATCGGCAGCTCCACGTTAGCGATCGCCGGCAGCCGCGCCAGCAGGTGGAAGAACTGGAAGACGAAGCCGATGCGGTGGCGGCGCAGCAGCGAACGCTCCTCCTCCGAGAGCGACCCCACGTCCCGCCCTGCGAAACGGTAGGCGCCCGCCGTCGGCCGGTCGAGGCAGCCAAGCACGTGCAGCAGCGTCGACTTCCCCGAGCCCGAGGGGCCGACGATCGCGGCGTGCTCCCCGGCGGCGATCCGCAGCGACACGTCGGCGAGCGCGTGCACCTCGGCGTCCCCGACACGGAAGGTGCGCCACACGCTCTCGAGCTCGATCATACAGGCCGATTCTCGCACGGAGCGCCAGGACGAGCATGACCGCGAGCAGAAAGCCGGCAGCTCTCGGTCGGCGGCACGACCCAGGTCAGGCCCCCGCCCGCCGAGCGCCTCCTCCGTCCGGCAGTCGTGCGGTGGCGGGCGCGCGCGCACGAGCGCCGAGCAGACCGCTGCTCTCTTGTTCACGCCCGCACTCGTGCTCGCACTCGGCGCTCGTGCATATACTCTCCCGGTGCGGCCACACCGCCTCGCGATCGCCGCCGTGCTCGCGCTCGCCTTCCTGCCTGCGCTGCCGGCGCTGATGTCGCGCTCGTTCTTCTCTCCGGACGAGACCAACTACGCGCAGGTGGCGCGCGAGATGCTCGAGACCGGCGACCTTGTCGTTCCCCACCTCGACGGCCGGCCGTGGTTCAACAAGCCGCCGCTCGCCTACTGGCTGCTCGCCGCCGTCTTCGCGCTGCTCGGCTGGGGCTTCCCGGCCGCCGTGCTGCTCAACACGGCGCTCACGGCGGCGACCGCTCTGGTCCTGCTCGGCCACGCCGGCGGGCGAGCGCGGCCGCGCGCCGGCGTGCTCGCCGCCGTCGCGTACCTGACGATGGCGCTGCCGCTGCTCGCCGCCCGCACAGCCCTCACCGACCCGGCGCTGGTGCTGTGCACGACGCTCGCGGTGGCGCAGCTCGTCGCGCGCCGGCGCGGCGGCGCGGCTGTTGCGGGCGTCGCCCTCGGGCTCGGCGTGCTCGCCAAGGGGCCGGTCGCTCCGCTCGTGGTGCTCCCCGCGGCGGCGGCCGCCGCCTGGCAGGACGGGCGCGCCGGCTGGCGCCGCCTCGCCGTCCTCGCCGCGGTGGCGGCCACCGTCGTCGCCCCGTGGCAACTGGCGCTCGCCGCGCGCGGCGTCTGGCCCGCGTGGGCCGCGGAGTTCGTCGGCCACGAGACGGTGGCGCGGGCGACCGAGGCGTGGAGCATCAGCGCGCCGTGGTGGTACTACCTGCCGGTGCTGTGGGCGGCGCTGTTCCCCTGGGGCACCCACGCGGCGGTGGCGGCTGCTGCGTGCGTGCGCGGCGCGCCGGCGCCGTGGCGGACCCGGCCGCATCTCCCCGAGATGGCCGCGGTGGCGGTGCCGCTCGTCGCCTTTTCGCTCGCCGCCAACAAGCTGCCGCACTACGTGCTGCCGGCGCTGCCGTTCGTCGCGGCGTGGCTCGGGCGCGCCGCCGACCGCCTGTGGGAGCAGGACCGCGTTTCGCCGCCGCGCTGGGCGGCGCCGCTGGCGGGCGCCCTCGGCGGCGGCGCGCTCGCCGTCCTCGCATGGCTCGCCGGCCGCTCGCGGCTGGCGCCGTTCCTGCCGCCGGCGACGGCGGCGGCGCTTGCCGCCGCCGCGGCCGTCCTCGCCGGCCTCGCCGCACTCGAGGGCAGCGGCCGTCGGCGCGCCGCGTGGGGCGGGATGGCGGCGCTGGCGCTCCTCCTGCGCCTCGGTCTCGACGCCGCCGTGGTGCCGCGGCTCGACCGCCTGGCGCCCGAGCGGCCGCTCGCCGAGAGCGTCCGCGCGCACCTGGCGCCGGGCGGGCAGCCGCTCGCGCACCGCTGGTGGCGGACCGGCTTCGTGGCCTACGGCGTGCGCGGCTGGCGGCGGACCGAGAGCCGCGACGAGCTGGAGTCGGCGCTCGCCGAGACGTGGGCCGCGGGGCGCCAGGTGATCGTCGTCGTTCGCGGCGACAGCGAGGGGGAGGCGCGGGCGGCGGCGTGGCGGGGCGGCGGCGAGGCGGCGCTGCTGGACCGGCGCTCGGGACCGGGCGAGATCGACGGCGAGGTGATCGAGGGTCTCGTCCTCGACGCCCTCCCGAAGCGCTCCGGGACGCGCTGGTTCTACGACGCCGACGCCGTCCTCGACGGCGAGGCGGGCTTCTCCGGCGTCGAGTCGAACCCGTGGACGCAGTCGTTCCGGTGGACCACCTCGTCCGCCGCCCGCCTGCCGGTCGCGGCGAGTCCCGGCGGGGTGGCCAGGCTGCGGCTGCGCTGCTGGGGCATCGGCGCCGGTGGCCCGCCGCAGCGCCTTCGCATCTCCATGGGCGGCGCCGCGCTCGGCGAGGAGAGGCTCGGCGCCCAGCCCGCGGTCCTCACCTTCGACGTCCCTGCCGGCGCGCTCGGCGGCGGCGCTGCCGACCTCGTCCTCGCGGTGGACCGTCTCGCCGTGCCCTCCCGCAACGACGCCGCCAGCCGCGACGACCGCACGCTCGGCGTGGCGCTGGACTGGGCCGCCCTCGAGCCCGCCCCTGCGGATGCGGCGCCGGAGGGCTGGTGTCCCGTCACGCAGACGCGCTGCCCCCAAGGAGCGGGCCGGGACAGGTCGCGGGAAAGGCCGCGCCGCGTGCAGATGCGGAGTGCGGCCGCGCACGCCGCGTGCCCTCCGCGAGCGCCCAGCCGGGGGAGGCGGCGCGCCGCCTCCCCGTGCCCCTTCCCGCGTGTCGCGTCCGCTGCGGTGTACGCAGAGTGTCCTGGACGCGACACTAGCCGCCTGCTCCGGAACGGGCCACGGCACGCGCTCCCGGCTTGATCTCCGTGCTGTTGCGCGCCGTGACGACGAGCTCGCCGGGGCGCACGCCGCGGCGCGCCTCGGTGTACTGCCAGTTGCGCAGGCCGGAGTCGATCGCGCGCGCCTCGAGGCGGCCATCCGCCAGCACCAGCACCGAGCTGCCCTCCGCGACCGCCGCGGTGGGGACCCGCAGCGCGCCGTCGCGCCTCGTGATCACCACCTCGAGGTCGGCCGAGGTGCCCGGCAGCACGGCGGCGGCTTCCGCCGCGTCTACCAGCTCGGCCTCGACCTCGACCGTACGGTTCTGCTCGAGCACGTCGAGGACGTAGGGGGCGACGCGCACCACGCGCCCGGCGAAACGCTCACCGGGGCGCGAATCGAACTGGATGCGCGCCTCCTGGCCGACGGTGACGCGCTCGGCGTCCACCTCGTCGATCGGCGCGGCGACGTAGAGGGAGGTGGTGTCGAGGAGGTCGAGCACCGCCGGAATCGGAACCCCAGGCGGCGCTGGCGTGATCCATTCCCCCACCTCCGTGGAGCAGTCGGCGAGAACGCCGGCGAACGGCGCGCGCAGCTCGGTGAACGCCAACTCCGCCTCGACCAGGCGCACCCCCGCCTCCGCCTGCTGGCGTGCCGCCCGCGCGGCGCGGCACGCGGCCAGCGCGCGATCGCGCGCGCTCTCCAGTGAGTCGAGCGACGCCGCGCTCGCGATGCCCTCGGCGGCGAGCGCCGCGGTGCGCCGCCACTCGCGCTCGGCGAGCGTCGCGGCCAGACAAGCCTCCTCGCCGCGCGCCGAGGCCGTCGCGAGGTCGGCGCGGGCGAGCTGGAGCCGTGCCTGCTGCAACGTGTCGTCGAGGCGCAGGAGGAGAGCGCCGGCCGCCACGCGCGCCCCCTTGCGGAACGGCAGGGCGACGACGCGGCCGCCCATCTGCGGCGACAGCCTGGCGCGCTGCCGCACCTTCACGGTGCCGGCGCGGGTGTTGGTGACCGTTTCCTCGACGGTGCCGGTGGTCACCGCGGCGACCTCGACCTCCAGCGGCGCGGGGCGCAGCACGGTGAGCCGCAGCGCGGCGCCGGCGGCGGCCAGCGCGAGCGACGTGATCAGCCAGCGGGGAGCGACGCGCACCATGGCGGCCATTCTACCCGCGGGGTGCCGCGGGCGGCCCACGCGCCGCACGGTACGCTGCGTCTCCGGGGTTGCGCCGACTCGCAGTCTTGGGCATCCTCTGCGCATGGAACGAAGACTCCCCACCCTTTCGCTGCCGGTCGCGGTCGCGGTGTTCGCGGCCGCCGCCGCGTGCGCACAGGAGGCGCCGCGGCCGCACGTTCTCATCACCAACGACGACGGCATCGACGCTCCGGGAATCGCCGCCCTCGTGGAGGCGGTGCGGCCGCTGTTCCGCGTCACCGTGTGCGCCCCGGCGACCGAGCAGAGCGCGGTCTCCCACGGGATCACCTACCGCACGCCGGTCCAGGTCGAGGAACGGCCGGGCGGCGAGGGCGTGCGCCGCTACGCCATCCACGCCCAGCCGGCCACCTGCGTCCGTATCGGTCTCTCGGCGCTGGCCGCCGGGGATCCGCCGGCGCTCGTCCTGTCCGGGATCAACAACGGCGACAACGCCGGCCGTTCGACCTGGGTCTCGGGCACCGTCTCCGGCGCCCGCGAGGCCGCGCTGTTCGGCCTGCCCGGCGTGGGGTTCTCGGCTGTACGCCCGCGCGGCGGCGAGCCCGACTATGCGGCCGCGGGGCGGTGGGCGAGGCGCGTGCTCGAGGCGCTGCTCGCCGCCGGCCGACCGCGCGCCGGCGAGCTGGTGAAGGTCGACATGCCTCACCCCGCCGCCGCCGCGCGCGGCGTTCTGGTCACCCGGGTCGGACTGCAGCCTGCGATCGAGGAGCGCTACGAGGAGCGGCCGGGGCCGCACGGCGAGCGCCTCTTCGTCTCCGTGTACCGCGACCCCGATCGCGACGCTCCCGGCACCGACGTGCAGGCGCTGGCCGACGGCTTCATCGCCGTGACGCCGCTCTCGCTCGACCAGACCGATTACCGGCGCCTTCCCGACCTCAACGCGATCGCCTGGCCGACCGCCGAGAAGGCCGCGGGCGGCGGGGTGTGACCGTCGCCGGACGGCGGTGTTTCTTTTCAGTAACAGGCAGCGCGCAGGGACCGCCGTCGCACGCTTCGTAGACACTATGAGAGAAAAGCTTTTCTCGAGATTCTCGTGCGGCTCGGATCTTGCATTCGTCAGTACTCATGTTACGGCACGGGGACCGTGGGCGGACGAACCGGCGCCCCCCGGGACCGACATCCCGCGGCGCGAAGAACGGGCCGGCGGCGCACGCGCGCAGAGGGGGGCCGGCCGGCCCGGCGGACCGAGCACGGCGTGCGGCCGGAACGCGGCTGGCGGCCGCGTTCGCCATCGCGCTAGGCGCCCTGGCGGCGCCGGGGACGCTGTGCGGCGCTCCCGGAGCGGATGAGCTCGAGCGGCAGAGGCCGCCGTCGGGGGCGCACGCGTCCCTCGCCTGCGAGGAGTGCCACGGGCCGGGTCCCGTGCTGGGCCGCCACCAGGCCGGCTCGCCGTTTGCACCGCAGCGCGTGGCCGCCACCTGCGGCCGCTGCCACATCGGGGAGAGGGCGGAGTACGAGCTGAGCGTGCACGCGCGGGCCGTCGCCGCGGGACGCGGCGATGCGCCGACCTGCGTGTCGTGCCACGGGCGTCATGTCATCGTTCAGGGCGCCGTCGCACGCGCGGGAACGAACAGTCTCACCGTGCCGGCGACCTGCGGGCGCTGCCATGAGGACCCGGCGGTGCTCCGCCGCACCGACCTCCCGTACGACGCCGTCGAAGGGTACGAGGCGACGTTCCACGGCGGCGCGCTCGCACACGGCATCGCCGAGGTCGCCACCTGTGCCTCCTGCCACGGCGCCCACGACGTGCTGCCCGCCGCCGACCAGCGCTCGCGGCTCAACGCGGCGAACATCGAGGCGACCTGCCGGCGATGCCACCTCACGGTGACCGCGGAGATGATCGCTGCGGTGCGCCACCACGCGGGGCCGCCGCAACGCAGCAGCGTGCTCGCGCGCCTCAAGGTCTACTTTCCGGTCGCCGGCGCCCCGGTCAACCCGTTGCTGATTTCGGGGCTCGGCGCACTGGTCGGTTTCCTGTCGGGGCTGTTCGGCGTCGGCGGCGGGTTCCTCATGACGCCGCTGCTCATCTTCATCGGCATTCCGGCGGCCGTTGCGGCCGCGACCGACGCCGCCCAGATCACCGCCGGCGCCACCTCCGGCGCGCTGTCCCACTCGCGCCTCGGCAACGTCGACTACAAGATGGGGCTCGTGATCGTTGCCGGCGGATTCCTCGGCGGCGTCGTCGGCGTCCAGGTCGTCAAGGTGCTCCGCAACCTCGGCAACTTCGACTTCTTCCTCAAGCTGGTGTACGTGCTGGTGCTCGGCTTCATCGGTACGACGATGTTCATCGAGGGGCTGCGCGCCTGGCGCGGGCACGGCCAGTCGGGCGAGCCGCGCAAGGGCGGCCTGACGATGTTCTTCGCCCGCATGCCGTTGCAGATGACGTTCCCGAAGTGCGGGCTGCGCACGTCGGTGCTGCTGCCGATCCTCGCCGGGTTCCTGGTCGGGGTGCTCGCCGCGTTCCTCGGCGTCGGCGGCGGCTTCATCATGCTGCCGACGATGATCTACATCATCGGCATCCCCACCCGCGTGGCGGTCGGCACCGACCTGTTCCAGATCGTACTCACGTCCGCCAACGTCAGCCTCCAGCAGGCGGTCGTCAACCACACCGTCGACATCATGCTGGCGGTCGTGCTGTTCGCCGGCTCGGTGATCGGCGCGCAGTTCGGCGTGCTCGCCAGCAAGCGGCTGCGCGGCGAGCAGATCAGGGTGTTCCTGGCGCTCATCGTGATGGTGGTGATGGCCATGCTGCTGTACCAGCTCCTCAGTCCGCCGGCCCATTTGATCGACTTCGCTAGATCGGGAGGCGGACACTGATGCGCGCAGCGATCGTCGCCGCCGCACTCCTGCTCGGCGCCCCGGCGCTGGGCGACGACAGCGCCGCCTCGCTGGTCGAAACGCGGCGGGTCAACATCTCGCTCGCGTTCTCGGGAGGCTCCGTCTTTCTCTACGGGACCGCACCGGCTGGAACGCTGCGCATCGTCTCCGTGATGCAGGGCCCGATCGGCGCCGAGGTCAGGCTCCTGAAGAAGGGACGCGTCGCCCTCTTCTGGCTCGGCGTTCGCCAGTACCGGCTCGGAGGCCTCCCTTCGCTCTACCTCGTCAACGGCAACTGCCCGCTCTGCAACCGCGTCGCGGACTGCCCGCACGGCGGCGGCGACGAGGGCTGGAACACGGCGCTCGCGCCGCTCGGCATCCCCGTGGGACGCGAGGCCCTGCGCGCCACCGCGCGCATCGAGAGCCTCTCCGGGCCGCTGGCGCCCGGCGAGGCGCAGGAGGTGGTCGACGGCTACTGGGACCTGCAGGCGCGCCGCGGGCTCTACGCCGTCGCCGGCAACCGCGTGCGGCTCGGAGCTTCGAACGCCTACTTCCACACCTTCCCGCTGTCGTCGCACGCGCCCGACGGACGCTACAGCATCAGCACGTACTTCCTTTCGGCGCACGGGCTGATCGACAGCCGCGAGAACGAGCTCTTCGTCCGCAAGAGCGGGCTCGTCGCCTCGCTCGCGCGCCTGGCCGAGCGCCGGCCGGCGGTCTACGGGATCGTCACCGTGCTGATCGCCGTCGCGGCGGGGTGGGTCGCCGGCACGCTGTTCCGGCGGGGCGGCGGCCACTGACCTCCGCCATGCGGTGGGCGCGGGAACGCCGGCCCGTCCCGCCGTGTCGCCTCTATCTCACCCCGTCCGGCAGGGCGCCGCTCTCGAAGTCGAAGAAGTCGAAGCGTCCCGCCAGGAAGGCGTCGGTGCACGCCTGCACCGTCGTCTCGGCGTGCATCACGACGTCGAGCTGGCGGGCGCACGCCATCAGGCTGCCGAGCATTGCGAGCAGCGCCTCGATGCGCTCGCCGGGCAGCTTCTTGACCCAGGCGTTGAGCAGGTCCTGCCGCCGGTCGACCTCGAACTCGCGGGCGCGCAGCACGTCGGCGAGGAAGCGCACGCGACGTTCCCGCCGCTGGAAGTCCGCGGCGCCTCCCTTGAAGCGGAATATGATGTAGTTCTCGTGCCGTTCGTCGCCGCACACCGATTCGAGGGTCGTGAAGTGGTAGCCGAGGCGGGAGCCGAAGTTGACGTAGTGCGATCCGAGCATGGCGTACGAGTTGTCGCCGAGGCCGCGCTCGCTGCGCGAGGCGTCCACCATCGTCGTCGCCCACACCGACATGAACCCCCGCAGGTCGATCGGCCGGGCGCCCGACCAGCGCACGCCGGGCGCGGTCATCCCCCGCCAGAGCGCGCGCATCGGCCGTGAGGTGATCTGCTCCGGCGCCACCGCCCGCGCGCCGGGCTGCACCGCGACGCCGCCGCCGAGATCGATGACGTAGATCCCGAGCGGGACGTCGGTCTCCAGCCGGAAGGTCATTCCCCGCTCGCGGAGGTTCCGGTAGTCGTTGATGTTGAACATCTCGGAGATCGCCATCTCGTGGCAGAAGCGGACGACGTCGTGGTACGTGCGGCAGCTCTTGGCGCGGAACGAGTTCTTCGCCGGGTCGGTGAGGTTGAGGTGGGTGATACGGGCGGCGACGCGCTCCACCGCCGCCATCGAGGCGCTCTGCTCCGCCGCGCGCCGCTGCAGCGCCGCGCCGACCAGGAGCTCCTCCACCCTGCCGGCGTAGACGCGCCGGTCGCTCGCTTCGACCGTCACCTCGGCGCCGTCGACGAGCGCCGCGGTGCTGCCGGCGCCGGTGATCGCCGGGACGCCGTACTCGCGCGCGAGGGACGCCATGTGGCCGGTGGTGCTGCCGATCTCGGTGATGATGGCGGACGCCCGGGTCAGCGCCCCGACGAGGCGCGGCGAGCTCTGCCGCGCGACCAGTACGCTGCCCGCCGGAAACGAGGAGATCTCCTCGTCGCTCTCCGCCCGCACGACCCTTCCGGCGCCGACGCCCGGACACACGGTGGCGCCGCCGGCGAACAGCAGCTCGTGGCGGCCCTCGAGAGGCCGGCTGGCGGCGCGCAGCGCCGGCGAGGCCGTGAGGCGCAGCGGCCGCGTCTGGAGGACGAAGAGATGCCCCTGGCGGTCGACCGCCCACTCGACGTCCTGCGGCGTGCGGTAGTGCGCCTCGAGCACCCGCAGGTAGCCGGCCAGCTTCTCCACCTGCTCGGGGGACAGGCATGGCTGCCGCCGCTGCGCCTCCGGGACCGGCTCGTCCACCGTTCCCTCGCCGGCATCCGGCACCGTTCGAAAGGGCTTGTCGGCGACCCGTGCCTCGACGGCGCCGGCGCCCTCCCGGCGCGGGACGATGTAGATGTCGGGCGTGATCGAGCCGTCGACGACCGGCTTGCCGAGCCCCCACGCGGCGCTGATGACCATCGTCTCGAGGCTCGCATCGTTGGGGTCGACCGAGTATGCGACGCCGGCGGCGACCGCGTCGACCATCAGGAAGCAGCCGACCGCCATCGCGATCTCCTCCTCGCGCAGCCCCTTGGAGTGCATGTAGAAGAGTGCCCGGGACGTGAACTTCCCGGCGACCGTCTCCTTCCAGCGGCGGAGCACCTGCTCCAGCGGGACGTTGAGGAAGCTGGCGTACTGGCCCGCGAACGAGGTGTGGGTGTCCTCGCCGATGGCGCTGGAGCGCAGCGAGATGCGCGGGTGGCCGGGGGCGCGGCGGTAGAGGTCGTGGGCCGCGAGGGTGATCGACTCCTTCACATCCTGGGGGATCTCGGCGCCGACCACGAGCGCCTGCATCGCCTCGGCGGCGCGCGAGACGGCGCGCAGGTCGTCCCAGTCGATGGCGTTCCACAGCTCCGTCAGCCGGGACTGCAGCCCGGTGCCCTCGACGAACGCGCGGTAGGCGAACGCCGTCACGGCGAAACCGGCCGGCACCGGCAGGCCGACGGCGTTGCGCACCTCGCCGAGGTTGGCGGTCTTGCCGCCGACCACGTCGGCGAGCGAGGCGTTGACCGATTCGATCGGCAGGCACGCCGCGGTGATCGGCGTCCCGCGCACCGTCTTCATCGCGGCCTCGATGCCCTCGGCGATCCGGTCGACGATGGCGAGCAGCGCGCCGTAGCGCCCGTCGGCGATGACGTTCAGGTCCTCGACCATGAGCCGTGCCCGCTCGCGGATCGCCTCCGACGCCGCGCGCAGCTCCGCCATCGTCATCCCGCCGCCGCCGGCGATGGCGCTCTCGATGTCGGCCATCGCTTCGAGGATCTCGTTGTTGGCAGCCAGCAGCTTGCGGAAGGAGGCGTACTTCGCCCGCAGGAGCTCGCCGATGTCGGGCGGGCGCTGCCTCACGAAGCTCCTGAAGAAGCTCATGCGCCCAGCCTCCGGCGCACCGACTCGAAGGCGAAGTCGCCGGCGAGGAAAGCCTCGGCGAACATCTCCGCCGCGCTGCGCGCTTCCATCAGCATGTCGAGGTGGCGCGACGCCACCATCAGCCGGCCGAGCATCACCAGCGCGTCCTCGATCTCGTCGGCTGCCCGCTTCGCCAGCACCGCCTCGACCCGGTCCCCGGCGTGCTTGACGGCGAAGCTGTTCTCGCGCAGCACGGTGGCCAGGAAGTGCGCCCGCCACTCGCGGCGCTGCGCCACCGCGGCGCCGCCGTGGAACAGGAAGCGCGCGTAGTTCTCGTTGACGAGCTCGCCGCACACCGAGTCGGCCGTTGCGAAGTGGTACGCCAGGCGCGACGAGAAGTGCACGTAATCCTTCGCGCACAGCGCGTACGACGGCTCGCCGTAGCGCTGGTCGTCGGCGGCGCTGCGCACGACGACCGACATGAAACCCCTGAGGTCGAAGCCCACCGGGCCCGACCAGCGCAGCCGCGAGTCGGTCATGCCCTCGATGAGGGCGAGCAGCGGCACCGAGTTGACGTACTGCAGCGGCAGCGACCGGCCTGAGTACGGCGCCAGGCCGCCGCCGAGGTCGAGCAGGACGAGCTCCATCGGCACGTTCCAGCGCAGGCGCTTGGTCGACCGCCGTTCCTTCGCGGTCAGGCGCTCGATTTCGAACATCTCGACCATCGCGCGCTGGTGCACGAAGCGCGCGACGTCGTGCAGCGTCCGACACGACGAGGGCCGGAACGACGGCGAGTCGGGGTCGGTCAGCGTCAGCGGCGCCACCATCTCGAGCAGCCGCCTCATGCTCTCGCTGACGCCGTCGCGGCGCTTTCTCGCGCTGCCGTGCGCGGCCGCGCTGCGCAGCAGCTCGCCGACCTCGCCCTCGTAGACGGTGCCCGTCCACCCGTCGACCGTGACGACCTGGCCGTCCTGGAGCGCGCCCATCACCGCCGGCGCCCCGACCACGCAGGGCACCTCGAACTCGCGCGCCACCGTCGCCATGTGGCCGGTCGGGCTGCCCGCCTCCGCGACGACGGCGGCGACCCGCCCCATCACGCCGGCGAGGCGCGGCGACGTGATCGGAACGACCAGCACCGCCCCGTCGGGGACGTCGCCGCCGCGCGCCGGGTCGGCGAGCCGGAAGACGCGCCCGGCGGCGACTCCCGCCGAGGCACGCGTCGCGGCGCGCACGAGCACGCGGTACCCCTCGACGCGCGCATCTTCGCCGGCGCCCTGCGCGTGCATCCCCGAGATGTGCAGCGGCCGCGTCTGCACCACGTACAGCAGCCCACCTTCGTCGATCGCCCACTCGACGTCCTGCGGCACTCCGAAGTACCGTTCCAGCATCCAGGCGGTGCGGGCTATCCCGCGTGCGGCGTCCTCGTCGATCGCGAGCGCTCCGGCGCCGTCGTCGCGCTCCTCCACCACCCCGGATCCGGCAGCGCAGCGCAGCGTGAACGAACGCAGCCCCGGGGACGCCTCGACGACACGCGGCGGATGCTCCTGGACGAGGAACGTGTCCGGGATCACGCGGCCGTCCACGAGGCTCTGGGCCAGGCCGGGCACCGCGGTCACCATCGCGCACTCGGGGCGATCGGGGGCCCGCGTGTACGCCACCCCGGCCGCGCGCGCCGGCACCATCGCCATCACCAGCACCGGCATCGTGACGTCGTCGTCGATGAACCCGCGGCTGATCGCGTACGTGAGCGCCTCCGTGCCGTACTTGCTCGCGACCACCCGCTTGTAGGCGTCGAGCAGACCGTCCTCGCGGACGTTGAGCACGCTCTCGAACTGGCCGGCGAACGAGGACTCCGCGTCCTCGACGACGGCGCTCGAACGCACCGCCACCGCGACCATCCCGGGCGAGTCGCGCTGCAGGCGGCGGAAGGCGGCGGCCAGCTCGGCGCGAAGCTGCGGCGGCACCTCGGCGCCGAGGACGGCCGCGGTGGCCACCTCGGAGAAGCTGCGCAAGGCGTGCGAGTCGGTGAGGTCGGAGGACCACAGCATCTCGTTGACCAGGTCCTGCACCCCCGTCGCCTCCATGAACTGCTCGAAGGCGCGGACGCTGACCGTGAAGAACGGCGGCACCCGCGCACCGGCGCTCGCCGCAACCTCGGCGAGACGCGCGGCCTTCGGGCCCACGACGGCGGCGCGCGCCGCGTCGGCGTCGCCCGGCCACACCACGAGCGGGCCGAACTCGATCGGGCGCGACTTGAGCACCTCGAGGTTGAGCTGCTGCTCGAGGCCGGCGAAGGTGGCGAGCAGGCTGCGGTACCGTCCGCCGCTCATCGCCACCAGCGACTTCGCCATCGTCTCGACCGGCGCCGCCAGCATGTCGCACGCCGTGACCACGGTGCTCATCGCCGGGACCACGCCGTCGTCCACCTTCTGCTGCAGCGCCGCAAGCGCGCGCAGGAAAGCGTCGTTCGCCGCGCCGATGGCGCGAAAGTGGGAGAGCCGCTCCGCCACGGTCACCTGCTGCCGGCGCGCCCGCCGCTGCGCGAGTGCCCTCCTCAGGCGCTTGAGCACGGCGCAATCCTAGCAGCCGCGGGCCGCGGCGCACTGCGCCCGCCGCTCCCCCTGCGCTCTCCGGCGCCGGCGTACGCTGCGCGCGTCAGTGCATGGCGAGTTTGATCCACAGCTTCACGAAGACGAAGGCGACTCCCAGGAACGCCAGGCACCCGAACCCGAAGCGTACCCACGGCCCGCCCGCCTTGCGCGTGTAGGAGGCGCCGACCTGCGCGCCGACCGTCGTCCCGATCAGCAGCGCCAGCACCAGGACGAGGTGGACGTTGCCCTTGAACGCGTGCGACAGGACCCCGTACCCGGAGCTGAAGACGATCTCGAAGAGGTCGGTGCCGACGGCGACCACGGTGGGGCAGCCGAGGATGTAGACGAGCGCCGGCATGCGAATGAACCCGCCGCCGACGCCGAGCATGCCCGACAGGAAACCGGTGGCGAAGCCGACGCCGAGGATGATCCACAGCGACATCGCCTCGATCCCCGAAGCAGGCAGCTTGACCATCGGCCACAGCTTGAGGGTGCGCAGCCGCAGCGCCGCGGGCGAGGCAGGCGTCTCCGACGGCAGCTCGACGCTGCCGGCGGCGCGCCTCATGGTGCGCAGCGACTCGCGGATCATCGCCTGGCCGATGAACACCAGCAGCGCCGCGTAGACGAGGCTCATCACCAGCGTCATGACGTCGATCGAGCGACCGTTGATGGTGAAGTCACCGGCGTGCTTGAGCACCTCGAGCAGCGTGGCGCCGACCTCGACGCCGGTTGCGGTACCGGCGATCATCAGGAACCCGAGCTTGAAGTCGATGTTCCCGAAGCGCATGTGGCGCACCGTGGCGGCTGTCGACATGCCGCACATCTGGCCGAGGTCGGAGCCGACGCAGATGTTGTAAGGGATGCCGAAGACGACGTTGAGCATCGGCACCATCAGGAAGCCGCCGCCGACCCCGAAGAATCCGCCGAGCGCGCCGACCACGAGGCCGAAGATCACGAGATATGGGAAGTTGTCGAGGCCGAGGAGGAACTCGCCGGCGGACATCAGTGTCCCCCCTTCCCCAGCTCGACCCCGAACGTGCGCTCGATCAAGCGCAGCCCGTAGCCCACGAACAGGCCGATGCACACCGGCATCGCCAGGCAGACCAGAAGGTACATCGGCTGCGCCTGGAAGCCCTTCGCCGCCGCATCAGCGTCCGATCCCAACGCCTGGAGCCACTCGAAGACGCCCACCGCCACCTCCCGCAGTGCCGAGTTTCGCCGGCGCGCCGCCGGCGGCCAGTCTTACGTTCGCGGATTGAACGGCGTGACGCGCAGCTCGACCCCGCCGACCCCCTCCACCCTCTCGACGACGGCGCGCAGCTCGCGCTCCCAGCGGCTGCTGACGTGCGTGATCATCGTCGCCTCGGGGACCTCGCCGGCGACGGTCACGACGCCCCGCTCCGCGGCGACGTCGAGCGCGAGCGCCCGGGTGGCGGGATCGGCCGCCAGCGCGGCCTTGACGCGGCACGCGAGCGCGAAGTCCGCCAGCCGCTCGCGGACCTCCCTGGTCACCGTGAACTCGGGGAGCCTGGCCGCAGCGAGGACGACGGCGCAGGCGCCGTCCACCGTCATGGTGTCGAGGTTCACGGTCACGTCGTACAGACCCGGGTCCTGCAGGTCGACGCCGTAGATGAACTTCGCCGTGCGGGCGCGGTCCTCGTCGATCTCCTCGATGTAGCGGACAGCCGCATCGTGCGCCAGCCTGTGCTGGCTCATGACGGCGCGTACCCGCACTTCGAGCGGCGCGATCAGGCGGACGCGCAGCACGGCCGGCACCCCAGGCAGCAGCAGGTGGTCGGCGAACCCGTGATAGACGAGCTCGCCGCTGGCGACGTGCTCGGCGAGCGCCGCCTGCAACGCGGTCGCATAGATGCGGCGCTCGTGAGTCATGCGCTCCCACAACCCCGGCGAACGCTCGAGCTTGCGGCTGAGAACCTCCTCGGAGACGCCGATCCTGGCTGCCGCCTCGACCACGAGCTCGCGGCCGATGCAGGGAACGCCGAGCGTCGCCGCCAGGCAGCTCGCCAGCGCCTGTCCGCCGCTCATCGATCCTCGCGAGATGGTGATGATGGGCACGGGATCTCCCCCTTCCTCCGCCCCCCACATTGTGAAGATACACGCAATCCCGAAAACGTCAAGCCATTGTCATTCGCTTGTATCGCCGGGCACACCCGCGCTACTCTGAACCGCAGTGCGAGTCGCACCGCCGGGGAGCGGCGCTGCACGCGGCGACGACGGCCTGTAGGACGGCGCGAGGTGAGCGTGGGGATCAGGGAGGTGGCGGCACGAGCGTTCGGACGGCGCCCGCGCGAGCGCCCGCCGCTCGCGGTGCGCGTCGCGGCGTTCCGCGAGGTGCTGCAGGCCAACAACGCGGCGCTCGGCCACATCGCGCGTATCCAGCAGGCGCTCGCCGGCGAGATCGAGCCGACCGCCGCCGAGGCCCGCGCGATGGTCGCCGGCGTCGCCGTCCAGACGTACCGCATGGTGCTCAACCTCGACCGCATGACCGGCGGCGCCGGCCGTGCCGTGCTGCCGGTGTTCGAGCGCATCAAGGCCGAGATCACGAGACGCACCGAGGCCGCGCCGGTGCTCGCGCCGCTCGGCCTGGTAGTGCCGCTGGCGAGCGTCGGCGCGGCGCTGGCGGAGCAGGTCGGCCAGAAGAGCGCCAACCTCGGCGAGGCGCTCGCCGTGCTCGGCGGCCACGTCCCGGCCGGGTTCGCGACGACGGTGGAGGCGTACCGGTCGTTCCTCTCCGCATCGGGGCTCGCCGGCGAGATCGCGCGCGCGATGGAACGCCTCGACGGCGGGGACGTCGAGGCGTGCTTTCGCGCGTCGGCGCGGATCACGCAGATGATCGAGTCGGCGCCCGTCCCGGCCGAGATCGAGGCTGCGCTCGCCAGCGCGATGGCCGCGCTCGGCGGCGACGACGTGCGTGTGGCGGTGCGCTCGTCGGCGCTCCAGGAGGGCGGCCTCGAGATGTCGTTCGCCGGCCAGTACCGCTCTCTCCTGAACGTGCCTCCGGCCGGCATCGCCGACGCCTTCCGCCGCGTCGTCGCCAGCAAGTACTCGCCGCAGGCGATCACATACCGCCTCTCGCGCGGCTTCACCGACGACGAGGTGGCGATGTGCTGCTGCGTCGTCCGCATGGTCGACGCCGCGGCCGCCGGCGTGCTCTACAGCGCCTGGAAGTCGGGCGGCGCCGCGATGACGCTGCTGCAGGCGGTGCGCGGCCTCGGCCTTTCGGCGGTCGACGGATCGGCCGAGCCGGACTCCTACGTCATCGACCGCCGCCGCCGCGAGGTGGTCGCCCGCAAGCTCGGCCACCAGTCGGCGCTGCTGCGGATGGCGCCCGGCGAGGGGACGGAGCGCGAGGAGGTGGCGGCCGGCGACGCCGCCGCGCCGATTCTCGACGACGCGCAGGCGCTCGAGATCGCCGGGCTGTCGTGGCGCCTCGAGGAGGCGCTCGGGATGCCGATCGACATGGAGTGGGCGATCGCGCGGGACGGCAGCGTGCAGGTGCTCCAGGTACGGCCGCAGCCCGTGCACGCCGGCGAGCCGGGGCCGACGCGGCAGCGCATCGCCGACGTCCCGGTCCTCCTCGACGGCGGCTCTCGCGCGTGCGGCGGCGCCGGTTTCGGCGCCGTGCGGCGCGTCGAGAGCGACCTCGACATCCTCCGCTGCCCGCCCGGCGCCGTCGTCGTCACCAGCGAGGCCAACCCGCGCCTCGCCGTGCTGCTGCCGCGCGCCGCAGCCATCGTCGCCGACCTCGGCGAGGTCACCGGCCACCTGGCGACGGTGGCGCGCGAGCTCAGGGTGCCGGCGCTGTTCGCGACGCGCCGCGCCACCGCCGCGCTCGCGGAGGGCGCCGAGGTCACCGTCGATGCCGATGCCGGCATCGTCTACGCGGGCCGGGTCGCTCGGCTGCTGGCGGCCCCGTCGGGGGCGGGCACGCTCCGGCCCAACCCCCACCGCGACCGTCTCGCAGCCGTCGCCGAGTGGATCGTGCCGTTGACGCTGCGCGACCGACTGGCGAGCGGCTACGCGCCACAGAAGTGCCGGACCCTGCACGACGTCATCCGCTACTGCCACCAGGCGACCGTGGAGGCGATGTTCGACCTCGGCGACCGCGCGCTGCGCAAGGGCGAACCGCTGCGCCGCCTGGTCTCCGAGGTGCCGATCGACTGCCGCCTGCTCGACCTCGGAGGCGGCCTGCGTGCCGGCCTCCCGCCCGGAGACGTGACGATCGACGACGTGACGTGCGCGCCGATGCGGGCCCTGTGGCGCGGCATGACCGACCCGCGCCTGCTGTGGAGCACGACCCGCCCGGTGTCGCTCAAGGGCTTCATGTCGGCGGTGGTCAACTACAACTTCGACCAGGACCAGCGCATGCGGGCGATGGGCGAGCCGTCGTACGCCTTCATCACCGCCGACTACCTCAGCCTCAACTCGAGGATCGGGTACCACTTCTCGACCGTGGACGCCCGCATCGGCGGGATCGTCGAGTCGAACTACGCGTCGTTCCGTTTCGTCGGCGGGTCGACGGGGATCGACCAGCGCTCGCGCCGCGCCGTCCTCATCCAGCGGGTCCTGGCGGCGCGCGGCTTCGAGACCGACTGCCGCGCCGACCTCGTCAACGCGCGGGTCCGCCACCGGCCGGCGCCCGAGATCGAGGAGGCGGTGTTCCTCGTGGGGCTCCTCATGGGCTACGTCAACCATCTCGACATGGCGCTCACCAGCGACGCGGTGATGCGCGCCTACGAGGAGGCGTTCCTCGCCGGCGACTACGGCTACAAACGGCGTGGCGACCATGCCTAGGCCGGCGGTCACCCCGTACCGGCGGCTCGCCGGGCAGATGCTGGCGGTGCTGCTGTGCTTCGGCCTGCTGCCGCTGATCGCGATGGGCCTCGCGGGGTTCCTGGCGCAGCGCTCCGCGCTCGAGACGCGGACCCGCAACGTGCTCGAGGCGATGGTGAAGAACCGGCGCGCCACCGTCGAGCTGTTCCTCGAGGAGAAGCTGCGCCAGCTCGAGCTCGCCGCCGCCGCCCTGCCGATTGCCGAACTCGGCAAGCCCTCGGTGATCGAGATGCTGCGCGACCAGATGCGCCGCGAGCGCGGCGCCATCGTCGACCTCGGCCTGATCGACGACAGCGGCCGCCACGTCGCGTACATCGGCCCGTACAACCTGCAGAACCTCGACTACTCGACGCAGCCGTGGTTCGAGCAGGTGATGGTCCAGGGCCGCTGGGAGAGCGACGTGTTCATGGGCTTCCGCCGCTTCCCCCACATGGTCATGGCGGTGAAGAAACGCGAGGGCGGCCGCGCCTGGATCCTGCGGGCGACGATCGATACCGACCGCCTGAGCGAGCTCGTGCGCGAGGGCGGCCTCGAGTCGGGCGCCGACGTCTTCATCCTCAACCGGGCCGGCGAGTACCAGACCCGCTACAGCGACGAGCACCGACTGATGGAGCGCGCCGACCTCGACGTGCCGCCGCTGCACTCCGGCGTCCGCATCGAGGTGCGCCGCAGCGGCCGCGCCCGAGAGTTCGTGGCGACCGCCTGGCTGCGCGACGACGCCTGGGTGCTGGTGGCGCGGCAGGCGGTGCCCGGTCTGGCGGCGGTGGTGGCCTCGAGCCCGCTCGTCGCCATCGTCTTCCTCGCCGGGCTGCTCGCCGTGCCGCCGCTGTCGCTGCTCGTCGCCCGCCACCGGCTCGGCCAGATCCGCGCGCTGGAGCGCGAACGAGCGGCGCTCTACGAAAGCGTGGCGCAGTCCGAAAAGATGGCCACGGTGGGCCGCATGGCCGCCTCGGTGGCGCACGAGATCAACAACCCGCTGGCGATCATCCAGGAGCAGGTGGGCGTGATGACCGACTGCCTGGCGGACTCCGGGTGCAGCCTGTCGAGCGACGAGCTGCGGGAGCGCCTGCAGAAGATCAACGCGCAGGTGCAGCGCGGCCGGAAGGTGACGCACCGGCTGCTCGGCTTCTCGCGCCGCATCGGCCCCGACATCGAGCCCGTCGACGTCGCCGAGGCGCTCAACGAGACGGTGGGGTTCCTGGCGAAGGATGCCGAGGCGCAGAACATCACGATCGTGCGCTCCTTCGATCCGGCGACGCCGATCATCCGCTCGAGTCTGGCGCAGATGCAGCAGGTGTTCCTCAACCTGCTCAACAACGCGATCGACGCCGTCGGCCGCGACGGCGAGATCCGCCTGTCGGTCGCACCCGTCGAGGGCGGCGTCGAGGTCAGCATCGCCGACAACGGCCCGGGGATCCCCGAGCGCATGCGCGAGCGCATCTTCGAGCCGTTCTTCTCGACCAAGACCGGCGCCGCCGGCAACGCCGGCCTCGGCCTGGCGATCTGCCGCGAGACGATGGCGGCTCTCGGCGGCGAGATCGCGCTGACGAGCGAGCCCGGCGCCGGCACGACGTTCACGTTGCGCTTCCCGGCCGCCGGCGCCGCTCCGGCGCCGCCGGGAGGCGGCTCGCGGCGGGACACGGCATGAGGGAGTGCGCGCTACACTGCGGAGGATGGCGATGAACCCACTGCGACTGCTCCTGGTCGACGACGAGCCCGAGTTCCTCGAGCCACTCGCCGTCCGCCTCGCCCGGCGCGGCTGCGAGTGCGCCATCGCCGTCAGCGGCGAGGAGGCGCTGCGGGTCCTGGCCGAACGGCCCTTCGACTGCGCGGTCGTCGACGTAAAGATGCCCGGGATGGACGGGCTCGAGCTCCTCCGCCGCGTGCGCCGCCAGCACCCGGACGTCGCGGTGGTCCTGCTCACCGGCCACGCATCCGTCGAGCTCGGCGTCCAGGGCATGGAGCTCGGCGCGTTCGAGTACCTGCTCAAGCCGCTCGACCTCGACGAGCTGCTCGACGTCGTCCGCCGCGCCGCCCGACGGCCGTGAGCCCCCGCCGCCCCGGCGACGGCCGCGCGAGCGCCGGCGGACGCCTGCGCGACGCCTGGCGGGCGCTGCGGCGGCGCGCCGCGCCGGCCGGCACCTCCGCGGAGGCCGCGCGTTTCCGCCTGATGTACGAGCGGTTCCGCGAGATCCTCGCGCTCAACGACAGCACGCTGCAGGTGATCGCCGACATCGAGGACCGTCTCTCCGGCCGCGCGCCGTTCGCCCTCGACGCGATGGTGCAGCGCGTCCGCAAGGCCGCGATGGACGTCTTCGTGATGGTGAAGGACCTCAACCAGCTCGCCGCCAACCGGCACGCCGAGCTGTACGACGCGTTGCGCGCGGTCAGCGCCGGGATCGAGGCGATCTGCCCCGCCCCCGAGGACCACGCCGGCCAGCCGCTGGTGATCCCGCTCGCCGACCTCCGCCTGCAGCACGTCGGCGCCGCCGGCACCAAGATGGCGCACCTCGGCGAGATCCGCGCCTGCGCCCGGCTCGCCGTGCCCGACGGGTTCGTCATCACCACGGCGGCGTCGGCGGCGTTCATGGCCGCCAACGAGCTGTGGGGGCGCGCGGAGCGGCTGGAGTCGCTGCTCGAGACGAGGGAGGACGCGGCGGCGCTCTCCGACGCCTGCCGCGAGGTCGCCGACGCGATCGTGCGGGCGCCCGTGCCGGAGGGGATCGCCGACGCGATCCTCGGCGCCTACGACGCGCTCTTCGCCGGCGCCGACGTGCCCGTTGCGATGCGCTCGAGCGCCGTCGGGGAGGACACGCAGGCGTCGCACGCCGGCCAGTACCACACCGAGCTCGGCGTCTCCCGCGCCCGCCTCCTCGACGCGTACCGCGCGGTGCTCGCCAGCGCCTACAACCCGAGCGCGGTCGCCTACCGCTTCGAGCACGGCATGACGGCGTACGAGGCGACGATGGCGGTCGGCTGCGTCAGCATGCTCTCGCCGCGCTGCAGCGGCATCATGTTCTCGCGGCGCCCGGAGGCGCCGGCCGCCGAGTCGATCGTGGTGAGCGCGGTGCCTGGGCTCTCGGACGGCGTCGCGTCGGGCGAGCATGGCGCGCAGGTGTGGGTGGTGGGGGACGCTGCCGCCTCGCCCAACAGCTCCCTGCTCTCCAACGCCGACCTGCTCGAGCTGCTCCAGGCCGCCCGCCGCCTCGAGCGCTGCTTCGGCGGCCCGCAGGAGATCGAGTGGGCCAGGGAGGCGCCGGACGCTCTGTACATCCTGCAGAGCCGGCCGATGGTGGTGGCGCCGGCGCCGCGCGCGGGCGGCGACGAGCCGCTCGCCGACGATCCCCCGCTGCTCGTCGGCGGCCTGACGGCGTGCCCCGGCGTCGGCGCCGGGCCGGCAGTCTTCATCCGCCGGGACGAGGAGCTCGACTCGTTCCCTGACGGCGGCGTCCTGGTCGCACGCCACTCCTCGCCCACCTTCTCGCGCGTGATGGCGCGTTGCGCCGCTATCGTCACCGACGTCGGCTCGCCGACCGGCCACATGGCCTCCCTCGCCCGCGAGTACGCCGTGCCCGCCATCGTCGGCGCCGGGCGGGCCACCAGCTTCCTGCAGCCCGGCGAGCCGGTCACCGTCGACGCGACGCGCCGGCAGGTGTTCGCCGGCATCCTCGTCCAGGCGCACCTCAAGGCGGCGCCGGACGCCCCGGTCGAGACGCCCGCTCTGCTCACCTTGCGCCGGATCGCCCGCCTGGTGACGCCGCTGGCGCTCACCGACCCGGCCAGCAGGGAGTTCCGGCCGCGCTACTGCCGATCGCTGCACGACATCACCCGCTTCGTGCACGAGAAGGCGTTCGAGGTGATGTTCCACTACGGCGACCTCGCGTCGTCCGACACCCACCACGCCCGCACGCTCGCCGTCCGCCTGCCGCTCACGATCCACGTGTTCGACGTCGGCGGCGGCCTGCGCGAGGGGCTCCCGGACGGGAACGAGATCGCCGCCGCCGACGTCGCCTCCGAGCCGCTGAAGGCGTTCCTGTCCGGCATGCTGGACCCGCGCCTGCGCTGGGACAGGCCGCGGCCGCTGTCGGCGCGCGGCTTCCTGTCGGTGCTGGGCGAGAGTATGGCGGGGCCGCCGCCGGAGGCGCTTAAGGTCGGCCGTGCTTCGTACGCCATCGTCTCCGACCGCTACCTGAACTTCTCGACCAAGGCCGGCTACCACTTCTCGACGATCGACACCTACTGCGGCGCCAGCCTCAACAAGAACTACATCCACTTCCGCTTCGCCGGCGGCGCCGCCGATTCGTCTCGCCGCGCGCGGCGGGTCCGCTTCATCAGCGCCGTGCTGTCGCATTTGGACTTCACGGTGCAGACGCGATCCGACCTGCTGGTCGCGAGGATGCAGAAGTACGACCGCGACACCATCCTCGCCCGCCTCGTCGCCCTCGGTCAGCTGACGATGTGCGCCCGCCAACTCGACATGCTCATGGACTCGGAATCCAGCCCCGAGTTCTTCGCGCGGGCGTTCATCGCGGACGAGCTGGAGAAGTTCTGATCCGCCGCTTCCGGAGGCCGCTGCGGCGCGTGCCGCGCCGCGGCGGCTGGCGATCAGTGCTCCGCGCCTCCAGCCTTCCCCTTGCCGCCCACTTCAGCCTGACGGGTCAGGTTCATCACCCGGAGGGCCCGGGCATGGTCCCGTTCCCTGACGAACGCGAGGCGCACCTCGTCCCCGGGCTGCAGACCGGCGCCGAGCTCGCCGCCGGCGACAACGAACGACATCTCCTGGTGCGGCGGCCGCTCGTCCCTGACAACCACCACCTGGGTGCCGGCATCGAAGCTCACGACCTCCCCCTGGTACACCTCCGGCGCGGCGAAGCACGCCGAAAGCGCCGCGGCGGCGGTCAGACACGCGAGTGCCACGCAGCTCGATCTCACGGCAACACCTCCTAGAGGGTGAGGCCCTGACCCGCCCGGCGGGCCGCGGCGCGCTCCTTGCGAATGCCTATGACCAGCCAGCCGATGATCACCGCCGAGATCGCTACGCCGGCGACCAGGATGGTGATCGACGACGCGAGCTGCCACTCGAGCTGCTTCATCACCACGGAGCCGCATGCGATAAAGATGGTGATGGCGAACAGCAGTCGGATCGAGTAGCCGCGCACGTACTTGACCGCCACGGTGCCGAGCTGGGCGCCGATCGCCGCGCCGAGCAGCATCCACATCGCGGCGAGCAGGTCGACCCTCCCCTTGACGCCGTAGGTGAAGGCGCCGTAGGCGCCGGTGATCATCACCTCGAACAGGTCGGTCCCGACCGCAACAACCGTCGGGCAGCCGACCAGGTAGATCAGCGCCGGCATGCGGATGAACCCGCCGCCGACCCCGAGCACGCTCGCCACCACCCCGGTGGTGAGGCCGACCAGCACCGGCAGCCACAGCGAGCAGGTGATGCCCGACGCCTCGAAGTGGATCATCGGCGGGATGTGCAGCCGCTGCAGCCGCTGCGCGAAGGTGCTGGCCACAACCGTCTTCCCGGCCTCCTTCGCCTGCACCCGCTGCTTGCGGGTGAACTGCAGGTAGTCGTACAGCACGTACGAGCCGATGAGCGTCAGGAACACGATGTAGCTCTTGCGGATGTACGACTCCGCCAGCCCCGCGCGCTCGAGCGCCATCACCAGGTTGGCGCCCAGCTCCATGCCGATCGTCGTTCCCACGATCATCGAGGCGCCGAGCTTGACGTCTACGTTGCCGAACTTGCCGTGCCTGATCGTCGAGACGATCGACTTGCCGCCGATGTGCGCCAGGTCGGTACCGATCGCGTACGGCATCGGGAACCCGAAGATGTTGAGGGCGGGCGTCACGATCCAGGCGCCGCCGATGCCGAAGAACCCGCCGCAGACCCCGACGGTGAAGCCGATCAGCAGGAGCACGAGCACGTTGAACTGGATTCCCGCGATCGGCAGGTAGATGGTGAACATGTCCATGGGTCTCGCCTCCTCGCGGCCGCCGCTACTCGTGGTGCTCGAGCTTGCCGAGGTTGATGCCGAGCAGCCCCATCAACCGGTCGACGGAGAGGCCGAGAACCAGGCCCATGCCGACCATCGTGACGACGACGAGGCCCCCGTACAGCCACAGGCTCGAGTTGTAGACGTCCGCGATGAAACGGCCCAGGCCCGGCTCCATCGCCCGGGTGTCGGCGACATTCACCAGCTTCTTCGCCGGCTTGCCGCCGCCCGCCGCGAGTGCTTCGCTGCCGGCCAGCGCGCACACCGCCACGCCGGCCGCGAGCGCGAACCGCTGCCACCGCCCGTACACGCAACCGCTGCCTCTCTCCTCCATCAACGACCTCCTTCGGGTCACTCGGCGCCGGGGGCGCGGCGAGCGCCCTCCGCGGCCGCGATGATCGCCGTGCACAACGTCTCGATGTCGACCGGCTTCTGCAGGAAATCCTCGGCGCCGACCTGCATCCCCTCGATGCCGCTCGCCACGGTGCCGTGGCCCGTGAGCACGATCACCTGGCACGAGGGCGCCGCAGCACGCACGCTCCGCAGCGCCGCGAGCCCGTCGATCCCCGGCATCTTGAGGTCGAGGATCATGACGTCGACACCGCCGGCGCCAGCGGCAGCAATGGCCGCAGCGCCCGAAAACACTGCCGTGGCATCGAACCCGCGCCTCCTGAGGCGAGCGGTGAGGGCGGTGGCGAAGTCGACCTCGTCGTCGACCACGAGCACGCGCGTCGGTGGCCTCCCGGCCGCTGCTCCCTCCACCCGCGTCCTCCCCGCGCAGCCGCCGCCGGCGGCTGCGCCAAGCCCCGGCCCACCGCTACGCTTTCGGTTGGAACGGGCTCACCGTCACCGTGACGCCGACGACGCCGGGCACACCGGCCGCAATCGCCCTCAGCTCGCCCTCGAGCCGCGCGCCGGCGCTCGCGAGGCTTGCCGCCTCGGGCGGGGCGCCGGTGATCGTCACCGCACCGCTGTCCGCCCTCACCGCCAGGTCCAGCCCTCGCGCCGCCGGTTGCGTCGCCAGGGCGAGCCTGACGCGCGCGGCCAGCGCGAAGTCGGCCTGCGCCTTGCGCACCTCGGGCGTGATGGCGAACTCGGGCGCGCGGGCGGCCGCTGAGACCACGCCGCAGGCGCTGCGGACCGACATGGTCTCCAGGCTCAGTACCAGGTCGTAGAGACCGGGGTCCGTCAGATCGACGTTGTACAAAAAGCGCGTCCAGCGGACCCGATTCTCGTCGACCTTGCGGATATGCTCCAGCGCCGCATCCGGCTTCAGGTGCTGGCGCTCCATCACCGCCCGCACGCGCATCGGCATGGGCGCGATCAGGCGGACGCGCACGACCGCGGGCAGACCCCGCAGGAGCAGATGGCCGGCGTGGCCGTGGTAGACGAGGTCGCCCGCCGCGACGAGGTCCGCGAGCGCCGACTGCACGGCGGCCACGTACTGCGCCCGCTCCGTCGAGAACCTGTCCCAGACGTTGGGCGACGTCTCGAGGCGGGCACCGAGCACCTCCGCCGAGATCCCGACCTTGGCCGCCGCCGCAACCAGGATCTCGCGGCCGACGCAGGGGATCTGGAGCGCCGACGCGACGCACTCCGCCAATGCTTGCCCGCCGCTCATCGAGCCTCTGGAGATCGTGATTATCGGCATCGTTCACCCTTTCACATGCCGGTGACAACGATACCCGGTTTGCCGGCGATTTCAAGCCCGCTCGCCGCTGCGGGCATCCGCATGTGACGCCGGGCACACGCCGGTTGCAGTCGCCGCGCTACGGTTGCACCATGAAGTCGCTGCGCTGGGTGCCGACGCTGGCGGCCGCCATCGCGATCCTCGTCTCCACGTGCAACGGCTGGTCGGCGGCCGGCGCCGGTGCGCCGCGCCGGCACCTGCGGCCGCGGGGGCCGCAGCCGGGGCCGACGATCGCCGGTTGTCCCCTGCTTCCCGCCGACTCCATCTGGAACACGCGCGTCGACGCGCTGCCCGCCGACCCGCGCTCCGCCGAGTACATCGCCACCATCGGCGCCGGCACGGGGCTGCATGCCGATTTCGGGTCGGGACTCTGGGACGGCGGGCCGATCGGCATCCCATACGCGGTGGTGCCCGGCTCGCAACCGCTCGTCCCGATCGCGTTCGACTACGAAGACGAGAGCGACCCCGGACCGTACCCGATCCCCCCCGATCCGCCGATCGAGGGCGGCGCGGGGAGCGACGGCGACCGCCACGTCCTGGTGCTCGATCGCGATCGCTGCGTCCTCTATGAGACGTGGTCGACGTACCCGCAGCAGGACGGCTCCTGGTACGCCGGCTCAGGCGCGGTGTTCGACCTCCGCTCCAACCTCCTGCGGCCCGACACCTGGACCTCCGCGGACGCGGCCGGGTTGCCGATTCTCCCCGGCCTGGTGCGCTGGGACGAGGTCGCCGCCGGCGAGATCCGCCACGCCATCCGGTTCACGGCGGCGCGCACGCGCCGCGCGTACGTCTGGCCGGCGCGCCACTACGCATCGTCGAGCACGGACCCGGCGCGCCCGCCGATGGGCCAGCGCTTCCGCCTCAGGGCGGCGTTCGACCTCTCCCCCTTCCCGCCCGCGGTGCGCACCATCCTGATGGCGATGAAGCTGTACGGCCTCGTGCTCGCGGACAACGGCGGCAACTGGTTCGTCTCCGGCGTCCCCGACGAGCGCTGGGACAACGACGCCCTGCGGGCGCTGGCCGAGGTGAAGGGCCGCGACCTCGAGGCGGTCGACGTCTCCGGCCTGATGGTGCACCCCGACTCGGGACAGGCCCGCGCCCGCTGACGGGAATATGAGCACGTCTCGCTCAGGTTCGTCATAGCGGGCGGCGGCTGTTCTGCACCGCCCGGAGACGAGGGTTGCCACCATGAGCCAGACGTTCCAGCTTCCAGTTCTCCCCATGCGCGACGCCGTGCTCTTCCCGGGCGTCATCGCTCCGGTCAGCGCCGGCAGGCCGGGCACGGTCGCCGCGATCGAGCACGCCCTCGCGCAGCCGGCGCGCCTCGTCTTCGTCCTCACGCAGCGCGAGGACCGCGAGGAGGTGTCCGCCGCTGGGCTCCACACGATCGGCACCGTCGCGCACCTCGCCCAGGTGCAGCGCGGCCCGGCCGGGATGCAGCTCGTGGTCCACGGCGAGAAGCGCGGCATCGCGCTGCGCATCGAGGAAGCCGGCGGTCACCTCGTGGCGACCGTTCGCGAGGCGGAGGACATCCCCCCGGCCGACCCCGCCGCCCCGGCGTTCGTCGCGCTGCACCGCGAGGTGCGCCGTCTCTCCGCCGAGCTCGGCGAGAAGGCCGGCCTTCCGAAGCAGGCGGTGTCGCAGTTCCTCTCCGAGGTCGACGAGCCCGGCCGGCTCGCCGACCTGGTAGCCGCCTACGTCGAGCTCGCCACCGCCGAGCGCCAGGCGCTGCTGGAGACGCTGTCGGTGGACGCGCGGCTGGAGCGCGTGCTGCGGCATGTCACGCGCCAGATCGCGGTGCTCGACGCGCAGAGCGAGCTGAAGTCGAAGGTGCAGGAGGAGCTCGGCGACCGCCAGAAGGAGATGTTCCTCCGCCAGCAGCTCAAGGCGATCCAGAAGGAGCTCGGCGAGGGCGGCGACGGCGGCGGCATCGCCGAGCTGCGCGAGAAGCTCGCGGCGCTCGCGCTGCCGCCGGCGGCGCGCAAGGAGGTGGACCGCGAGCTGTCGCGCCTCGAGCGCATCGGCGGCGAGGCGATGGAGGCGCAGGTCATCCGCACCTACCTCGAGACGATTGCCGAGCTGCCCTGGTCGGCGCGCAGCGAGGAGCGCATCGACGTCGAGCGCGCCGCCGCCATCCTGGCGGAGGACCACTGGGCGCTCGGCGACGTCAAGGACCGTGTGCTCGAGTTCCTCGCCGTGCGCCAGCTCCGCCAGCAGGCGGCGCGGGGCGCCGGCGGCGCGCCCGCCGGCGGCGAGAGCGGCGAGCGCTCGCCGATCCTGCTGTTCGTCGGTCCTCCCGGCGTCGGCAAGACCTCGCTGGCCAAGTCGATCGCCCGCGCCATGGGGCGCGAGTACGTGCGCGTGTCGCTCGGCGGCGTCCGCGACGAGGCGGACATCCGCGGCCACCGCCGCACCTACGTGGGCGCGCTGCCGGGCCGCATCATCCAGGGGATGAAGCAGGCCGGGACGCGCAACCCGGTGTTCCTGCTCGACGAGCTCGACAAGCTGGGCGTGTCGTTCCAGGGCGACCCGGCCGCGGCGCTGCTCGAGGTGCTCGATCCGGCGCAGAACGACACCTTCACCGACCACTACCTCGGCGTGCCGTTCGATCTCTCCGAGGTGCTCTTCATCGGCACCGCGAACCTGACCCAGGGGATCCCGGCGCCCCTGCTCGACCGCATGGAGGTGGTGACGTTCGCCGGTTACACCGAGGCGGAGAAGCTCGAGATCGCCAGGCGCTACCTGCTGCCCCGCCAACTGCGCGCCGCCGGCCTCGACGGCGGGCGTCTGGAGATCACCGACGACGGCCTCGCCGCGCTGATCGCGGGCTACACGCGCGAATCGGGGGTCCGCCAGCTCGAGCGCGAGATCGGCCGCCTCGCTCGCAAGGTCGCCCGCAGGGTGGCGGCGGGCGACACCGCGCGCGCCGAAGTGTCGCGCGCCGAGGTCGCGGAGCTGCTCGGCCGTCCGCGCGTCCACCCGGAGCGCGCCTTCACCGCCGACCAGGTCGGCGTGGCCACCGGGATGTTCTACACGCCGGTCGGCGGCGACATCATGTTCGTCGAGGCGACGACGATGCCCGGCAAGGGCGAGCTGGTGCTCACCGGGCAGCTCGGCGACGTCATGAAGGAGTCGGCGCGCGCCGCCTGGACGTACGCGCGCGCCCACGCCGAGGCGCTCCACATCGATCCCGAGCGCTTCGCGGCCGATGTCCACGTGCACGTCCCCGCCGGCGCGATCCCGAAGGACGGCCCTTCGGCGGGCGTCACGATGGCGACCGCCTTGGTCTCCGCGCTCGCCGGCCGCCCCGTGCGCCACGACGTCGCGATGACGGGAGAGATCACGCTGTCGGGCCGCGTGCTGCCGATCGGCGGCGTCAAGGAGAAGGTGCTCGGCGCGGTGCGCGCCGGCATCGCCACGATCGTGCTCCCGGCCGCCAACCTCTCGGACCTCGAGGACGTCCCGGCCGAGACGCGCGCGCGCATCGAGGTGCTGCCGGTGCAGGAGCTCGGCGAGGTGCTGGCGATCACCCTGCGCGGCTCGTCGTTCCGCGACGGACGCCTGCTGTTCGGCGACCAGCGCCCCGAGGACGTCGTCCCGCTCTCCTCGCCCGGCGTGCAGCACTGACCCGCCGACGCCGCGGACCCGCGCGTGGCGCGCGGGTCCTGCGCCGCGGCCCGGGCGCTCACCCTCAGACGCCGTCGCCGGCCGCCTTCGCGGCGCGCTCGACGATCACCACGGTGAGGTCGTCGACGAGCGGCCGCTCGCCGAGGTGGCGGTCGAACTCGGCGAGCAGCGCGGCGAGCAGCTCGGAGGCGCCCAGCGCCGCGTGACGCCGCAGCGCCGCGGCGAGGCCGTCGTAGCCGAGCGGCGCTCCGTCGGCGCCGGCCGCCTCCACGAGCCCGTCCGAGTACACCACCAGGCGGCTGCCTGGCGCGAACGGCAGGGTGAGGTCGCCTGGGGGGTCGGGCCACGGGTGGCCGAGCGGCAGCGCCGACTGCATCGCCTCGCTCACGGACCCGTCCGCCGCGACCACGAACGCCGGCGGGTGGCCGGCGCTCGCCAGGCGCACGCTGCCGTGCTCACCTCCGGTGTCGATCTCGGCCAGCAGGATGGACGCCGTCCGGTGGCGCCGCGGGTTGTCGAGCAGCAGCGCGTTCACCCGCTGCAGGAGGTCGACGCCGGTGCGCCCTTCGCGCACCAGCGTCGCCACCGCCGACTTCACCATCGCCATCAGCAGGCCGGTCGACACGCCGTGGCCCGCGACGTCCCCGATCGCGAGGATCAGGCGCCGCGGTGCGACCGAGAAGACGTCGAAGTAGTCGCCGCCCACCTCCGCCGCCGGCCGGTAGTGGGCCGATACCGCGAGGTCGCCGTGGCGCATCGCGGGCGGCGGCAGCAGCCCCTCCTGGATCTCGCGCGCCAGCTCCAGCTCGCGCTGCAGGTGCTCCTTCGCGGCCACCTCGGCGAGCATCGCGCGCACCGAGTCGGTCATCCGGTTGAACGACACCGCGAGGTCGCCGAGCTGGTCGCGGCGCTTGACCGGGATCCGGTGGTCGAGGTTGCCGCGCGCCACCTCGCGGGCGCCGCGCGTCAGGCGGGCGGTCGAGCGGGTGATGGTGAGGATCTGGACGGCCGCGATCCCCACCGCTGTCGCGTAGAGCGCGGCGCACAGCGAGAGCATCACCTTGAGCGCAACCAGGAACCCCCTGCCCGCCTCGTACTGCGAGCTGGTGAAATCGCGCCAGGCGGCGAGCGGAGAGGCGCGCACCAGCGCCACCGAGCGGCGCTCCGCGGCCTCGCGGCCGTCGCTCCATGCCGTCAGGCGCGGGCCGAGCCTGAACCACACCACCCACGCCTTCCCGAGCCACCCGCCGTCCGGCTCCGAGCGGCCCCGCCACGCCGGCTCGACCTCACGCTCCGCCGGCTGCTCCCCGCCGATGGTGATCCCGGCGCCCGGGCGCGCGCCGGCGCTGTCTCCCGGCGCCGCGTTCTCGTCGGAGAGCGAGATCGCGACGTCGCCGCCGTTTCCATCGCGCGTGACCTTGCCGGCGGCGAGCCTGACCTCGAACCAGTGGGTGTCGGAGAAGCGGCGCGCGGTCGCGAGGTCGAGCGGCAGCAGACAGGCCACGACCCGCGCGCCGCTCCTGCGCACGTATGCCTGCCACACCCGGCCGTCGGCGGCGAGCGCTCCGGCCCACGGCCCGTCGGCGGTCCAGGCGGGCGGCGGCGGCACGCCCTCGGCGCTCGCGCGGGCGCGCCCTCCGTCGGCGAGCGACCATTCGAAGCGCGGCAGCGGCGCCGGCGGCGCGAGCCGCACCGCCTCGAGGCGCTCGACCGCAGCCGCCGGCCCGCGTCCCGCGAGCGCCTGCGCGGCGTCGTCGCCGATCCGCGCGAGCGCCTCGTCGCAGCGCTCCATGGTGTCGCCGAAACGCACCGCCGCATACTGCCCCACGAGCATGTAGAGCGCCGCCGTCGACAGCAGCGCGGCGAGCACGAACGGCACCAGACCGATCAGAAGGTACGACCAGAAGAGGCGGGCGCCGACGCGGTAGGTCGCCTTGCGCCAGAGCCAGCGGAGGGCGAGAAACGCCGCGCCGGCGCAGCAAACGACCAGGAAGAAGACGGCGACGCCGTGCAGCGCGCCGTCCGGCGCCGCCGCGGCGAGCAGGCGCTCGATCACGACGGCGCCGGCGACGACGGCGGCGGCGACCAGGGGGCGTCTCTTCATCCACGTGCTCATACGCGGTATCGCGCCGGAGGTTCCTGCGGGCCGCCGCAGCTCACCGCGACAGCTCGGAAGGCGCCGCTACCTGCGCGTCGCGCCGCGGCGCCGTCGTCATCGCGTGGAGATCGCGCGGCCACGCCGCCGGCGGCTGCGCCGGCGCACTGCCGGCCGGGAGCCCGGGAAACGCGTCGGCGACGCTCGCGAGGATCCGGCGCGCCGCAGCGTCGTCGCCAGCGTCGCGCTCGAACAGCGCCAGCACCACGTTCACCCGCGGGTCGCGGCGGCTCGCCATCGGCATCGCGCGCAGGTGGGTCCCGGCCTCCTCGCGCCGGCCCGCGATGCGGAGACTCTCGAGCAGCAGCACGTCCGACTCCGCTCCGGGGGCGAGCCGAACGGCCCGGCGGGCGAGCGCCAGCGCCGTCCGGCCGTCGCCGAGCTGCTGCGCGCGCACGACCTGGTCGCGCAGCGCGTCGGCCCACACCGCGGCGTAGCCGGCCGCCTCGCGGCCGCCGAGCAGGCTGCGCCCGAGGAAGCCGACGCGCGGCGGCGCCACGAGCTCGCGAAGCCTCGCGGGCGACAGCAGCTCCGGCGGCGGCACGATGTCCGGCCGGGCGCCGCGCCACGGCGGCGCGGCGAGGCGGCGCGCGGCCTGCGCCTCACCGGCGCGGTTGGCGGCGAGGAGCCACGGCTCCGCAAGGAGCCAGGACGCCGACGGCGTCTTCTCGAGCACGGCGAACGGAACCACCGTCGGCCGCCCGTCCGCCGTTTCGCCGCGCGCGTAGAACGGGTAGTCGCCGGCGCGCTCTGGCGCCACCTCGGGCCAGCGGCAGTTCATCACGTAGGTGGCGAGCGGCGTCGGGTGCTGCAGCAGCGGCGGCAGGTTGACGGCGACCGACGCCGCCACCACGGCCCACCCGGCGACGCTGCGCCGCCGCGCGCCGAGCCATGCGGCGGCGAGCGCCGCGAGCGCCGGGACGGCCGGGACCACCAGCCGCGGCCCCCACCCCTCCATTCCGTGCCACCCCCAATACCCGCCCGCGATCGCCACCAGCGCCGCCGCCGTGGCGAGCGCGGCGGCGCCGGCCAGCGCCTCGCGCGCGCTCCGGCGCGCCGCCGCCGCCGCCCACGCGGCCGCCAGCGCCGCCGCGGGGAAGAACAGCAGCAGTCCGCGGTTGGGGCCGACGAGCAGGCGCCAGGCGCCGTCGAGCATGTGGTGCGTGAAGCGATCGTCGGGGTAGCCGCCGAACAGGCGGCCGAACCGCGCCCACTCGCACGCCGCCCACGCCGCCAGCAGCGGAGCGGCGCCTACCGCCGCCGCGCCCAGCGAGCGCCGCCTGGCGCCGCCGGCCGGCGCCGCGAGCAGCGGCAGGACGGCGAGCGGGGCGACGGCCAGAAGGCTGGTCTTGACGAGCACCGCGAAGCCGGCTGCCGCGCCGGCGCCCGCGGCCAGGCGACAGCGCTCGCCCCGGGCGGGGGCGCTCGCCGCGGCGAGCGCCAGCGCGAGCGCGAGCGCGAGGCTCGCCGCCTGCGCCGGCTCCGAGAACTCCATGGTCGCGTACGAGGCGAGCGGCGAGCCGAGGGAGGCGAGCACGACCGCCCACGCCGCCGCCCGCGGGTCCGCGCCGAGCGCGAGCGCGATCCGGCCGGCCGCCCACGCGGCCAGCAGCACGGCGGCGAATGGCGCCAGCAGGAACACGAACTGCGACGACGACGGGCCGCGCCACGCCTCGATGCGCGGCGCCAGCCACGCGGCCGGCACCTGCAGCAGAGACATTCCCATCCCGAAGCGCGACACCGCGTCGCCGCCGGGGCGCGGGAGCGTGAAGTCGGTGTCGCGCGCCTGGCCGAGCGTTCCCGCCTCGACGATCGCGACCGCCGTGCGGATCATCTGCCGGCCGTCGGCGACTTGGCCGGCGTGGCGATCGTCCGCGAGGAGCGCGAGGACGAGGCCGACCGCCAGCAGCGGCAGGAGCAGCGGGCGCGGCCGCTCGGGCGCGGCGACGGGCGGCGTCGCCCTTCGCGCCGGCGGCGCCGGGCGCGCGGGCGGCCGCGCACGCGGCGTGCCCTCCCCGCGCGCCCCACCCGGGAAGGCGGCGCGCCGCCTCCCCCGGTCCCCTTCCCGCGCGTCGCGTCCGCGGCGATGGACGCCGGGGCTCCCAGAGGCGGCAGGAGGAGCGCTCACGACCTCTCACTCGAGCGGGCCGGAAGCGCGGCCGTGGAGCAGCGCGAACGATCCGGGCGCCAGGTCGAGCTCGAGCCAGCGCCCGGCGCAGCGCGCGTCCTGCACGTGCAGGTGCAGCGACGGCGGCAGCCAGCGCCGCAGGTCGACGAGGAGGATGCGGTCGTCGGTGTCGAGCCGCGCCCAGCGGGCGGCGTGACGGCGCAGCAGCGAGGCGGCGAGCGCGAGCGGCAACGGGATCCCGAGGGGACCGCTGACCCCCCGGACCAGGCAGCCGAGCATCCCCTTGTACACGCGCAGCTCGGACAGGCGGACGGCAACCGACGCCGGGAACCCCTCCACGGCGACCGTCGCCTCGATCACGACCTCGTCGCCGGCGCCGCCGACCCGGAGCTCGCGCAGCGCCCCGATGCTCCCCGCGACCTCGCGGTTGAGCCAGAGCTCGAGCATGTCGAGGTCGATGCGGAGGCAGAACTCCTCCCACGTGAGCAGCGGCCGCGGCAGCAGCGACGATCCCATCGGTTCAGTGTAGCGCCCGCTCCGGGGCGGGCGCCGCTTCCCCGGACGCGCGCACCCGCCGCCGCCAGTACTCGAGTGTGTCGCGCAGCGTGCGGTCGAACGGGATCTCCGGCGCCCAGCCGGTCGCGCCGCGGAATCGCGTCGCGTCGCCGACCAGCGCCGGGATGTCGGCGGGACGCATGCGGGCGGCATCGCTGGTGACGCGGCAGGGTGTCGCGGAGAGCGCGAGCAGCCCGTCGAGCACCGCGCGGATCGAACGCGGCGTTCCCGTGGCGACGTTGTACGCCTCGCCCGGGCGCCCCCTCTCGGCGGCGAGCGCGTAGGCGCGCGCCACATCGCGCACATCCACAAAATCGCGCACCGCGTCGAGGTTGCCGGCGCGCAGCTCTCCCCGGCGCTGCCCGGCCTCGATCTCGGCGACCTGCCGGGCCAGCGCCGCGACCACGAAGCGATCCGACTGGCGCGGACCGCAGTGGTTGAACAGGCGCAGCCGCACCGTGCGGAGGCCGAACGTCACGTGGTACTGGTACGCGAGCATGTCGACCGCCGCCTTGCTCACGGCGTACGGCGACACCGGCCGGAACGGTGCCTCCTCGCGCAGCGGCAGGTCGGCCTCCGCCACCCTGCCGTAGCTCTCGGCGGAGCAGGCGACCACCAGTGTGGCCGCGGAGCCGAGCTGGCGCAGCGCCTCGAGCAGGTGCAGCGTGCCGAGGACGTTCGACTGCACGATCTCGACCGGGGTGTCCCACGAGCCGGCGACCGACGACGACGCCGCGAGGTGGAAGACGACCTCCGGGCTCGCCGCCGCCACCGCCCGCAGCAGCGACGGCGCGTCGAGCAGGTCGCCGTCGATCATCCGCACGCCCCCGGCGCGGCCGGGCGCGTCGTCCGCCGTCGAGCTCCAGCGGCGCAGGCCGAACAGCTCCGCGCCCTCCCGGGCGGCGAGCAGGTGTTCGATGAGGTGGCCGCCGACGAACCCGGTGGCGCCGGTGATGAGGACTCGCATTGCGCCATCGTACAGGCCCGGCGCGGGCGATCAAGGGGCGCGGCGCTCGGGCGAACCCTGGAATCCCGGCGCGATTTCGCGGGTTGAGAACCGGAGTGAGAAGCTCGCTTCCCCTGCGGGTCCTCGGCGTCATCGGCAGCCCGCGCTCGGAATCGGCGAGCGCGGCGCTGGTCCGCCGGGTGCTCTCCGCGGCCGGCCGCCTCGGCGCCGAGACCGCCGCGCTCGACCTGCGCTCCGCACCCCTCCCCTTCTTCGACCCCGCCGCCAGCGCCGACGACCCGGCGGCGGCCGCGGCGGCGCGCCAGGCGCACTGGGCGGACGCCTTCGTCCTCGGCACTCCCGACTACCACGGCGCGCCGTCGGGCGCGCTCAAGAACTACCTCGACCACCTCTGGCGCGAGCTCGCCGGCAAGCTCTTCGCGATCGTCGTCGCCTCCAACGAGAAGGGGCTGTCGGTGCAGGACCATCTGCGGACGTCGATCCGCCAGTGCTACGGCTGGGCGCTGCCGTACGGCGTCGGCGCTCCGGCCGCCGCCGTGACCGACGACGGCGATGTGGCCGACCCGCGGATCGCCGAGCGGCTCGACATGATGGCCCGCGATCTCGTCGCCTACGGCACGCTGCTGCGCGACCGCCGCCTCGCAGACCTCGCCGCCGCGGGCGGCCCGCGCGAGTCCGGCTTCATGGCCCGGGTCCGCGCGCCGGGAGCGTGCGAGCCGCCCGCTCTCAACATCGTCGCCCCGAGCGCACGCCCGCGGGAGTAGCGGCGGCCCGGCGGAGGTGCAGCGACGCCGGCGCTCGCGGGGTGAAGCCCGCGAATTCGCTTCGCCGGCGAGGGGACGACCGCGAGGCCTCCTCTCGAACTGCAAGAACGCCGGCCATGCCGCCGGCGCCGCCTACCTGGCCGCGACGCGGAACGTGACACTGCGGTTGAAGGCGCGGTCCTCCGGCGTCGCCTCCGAGCGGATCGGCTGGCTGGCGCCGACGCCGAGGATCGCGAGGGGTATGTCCCTCACCCCGCGCGCCTCCAGCGCCGACAACACCCACTCCGCCCGCGCCCGCGAGAGCCGCACGTTCGTCCCCTCGGAGCCGGTGCCGTCTGTGCGACCGATCACCTCGACGCGCACGGCGACGCCGGCGTCGCGGACGACCCGGGCCAGCTCGGCCAGCGCGGCCGCCGCCTCGTCGAGCTCGGCGTGCTCGCGGCGCGGCAGCTCGGCCGCGCCAACGTCGAACCGGAGCACGATGCTCTCGAGACGCTGCCGCAGGGGCGCCACCGCCGCCAGCCCTTCGTCGCTAACCCCCGCGACGTCGAGACGCAGCACTCCGGGCACCGTTCCCGCCCGATCGGCAAGGGCAGCGAGCCAGCCGTGCGGCGCCGAGCCGGTGACCGAGAGCACCCCGTCCGCGAAGGCGAGGGTCGTCGAGGGCGGCGGCGCGAGCAGCGCGCGCGCCCGGGCAAGGACCGGAGCAGTCTCCAGGGAAACGTACGGCTCCCACCGGCTGATGACGCGATCCGGCGCCAGGCCGTACTCGGCCAGCAGCGCCGCCGGGTCGGCGGCAAAAGGATCGCGCAGCCCGGCGATACGCGAGCGGCGAACGCCGCCGTCCTCGCTCACCACCGCAATCCCGGGCTCGGCGTCGAGGCGCGCCAGGTAGGCGTCCCAACGCCGTCCCGCGCGCCACGACAGCGCCAGCCAGACCGCGACCAGGAGCGTCACGACGCCCCCCGCGATCGCCGGGGCGAGCCAGTAGCGCCGCTCGCGCCGGCCGGCGACCTGCATCTGCAGGCACCCCTCGAGGTGGCGGCGCGCCTCCTCGAACGGCGCGGAGTCGCCGGCGAACCCCTCGAACACCTCGCCCATCTCGAGGTGGATCGACTCCAGCGCGTCGCGCAGCACGGCGCGCAGGCCGACCGGCGGCGTGCCGCGGATGACGGCGGCGACGTAGGCGTCGGCGCCCTGCTCGACCCACACCGCCAGCCCGCCGACGCGCATCGTGTCCACCGCTTCCTCGGCGCCGAGCGCGAAGGAGTCCCGCACGAAGTCCTGGATCGCCGTCAGCATCCCGGAGACCAGGTCGCCGTCGTGCGCGGCGGCGGGGTCGGCGGCGACGTGCTGGAGGAGGACGCCGCTCGCGCGGTGGACGAGGAAAACCTGCTCGACCCGGAACACCAGCGAGTGGCTCAGCAGCACCTCGGCGAACGGGCGGCCGGTGCGCCACGCCTCGACGCGCCAGCGCAGCGCCCGCGCCGACACGCTCTGCTGCAGCACCTGGTTGAACGAGTCGACCATCGCGCGCAGCGTCTCGGCGATCGCTCTCCGGATCGCCGGCCCGAGCGCCGGGGCGAGCGCATCGGCCAGGTTCCTGCGGTTCTTCGCCACCGAGACCGCGAGCGCGTCCTCGACCGCGGGCGCCAGCGCCAGCGCGAGCCGGTTGCCCTCCCGCGCCGAGCGCGCCAGCGCCTCGGGCAGCACCCGGCTCGCCTCCTCGGCGCGCACGTCCGGGTCGTCGAGCCGCCGCTCGATCGCGTCGAGGCGCTCCTGCTCGACCGCCAGGATCAGCCGGCGGAGGCGGTCGAGGTCCGCATCGCGGGGCTGCCGCTCCCCGCCGGTGCGCGCGCCCCCGGGGCCGGCCGCGTCGCTCACGCGGCTACGCCTCGGCGCCGTCCGCGAACGGCAGCGAGAGGTCGTCGGTCAGACGCATCGCCACCTCGTGCAGAATGCCCGCCACCGCCTTGCGGTCGGCCTTCTCGGAGCGCAGCTCCTCGACCGCCCGCGCCAGCGCCGCCACCAGGTCGTCCGAGCGCCGCTGGATCTCGTCGTCGAGGCGCCTGGTCTGGTCGAGCAGGTGCTGCCGCAGGTCGCGCTGCGCCGCCGTCGTTCGCTCGTCGAGCTGCGCGATCTCCTTGCGCAGCGACTTGCCGGTCTCGTCGAGGCGGGCGCCGAGCTCGTCGCCGGCGCTTGCGCGCTCCTTCGCCTCGGCGCGCAGCCGCTCGTTGAGCGAGTCGATCTCGTGGCGGGCGTACGCCTCGAGCGTCGCGACGGTGCGCTTGAGCTCCTCGCGCATCTCGGCGACCCGCTTCGGCAGCTCCTCCTCGATGCGAGCGAGGCGCTTGTCGAGCGTCCGGCTCTGCGCGCCGAAGAGGATCTCCCGCACCTGGTCGAGGTTGCCGCCGCCCAGCATCTCGGCGGCGCCGCCCTCGCGCGGCGCCGCGTCCCTGTCCGCTGCCGGCCTGCTCTGCGTCTTGGCCATGCTCCCCTCCCCGCCCGCTCCCGCGGCTCCCCGGCGCTTGCCGCTACGGCGCCGCGAACCGTCCCACGATCACCGTGACGTTGTCGCTCGCGCCCCGCTCCAGCGTGGTCTCGACGAGGCGCGCGCAGGTCGCCTCGGCGCCCTCCTGGACGCCCAGCATCGCGGCGATCTCCTCGTCGCTCACGTGTTTCGTCAGTCCGTCGGTGCACAGCAGGAGCGCGTCGCCGGGCTCGAGGTCGACGAGGCCGAGCGCCGGCTTGATCTGCGCCCCGAGAGCGCTGGTCAGCACGTTGCGCAGGCCGGCGCGCCGCGCCTGCTCCTCGGTCATGATCCCCTGGTCGACCAGCTCCTCGTACGCCGTCTGGTCGCGCGTGAGCTGCTGCAGGCGGCCGCGGCGCAGGTAGTAGGCGCGGCTGTCTCCGACGTGCACGACGTAGGCCCGCGGCCACACCAGCGCCACCATCGTCAGCGTCGTCGCCGGCCCGCGGCCGTCGCGGGAGAGCTCGTCGCGCACGCGCGCGTGCGAGGCCTCGACGGCGCGCTCGAGCTGCTCGAGGAACTCGTGCTCCTTGTCGACGTCGAAGTTGTAGTAGCAGCCGATCGTCTGGCCGATGTGCGACGCCAGCTCCTCGACCGCAGTGCCGCTGGCCTGCTTGCCGCCCTTGATGCCGCCGACACCGTCCGCCACCACCAGGAGGTAGGCGAACGAGCCGTGCAGGCGGGCAAAGGCGGCGAGGTCGTCGAGCGACGTCTGGCGCACCCGCATCGACTTGTGCAGCGAGGCGACGAAGAACTGGTCCTCGTTGACGGCCCGGACCTTCCCCGGATGCGTCGTGCCGAAGATGTCGATCGTCGACAGCAGCTCCTCGCTGGGCGCGGAAAACCCGCTCTGGCCAGCCACGATGTCCCCCGTCACGCCCGCAGCGTCTCGGCCGCGAGCCACAGGAACGCGTCCTCGACGCCCGCGCCGGTCTTGGCGCTGGTCTTCACGACGCGGCGGCCGGCGCCGAACAGCGAGTCGAAGTCGCCCTGCCCGAGCTGCCACTGGGCCTCGAGGTCCGCCTTGTTGATCGCGATCACGGCCGGCAGCTCGCCGGCGGCTTCGCGGGCGGCCGCTTGCAGGCCGCCGAGATCGTCGAGCGTCTCGCGGCGGGTGCCGTCGACCACGAAGAAGATGCCGGCCGAGCCGCGCAGGTAGCTCCCCTGCACCTTCTGGAACTTGTCCTGCCCGGCGAGATCCCAGAGCAGCAGGTTGACGTCGTTGCCGCCCACGCTCACCTGCTTGCGATCGATCTTGACGCCGACGGTCGAGTGGTACTTCTCCGAGAACTTCGAGTAGACGAATCGCTGCACGAGGCTCGTCTTCCCTGTGCCGAAGACGCCCACCATGCAGATCTTCTTCTGGATCACTCTTTCCTCCGCCTCGTGCCTTGACGGCATCTTACCACCGGCGGCGCGCGACCCCGGGCGCGGCGGCGGCCCTGCGACCGAGGCGCGGCCGCTCGGGTAGCGGATCAGAACGGCGCGAACCCCGACTGCTCCCAGAAGTCGGTGCGCACCATTCCGTACAGTGTGTTGAGCGCCTCGAGGTGCTGCTTCTCCCAGTCGGCGAGGAAGGCGTAGAAGGCCTTCACCTCGCTGTCGGCCGCTTTCTCCGCCGCGCCGGTGAAGTAGGCGATGGCGCGCGACTCGAGCGTCATCCCGACCGACAGCACGGCCGTCTCGAACGCGGCGCCGTTCGCCTGCGCGCGGAACTGGTCCGAGAACACCTGCTGCGAGAATGCGCGCAGCTCGGGCGGCCGCTGGTGGAGCGAGAACGCGGCAGCGCCCTTCTCGTCGTAGTGCCTGAGCACCTCGCGCAGGTACGCCTGGTGCTGCATCTCGTCGCTCGCCAGCTTGGCGAACAGCTCGCGCACCGCCGGCTTGTCCGCCTTGTCGGCGGTCATCGAGTAGAAGGTGTACCCGTCCACCTCGATCTGGTACGCCTTCTTGAGGATGTCTACGACGGCCTCACGCGAGCTCATGGGACCTCCCCGCGACGCGGAACGAGTGGCGGGAGTCCGCAGTCGGGAGACGCCCCAGGGAGCGCCCCGCCGGGACACGGCCCGCCTCCGCCTGGCCCGTTCCGCTTCTCAACTCTCAATGCTCGACGCTCAACGCTCGACTCACAACGCTCGACGCTCGACGTCCTCACCTCACGAGCGGCTCGGGCCGTTGCGCCGCCGCGCCGTCGGGCACGTACGCCAGCGCCCCGGTCGGGCAGAACGGCACGCACTTCGGGTCGCCGCCGCATAGGTCGCACTTCTGCACGCAGCGGTAGGCCTCGTCCCACAGCATGTTCCCGAACGGGCAGGCGGCGACGCACATGCGGCACGAGATGCAGCGCTCGCGCGCCATGTCGATCGCCCCGGTCGTCGCGTTGCGCACCAGGGCGGCGGTCGGGCAGATCGCGGCGCAGGCGGCGTCGTGGCACTGGAAGCACACCACCGGCGTCCCCAGCTCCGGCCCGCGGCGGAAAATGTGGATCCGCGTCTTCGCCGGCTTCCCCTCGCTGCCGTGCGCGAAGGCGCACGCCAGCTCGCACTTGCCGCAGGCGATGCACCGCTCCACGGACACCTTGTAGATGCGTTCCATCACGCCACCTCCCGCCGAAGCTCCGGGCGTGCGGCCTCTCGAACCACGAACCACGAACCACGAACCACGATCCTCATCGCGCCACCGCCAGCGACTCGAACGTGCGCGCCATCTGCTGCCGCTTGCACGCGTCGCACGTCTCGAAGTAGCTCGCCGGGACGCCGTTGCGGCCGGCGTAGAACGCGGACTGCTCCTTCGTGATGTGGGCGCGGCCGCACTGCGGGCAACGCACCATCTCGAACGTCCTGCCCCAGATAGACCGGCGCGCGTCCGACGTCTCGTACGGGATGCAGTCGGTCGGGCACACCTCGGCGCACGCCAGGCAGCCGATGCAGTCGGGCGGCGGCTCGTGGAACGGCGGCGCCACCTCCTTGCCGGCGCCTCGGTTGACCGTCGAGATCGCGAACGCGCCGATGTGATCGCACACCCGCGTGCACAGCGCGCACAGGATGCAGTCGGTGGGCTCCGGGTTCTCCTGGTACGACGTCCGCTCGATCCCGTGCTCGCTCGCCAGCTTCTGGATCAGCGGCGTGTCCGGGCAGCGCGCGAGCAGAAGGTCGAGCACCACCTTGCGCGTCGCCACCGCGCGCTCCGACTGGGTCATCACGACGAGCCCGTCCTCGACCGGGAACATGCACGAGACGACCAGCTTGCACCAGCCGTCCCAGCTTTTCTTCGTGACGTCGGCGAGGCACAGGCGGCACCCGCCCCACGGCTCGAGCGCCTCCATGTGGCACAGCGTCGGCACGTGCACCCCGGCCGCCCGCGCCGCCTCCAGCACGGTGGCCCCCTCTCGCACCTTCACGGTCCTGCCGTCCACCGTCACCGTCACCATTCCTGCACCTCCGGGAGGGCGAGGTCCGAGCCACGAACCACGAACCACGAACCACTTCTGTGCCCGTGGCAGCCCATCAGACAGCCTCCTTGGCGGTTGCAAGCGCTTGCTTCGCGAAAAAGCTCACCGCCCCCGGCGATGGGCAGACGTCGTAGCAGGCGCCGCAGGAGATGCACCTGTCGTGGTGGATCGTGTGCAGCTTCTTCACCTCGCCGGTGATCGCGTCCGCCGGGCACGCCTTGAAGCAGAGGTGGCAGCCGTTGCAGAGCTCGGGGACGATCTCAAAGGCCGTGAGGTCGCGGCAGATCCCGGCCGGGCACGCGCCAGCGTGGATGTGCGCTTCGTACTCCGGGCGGAAGTACTTCAGCGTCGAGAGCACCGGGTTGGGCGCCGACTTGCCGAGCTCGCACAGCGAGCCGAGCTGCATGCCGGCGGCGAGGCGCTCGATGCGTTCGATGTCTCCCGGGCGGCCGCGCCCGGCGATCAGGTCGTCGTAGATCACCAGGAGCTGCTTGAGCCCTTCGCGGCACGGCACGCACTTGCCGCACGATTCCTCGGTGAGGAACTTGAGGAAGTAGCGGGCGACGTCGACCATGCAGGTGCGGTCGTCCATCACGATCATGCCGCCCGAGCCCATCATCGACCCGGCTTCGGTGAGCTTCTCGTAGTCCACCGGGAGGTCGAGCAGCGCCTCCGGCACGCACCCGCCCGATGGCCCGCCGGTCTGCACCGCCTTGAACGGCCGGTCGTCGAGGATGCCGCCGCCGATGTCGTAGATGATCCGGCGCAGCGTCATCCCCATCGGCAGCTCGATCAACCCGGTGTTCTTGACCTTGCCGACGAGCGAAAACGCCTTCGTACCCTTCGACTTCTCGGTGCCCATCGCAGCGAACCAGGCGGCGCCGTGGTCGAGGATGGCGCCGACGTCGGCATACGTCTCGACGTTGTTGAGCACCGTCGGCATGTCGAACACGCCCCTGTCGGTGGCGTGCACGTACTTCTGGCGCGGCTCGCCGACCCGGCCTTCGATCGAGCGCATCAGCGCCGACGACTCGCCGCACACGAAGGCGCCGCCGCCGCGCGAGATCTTCAGGTCGAAGGCGAAGCCGGTGCCGAGGATGTTCTCGCCGAGGAAGCCGTGCTGCCGCGCCTGTTCGATCGCGATCGTCAAGTTCACCACCGCGAGCGGGTACTCGTCGCGCACGTAGACGTACCCTTCGTGGGCGCCGACCGCCCACGCGCCGATCACGATCCCCTCGATCACCGAGTGCGGGTCGCCCTCCATGATCGAGCGGTCCTTGAACGCGCCGGGATCGCCCTCGTCGCCGTTGCAGAGGACGAACTTGCGCTCCCCCGGCGCCTTGCGGGCGGAGCGCCACTTGCGCGCGGTGGCGAAGCCGGCGCCGCCGCGCCCGCGCAGGCCCGAGCGCTCGACCTCGTCGATCACCTGCTCGGGGGTCATCGCCAGCGCCTTGACCAGCCCGGCGTAGGCGCCGTGGGCGACCGCGTCGGCGATGTCGGTCGGCTCGATCTTGCCGATGTTGCGCATCGCCACGCGCGTCTGGTTGGCGTAGAACGGCACGTCGTTGTAGCGCTCGACCTTCTTCTTCGTCGCCGGATCCCGGTACAGCAGGCGCGGGATCACCTCGCCCTTCGCGATCGTCTTCTCGCAGATCTCGGCGACGTCTTTGACCTTCACCTGGGTGTAGAGGATACCTGCGGGCTGGATCAGCACCAGCGGGCCGCGCTGGCAGAACCCGTGGCACCCCGTCTTCTTCATGAAGGTACCGACCTCGGCGGCGGCGCCCTGCTCCCCGAGCCGCGCGGCGATCGCCTCCGCGACCTCGAGAGACCCGTTCGCGAGGCACCCGGTGCCGCAGCACACCAGCACCTCGGAGCGGTGCGCGGCGCCGGCGGCGCGGGCGGCGGCGCGGAAGGCCTCGTACGCAGCGGCGGACTCAATTCTCATGTGCGGTCCCTCCGTCGCTCAGGTACTTCGCCATCTTCGCCGGCTGCGCGGCGCCGTGGTACCTGTCGCCGACGATCAGCACCGGCGCCATCGCGCACGCGCCGACGCAGTTGACGGTCTTGACGGTGAACCCCATGTCCGCGGTGGTCTCGCCGGCCTTGACACCGAGCCGGCGCTCGAGCTCCTCGAGGAGCTGCGCCGCACCTCGGATGTGGCACGCGGTTCCGGTGCACACGCGGACGACCGTTCGCCCCTGCGGCGCCAGCGAGAACGCCCGGTAGAACGTGGCCACCGAGAACACCTTCGCGAGCGGCACGTCGAGCGCCTCGGCGACCCGCGCGAGCACGTCGCACGGCAGGTAGTTGTAGGCGCGGTGCACGTCCTGCAGCACCTGGATCAGCGACTGCTCCGCCGCCGGATACGTCGCGAGGATCCCGTCGAGCGGCGCGGCGTCGGTGCACGGTCTCCCGCTCATCCCTTCACCTCCTCCATCGCGGCGACCTGCTCGCCGATCTCCCAGCCGCGGCGCAGCGCCGCCAGGTTCACCTCGATCACCTTCGGCTTGCCGGCGAAGGTGTCGCGGATCAGAGCGTCGACCGCGTCGAGCGAGACCGCGCGCGTGGCGCCGAGGAACGCCCCGAGCGCCACCATGTTGGCCGCTCGCGCGCTGCCCAGCCCGTTGGCGATCTCGTTGGCCGGAACGGTGACCACCCGCAGGTCGTCGCGTCGGGCGCCGCGGTTGATCAGCGAACTGTTGATCACCAGCAGGCCGCCGGGCTTGACCATGGGCTCGAACTTGTCGAGCGACGGCAGGTTGAGGACGATCGCGGCGCGCGGCCGCTCGACCACCGGCGAGCCGACCGGCTTGTCGGAGATCACCACCGTGCAGTTGCAGGTGCCGCCGCGCATCTCGGGGCCGTACGACGGCAGCCAGGAGACCTCCTTGCCGTCGGCCATGCCGGCGTAGGCGAGCATCTTGCCGACCAGCAGCACGCCCTGCCCGCCGAACCCGGCGATGATCACGTCGTTCTGCATAACACCTCCGCGGTCGGCGCGGGCAGCGGCGCCCGGTCCGGGCCGCCGGGGACCTTGAAGACGCCGAGCGGGTAGTACGGCAGCATGTTCTTCTCCAGCCACGCGCACGCTTCGTGCGGCGGGACCCCCCAGTTGGTCGGGCAGGTGGACAGCACCTCGACGAGCGAGAAGCACTCGCCGTCGCGCTGGCAGGCGAACGCCCGCCGCAGCATCGCCTTCGCGGTCACGGCGGCGAGCGGGGTGTGCACGGAGACGCGCGCCACGAACGCCGGCGTGCGCAGCGTCGACACCAGCTCGGCGACGCGGATCGGGTATCCGGCCTGCTCGACGTCGCGGCCGAGCGGGCACGTCGTCGCCACCTGCCCGGGCATCGTGGTCGGCGCCATCTGGCCGCCGGTCATGCCGTAGATCGCGTTGTTGACGAACACGACCGTGACCTTCTCGCCGCGGTTGGCGCAGTGGACGATCTCCGCCATGCCGATCGACGCCAGGTCGCCGTCGCCCTGGTAGGTGAACACGATGAGGTCGGGGCGCGCCCGCTTGATCCCGGTGGCGACCGCCGGGGCGCGCCCGTGCGCCGCCTCGTGGAAGTCCGTCGCGAAGTAGTTGTACGCCAACACCGAGCACCCCACCGGCGCGATCCCGACGGTGCGCGCGCGCAGGCCGAGCTCGTCGATCACCTCCGCCACCAAGCGGTGGACCACCCCGTGCGTGCACCCCGGGCAGTAGTGCGTCGTGACCGCGGCGAGGGAGAGCGGCCGCGCGAAGACCGTGCACTCAGACATGGACAGCCTCCAGCTCGCCGGCGAGCACCCTCCTGACGGCGGCCGCCACCGCCTCGGGGCTCACCAGCATCCCGCCCTGGCGGCCGTGGAAGTGCACCGGCCGGCTGCCGCGCACCGCCAGGTGGACGTCCTCGATCATCTGGCCGGTCGACAGCTCGACGACCAGCACGGCCCGCGCGCGCTCCGCGGCGGTGCGTACGGCCGCGTACGGGAACGGAAACAACGAGATCGGGCGCACCAGCGCGGCGCGGACCCCGTCGGCGCGCAAGTCCTCCAGCGCCGTCGAGCAGACACGGGCGACGGTGCCGTACGCCACCAGCAGCACGTCGTACTCCGCATCCGTTCCGACCTCGGCGACGCGCACCTCGTCGCGCGCCATCGCGGCGTACTTGCGGCTGAGCTTCTGGTTGTGGCGCTCGAGCACCTCGGGGTCGAGGAACAGCGAGTTGATGATGTTGGTCGGCCGCGAGCCGTCGCACCCGGTCGCCGCCCAGGTCTTGGGCGCCAGCGGCCTGCACGGCTGCCGGTCGGCGCGGAACTCCACCGGCTCCATCATCTGGCCGATCAGCCCGTCGCCGAGCACGAGCACCGGGTTGCGGTAGTAATCGGCGAGGTCGAACGCGTCCTGAACGAGGTCGGCCGCCTCCTGCACCGACCACGGCGCCAGCACCAGGCAGCGGTAGTCGCCGTGGCCGCCGCCCTTGGTCGCCTGGAAGTAGTCGGCCTGGCTCGGGAGGATGCCTCCCAGGCCCGGTCCGGCGCGCATGATGTTGACCACCACCACCGGCAGCTCGGAGCCGGCGATGTAGGAGATCCCTTCCATCATCAGGGAGATCCCAGGCGACGACGAGGACGTGAAGACGCGCTCGCCGGAGCCGGCGGCGCCGTAGATCATGTTCGACGCCGCGACCTCCGACTCCGCCTGCACGAACCTGCCGCCGACCTGCGGCAGCCGGTGCGCCATGTACTCCGGGATCTCGTTCTGCGGCGTGATCGGGTAGCCGAAGAACAGCTTGCAGCCGGCGCGGATCGCGGCCTCGCCGATCGCCTCGCACCCCTTCATCAGCTTTTTCGCCATTACCTGCTCCCTTGGCGGCCCTGCTTCTCGCCACTGGCGTGCAGCCACATGGCGACGGGGACCCGGGACCGGGGATCGGTGGCCGCAAGACCGGACACCGCCTCCTCGCCGCCCGGTACCCGGTTCCCGGCACCCGGCGAGATCCGTGTGGCATGCGCGAGCGCGATCCTACCCATCTGCATGGCTCCCCTAGTACGCGAAGTAGTGGTACATGGTGCCGGAGACCCGCATCGTGATCGCCGTGTCGGGGCAGGTGATGCAGCACAGGCGGCAGCCGATGCAGCGCATCGGCTCGGCGACGCCGGCGAAGAAGTACCCCTTCGCGTTGATCTCGCGGCCCATCGCGAGGATCTTCTGCGGGCACGCGTGGACGCACAGCTCGCACCCCTTGCAGAGGTCGCGGTCGATGACGATGTTTGACACGCTACCGGCTCCTTCCTCGTCGCTACGTAAGCACGAACGGCGGCCCGGAGGTGCGCTGCGGACGCGACTGCGCGAACGGCGGCCGCAGCACCCGCCGAAGCGGGAACACGGGGCAGGCGAACGCGGCGGCGGCCAGCTCGGCGGCGAGCGCTTCCTCGACGGCGACCGCGACGACCGGGACCCCCGCGGCCGCCGCCGTAGCCACCGCCATCCGATAGCCGTCCGTCACGACCTCCGCCGTCGTCTCTCCCATCAGGTGGGTGTTCGAGATCACGCCGGTCACCCGCAGCCGCGCCGCCGCCTCGATCTCGCGGATCATCGTCACCGCGGCTTCGACGGTCTCCGTGAACGGCCGCCTGAAGTTCAGCACCAGCAGGTGGTCGGTCTCCTCGCGCGGCACCGCGTCGGCAATCGACCCGAGCGCGCGCGCGCCGGTGTCGTCGCCGCCGACGTCGAGCAGCACGCGCCGGCGCTCGTCGCGCAGCATCGTTCGGACCCGCGGCACGATGATCGGCAGGTCGGCGAAGATCGTATCGCCGGCCGGCACGACCAGGTCGACGCCGTGCGCCGCCAGCGTCTCGCGCGCCGCGCGCGAGCGGAAGTACGGCTTGACGACGTCGAGGTCGACGAGCGTGACCGGCCGGCCCTCGGCGGCGAGCCGCAGCGCGCCGTTGACGGCGATCTCGGTCTTGCCGCTGCCGAAGTGCCCGACGATGGCGGTGACGCGTTGACCGAACACCATCCCCCCGCCCGCGCACTGTATGTGAACGGCTTCACGCAGTCAAGGCATGTCCTTCATTTTGAGACACTTTATCAGCAGCGGCGCCGCCAGGGCGAGCGCAGGTAGCGGGCGAGCGCGTCCTCCCACGGCGCCAGCGGCGCGCCGAGCGCCGCCGCCAGCCGCGCCGTGTCGAGCACGGCCCGCCGCGGCCGCCGCGCCGGCCGCGGCGCCTCGGCGCTGCCCACCGGCACCACGCTCACGTGGGCGCCGGAGAGGCGGACGATCTCGCGGGCGAAGCCGTACCAGCTCGTGGCGCCGGCGTTGGCGGCGTGGAGCGTCCCGTGCGCGCCGCAGTCGAGCAGGGCGAGCAGCGCCGCCGCGAGGTCCTCGGCGTACGTCGGGCAGCCCACTTGGTCGTCGACCACCCGGAGCTCCCCGCGCCCGGCGGCGATCTGGCCGAGGATCGCCTCGACGAAGTTCGCGCCCTCGCCGAAAAGCCAGGCGGTGCGCGCGATCAGGTGGCGGCGGGCGCGCGCGGCCGCCCGCTCGCCGGCCAGCTTCGTCCGCCCGTACGCCGAGAGCGGATTGACGGGATCGTCCTCGCGGTACGCCCGCTCCGCCTCGCCGTCGAAGACGTAGTCGGTCGAGATCTGCACCAGCACGGCGCTCGCCGCGTCCGCCGACTCGGCGAGGTGCCCCACCGCGACGCCGTTGACCGCCAGCGCCTCCGCCTCGCGTGTCTCGGCGGCATCGACGGCGGTGAACGCGGCGCAGTTGATCACCGCATCGGGCCGCGCGCCGGCCACCCACGCGAGCACCGCGCCCCTGTCGGTGATGTCGAGCTCGGGCAGATCCGCGCCGACGAACTGATGTCCGGCGCCTGCGGCGGCCCGCTCGAGCGCCCGCCCGAGCTGCCCCCGCGCCCCGGTCACCAGCAGCTTCATGTGCGCCACGAGGAAACCGAGCGGCCGGCGTCTCGAACCACGAACCACGAACCACGAACCACGTCACTTCAGCCTTTCCCCGTACTGCTCCCCGTAGTAGCGCGCGAACTCGCCGTCGTGGTCCTTGATCGGACGCCACCACCACTCGTTCTCGGCGTACCAGCGCACGGTGTCGGCGAGCCCGGCGACGAACTCGACGCGCGGCGCCCACCCGAGCGCCCGCAGCTTGCCGGCGTCGAGGGAGTAGCGGCGGTCGTGGCCGATGCGGTCGGCCACCGGCCGGATCAGCGACTCGGGCTTGCCGAGCAGGCGCAGGATCTCGCGCGTGACCTCGAGGTTCTCGCGCTCGTTGCCGCCGGCGACGTTGTACACCTCGCCGGGGCTGCCGTGCTCCAGTACGTGCAGCACTGCGCGGCAGTGGTCGTCGGCGTGCAGCCAGTCGCGCACGTTGCGCCCGTCGCCGTACAGCGGGAGCGCCTGGTCGCGCAGCGCGTTGGTGACGAACAGCGGGATGAGCTTCTCCGGGTACTGGCGCGGGCCGTAGGTGTTGGACGCGCGGGTGATGACCACCGGTACGCGGTAGCTCGCCCAGTACGCGTGCGCCAGGCGATCCCCGCCGGCCTTGGAGGCGGAGTACGGGTTCCCGGGGTTGAGGAGGCTGGCCTCGGTGAACGAGCCGCTGGCGATCGACCCGTACACCTCGTCGGTGGAGATCTGCACGAAGCGCTCGAGGCCGACCCGCCGCGCCTCGTCGAGGAGCACCGCAACGCCCTTGATGTCGGTGTCGATGAAGTGCATGGCGCCCAGCAGGGAGCGGTCGACGTGGGTCTCGGCCGCGAAGTTCACCGCGAGCCGGCACCCCGCCATCGCCGCACGCACCGCCTCGGGGTCGCAGATATCACCGCGAACGAACGTGTAACGCGGGTCGCCGGCGACCTCCTGCAGGTTCTCCAGCCGCCCCGCATAGGTGAGCTTGTCGAGGTTGACAACCTCCCAGTCGGGGCGCTCCGCCAGCACGAGCCGGACGAACGCCGACCCGATGAAGCCGCACCCGCCGGTGACGAGAATCCTCGTCGTCATTGGCGCTCCAGTAGCCCGAGCAGGTACTCGCCGTACCCCGACCTCGCCAGCGGCTGGGCGATGCGGCGCAGGTCGCCGTCCGTAATGAAGCCCATCCGCCAGGCGACCTCCTCCGGGCAGGCGATGCGCAGCCCCTGCCGCTGCTCCACCACCTGCACGAAGGTGCTCGCCTGCAGCAGCGACTCGTGGGTGCCGGTGTCGAGCCACGCCGTGCCACGCCCGAGCAGCTCGACGGTGAGCGCGCCGCGCTCGAGGTAGCGCCGGTTGACGTCGGTGATCTCGAGCTCGCCGCGCGGCGAGCGCTCGAGGCTCGCGGCGATGTCGATCACCTCGTTGTCGTAGAAGTACAGCCCGGTGACGGCGTAGTTCGAACGCGGGCGGTTCGGCTTCTCCTCGAGCGCGACGGCGCGCCCGCGCTCGTCGAACTCGACGACGCCGTAGCGTTCCGGGTCGCGCACCCAGTAGGCGAACACCGTGGCGCCGCGCTCGAGAGCCGCGGCCGCCTGCAGCCGGCGCGCCAGGCCCTGGCCGTAGAAGATGTTGTCGCCGAGCACCAGGCACACCGTGTCGGCGCCGATGAACGGCGCGCCGATCAGGAACGCTTCGGCGAGGCCGCCGGGCGCCGGCTGCTCCGCCCACGCCAGCCGCACGCCCCACTGCGAACCGTCGCCGAGCAGGCGCCGGAACTGCGGCGCGTCCTCCGGCGCGGTGATCACCAGGATCTCGCGGATCCCCGCCAGCATCAGCGTCGACAGCGGGTAGTACACCATCGGCTTGTCGTACACGGGGACGAGCTGCTTGGATACCGCCAGGGTGATCGGGTGGAGCCGGGTTCCTGCGCCGCCCGCGAGGATGATCCCCTTCATTGCGCCTCCGGCATGGATTGTAGCCGACGTCCCGCGGCGGCGGGCGCGCCGGCCGCGGTGCGGATCGAATAGACTGCAGGCTGCCGGCGGTGACGAGGCGCCGCCGCGGAGGCTCGATGAACACCAGGCAGACAGGCAGGCGCACCGCTCCGCCGGCAAGGCGCGCTGCTCCGTCGGCGCGGCCGCTCCCCGACCGCGAGCGCAACGCCGTCCCGGCCGGCGACCACGAGGCGACCGTCGCGGCGATGGCCGAGCACATCGGGGCGGTGCTCGACCTGCTCCGCCTCGACCGCGCGGACGACAACCTGCGCGACACGCCGGAACGCGTCGCCCGCATGTACCTGGAGATGTTCCACGGACTGCGCGAGGGCGCCGAGCCGGAGATCACGACGTTCCCCAACGAGGAGGGGTACTCCTCGATGGTGATGGAACGCGACATTCCCTTCTACTCGATGTGCGCCCACCACCTTGTGCCGTTCTACGGCCACGCGCACATCGCGTACATCCCGCGCCGGCGCATCGTGGGGCTGTCGAAGATGCCGCGCATCCTCGAGTTCTACGCGAAGCGGCCGCAGATCCAGGAGCGCCTGACCGAGCAGATTGCGGACTTCATGTGGAGCCGGCTCGATCCCCTCGGCGCGATGGTGGTGATCGAAGCGCGACACCTGTGCGTCGAGATGCGCGGCGTCCGAAAGCCGGGCGCGCTGACCGTGACCTCGGCGATCCGGGGCTGCTTCGACGAGATCACGGTGCGGGAGGAGTTCCTCTCGTTTCTCGGCCGCGCCAGGTCGTTCTAGGCGGCCGCCGACCTGCCGCCCGGCCATCTGCTCCGGAGGCGCGCCGGGTCGCGCGCCGGTGCTCGGAACAGGTCGATCAATCGACCTTGATGAAGACGTACACGCGCTGCATGCCGGCCAGCGATGCCGCCTTCGCCCCGAGCCGCTCCTCCAGCGCAACGGGACGTCTCGCCTTGACACGGACCGGCGACAGCGTGAGCCGCTCCAGCGCCTGGCCGCTGCCGTCCTCGAGCAGCAGCACGGCGGCGACCTGCACCTTGCGGTCGGTCTCGTTGCTCCCGGTGATCCGGACCGTGCAGTCGGCGCTGCCCTCCGCCGGCAGCGATGCGGGCACCTCGAGCGCGAGCGCGTCGATCAACACGCCCTGGATGTCGACGCGGAGCACGATCGGCTGGCCCGGGGTGACGGCGTACTCCCCCTGGAACGGGTTCTCCGCGGTGGTGTAGTCGGTCGCTTCCTGCGCCGGCACGGCACCCGCCAGGAGCGCGAAGATGACGCCCAGGACGCCTCGCATGCCTCTCCTCCATCGGGCGGCGGCGCGACCGCCGCCCGCCAACGCTGCAGCCGCGAGCGGCTACTTCACGACGTTGCCGACCTTGAACCCGGCGCCCTCGACGACGGCGCACTCCGAGTACTTCGCGCCCTTGACCGCCGTCACCTTGATCGCGCCGAGCTTCGTCTCGTCCGCGCCGAGCACCTCGCCGGTGTCGGGGTCCTTGATCGGCTCGCCCATCGCGTACACGCCGAACGTGTCGCCGACCGCCACGCCCTGCTCCGACCCGAGGTTGATGAAGATCGTGCCGCCGTCGATCCTCGCGATCTTGCCGGAGACGCGGCCCACCACCGACTTGCTGGTCTCGAGCGGCACCTGCAGCAGCTTGCCCGCCAGCTCATCGACCACCGGGCGCAGCACCTTGTCGAACATGCGCTCGTCGTCGACCCCGCCGCCGATACCGGCCACATAGACCTTGGCGTTCGACTCCTCCTTGCGGCCGGTCTCGGCCCAGAGGATCTCACCGGTGGTCACCGAGAGGAGGCGCACGTCGAGCGCCGCGATGAACTTCTTCTTGCGCACGTCGACGCCGATCCCCCAGCCGACCTGCGCCTTGTTCTCCTGCTCCCCGAACTCGGTCACGTCGCCGACCAGCATGTACTCGACGCCGAGCAGCTTGCCGGCCTGGACGGCGGTGGCTGCGCTGACGTCGCCCGAGAGCGACAGGTTCTTCTCCTGCATCAGCGCCGCCAGCCGCTCGCGGTCGACGACGGTGAACTTGCCCGACTTCACGAGCGTGGTGATGAACATGTCCTGCGCCGCACCGCCCGACCCCCACCAGTGCGAGTTGAGCGCCTTGTGGCCGAACTCCAGCACGGCGATGCGAGGCTTGCCCTCGGCAGCCATCGCGGCGCCGGCGAGGAGAATCATCACGAACGCGAGAGCCGCACTCTTCCGAATCATCGAAGACCTCCCCTCAGCAGATCCAGCCGGCATTCTACACGGAGGCGGGACTCGTCAACAGGGTGCGAGCGGCTCTCGGGACACGGCCGCGGCGCCGGGGGAGCCTCCCCCGCGGATGCCCGTCCCCGAAAACCAGCCGGCCGCGGCGTCGCCGCCGCGGCCGGCCCACTCGCCACTCGCGCCTCGCGCCTCGTGCCTACTTCATGCTCTGCAGGCGCTGCGCCTTGAGCACGCAGATCGCCGCCATGTTGACGATGTCGGTGACCTCGACGCCGCGCTGCAGCACGTGCACCGGGGCGTTGATGCCGGTGAGGATCGGGCCGATCGCCTCGACCTTGGCGAGGCGCCAGAGCAGCTTGTAGGCGATGTTGGCCGCCTCGAGGTCGGGGCAGATCAGGACGTTGGCGTCGCCGGCGATCTTCGAGAACGGGTACGTCTCCTGCGCGATCGTCGGCTCGAGCGCCGTGTCGGCCTGCATCTCGCCGTCGACCACCAGCTCCGGCCAGCGCTCGCGCACGATCTCGACGGCGCGCCGCACCTTGGCGGAGCGCTCGTCGTTGTTGGAGCCGAAGTTGGAGTAAGAGAGCATCGCGATGCGCGGCGCGACCTCGAAGTAGTCCTTCGCGATGTACGCCGTCATCCAGGCGATCTCGGCGAGCTGCTCGGCGGTCGGGTCCTGGTTGACCGTGGTGTCGGCGATGAAGATCATCCGGTCCTCGAACAGCAGCAGGTAGACGCCCGACGCGATCGAGACGCCGGGGCGCGTGTGGTGCACCTGCAGCGCCGGCCGGATGGTGTCCGGGTAGTGCATGGTGAGACCGGAGATCAACCCGTCGGCATCCTGCTGCTGCACCATCATGTTGCCGAAGTACACCGGGTCGAGCATCGCCTTGGCGGCGTCCTCGGGGCCGACGCCGCGTCGCCAGCGCAGCTCGTGGAACGCCTTGACGTACGACTCGTACTTCGCGCTGGCGGCGGGGTCGACGACCTCGACCTTGTCGGCCGGCACCTCGTACTCCTTGAGGAGGGCGGCGATCTGCGCCTGCGGACCGAGCAGCACCGGCCGGCAGATCCCCTCGTCGATGAGCACCTTGGCGGCGCGCACGATCTTCGGGTGGGCGCCCTCGGCGAACACGATCCGCTTCGGGTCCTGCTTGGCGCGGTCGAAGACGACGTGCATCACCTGGCGGGTGCGGGAGAGCCGCGACTCCAGCTCGCGGACGTACTCCTCCCGCGAGGCGTACGGCTTGCGCGCGACGCCGGTGCGGATCGCCGCCTCGGCCACCGCCGGCGCCTCCCACAGCAGCACGCGGTAGTCGAACGGCTTCGGGATCAGGTACTCGCGGCCGAACCTGAACGGCTTGCCGCCGTAGGCGCGGATCACCGAGTCGGGCACGTCCTCCTTGGCGAGGTCGGCGAGCGCGTGCGCGGCCGCGAGCTTCATCTCCTCGTTGATCTGGGTGGCGCCGACGTCGAGGGCGCCGCGGAAAATGAACGGGAAACCGAGCACGTTGTTGACCTGGTTCGGGTAGTCGGAGCGGCCGGTGCACATCACCGCGTCGGGGCGGACCGGCAGCACCTCCTCGGGAGTGATCTCGGGGTCGGGGTTCGCCATCGCGAAGATGATCGGGTCCTTCGCCATGGTCTTGACCATGTCCGCCGTGAGCATCCCCTTGGCGGACACGCCGGTGAACACGTCGGCGCCCTTGACCGCGTCGGCGAGCGTGCGGGCGTCGGTGTCGCGGGCGAAGAACTCCTTGTAGGGGTTCATCCCCTCCTTGCGACCCTTGTAGATCACGCCCTTGGTGTCGACCATGATCAGGTTCTCCGGCTTCACCCCGAGGGACAGGTAGAACTTGGCGCAGGCGACGCCGGAGGCGCCGGCGCCGCAGAACACCACCTTCACGTCCTCGAGCCTCTTGCCGACGATCTCGCAGGCGTTGAGCAGCGCGGCGCCCGAGATGATCGCGGTGCCGTGCTGGTCGTCGTGAAAAACGGGGATGCCCATGGTCGCCTTGAGCGTCTCCTCGATCTCGAAGCACTCGGGCGCCTTGATGTCCTCGAGGTTGATGCCGCCGAGCGTCGGCTCGATGAGCTGACAGAAGCGGATGACCTCCTTGGGGTCCTTGGAGTCGACCTCGATGTCGAACACGTCGATGTCGGCGAAGCGCTTGAACAGGACGCCCTTCCCCTCCATCACCGGCTTGCCGGCGAGAGCGCCGATGTCGCCGAGACCGAGCACCGCGGTGCCGTTGGAGATCACGGCGACCAGGTTGCCCTTGTTGGTGTACTCGTACGCGAGCGCCGGGTCGCGCTCGATCTCCCAGCACGGCTCCGCGACGCCCGGCGTGTAGGCGAGCGACAGGTCGCGCTGCGTCACGCACGGCTTGGTGGGCACCACCGACGTCTTGCCATGGCGCTTTCCCGTGTGGTAGGCGAGGGCCTCCTCGCGCGTCACCTTCTTCGATGCCATTGCGTCCTCCCAGTCCCCCCGACGGGGCTCAAAATGAAAAAAATCACAAGCGGAGCCTACTCCAACCGCTCCGGTGCCGCAACCGGGCGCTGGTGCAGGATCGGTCCTTCCGGCGCGGACCGCCGCGCGGGCGAGGGCGCCCGCGCTCCGAGACCGGGGCAGCCGGCGCCCCCGCCGGCCCGGCCGCCGCGCTCCGCACCAGCGTGGAGGGCCGGCGCCCCCGCCGGCCCGGCCGCCGCGCTCCGCACCAGCGTGGAGGGCCGGCGCCCCCGCCGGCCCGGCCGCCGCGCCGCCGTGGCGGCGAAACGCCGTCGTGACGGCCGGGCCTGCGCCGTCACTCGCCGCGCCCGGCCCGCTCCGCAAGCGGCCGCAGGGCGGCGGCGGCGAGCGCGCTGCGGCGGCGGTGGCGGGCGAGCCCGGCGTCGATCAGCGTCGCCAGCAGGCGCGGGTACGGCACGCCGGACAGCTCGAGCAGGCGCGGGTACATCGAGATCGCGGTGAAACCGGGGATGGTGTTGAGCTCGCTCACCAGCAGGCGCCCGTCGCGCCGGTCGAGCAGGAAGTCGACGCGCGCCATCCCCTCGCAGCCGCACGCCGCGAACGCCGCCAACGCCAGCCGTTGCGCCTCGGCGGCGTGGCCGGGGTCGAGCGGCGCCGGGGCGAGGAGCTGGCAGTCGCCGCCGAGGTACTTGTCGGCGTAGTCGTAGAACTCGTGCCCCGGCACGATCTCGCCGGGCACGCTGGCGATCACCGGGTCCGCCTCGAGCACGGCCACCTCGATCTCGCGCGCGGGGATGCCCTCCTCGACGAGCACGAGGTCGTCGTAGGCCAGCGCGGCCTCGACCGCGGGCGCCAGCGCCGCGGCCGCCTTCACCTTGGTGATCCCCACGGACGAGCCCATCCGCGAGGGCTTGACGAACCACGGCAGCGGCAGCTCGCCGCATGCCGCCGCGCAGGAGGACCGTTCCCGCTTCCACTGGCCGGCGGTGAAGGCGGTGAAGCGCGGCGACGGCAGCCCGGCGTCGCGCAGCACGCGCTTGGTCAGCGCCTTGTCCATCGTCACGCCGCTCGCGGTGACGCCGCACCCGGCGTACGGCAGGTCCAGCATTTCGCACAGCCCCTGGATGGTGCCGTCCTCGCCGAACGGCCCGTGCAGGACCGGCAGCACGACGTCGACTCCCGGGGAAAGCAGCCGCGGGTCGACGCGGTGCGCTCCCTCGAACGCCGGCACGGCGTCGGGCGTCTTCCCGGGCGCGGCGAGCACCGCGGCGGCGGTCTCGGCATCGGCCCACAGCCCGGCGCGGTCGATCGCCATCGGCACCACCTCGAAACGCGTGCTGTCGAGCGCCGACACGACCGAGCGGGCGGAGATGATGGAGACCTCGTGCTCCCCGGAACGGCCGCCGAAGACGAGCGCGACGCGCACCGCGCCGCTCATGCGGTCGCCCGGCGCCGGTGAGCGCTCACGCGCCGAGCTCCTTCCAGATGCGGCGCGCGCTCTCGATCGCCGCGGAGAGAGCGCCCCGCCGGTTCTGCTCGGTGAGCTTGGCGAGCTCGCCCTGGTCGAGGTACATGCCGCCGCACCCGGGGCACAGCTCGACCTCGACCCCGCTGAGCGTGACCGTGGTCATCTCCTGGCCGCACTTGGCGCAGTGCATGTAGTGCAGCTCCTTCAACCGGGCGCGCTCGGTCTCCTGCTGCTTCTTCATGTGCTCGTCGCGCATCGCCTTGATGCGCTCGAGGTCCTTCTTGATGAAGTACTCCTGCTCCTTGTCGCTGGGCTTCTCGAGCATCGCATCCCCCTTCGCTGCGGCAATGGTACCTAATCACGGCCAGCCGCGACCGTGGACCGCGAGCCACGCCGGCAGGCCGGCGATCGCGTCGAGCACCGCGAGGGCGCCGAGCGTCTCCAGCGGCGCCGCCGGAGTCGCGCCGCCGCGCACCAGCACGACCGGGACGCCGGCGTTGCGCCCGGTCGCGGCGTCGACCTCCATGTCACCGACCAGCAGCGCGTCCCCCGGCGCCACGCCGAGCGCCTCCAGCACCGGCAGCAGCGCTCCGGGGTCCGGCTTGCGCGCGCCGCTGGTGTCGGGGCCGGCGACGATCGCGACGTGGCGCGCCAGGCCCCAGTGCTCCAGCCAGCCGCGCGAGAACCGCGCGTCCTTGTTGGAGACGATCGCCACGCGCCCGCCGGTGCGCGCGGCCGCGCACGCCAGCGCCTCCGCGGCGCCCGGAAGCGGCGGCGTGTGCTCGCGGTAGACCGCCTCGTAGTGGCGCGCGAACGCCGCGCCCACCTCGCGCATGGCCGCTTCGCCCGCTGGCGCGACCGCGTCCCGCACCAGCTCCGCTGCGCCGCGCCCGACGTGGGCGCGCGTCCACGCCAAGTCGCGCGCCGCCAGCCCGTGCTCGGCGAGCGCGCGGTTGAGCGCGAGGCCGATGCCGGCGAACGAGTCGGCGAGCGTCCCGTCGAGGTCGAACACCAGCGCGGTCGGCCACGGCCGCGTCTGCACGCATCTATGCTAGCGCGCCGCGTCGGGTACCATTCCCGCGCGCCGCGCCGGGCCGGGGCCCGGAGCGGCGCTGCCGGGTACCGGCAGGGGATCACCATGGGCGCTCTCCACACCTCTCTCGCGCGGCTGCGGTCGTCCGGGCACGGCGGCATCGCCGCGCTGTGCGGCGCGTACCTCGCACTCCTGCTCGCCTTTCGTCCCGCGACGCCGTTCGAGTGGGACGAGGTGCAGTACCAACGGGCACTCGATACCTACGACGTCGCGGCGCACTCGCCGCATCCGCCGGGCGCGCCCGTCTTCGTCGCCGCGGCGCGCGCGGTCCGGCTGCTGGTCGGCGACCCGCAGCTCGCCGTTCAGCTCCTCACCAGCGGGTTCGCCGCCGCAGCGCTGGCGCTCGCCTATGCGCTCGCCATCGCGCTCGGCGGCAGTCGCCGCGCTGCCATCGCGGCGGCCGCAGCGCTCGGCGTCGTCCCCGGTTTCGCCTTCCACGCCAACGTCGGGATGACCGACGTTCCGGCGGCCGCCTGCGTGCTCGCCGTGCTGCTCGCCGCGGTCCGGGCCGCCGACGCGCCGTCGCGCCTGCCATGGCTGGCCCTCGTCGCCGCGCTGGGCGTGGGACTCCGTCCCCAGATCCTCCCCGCGATCGCCGTGGCAGGCGTCTGCGCGCTGGCCGCCGCCGTCAGGGCCGGGCGCGGGGGCGCGCTCGCGGCGGCCGTCGCGATCGGCGCCGGCGCGAGCGCCGCGATCTGGGGCGCAGCCATTCTCGCCACGGGACCCGCCCGGTACCTCGCTGCGGTGAGGCACCACGCCCGCTGGATGGCGGAGAACGAGGCCGCCGTCCGGCTCCCGGCCGCCCGGCTGGCGTCGATCGTCAAGTACTGGTTCGTCAACCCGCTCGGCACCTGGGAGCTCGCCGCCGCGTTCTGGGGCCTCGCCCTCGCGGGCGCCGCCGCGCTCTGGCTGGCGGGAAGGCGGCGCGCCGTGGCGCTGCTTCTGGCGTCTGCGATCCCCTACCTGGCGACCGGTCTGCTGACCTTCAACATGCTCTCGGCGACGCGGTACGTCCTTCCCGGTCTCGCCTGTGTGGCGGTGCTCATCGGGTCGGCGGCGAGCTGGCGGTCGCGCGCTGCGCGCGCCGCGGGCCTGTCGGTCCTCGTGCTCTGGGCAGCCGCCAGCGTCGCGTGGGGATCGCGCGTCTACGCGCTGCGCCGCGAGCCGGCCCCGGTGTGGGCGACCCTGGAGTGGGTCAAGGCGGCGTTCGACCGGGCGTCCACGCTCGTGCTCTCGGACGGCAGCGCCCGCCCGCACGTGGAGTACGTGCTGGGACGCGCCGGATTCCGCATCGCCGACCTGGTCCCCGCCGCCGTGGCGCCGGCGCGCGGTCCCGCCGGCGAGGCCGTGATCGCACTGACCCGGCTGCCGATCCCGGGCTGGGAGGTGGCGTTCTTCCGGGACTGGGGCTCACGAAGGGTGCTCCAGCTCGCGTTCTGGCGCTACGGCAGCTTCACGGCGCAGCGTCCGCCCGGCGCGGACGCCGCGTCGCCCATGTTCTCGCCCGCGTGGCAGATCGAAGGCGACACCTATGTCCTGTGGGGTCTCGGGCAGGTGCGCCTGCCGGACGGCGCGCCGCCCGCCGCGGCCCGGGTGTGCCCGCTCAACGCCGCCGTCACCGTGGTGAGCGCCGCCGGCGGAGCGGAGACGGTCGGCCAGGGGGCCTGCCGCGACATTCCGCTCCGGCCCGGCAGCGGCGGCGGCATGTTCGTGCTCGCGCCGCCCTCCCTCCACGCCGTGCTCGCGCCGGTGACGTTCGCCCCGGCCGGGGCGGGCGGCGGCGGCGCCTCCGCCGCGGGCGAAGCGGCCGAGTACCTCCGGCTGCTGGCGGAGCACGACGCCGCGCTCGGCGCGTCGGCGGCCGGCGGGGCGGCGCCGCGGCCGCAGGCATCGTCCGCCGATCCCGCGGCGCCGGCGCCGTCCGCGCCGCCGCTGTACGTGCTGCCGGTGGCGCGCGCCGCCGGGTTTCTCGGCGCGCAGTGGCGCACCGAGCTGGTTCTCGCGAACCCCACGGCGGAGGAGACGGCAGTCATCGTCGAGCTGCTCGCCGCCGGCCAGGACAACCGCACGCCGCGGCGCAGCGTGGTGACGCTGGCGCCGGGCGAGTCGCGGCGGTTCGCCGACGCCCTCGGAGAGCTGTTCGGCGCCTCCGGTGCGGCAGCGCTGCGCGTATCCCGCGACGACGCCGCGGTGACGGTGCGCTCGCGCACCTTCGACAGCGCATCGCGGGCGCCCCGCGGCAGGCTGCTCCCCGGGATCGAGGCGGGGGCCGCGTACGGCCCGGGACGCCCCGCCCGCCTCGCCGGGCTCGCCCACGACCCCGCGACCGCCACCCGCACGCGGACCAACCTCGGCGTCCTCAACGTGACCGGCGTCTCCCTCGACGTCGACATCGCGGTTGCCGACGAGGGCGGTGCGGCGCTCGGCACGCACCGGATCGCGCTCCCGCCGTTCGGGTTCGTCCAGGTCGACGACCTCTTCGCGGTGGCGGGCGCCGCGGCGCCCGCCCGCGGGCGGGCGCGCGTGTCGACGCCGGCGCCGGAAGGCGCCTTCCTGGCCTACGCCGCGGTGGTGCGGCGCGATCCGCCGAGCGTCACCTACGTGCGGCCGCAGGCGCCGGCGCCGGCGCCAGAGGCTGCGGCGCCGCCGCCAACCACTCCGGCGGCGCCGTCTTCGGCGACGGCGCCGCCAGCAGGTGGGTCGGCTCCCCCGTCGCTGCGTCGACCTGAGTCACCACCGGATAGAACAGCGCCTTCGCCGGCGGCTTGACGAGCTGCACCCAGAGCTGCCCCCCGCTGGCGCGCCCCGGGAACGGCGCGAAGACCTGGCCGAACGGCGGGACCTCGAGCTCCGTCGCGGCCACCTCGCGCTTCGCGGCGTCGCGCAGCACGATACGCGCCCGCACCGCCGCCGGGATCCACGTCGCGACGCTCACGTAGCCGGTGACGGCGTCGTCGTGCGACACGCCGTTGAACGTCGCCCGCCCGCCGGGGTACAGCCCGTGCTCCCCCGGGATCGCCGGCAGCCCCTCGCCGACGCGCGGCCCGGCGCGCGGCGCGAGCACGTTGTACGTGCGCGAGAACACGGTGATCCCGCACGGTCCCGCGACGCACTCCGGCCCGCCTGCGTCGGCCTGCAGGACCAGCGCCCCGGCGCGCCCCCAGCGCAACAGCCCGGTCGCCGCGAGGACGTCCTTGACGATCAGGGAGCGGCCGCCGGGCAGCGTGAACGCCTCGGCCGGCGCCGTCGTATTGTCGCGCCCGGCCGGCAGGAAACGGGCGGTGATGGCCAGCGGCCGGGCGCCGGCGTTGCGGACGTACACGTCGCTGCGCCAGTCGCCTGCCGTGCCGCCGCCGGCGATCCGCACCACCAGCGGCACGACCGCCGTCGTCGTCACCTCGGCCGGGCGGGAGCCGGCGGCGAGCGGCGCGGTCCGCACCGGCGGCAGGAAGGTGTGGACGCCCGCCGAGCCGCTCAGCAGCAGGCAACCGGCCGGGCCGGGCCACAGCACCGCCTCGGCGGCGGCGCCGGGCTTGACCGCGAGCGGCGCGCCGCCGGCGCGCCTGGCCTTGAGCGGTGCGCCGGCGGCCCGGATCGTCACCGCGTGCGGTGCGGCCCCCTCGCCGATGCACAGCGCGGCGGTGCCGAACAGCTCCCAGTCCTCGCCGCGCACCCGCAGGTCGGGCGAGAACACCGGCTCGCCCGGGTGCGGCGCGCGGGTGACGGCGGCCTCCCAGTAGCGGTTGCGGGTGAAACGGCGCAGCTCGTCCGACTCCCACTTGGCGGAGAACGCCACCTCGGCCCCGGCCACCGGGCGCGGCGCCACCACGAGCACGGCCTTCCCCGGCGCGGTCCACGGCCCGTAGGCGGTCGCCGGAGCCGCCTTCTCGAGGCGGAACCCGGCGGCGCGCAGCACGTAGTGAGCATGCGGCTCGAGGATGCCGTCGTACACCACGTGCGTTTCCGCCGCCTCGTGGTGATCCCGGATCCACGCGAGCGCCTGCCAGACGGGCGACGGCTGGCGGCGCAGCGCCTGCAGCGGCGCCACCCACGCCGCGGCCGCGACGACCCACGCGGCCACGGCGACGCCGGCTGCACCGCGAGCCACACCTCGCGGCGCCGCCAGCACGCCCCCCGCGATCAGCGCGAGGAACGGCACGGCAGGGAGCACGTAGCGGACGGCCACCGGGGCCTCGAGCGTGAACATCCCCGCCAGCAGGTAGGCGCCGGCCGCCGAGGCGCTCACCGCGACGAGCCACCGGCGACCCGCCCGCCACCACAACGCCCCGCCGGCGGCCACCAAGACCCACAGGGCGGCCGCCAGCGCCGGCGTCCCGAACGGCCGCACGAGCCAGAGTTCGAGCACCCAGGCGAGCCGCGCCACGGGGAGCCGCTGCGGGACGCCCACCCGCTGCAGGTACTCCGACTGCGTCCGCCACGCCTCGAGAAACCCCGGCCCGCTGGCGTACATCGCCGGCAGCCAGATCAGGTCCGTCACGACCAGCGCCGCCACCGCCGAAGCCGCCAGCGCCCGCCACTCCCGCCCCCGGACCGCGCGCCACAGGACGAGCGCCGCCAGCGGCAGCATGAGCGGCAGCAGCGCCAGGCGGACGCCGGCAGCCAGTGCGGCCAGCGCCGCCGCTGGCGGCAGCCGGCGGCGGTCGCGCGCCGCCGCGGCGAGCGCCGCGACCGCGGCGACGCCGGCTGCGGCGCCGGGCACGTCCGACAGGCCGACGTTGGCGTGGAACGAGAACGTCGGGACCGCGGCCAGCACCGCGGCCGCGGCGGCGGCGGCCGCGAGCTCGCCGTTGCGGCGGCCGAAGCGCCAGACGAGCAGGAGCGCCGCCGCGGCTGCCAAGACGCCGACGGTCTGAAGCGCGAGCAGCGGGTCGCCCACCAGAGCGCGGACCGCTTGCGCCGCTCCGACGTAGGCCGGGTAGCCGGGCGGATGCGGCGAGTGCGCCGGCACGTCGTAGTCGTCGAGCGCGCGCTGGAACTGCACCTCGTCCCACTCGAACGGCGCCGCCGGCCGGAGCGCCAGCAGCAGGACCGCATACGCCAGCGCGAGCAGCATCGGCCACGGCCGCCGGACGGCCGCGCGCAGCCGGCCTGCCGCTCCCCGTATCGGCGTCCCGGCGCCCGTCCCGCCGCCGCCCGCCGGCGCCTCCGCCTCGCTCATCCGCTCGCCTCCACGGCGCCTTCGCCCGCCCGGTGCATCAAGGATAGAGCAGGAACGGGGCGCGCCGCGCGCGATCGGCGTCACAGTACCGCCCCCAGGCAGCGAAAACCTCGCCCGCCTCCAGCCGCCCCTCGACCACCGCGCGCACCGCCGGCGAGCCCGTGAGGATGTCGATCGCCGGCACGTCGCCGACGAACTCGTACGACTCCGCGCGCCACGCGAAGCGGTCGGGGTGGAGGGCGCGCGCCTCGCGCAGCACCACGACGCCGGTGGCGAGCGGACGCAGCGCCGGGCGGTCGGTGACGTGCCACTCGATCCCGCCGCACACCGTGCCCGCGTGCTTCTGGAAGGTCGGCTGGAAACGGGTGGCGCGGAAGGCCGCGCCGGGCAGCGCGAGAGCGCGTAGACGGGCGGCGAGCGCCTCGCCGTCCAGCCACGGCGCGCCCAGCAGGTGGAACGGACGCGTCGTGCCGCGCCCCTCGGACAGCGTCGTCGCCTCGACCAGGCAGGCGCCCGGGTAGATCGCGGCCGTCTCGAGCGTCGGCATGTTGGGCGACGGCGCCACCCACGGCAACCCGGTCTCGTCGAACCACTGCCGCCGCTCCCAGCCGCGGCACGCGAGCACGGTGAGCGCCAGCCCGGGGTGGCGCTCCGCCCGCAGCCGCAGCGCCAGCTCGCCGAGCGTCATCCCGTGGCGCACCGGCACCGGCAGCTCGGAGACGAACGACTCGCACCCCGGCTCCACCGGGCCGCCCTCCAGCAGCTCGCCGCCGAGCGGGTTGGGGCGGTCGCAGACGATCACCTCGACGCCGGCGCGCTCGCAGGCGCGCATGGTGTGCGCCAGCGAGGCCGCGAACGTGTAGTAGCGGCAGCCGATGTCCGGGACGTCGACGACCACCGCGTCGAGGTCGTCGAGCTCGGCGCGCGCCGGTTCCAGCGTCTCCGCCGTCGACCCGTACAGCGACACCACCGGCACGCCCAGCGTCGGCTCGACGTCGTGCCCGACCGCCTCCATGTCCTGCGCCACGCCCCACAGCCCGTGCTCCGGCGCGAACAGCCGCCGCGGCGGCCCGGCGGCGGCAGCGAGGGCGAGCCACGCGGGCGTGAGATCGGCGGTCACCGTCGCCTGGTTGGCGAGCAGCGCCCACCGCCGCCCGCGCAGCGGCGCGGGATCGGCGACGAGCGCCTCGAGTCCGGTCACCACGCGCTGGTTCGCCATGGCGGCCGAGTATAGCGAGGCACGGGGCAGGAGGCGGGAGGCGACGCTCTGCGCAGACCGCGGAAACGCAGGCCCTCCCCACGACAGGCGCCGCCGCGGCCGGCAGCGAGCCGCCCGTCGTCTCCTGCGGCGCCGGCATCAGGTAGACTCGCGAGCCATGAGCGACGAGCGCATCAGTCTGCAGGACCGCTACGCGCCCGCCACGGTGTGCTTCGGGTGCGGACCGGCAAACCCCGAGGGGCTGCACATCAAGAGCTTCCCCGGCGAGGGCGACGAGGTCGTGTGCACCTTCACGGCGGCGAAACACCACGAGGCGTTCGCCGGCACGCTCAACGGCGGGATCGCGGGCTGCCTGTTCGACTGTCACTGCAACTGGACGGCGGCGTACCACCTGATGCGCGCCGCCGGCGCCGAGCACCCGCCGTTCACCGTCACCGCCGAGTACCACGTGGTGCTCAAGCGCCCGACGCCGACCTCCGGCCCCATCACGGTGCGCGCGCGGGTGGTCGACTCCGGCCCGGACCGCGCCACCGTCGAGGGCGTGATGGAGGCCGGCGGCAAGGTCACCGCGACCTGCCGCGGCGTGTTCGTCGCGGTCAAGGAAGGGCACCCGGCGTACCGCCGCTGGTAACGGGCCGCCCGCCCCGACCTGATATAGCATGCCGCGTGCTCCCCGGCGCCCGCCCGGCGCCAGGCGGCCCCGATGCAGAACGACGATCCACGGCGCAGCGACCCCGGCTCACACCCCGACGCCCCGGTGCGGCGGCGGCGACGGCTCGCCGCGACCGCCGCGGCGCTCGCCCTCGCCTACGCGCTGGCGTTCCAGGGGTCGCGCGGCCTGTGGGAGACCGACGAGGGGCGGTACACCGCGATCGCGCTGCAGATGCTGCGCAGCGGCGACTTCCTCGTGCCGGCGTTCAACGACGAGGTTGCGCACTTCGCCAAGCCGCCGCTGACCTACTGGGCGATCGCCGGCGGCATGGCGCTGCTCGGCAGGAACGAGTGGGGCGCGCGGCTGGCCAACGCGCTGGCGTTCGCCGCGACGCTGCTGGCGGCCTACGGGCTCGGCCGGCGCATGCTCCCCGGCGGGCGCGCGTGGGTGGCGCCGTTCGTCTACGGGACGTGCCTCCTCCCCTACGTCGCGGCCCACGCCGTCACCACCGACACGCTGCTGACGCTGTGGGAGGCGGCGGCGGTGCTGGCGTTCGCGGCATGGTGGACGCGGCGCGGCGGCCGCCTGCGGCTGCTCGCCATGTGGACGGCGTTCGGCGCCGCCTTTCTCACCAAGGGGCCGCCCGGGCTGCTGCCGTTGCTCGGGATCGCCGTGTTCGTCGTCCTCGCGGCCGGGCGGCGGGAGCTCCGCAGGATGTTCCGGCTCCCCGAGCTTGCGGCGTTCGCCGCCGTCGGCTTGGGCTGGTACGCCGTCGTGGCGCTGATGGAGCCGGGCCTGATGTCGTACTTCCTGCGCGACGAGGTGGCGCGGCGCGTTGCGTCCTCCCACTTCGACCGCCATGCCCAGTGGTACGGCGCGTTCCGCGTCTACGCGCCGGTGCTGCTGGCCGGGACGCTGCCCTGGACCCACCTGCTGCTCGGCAGGGTGCGGGAGGCCCGCCGCACCCTGCTGGCCCGCCGCTGGTGGCGCGAGGTCGCCGCCGGCGGCGACCCGTGGCCGGTGCTGCTCGCCTGCTGGTTCCTGATCCCGCTGCTGGTCTTCGCGCTCTCGAGCTCGCGCCTCGAGCTCTACATCCTGCCGCTGTGGGCGCCGCTGGCGCTCGTGGTCGCGCGCCGGCTGGCCGCACGGCCGTCGCTGCACGGGGCGGTGCGGCTCGGGGCCGCCAGCGCGGTCGCCCTCGTGCTGCTGCGTGCCTACGCCGCCGGCCACGCGACCGACCGCGACGCCCGCGCGGCCGCGCGCGAGCTGCTCGCGCTGGCCGAGCCGGCGCCGCGCGAGATCGTGTTCTACGATGCGAAGCCGATCTGGGGCCTGAGCCTCTACCTCGACTGCACGATCGAGCGCATCCGGGCCGCTACGGACACCGATGCGCCCCCCGACGGTACGTCGGCCGAGACCCTGCTCACCGAGCTCGTCGATCGCTCGCCGCGGCGGCTGCTGCTGGCGCCGCCGGCCCGCCGCGATGAGGTGGCGGCGGCGCTCGCACGCGCCGGCCTCCCGTACCGCGAACTCGGGACGTTCCGCGGCCGCCTGCTCATCGCCGCCGGCGACGATCTCCATCCGGCGGGCTCGACCCCGCCCTGACGGGAGACGCAACCGGCCGGCACGCGGGAGGGAGCGCCGCGCGGCGCGGCCGCAGGCCGCATCGCGACGCGGGGTCGTCTCCCGGGCGCGGCCTCCACGCAGTCCGCCCGCCGCCCGCACCCCGCCGCTACAGCATCCCCAGCTCGAGGCGGGCCGCCTCGGACATCATCTCGGGCCCCCACGGCGGGTCCCAGACGATATCGACGTCGACGGACGTCACGCCGGGAACCGACAGCGCGCGCTCGCGCACCTCGGCGGGGAGCGACTCCGCCACCGGGCACATCGGCGAGGTGAGCGTCATCGTCACCCTGACCGCACCGGCGGGGTCGGCGACGATGTCGTAGACCAACCCGACCTCAACGATGTTCACCGGGATCTCGGGGTCGTAGACGAGCGCCAGCGCCTCCTGCACGCGGTGCTCCACGCTGTCGGGAGGATAGGGCCCGAGAAGGCTCACACGAGCGCATCCAGCGCGCCGCCGTCCGGCAGCCGCTCGGCCAGCCGGCGCTCGAGCTCGGCGCGCAGCGTCCCCGGCCGCACCCCGCCGAGCACCTCGCCGGCGAACGCGCGCGTCAGGATCGCCTTGGCCGCGCCGGCGCCGATGCCCCGCGAGCGCAGGTAGAACAACGCATCGGCGTCGAGCTCGCCGACCGTCGAGCCGTGCGTGCACTTGACGTCGTCGGCGAAGATGCGGAGCTGCGGGTTGGAGGTCGCCACCGCCTGGCGCGACAGCAGCAGGTTGCGGTTCGACTGCCTGGCGTTGGTTTTCTGCGCCCCAGGCAGGACGTGGATGAGCCCGTCGAACACCGCCGTGGCGCTGCCGTCGAGCACCCCCTTGTACAGCTCGCGGCTCTCGCCGTGCGGGCTCGCGTGCTCCACCGTCATGTGGGTGTCGACGTGCTGGCTGCCGCGCGGAAAGTACAGCCCGTTGAGGACCAGGCTCGCGCCCTCGCCGGCGAGGCGCGCCGCGACGTCGTTGCGCGCCAGGGCGGCGCCGAAGGTGAAGGCGTGCGAGACGAGCGCGGCGTCGCGCGCCAGCACCGCCGCCTGCACGCCGATGTGGTACGAGCCCTCGTTCTGGACTTGCAGCGCGTAGTGGTCGATGCGGGCGCCGTCGGCGAGCACGAGCTCCGTGACCGCCTCGCAGCAGTGCGCCGCGCCGCCCGCCGAGGCGTAGGTCTCCACCACGGTGCCCTCGGCGCCTTCCTCCGCGACGACGAGCAGGCGCGGGAACGCCAGCGTCGGCCCAGGCCCGCCGCCGACGACCACGACGTGGAGCGGCCGGTCGAGGACCGCCCCGCGCTCCAGGCGGACGAGGACGCCGTCGGTGAACAGTGCGGTGTTGAGCGACGCGAAGGCGTGCGGCCCGGCGCCGACCAGCGACCCGAGGTGCGGCGTGGCGAGCTCCGGCGTGCGGCGCAGCGCGTCGGCGAGGGAGGCGACCGTCACGCCGGCGGGCAGCTCGGCCAGGCGCGAGTGCTCCGGCGCGAGACGGCCTTCGAGCAGCGCCGCGAGGTGCGCGCCGGGCAGCGCCAGCGCGGCGGCGGCGGCCGCGGGCGGCGGCGCGCCGCCGTCGAGGTCGAGGACGAAGCCGCCTGCGGTGATCGGCGCGACGCTGGTGTGGCGCCACCCCTCGTCGCGCCGCGTCGGCCACCCGGCCGCCATGAAGCGGTCGAACGCCTCCCGGCGCAGCCGCTGCACCGCCGCGGGCTCGGCCGCGCGGGTGCGCTCGAGCACCCGCGCCAGCTCGTCCGCGAACACGCCCGGCTCGCTGGCGATCGCCATCGCGGCCCCCTACACCGCCGCCGCGGCGACGGTCGCTTCCGCGAGCCACCCGTAGCCGCGGCGCTCCAGCTCGAGCGCCAGCTCCCGGCCGCCGGAGCGCACGATGCGGCCGCCGGCGAGCACGTGCACGACGTCGGGGACGATGTGCGAGAGCAGGCGCTGGTAGTGGGTGATGACGACGAACGCCCGCTCCGGCGAGCGCAGGCGGTTGACCCCGTGCGCCACCGCCCTGAGCGCGTCGATGTCGAGCCCGGAGTCGGTCTCGTCGAGGATCGCCAGGGCCGGCTGCAGCACCGCCATGTGGAACACCTCGTTGCGCTTCTTCTCGCCGCCAGAGAACCCCTCGTTGACCGGGCGCTGCAGGAACGACTCGTCGAGCTCGACGAGCCTCATGCGCTCGCGCAGCAGCGCGAGGAACTCGCGCGCCTCAATCGGGGGCTCGCCGCGGTGCTTGCGGATCGAGTTCAGCGCCGCGCGCAGGAAGTAGGAGTTGCTCACCCCCGGGATCTCCACCGGGTACTGGAACGCCATGAAGACGCCCTCGCGCGCCCGCTCCTCGGGGTCCATCGCGAGCAGGTCGGCGCCGCGGAAGCGCACATGGCCGGCGGTCACCTCGTACTCGTCGCGCCCGGCGAGCACGGAGGCCAGCGAGCTCTTCCCCGAGCCGTTCGGCCCCATCACCGCGTGGACCTCTCCCGCCCTGACGGTCAAGTCGATCCCCTTCAGGATCTCCTTCCCCTCCACGTTCGCATGCAGGTTCACGATCTCAAGCATCGCGTCCATCCCTCTTCGCTCTCGTCGTGCGGACCCACGATCCACGAACCACGAACCACCAACCAGGTCCTCACCCGACGCTTCCTTCCAGCGACACGTCGAGAAGCCGCTGCGCCTCGACCGCGAACTCCATCGGCAGCTCGCGGAACACCTCCTTGCAGAAGCCGTTGACGATCATCGAGACGGCGTCCTCGCCCGAGAGCCCGCGCTGCTTGCAGTAGAAGATCTGGTCCTCGCCGATCTTGGAGGTCGACGCCTCGTGCTCCATGCGCGCCGTCGGGTTGCGCACGTCGATCGTCGGAAAGGTGTGGGCGCCGCACTGCCCGCCGATCAGCATCGAGTCGCACTGCGAGAAGTTGCGCGCGCCGTCGGCGCTCTTCGCGATCTTCACCATGCCGCGGTAGGTGTTCTGGCCGCGGCCGGCCGAGATCCCCTTGGAGACGATCGTCGACGAGGTGTTGCGGCCGATGTGGATCATCTTGGTGCCCGTGTCGGCCTGCTGGAAGCCGTTGGTGAGCGCCACCGAGTAGAACTCGCCCACCGAGCCGTCGCCCTTGAGGATCACGCTCGGGTACTTCCAGGTGATCGCCGAGCCGGTCTCGACCTGCGTCCACGAGATCTTCGCGTTGCGGCCGGCGCACAGGCCGCGCTTGGTCACGAAGTTGTAGATCCCGCCCTTGCCGGTGAGCGGATCGCCGGGGTACCAGTTCTGCACGGTCGAGTACTTGATCTGAGCGTTGTCGTGCGCGACCAGCTCGACCACGGCGGCGTGGAGCTGGTTGGTGTCGCGCATCGGCGCCGTGCACCCCTCGAGGTAGCTGACGTACGCGCCCTCCTCGGCGACGATCAGTGTCCGCTCGAACTGGCCGGTGTTGAGCGCGTTGATGCGGAAATAGGTGGACAGCTCCATCGGGCAGCGCACGCCCTTCGGCACGTGGACGAACGAGCCGTCGGAGAACACCGCCGAGTTGAGCGCGGCGTAGAAGTTGTCGGTGTGCGGCACGACGGAGCCCAGGTACTTCCGGACCAGCTCGGGGTGCTCGCGCACCGCCTCGGAGAACGAGCAGAAGATGATGCCGAGCTCCGCCAGCTTCGCCTTGAACGTGGTCGCCACCGAGACGCTGTCGAACACGGCGTCCACGGCCACGCCGGCGAGCGCCGCGCGCTCCTCGAGCGGTACGCCGAGTCTCTCGTAGGTGCGCAGCAGCTCGGGGTCGACGTCCTCGAGGCTCTTCGGGCGCTCGGCCGCGGACTTCGGCGCCGCCCAGTAGGAGATCGCCTGGAAGTCGATCGGCGGAAACGTCGCGTTGACCCAGCGCGGCTCGCGCATCGTCAGCCAGTGGCGATACGCCTTCAGCCGGTACTCCAGCATCCACGCGGGCTCGTCCTTCCTGGCCGAGATCAGGCGGACCACGTCCTCGGACAGCCCCGGGGGCACCGTCTCCTGCTCGATGTCCGTCACGAAGCCGAACGCGTACTCCCGACCCGCGAGCTGCTCGATCGTCTGTGTCGCTGTCGCCATCTCCCGCTCCTCCGGCGGCCCGCCGCGCGCGAACCGCACCCGTCGCCCGCAGAAATCAATAATTCGGACTTAATATTCCGTATTTTGCAGCGGCGCGCTACGATGAGCGCATGGACACCGCCGGGACGCTCGTCGTCGCCACCTGGAACGTCAACTCCGTGCGCTCGCGCCTCGACCGTCTGCGTGCGTGGCTCGAGCGGCGCCGGCCGGACGTCGTCTGCCTGCAGGAGACCAAGGTGGTCGACGCGGAGTTTCCGCACGCGGAGCTCGAGGCCGCCGGCTACCGCTGCCTCGTCAACGGCCAGAAGACCTACAACGGCGTGGCGATCCTGAGCCGCGAGGAGGCGCGGGAGATCGTTCGCGCGCTGCCCGGCGACACGCCCGACGCCGATCGGCGGCTGCTCGCGGCGGAGGTCGCCGGCGTCACGGTCGCCACCGTCTACTGCCCGAACGGCCAGGAGGTCGGCTCCGACAAGTACGCCTACAAGCTCGACTGGTACGGGCGGCTGCGGCGCCTGCTCGACGAGTCGTTCTCACCCGCGCTGCCGCTCGCGGTGTGCGGCGACTTCAACGTGGCGCCCGACGACCGCGACGTCTGGGACCCCGAGCGGTGGCGCGGCCAGGTGTTGTTCTCGGAGCCTGAGAAGGCGGCGCTCGCCGCGCTGACCGCCTGGGGCCTCGAGGACACCCTGCGCCGGCTGCGCCCGGACGGCGGCATCTACACCTGGTGGGATTACCGCTTCGGCGCCTTCCACCGCGGCTGGGGGCTGCGCATCGACCACATCCTCGCCACGCCGCCGCTCGCGGCCCGCTGCCTCTCCGTCGAGGTAGACCGCGACGAGCGCAAGGGCGACAAGCCGTCCGACCACGCGCCCGTCATAGCCACGTTCACTCCACCGTCGCCGGCATGAAGATCGGGTCGGACGAGATGTTGTCGATCAACATCGCGTAGGCGTGCACCTTCGCGTTGGCGGTGAGCACCTCGACGGTCGCCCAGCCGTGGCTCACCGGCGGGGTGCCGAGGACCTGGTGGATCTTCGTGATCTGCAGGTGCTCGAACGGGCGCAGGCGCTGCGCGCGGGTGCCGAGCAGCTCGCCGGCGTCGCCGTACAGCTTGATCACCACGTCCACCGTGACACCCACCGCGTTGGCGAACCCGATGTTCACGCGGTAGCCGGAGGTCGAGCTCGGCGAGTACGTCAGGTGCTGGAACGTCCCGAGCTTTCCGGTCGGCAGCGCCGCGCTCTCCGGCAGCGCCGGCACGTACATCCCGTAGGTACCGCCGTTCTTCGCCGAGGTGTTGTAGAAGCGCGACGTCGCCGACACCTCGCCCGAGCAGAAGCGCAGCCCCAGGGCGGCGTTGGACGCCGGCAGGATGGTGCCGAGCACGTCGGCGATGCGGTTCGTCTGCCCGGGCGGCACGCCGACGTTGTAGGCGAGCGGCGACAGGTTGCTCTGCCCCGCCTTGAGCAGCGCGATGTCGACCGAGGCCGCGGCCTCGCCGCGGTTGAGCAGGTCGAGGTCGGTTTGCCACTGCCCGTTCGACTTCGCCGCCGCCGGCACGATCAGCGCGTAGCCGCCGGAGCACGCCGGTCCGCCGATCGCGATTGTGCCGCTCGCCGCGCAGGTGCGGGTACCGGCCGTCACCGTCATCGTCCACGGATACACGCCGGCCTCCACGTAGATGTGCGTTGGGTCCTCAAGCAGCGAGCCGGGGCCGCCGTCGCCGAACGTCCAGGCGAACTCCGGCGGCGTCGAGCAATCGCTCGCCGCCGCCGTTCCCGCGAACGCCGTCGACGCGCCGGCGAGGCCGGAGGCGGGGACCAGGGCGCTGCAGGTGAGCACGCACGGCGGTACCACGACGACGTCTCCCTCGCGGGTGCACGTCTTGCCGCCGGCGGTCACCGTCACCCGCCAGTGCCAGGCGCCGACGTTGGCATAGACGTGCGTCACGCTCGCGTCGGTCGCGACCGGCGAGCCGTCGCCGAAGTCCCACTCGTACGAGACGCCCTCGCCACACCCCGTGGCGCTGCCCTCGGCGACGAACACCACCTCGAGCGGCGCCTCGCCGCCGCCGCGCGACGCCGAGGCCGAGCACGCCACCTCGCACTGCTGCGAGCACTGCACGAGGTCCCAGATCGACGCGCCCGCGTCGCCCTCCGCGAGGGCGACCTGCGTGCCGGCGACGACCACGTCGCGCGGGCCGCCGGGCCGCGCGTGCGTTGCGATCGCTACCGGGGCCGCCGGGTCGGCGATGTCGAAGACGTGCAGCGCCCCCGCCTCGTCCGCCACGAACAGCCGCCCGCCCGCCGCCGCCGCGGCCACCGCGTTGCCCGCGACCGCGACGTGGCCGAGCTCCACCGGCGCCGACGGCGCCGAGACGTCGACGATGCGCACCCCGCCGTCCCAGTCCGCGACGTAGGCGCGGCCGTCGCTCACGCTCACCCCCCACGCCGTGCCCGGCGTGTCGAGGGCGCCGACCTGCGCCGGCGCGGCGGGGTTGGTCACGTCGACCACCCGCAGGCCGGCGCCGCCGTCGGCGAGGTAGGCGCGGCCGCCGAAAACCGCCACACCGAGCGCGGTGCCGGGCGAGTCCCAGGACCCGACGGCCGACGGGCTCGCCGCGTTGGCGACATCGACCACGCGCAGGCCGGCAAACGAGTCCGCGACGTATGCCCACGTCCCGGCGACCGCGACACCGCGCGCGTACCCCGGCGTGTCGAGCGTGCCCAGCGCCACCGGGCCGGCCGGATTGCCGACGTCCACCACGACGAGCCCGCCGGCGCCGTCTGCGACGTACGCGGTGGCGCCCGCCACCGCCACGTCGAGCGCCTCGCCGGCGGTCGCCAGCGCACCCACCTGAACCGGGTTGGCCGGGAAACCGATCTCGATCACGCGCAGCCCGGCGAACGAGTCCGCCACGTACATGCGTGTCCCCGCGACCGCCACGCCGGCGGCGCTCGACCACAACGGCAGCGCGCCGAGCTCGGCGATCGCCGTAGGATCGGCGACGTCGACGGCGTACAGCTCGGTCTCGGCGGCGACGAACGCCCGCGTGCCGGAGACGGCCACACCCCACGCCGCCGACGCTGTCTCGAAGAACCCCGAGTCGGCCGGGAACAGCGGGGCCGACACCTCGAGCACCTGCAGCCCGCCCGCCCAGTCGGCGACGTAGGCGTAGTCGCCGGCGAGCGTCACCGCGTTGGCGTTGCCGGCGGTGTCCACGGTGGCGACCTCGACCGGATCGGCCGGTGTGCTGACGTCGAGCACCCGCACCCCGAACGTGTCCTCCGCGACGAACGCGTAGCCGCCCGCGACCGCGACGCCGCGCGCCGGCTCGAAGGTGGCGAAGCCGCCGACGTGCTCCGGCGTCGCCGGGTCGGAAACGTCGACGACGCGCATGCCGTCGTAGCCGCTGGCGACGTAGGCGAACGACCCCGAGACGGCCACGCCCGCCGCCTCGCCGATCCCGTCGGCGACGCCCAGCAGCGCCGGCGCCGACGGGCTGGCGATGTTGACCACCGCCAGGCCGGCCATGCCGGCGGCTACGTACGCACGCGTGCCGGACACGGCGATGCCGGCCGCCGACCCGCCGACGTCGAGCGCGCCGATCACCGCAGGGTTCGACGGCGTCAGCACGCTGACCACCTGCAGGCCGCCGGCGCCCGCCGCGACGTACGCGCGGCCGCTCGCCACCGCGACGCCGCGCACCACGCCGGGGAGCAGCACGCGCCCGGCGATCGCCGGCGCCGCCGGGTTGGCGACGTTGACCACCAGCAGCAACGAGCCGGCGCCCACATAGGCGTACGACCCGGACACCGCGACGGCGTACGCCGGTCCGTACCCCCAGCGCCCGAGCAGCCGCGGGCAGTCCTGCGCGAGAGCGAGCTGCGCCGCCGCAGCCAGCATGAGACCCAACCCGAGTGTCCGCTTCGCGGTCATCGCTCACCCCTCCGTCGCCGCCGTCCGGCGCGCCGCGCCTCGTGCCAGCGGCCGCCGCCCCGCATGGTAGCCCGTCGCTGCGCCGAGCATTGTGTATCGTCGCGCCGGCGCCACCGCCGCGATTGTGACGGTCGTTACCCGCGAGGCTATAGAATCCCGCCGTGCGCTGGCAGTACGACCTCGCGGTCGCGTGGAGCTGGGAGCACGACGTCGGGTTCCTGGCGTCGCTGCGGGCGCGCTGCGAGGAGCGCGATCTCGCGCTGCTCGAGATCACGCCTGGGTTGCTCGCGGCGGCGGTCGCGGCGCTGCGCGCCGGCGAGCTGTCGTTCCACGCGCTGCTCGACCGCGCCTGGGACGGCGACCCGGCGTTCCGGCCGCTCGCCGACCACGCCCGCCGGGTCGGCGCCCGCCTGATCAACGACCCCGCCCTCGCCGAGCGCGCGTGGGACAAGGCGACGATGCACCTCGAGTTCATCAGCGCCGGCCTGCACACGCCGTACACAGTGCTGCTCGCGCCGTACGGCGACGAGCCCGACCTGCCCGAGCCCGACCTGGCGCCGCTCGGCGATCGCTTCCTCCTTAAACCGGCGCACGGCGGCGGCGGCGTCGGCGTCAGGCGCAACCTGACGACGTGGGAGCAGATCCAGGCGGTGCGCCGCCGCCACCCCGACGAGAAGTACCTCGCGCAGGCATGGCTGACGCCGCGGTTGACCGAGGACGGACCGGCGTGGTACCGCGTCGTCTACGCCTGCGGCGAGGTGCTGCCGTTCTGGTGGGGCGTCGCCAGCCATGCCTACCGGGCGGTGACGGCGGCGGACGAGGCACGGCACGGGCTCGCCGGCCTGCGCCCGATGACCTCCGCCATCGCGGCGATCTGCGGCCTCGACCTGTTCTCGACCGAGATCGCCCGCCGCGACGACGACGGCGAGCTGGTCAGCGTCGACTACGTCAACGACCCGATCGACCTGCGGCCGCGCTCGCGGGCGGCCGACGGGATGCCCGACGACGCGCTCGCCCGCATCGCGGCGCGCGTCGCCACGATGGCAGCCGAGGCCCGCCCGCACCGGACTTCGGACTAGGAAAGGACGAAACCATGCGCCACCGCCACGCCCCTGCCCCGCTCACGCCGTGCCTGCTCGCCGCCGGGCTGTTCGCCGCCGGCCTGCCCGCCGCCGCCGCGGCCGCCGCGGCGCCCGCCAAGGAGAAGGCGGCCGCCCCCGAGGCGCCAACCGGCCTCACCGCCGACGCCGTCGCCGGCCTCGAGCTGCGCGGCATCGGCCCGGCGCTCACCTCCGGACGCATCGGCGACATCGCGGTCGACCCGACGAGCTCGAAGCGGCGCGTGGTCGCGGTCGCCTCCGGCGGCGTCTGGGTGACCGGCAACGCCGGCGCCACCTGGAAGCCGGTGTTCGACGGCCAGGGGTCGTACTCGATCGGCTGCGTCACGCTCGACCCGCGCAATCCGCACATCATCTGGGTCGGCACCGGCGAGAACAACTCGCAGCGCTCGGTCGGCTACGGCGACGGCGTCTACCGCTCGCGCGACGGCGGCGCGAGCTGGGAGAACCTCGGGCTGAAGGCGTCGGAGCACATCGGCATGATCGCGGTCGACCTGCGCGACTCCAACGTCGTGTACGTCGCGGCGCAGGGACCGCTGTGGGCGCCGGGCGGCGACCGCGGCCTGTACAAGACCA
>CAZQLL010000013.1:0-106677 GCA_964594125.1 uncultured Thermoanaerobaculia bacterium | reverse complement strand
ACGGCAGCGGCCCGGTTCCGTACGGTGTCTGCCTACTCAATTCCGAAAGGGCTGCATCCCCGCCCCCGTCACCCCGGCGCCGCCTCACCTGCCGACTCGCGGCCGCTCCTGCCGGCGGCCGCGAGTCGGCGACGTGCGGCTGGCGAACGCCAGTGAGCGCGCTGTGCGAGGCTTACGCCGCGAGGTAGCGGTACAGGATCTCTGCCGCCATCGCCGGCTTCCCGCCCCCCTCGACCTCGATCGTCGCCTTGAAGGCGACCTGCGCGCCGCCGTCGACGCGGTCGACGGCGACGATCTCGAAGCCGCCGCGAACCCGGGCGCCGACCCGCACCGGCGCCGGGAAGCGGACCTTGTTGGCGCCGTAGTTGATGATCAGCCGCACCCCGTCGATCTCGACCGCTTCGAACAGCAGCACGGTGACGAGCGCAAGCGACATCCAGCCGTGAACGATCGTGCCGCCGAAGGGCGACTCCGCCGCCGCACGCGCCGGATCCACGTGGATCCACTGGCGGTCGCCGGTGGCCGCGGCGAATGCGTCCACGGCCTCCTGCGTCACCTCCCGCCACTCGGAGGTGAAGATGCGGCCCACTGTCCCTGCAAGCTCGTCGAAAGCCACGCGCGTCGCTGCCATGTCGCCTCCAGTCCGCCGGCACGAGGCTATCAGCGCGCCGCACGGAGTCAAGCGGAACCGCGCTACCATCCCGCCATGAGAACGAGGGACGTAGCGGTTCTCGGCATCCCCATGGACCTCGGGCAGGGGCGGCGCGGCGTCGACCTCGGCCCCGGCGCCCTGCGCTACACCGGCTTCGAGCGGATGCTCCGCGAGCTCGGTTATGAGGTGCGGGATCTCGGCGACGTGCCGGTTCCCGTGGCCGAGAGCCTGCACGGCGGCCGCCAGGCCCCACCCGGCGGCATGGCGTACCTCGACGCCATCGCCGCCGCCTGCTCCCATGCCGCACTCGCCCTGCAAGAGCTCCCTCCTTACACCTTCCCCATCGCGCTCGGCGGCGACCACTCGATCGCCATGGGCTCGGTCGCCGGCGCGTCGCGCGGCGAACGCATCGGCGTGATCTGGGTCGACGCCCACACGGACTTCAACGTCCCGGAGACCTCCCCGTCGGGCAACATCCACGGCATGCCGCTGTCGGCGCTCTGCGGCATCGGCGAGCCGCGCCTGGTGGACATCGGCCGGCCGGGCGCCAAGGTGCGCCCGGAGGACGTCATCATCATCGGCGTCCGCAGCGTCGACCAGGGCGAACGCGACCTGCTCAGACAACTCGGTGTCACCGTGTTCTCGATGAAGGAGATCGACCGCCTCGGCCTGCCGCGCATCGCCGAGGACACGATCTCGCGCCTCAGGCGCCTGTCGCGCGTGCACGTCTCCTTCGACGCCGACGCGCTCGACCCCGACATCGCCCCCGGCGTCGGGACGCCGATCCCCGGCGGTCTCACCTACCGCGAGGCGCACCTGCTGATGGAGCTGCTGCACGACGCCGGCATCGTCACCAGCCTCGACCTCGTCGAGGTCAACCCCATCCTCGACCGCTCCAACCGCACCGCCGCGATGATGGTCGAGCTCGCCGCCAGCCTGCTCGGCAAATCGATCATGTAGCGCGCGACGCCGCAGCCTCCGGGAGCACGACCACCCTCCGGCCCTGTACCGCCCACCGCCGCGTGAGCAGCATCCGCATCGCCTCGGCGTAGGCGACGTGCTCCTGCTCGAGGATGCGTGCCGCGAGCTCCTCCGGGGTGTCGGAGTCGAGAACCGGGACGGTGCGCTGCAGCACGATCGGCCCGGTGTCGCAGCCGGCGTCGACAAGGTGCACGGTGCACCCCGACACCTTGACGCCGTACTCCCAGGCCTGGTGCTGGGCGTCGACGCCAGGGAACGCGGGCAGCAGCGCCGGGTGGATGTTGACGATGCGCTGCGGGAAGGCGTCGATGAAGGCCGGCGTGAGCAGCCGCATGTAACCGGCCAGGCACACCCACTCGGCGCCGGCCGCGCGGACGGCAGCGACGAGCAGTCGCTCGTGCTCCTCCCGCGAGAGCCCCTTCGACGGGATCGCCCGCGCCGCGATGCCGCGCTCGCGCGCCCGCTCGAGGCCCGGCGCATCAGGCTTGTTGGAGAGCACGAGCACGATCTCGGCCGGCACCTCGCCGCGCCCGCACGCCTCGGCGAGCGCGACGAAGTTGGAGCCCCGCCCCGACAGCAGCACGGCCAGCCGGGTCACCCCGGCCCCCCTCGTCCCGTGGCCCTTGACCCGTGGTCCGTGGCCCGATTGGAAAGCTCTGCTCGGCTTCTCCCGCGGGTCACGGGCCACGGGCCACGGGCCACGGCCTTACTCATTGCGGTCGCCCAGGAAGCGGACGCCGGCGCCGGCGACGCAGCGGCCGATGACGCGCGCGCCGGCCGCGGCCGGAAGTGCGTCGAGGACGACGTCGAGGCGGTCGTGGGCGACCACCAGGACCATCCCGACCCCGAGGTTGAACGTACGGCGCATGTCGTGCTCGGGGACGCCGCCGACCTCGCGGATGATGCGGAAGACGACCGGCTCCTCCCAGGAGCCGGGAAAGATCTCCGCCCCGACGCCGACCGGGAGGACGCGCGGCAGGTTGTCCGGGATGCCGCCGCCTGTGATGTGCGCCGCCGCCTTCAGGAGTCCCGCCTCGAGCAGCGGCGCGACGTCGTGGAGGTAGCACCGGTGGACCGCGAGCAGCTCCTCGGCGACCGTGTGGCCGAGGTCGGGCACGTGGCTGTGCGGCGTCAGCGCCAGAAGATCGAAAAACACCTTGCGCGCCAGCGAGTAGCCGTTGGTGTGAAGGCCGCTGGAGGCGAGGGCGACGAGCGCGTCGCCGACCTCGACGTCGCCGCGCGGCAGCGCGTGGTCGCGGCGCACGGCGCCGACGATGAAGCCGGCGAGGTCGTAATCGCCGGGCTGGTAGAACCCCGGCATCTCGGCGGTCTCGCCGCCGAGCAGCGCACATCCGGCGGCGCGGCACGCCGCCGCCAGCCCGCCGACGAGCTCGGCCGCGACCGCCGGATCGAGCGTGCCGGTCGCCAGGTAGTCGAGGAAGAACAGCGGCCGCGCCCCCTGCACCAGGATGTCGTTGACGCAGTGGTTGACCAGGTCCTGGCCGACCGTGGAGTGGATGCCCGCCATCTGCGCGACGCGCAGCTTGGTGCCGACGCCGTCGGCCGACGCCACCAGCACGGTGCCCCGCGGGTCGTCCGGCGCGAGCGTGAACATCCCCCCGAACGATCCGATCTCGGTGAGCACCCCGGGCGTGAACGTCGACCGCGCCAGCCGCTTGATCGCCGCCAGCGCACGGTCCTGCGCGTCGATGTCGACGCCCGCCGCCGCGTAGGTGAGCCGCCCGCCTGGCGTTGCCCGTGTCACGCCGTTTAGGGTAGCAAACCCGCGCCGGGCGCGCCGCGCCCGGCGGCGCCGTTGTGCGCCTGCACCGGCGGCCGCCGTGGTAGCATGTTGCGGTACTGCGCAAGGCGATGCGGCGGTGGCACGCTCTCACGGCTCGGCGCGGGCGCTTGATGCGCTGCGGGGCTGGTGCACCGCCCGCTGGCGCGCGCGCAGCGGCCACGGGGAAGCGGTGACGGCCGCACGGACGCGCGTGCTGGTGGCCGACGGCAACGGCGCCGACCGCGATCTCGCCGTGCTCGTCCTTCGGCAGGGCCTGCCCGAGCTCGCGGTCGAGGGCGTCGGCGACCCGATGGCGCTCGCCGAGCGGCTGCTCCGCCCCGATCTCGCCGCCGTGGTCACCGAGCAGACGTTTGCATGGGGCGACGGCCTCGAGCTCGCCGCCGCCGTGAAGCGCCTGCACCCGGCGTGCGCGCTGGTGCTGTTCACCGCCGCGCCGGCCGACCAGGTCGTGGCGGCCGCAATCGACCACGACGTCGACGCGGTGGCGTTCAAGGGCGCCCCGGGATTCCTCGCGCTCGCCGGCGCGGTGCGCGCCGCGATCGCGCGCGCCGCGCGCCGCGACGCGGCCCGCGCCGGCGAGGAGCGCTACCGTACCCTGCTCGGGGAGATGCCGGTGGGCGTCGCGACGCTGTCCGCGCAGGGGATCATCGAAAGCGCGAACCCGGCGGCCGCTCGGCTCCTCGGCGGCGGCGACGCCGGCGTCGCCGGGGCGTTCCTGCCCGGGCTGCTCGCCGATGCGGGCCGCGACCGTCTCGCCCGGCTCATCGAGTCCGGGCAGGCGGTGCGCGGGCTCGAGTCGCAGGTTCGGCGCGCCGCGGGCGCGACCGTCTGGGTCCGCGTGAACGCCTGGCCGCTGGCGGCGCCGGGACGGCCGGTCGCGCGCTGGGAGGTGTGCCTGGAGGACATCTCCACCTACCGCCAGACCGAGCGCCAGCTCGAGGAGCGCGCCGCCCAGCTCGCCCGCTCCAACGCCGAGCTGCAGCAGTTCTCGTACGCGATCTCGCACGACCTGCAGGAACCGCTGCAGCTCGTAACCCGCTACGGGCAGCTCCTCGCCGACGAGCAGGGGACGCGGCTCGACGCCTCGGGGCACCGCTGGCTCGCCCACATGCTGACGGCGGTGGTGCGCATGCAGGCGATGATCAACGACGTGCTCGAGTACTCGCGCGTCGAAACCAGGGGCGAGGCGTTCGTCCCGATCGACTTCGGCGCGGTCGTCGCCGAGGCGCTCGCGAACCTCAAAGCGGCGATCGACGAGAGCCAGGCGGAGGTGACGGTCCAGAAGCTGCCGCGCGCCGCCGCGGACCCCCGCCAGATGGTGCAGCTCTTCCAGAACCTGATCGGCAACGCCGTGAAGTTCCGCTCCGCGGCGCCGCCGCGCGTGCACGTGTCGGCGGTGGAGTCGGAGGACGCGTGGGTGTTCGCCGTCATGGACAACGGCATCGGGATGGACCCCGACGCCACGGATCGCATCTTCGGGATGTTCCAGCGGCTGCACGCGCCGGGCGAGTACCCCGGCACGGGCATCGGCCTGGCGCTGTGCAAGCGCATCGTCGAGCGGCACGGCGGCCAGATCTGGGCGACCTCGCAACCGGGCGAGGGTTCGACGTTCTACGTCTCGCTGCCGCGGCAGCCTCTTGGGGCGTCTGACGGAGGGGCTGACCGGCGGAACGGGGGTGAGCATGGCCGGCAGGCCGCTGCGCGTGCTTCTCATTGAGGACAACCCCGCGGAGGCCGAGCTCGTCGCCGAGCTGCTCCGGCGGTCGCGCCGCGAGTCGTTCGACCTCGAGCGCGTCGACCGGCTCGCAGCCGGGCTGACGCGCCTTGAGCGCGGCGGCATCGACGCCGTGCTGCTCGATTTCTCATTGCCCGACAGCGCGGGGCTCGCCACCTACCGGCGGGTGCGCGAGCTCGCGCCCGCGGTGCCGGTGGTCGTCCTCACCAACCTCGACGACGAGGAGGTCGCGGCGAGCGCCGTCCGCGAGGGGGCGCAGGACTATCTGCTCAAGCGCGAGCTCGACACCGCGGTGCTGGCCCGCGCGATCCGCTACGCGGTCGAGCGCAGCAGCGCCGAGGAGGCGCTGCTGGAGAGCGAGCAGCGCTACGCCCTCGCCGTGCAGGGCGCCAGCGACGGCGTCTGGGACTGGAACCTCGCGACCGGCGTTGCCTACTTCTCGCCGCGCTGGGCGGCGATCGCCGGCGCCGACGCCGCAACGCTCGGCGCCGAGATCGGCGAGTGGTTCTCGCGCGTCCATCCGGACGACGCCCAGCCCCTGAAGGAAGCGCTCTCCGCTCACCTCGATGGCCGGGTCGCGCACTTCGAGCACGAGCACCGGCTGCGCTGCGCCGACGGCTCGTTCCGTTGGGTACTCAGCCGCGGCGTCGCCGTGCGCAGCTCCGCCGGCACGCCGACGCGGATGGCGGGCTCGCTCACCGACATCACCGTGCGCAAGCTCGCGGAAGAGCGCCTGCTTCACGACGCCTTCCACGACGCGCTCACCGGCCTGCCGAACCGCACGCTGTTCCTCGACCGCATGGGCGTCGCGCTCGAGCAGTCGCGCCGCCACAGAGGGCTCGCCTTCGCCGTGCTGTTCCTCGACCTCGACCGTTTCAAGAACCTCAACGACTCGCTCGGCCACTCGGCCGGCGACACCCTGCTCGTCGAGTTCGCCGCGCGGCTGCGCGCCTGCCTGCGCCCCGGCGACACCGTGGCGCGCCTGGGCGGCGACGAGTTCGGAATCCTCCTCAACGAGGTCACCGCCCCCGAGGACGCCACGCGGGTCGCCGAGCGCGTCCTCGAGCTGCTCGAACGCCCGTTCGCGATCGGCCCCCACGAGGTGGTCATCACGGCGTCGATCGGGATCGCCTTCGGCTCGGGGTCGTACGAGACGCCGGAGGACATCCTGCGCGACACTGACACCGCCATGTACCGGGCGAAGGCGTCGGGACGAGCCTGCTTCCAGGTGTTCGACCAGGCGATGCACTCGAGCGTCGCGGCGCTCCTCAAGCTCGAGATGGATCTCCGACGCGCCGTCGAGCGCTCGTCGTTCGTCATGCACTACCAGCCGATCATCTCGCTCGACGCCGGCCGCATCGCCGGCTTCGAGGGGCTGGTGCGCTGGATCGACCCCGAGCGCGGGATCGTGCCGCCGTTGCGCTTCATCTCCGTGGCCGAAGAGACCGGGCTCATCGTGCCGATCGGCTGGTGGGCACTGCGCGAGGCGTGCACGCAGGTGCGCCGGTGGCAGCAGCGCTGGCCGATGGACCCGCCGCTGTACGCCTCGGTCAACGTCTCCGGCAAGATCTTCGGGCAGCCGGACATCGTCGAGCGGGTGTGGGGGCTTCTCGAGGAGACCGGGCTGCCGGCGACCTCGCTGCGCCTCGAGATCACCGAGAGCATCCTCATGGACCACGGCGAGCAGGCGCTGGGCATCCTCGGCGAGCTGCGCGCGCTCGGCGTGCAGTTCTCGATCGACGACTTCGGCACCGGCTTCTCGTCGCTCTCCTACCTGCAGCGGTTCTCGTACGACACGCTCAAGATCGACCGCTCGTTCATCGCCGGGATGCAGGACAAGGCCGACGTCAGCGCGATCGTGCAGACGATCGTCGGCCTCGGCAGCCGGCTCGGCATGAGCGTCGTGGCCGAGGGCGTCGAGACCGCCGGCCAGTTCGAGCACCTCAAGGCGATGGGTTGCCCGGCGGCGCAGGGGTTCTGGTTCTCGAAGCCGGTCGAGGCCGCGAAGGCCGAGAAGCTGATCTCGCGCCCGCGCCTGTGGGTGTCGTGACCCCCAATGCCTCCCTGGCGACAGGGAGCCGGCAGCTCGGTGCGTCCTGAGAGCCCATGTTCCTCCACAAGCTCTCAGGCGCGGCTCAGGTAGTTCGAGGGCACGAAAACGTTGCGCACGAAAAACGGCGGCGGCGACTCGATCATCAGCCGCAGCCGCAGCGCGAACGATGTCGCGGGGAACGCGAAGAACGGAGTCGGGCTGCCTACGTGGGCCACCCACGCGGGAGCGTCGGTTCCCGTCTCACGGCACAGCGCGCTGACGACGCCGGCGATGAGTCCCTCGAACGGACCGGCGCCCGTCACGGCGTCGGCCACCATGAGATACCGTTGGTCCGGCGCCGACCGTCTGAAATCATCCACGAACTCGTTGATGGCCGTCTGGAACCGCTCAGGCACACTGCGAGCCTGAGCCAGACACTCACGCGCGGTCATCGTAGATCTCCTCGAGCAACAGCCGCGTGCGAATGGGTAGCCGTTCCGCCGGAAAGAACTCCATCACGACGGAGAGAACCTCCGCTGCCGAGCCGAGGCCGAGCCGCGCGGCCAGGAACTTGATGTCGCCGACGTCCTCGGCTGTTCTCGCCGCTGCGCACTTCATGGCGAGCAGCGTGCGCTCCTGCGCCACCGAGACGGCCAGCGAGGGCCACGATCGCCAACGCTCGAACGCGGCGTTCTCGGGAAGAAAGGCCTTCGCCGCATCATTGAGCCAGTCCTCCGGCAGGCCGAGATCGCGCGCCACATCACGAGCCGCATCGCGCACGGCGTCGGCAGGTGCGAACCACGCGTCGACGTCCTTGGTCGACGGCCGCGCATCGAACGCCAGGCACATGACGGCGCCGCCCACCACGTACACCTCGGCCGTGACGCCTCGCTGCGCCAGCTCATCGGCCAGTCTCTCGAAGGCCGCTTCGATGCGTTCGCGGGTCAGCAGCGTCATACGCGGGAGTATAGGCGCGGGGCCTCAGGTTGCGCAGCAGCCGCGGCGAGCGTCAGCATGGGGCTCCCGCGGGTGCCGTGGTGGTCCCCTACGTTGTCACCCTCCGCTGAGGGGTCGGCGAGCAGGGTCGAGGCAGGCGACGCCAGATCACGCCCAGCAGCGAGCCGGCCACCGTACCGGGGAGGAAGAGGAAGCAGATAGCTGCAGTCGGGCTTGTCGGCTACGGCGAAGGTCGGCCACGTCAGAATCGCCAGGTTGTCTGAACGAACCCCCAGTACGCGTGCGGTGATGGTCCGGTACGCTCGACGAACGACCCCGGTGCGAACCACCCGCCTCCTGCGGCAAGCTCCCACGCAGGCCGCGGCGACCAGGTGGCACGGGCATCGAGTTCCCAGCCGAGGTCGCTGCCGGCGCCGCCGCTCGGATCCCGCCGCACGGGCTGCAGTCCAGTCGAGTACCAGGCGTCACGCCCCTGCGCCAGGATAAAGCGGTGGCCCTCGAAGCGCACCGCCAGGTCTCCAACCGGCTTGAGCTCGATGCGAGCCTCGTAATCCCAGACGTTGGCCCAGAAGACGAGGTTAAGGTAGCCGTAGAAACGGATGTCCGCGCCCCCGAAGACCCCGTCGAAGGCGCCGTGGACGCCGTCGCCGGGATCGCTGTCTCCCGAGCCGTACGTCGACGAGACCGTCGCGACAGTCTCCCAGGGCCCGCCGAGCGTCACGGCGAGCCAGCCGGACGCGCCGAGGGCGTCGACGGAGTCGCCGGCGGCGTGCCCCGTCTCGTAAACGGCAGTCGCCCCCCCAGCGCCACGGCCCGGCCACGGCGGCCGCGGCCTGCACCCCGACGAAGCGACAGCGGAGCGAGCCGGCGCCTCGCTCGCCGCGCCGGACCGTATCGTCGCGCTTCTCCCCGGCGAACAGGTCCACGCGGTCCTGGCCGCGTCGGAACCCCCCGTACAGCACGGCGGCGCGCACGCCGTCGGCCGAGCTGTTCGGCCACCGATCCGGGCGGTTGACCACGGCGCGGCCCACCCAGGCGTCGGCCCAGAGCGCTCCCCGCTCGTAGTGGCCCCGCGCCGCGTCCCAGGTCCAGCGGCCCGTGTTGCCCCATTCGCCGGGCCCGAACACGCGCTCGTCGCCGTAGGGGATCCGCTGCCGGCCGATCGTGAAACCGAGCGCCGAGCCACCGATGCCGCGCCACTCCACGAACGCCTCGCGCACGTCGAGGGGGTCGTGGATGGGGTTACTGGCAGAGAAATCGTCGTCGCCCAGGGTGGACCCGAACGCCCTGGCATCGCGAAGCTGCAGATGGAAGCGCGGCCAGTCCTTGGCGTGAGCGTCCATCTCCAGGCTCAGGCGCGAGAGCGCGAAGGTGTCGGTGAAATCGGGGCGATATCCCCGCAGATCCAGACTGTCCTCCGACTCCATGCGCACGCGGAGCTGGCCGGAGAGCTTCAGCGTGTACGGGCCGGCCGCGGGCTCACCCGCGCCCGCGGGCGCCGCCAGCGCCGCGCCGGCAACGACGCACAGCACCCGGGGCGGCAGGAGGCGACACATGAGTGTCACGCCGTGCCAGGTCGGCCACGCGTGGGCATCGCGGCTCGCAGCTCACCGCGAGCCGCCGGCGCGATCATCGCTGCCACTGTGCGCCCATCAGATAGACGTAGGTCACGGCCCAGTTGGCGAGCAGCGTGGCGATCCCGAACAGGATCATGCCGACGCTCATCAGCGCCCAGCCCGACAGGATGTTGCCGACCACGCAGCCCGTGGCGAACCCTGCACCGATGCCGACGAGGATGCCGCCGAAGAACGCCGTCACGGTCTGCTCCGGCGGCTTGGGCAGCAGCGTGGCCTGGCCCGAGAGCCGCGCTGCGACCCACGACCCCGGAATCATCGCCACCACAACGAGGATCAGCCAGGCGCTGACCTTCCTGCGCGGCGCCGCAGGTGCCGGCGCGGCGGTGACCGGCGCCGGCGCAGCGGTGGCCGGCAAAGCGGCCGGCCGACCGGTCTCGACCGCGACGTCGGCAGTCACCAGCTCATAGGCGTGCAGCACGCCGTGGGTGACGCCGAGCGGGTAGCTGCGGCCGCTCGCCACCGCCGAGAGGAAGGCGGGAACGGCCAGCACGCCGATGGCGATGCCGGCCTGCCACGGCTGCCACGGCCGCCGCAGCAGACGTTGCGACAGCGGCTCGCCGCTCGGCGACCGCCGCCCCTTGCGCCGCAGCCACAGTGCCACCGCCACCGTCGCCCCGGCGAACAGCAGGGCCAGCAGCCAGAAGGGCAGCCCCGTCAGCGAGGAGAGGGTCACGGGTCCGCCGTCGGCGGCCCTGATGACGTGGCTCTTCAGCCAGACGTGCGTGCGGCCGAGCGAGCCGTGCTCGACGACGGCGATCCCGAACGGCATGCCGGCGAGCGCCGCCATGGAGTTGAGGTTCCCCGCGCCGGCCTTGTACAGGCAGCCGGAGATGCAGCCGCCGGCGAGCACCGTGCCGGCGCCGAAGATCACGCCACCGACGATCGAGCTCGCCCACAGGAGCGGCTTCGGCTTGAGCACCACCCAGCCGAGCCTCTCGATGATGGCGAGGCCGACCATCGACACGGCGATCGCCACCCACAGCCCGGCCAGTTTGCGGGCATCCTTGAAGAGCAACACCTCGCTCATCGCCGAGGAGCCGCACAGGTCGCCCTTCTGCAGCAGGAAGCCGAACAGGAACCCCACCGGGACCGCGGTCCAGAACCATGCGCCCGACTGCCAGGCGACGATGGCCGGGACAAGGATCGCGGCCAGGCTCAAGGGCCCCAGCCACCAACCTTCTCGTGATGCTCGCTCGCTCATGGAGATCCCTCCCCGCTTCGGCGCGTCCACCGCCGCGCCCTTCTCCCGCATCCTCACGACACGGCCCCGAACACGAGGCCGGTCACGGTCGCCATGACCACCACCAGCGCGCAGTAGGTGATGGTCTTCCTCGGCCCGAGGTACGAGTTGATCACCAGCATGCTCGGCAGCGACAGCGCCGGGCCGGCGAGCAGAAGCGCCAGGGCCGGCCCCTGCCCCATGCCGGAGCCGAGCAGCGTCTGCAGGATCGGAACCTCGGTCAGCGTCGCAAAGTACATGAACGCGCCGACCACGGCCGAAGCGAAGTTGGCGATCGGCGAGTTGCCGCCGACCGCGGACGCAACCCAGGCGGAAGGGATCAGGCCGGCGTCGAGACCGGGGCGCCCCATCAGCCAGCCCGACACCAGGATGCCGCCGAGCAACAAGGGAGTGATCTGCTTGGCGAAGGCCCACGTCGCCTGCACCCAGCCTGCCAGCTCCTCGCGGTCGAACCAGCGGACGATCATCCACGCCAGCATGGCCAGGAGCGCGATCGTCAGCGGCCAGTGAACGCGATAGACCGCCGCGAACACCCCGATCGCCTGATTCGGCGTGCCCCAGTTGGCGAAGACGAGGATCGCGATCATCGTCCCCATGAAGGCTGCGTCCTGCCAGCCGGCGCGGCGCGGCGCCTCGCCCGCGGCCGCCAGAGCGAACGGGTCAGGGCCGCTCGCCAGGCGCTCCGCGTCCTCCCTGCGGAACAGCGCGGCCATGATCACGCCGATGATCGCGGCGAACGCCACCGCGCCGACGGCACGGGCGACGCCGATCCGCAGGCCGAGCACGCGCGCGGTCAGGATCATCGCCAGGACATTGATCGCCGGCCCGGAGTAGAGAAACGCGATCGCCGGACCGAGGCCGGCGCCACGCTTGTAGATGCCGGCGAACAGGGGAAGAACCGTGCACGAGCACACGGCGAGCACCGCTCCGGACACCGACGAGACGCCGTACGCGACCGGCCGCGGCGCGCTGGCGCCGAGGTAGCGCATCACCGCGCCCCGGCGGACGAAGTGGCTGATCGCGCCGGCGATGAAGAACGCCGGCACCAGGCAGAAGAGCACGTGCTGCCGCGCGTAGTCCTTGAGCAGGTACAGCCCCTCGAGAAACGCCCCCTGCACGCGCGGATGCTGGATCGGCAGGAAGTAGGCGGCGACAAAGACGCCGACGGTGATGAGCAGCTTGGTCCGTTCTTTCATGGTGTTCCGATCTCTACCGGGGGGGACGGCAGGGCGGCGTGCGCGTCACGCCAGATCCAGCAGCTTGCGGACCTCCTCGGCCTTGGGGATGCGGCCGAAGAGGACCACCTTGCCGTCAAACGCCACACCCGGGCTGGCAAGCAGCCCCAGCTCGACCATGCGGTTGATCGACTCGTTCTTGACCACCTCGCAGGACAGCCCGGCCGTCTCGACGACGTGCTGCACCACGCGGAACGTCTCCTTGCAGCGGGGACAGCCGGGGCCGAGGACCTCGATGACTTTCGGTAACTCGCTCATGTTGGCGCACTCCTTTCCTGAGAACCGCCCGGCTCAGACGAGCGCGAGGCGAGCGACGGAGACCGCAAGGGCCACGCCAACGCCCGCCAGCACGACGCCGAAGCCTTGATGAACCCGCTTCGCCCACACTGCGGCGCGGCTGCCCAGGTAGGCGGCCGCGAACCCCGAGGCAGCGCCGGCGGCGAACAGCAGCACCACGTGGCCGAGCGAGTACGCCGCCAGCAGCGTCGTCCCCCACAGGACCTTGCGCTCGAAGGCGACCAGAGAGAGGACGACCACCAGCATGGGGGTTGCACACGGCGACGACAGCGTGCCGGTGAGCGCTCCCAGACCGAACGCCCCGGCCAGCCCGGCGCCGCGGAAGCGAGCGCCGTCGAGGTGCGGCAGCGGAAGCTGCACCAGCCCCATGAGGTGGAGGCCCAGGGTGATGAGGACGGCGGCCAGCACCGCCTTCCAGATCCACCCCACGTCGCCGATCAGCGTGCCGGTCAAGGCAGCGACCGCCCCCAGGGCGGTGAAGCACAGCGCCAGGCCGGCCACGAACGCGAGCGAAAGCGCCATCGCGCGTCCCCGCGAGGTGGCGCCGCCGCCAACGGTGGCCACCACGAGCGGCACGGCGGCCAGCACGCACGGGCTCGCCGAGGAGATCACCCCGCCGAGAAAAACCAGCGGCAGCATCACCGCCGGCGGCGCCGCCGCGGCCCGCTGTGCCAGCTCGGAAAGCAAAGCCTCCACTAGGACAGGCCCTTCTCGGCGAGCGCCGGCCGGAACTCGGCGAGCGGATACATCCCCATGTGGCGCAGGACTTCCTCGCCCTTCGGGTTGAACACCACCTGGGTGGGCATCACCATGATCCTGTGCGCCCGCGCCACCTCCGGGTTCTGCTGAATCCAGAAGTTGCGAATGATCACCTTGTCGCCGAGCGTGTCGCGCAGCTCCTGCAGCAGCGGCTGCATCGCCCTGCACGGGATGCAGTGCTCGCCGCCGAACTCCACGATCACCCACTTTCCCGAGCCGACGATCGTGGCCAGCTCCTCGGACGTCGCGGCAGGCACGGGCGGACGCTGCTCCGCCGGCTCGCCGGCGAGTGCCGCACCGCCAACCAGGAGAAGCGAGAGCACCAGGGCCACCACGAGGTTACGACTCATGTCCTTCCTCCACGGGCTCGTGCCGCTGGCGCGAGCGAGCGACCAGTTCCATTCCGCCATCGCGCGACACAGAGGACGAGTCACGGCCCCCGTCACCCCGGCGGGCGAGACCCGGCTTGCGGGCCGAGACCTTGAGGCTCACGACGGCTTCGGCGGCCCCCCGCAGATCCTCGAGTGACAGGTCGGGTGCTTGCAGCAGCGCCAGCTCGGTGGCGTCGGGGTTGCTGGCGCCGATGGGGTAGCCGGTCTCGGCGAGCACCCGCACGTCGTCGAAGCCGGCGGCCGCGATCGCAGCCAGGTAGTCGTCGCGGAGCCAGGCGCCCGAGATGCACCCCACGTAGGCGGACACCGAGGACTGCACCGCCGGCGGGAGAAGATGGCGCAGCACGAGGTCGGAAACCATGAGCTGTCCGCCCGGCTTGAGCACGCGCAGCGCCTCGGCGAAGACCCGCGGCTTGTCGGTGGAGAGGTTGATGACGCAGTTGGAGATCACCATGTCGGCGAGGCCGTCGGCGACAGGCAGCGCCTCGATCTCACCCAGGCGGAACTCCACGTTGGCGATGCCGTCGCGGGCCGCGAGAGCGCGGGCGCGCTCGAGCATCTCCGGCGTCATGTCGACGCCGATCACCTTGCCCCGTGGCCCCACGCGCTCGGCGGCCAAAAAGCAGTCGAAGCCGGCGCCCGAGCCGAGGTCCACGACGACGTCGCCGGGCTTGAGCTCGGCGAAGGCGAGCGGGTTACCGCACCCCAGGCCGAGATTGGCGCCCTCGGGGGCCGACCGCAGCTCCGCCGGCGCATAGCCGACCGCCTGGGCGATCTGCACCGGGGCCGCCGGGCCGCAGCAGCCCGACGAAACCGGGCCACAGCAGCTCGACCCCGTCCGCACCACGGCCGCGTAGTGCTGCCGGACCGCACCCTTGATGTCGTTGCTGTCAGTCATTTCCACGTCCTTTCATCGAGCCTGCGGGGGCACGGCAGGCACGCCGCCTCCTGGCGCCCCGAGACGCGAGTCACGCCAGGAAGACATGCGTGACCGTGAGGCCGTTGCCGATCACGACGAGGGCGCCTCCGGTGATGCGGCGCGCCCACGCCTCGATGGAAGACGCCCGCTGCACGTCCTTGCGGACGTCGGCCGCCGTGGCGACCAGGACGACCGCGAGCAGCGCCGGCGTCGTCGCGGGTCGCAGCGTCATCGTGTCAGACCCGCCCCTCGGGGTGGTCGAGAAAGCTCCTGATCTCGGCCGGGGATGGGATCCGGCCGTACAGCTTGATCTCGCCGTCGATCGCCACCGCGGGGGTGGCGATGACCCCGGCGGCGATGATCGCCTTGAGGTCGCTGACCTTGTCGATGTCGGCGGCGATGCCGAGCTCGGCCACGGCGCTGCGGACGACCTGCTCGGTCTCGTGGCAGCGATGGCACCCCGGGCCGTAAATGGTGATCTTCATGGCTGGCACTCCTCCGCGAAACCGTGGTGCGGGCGACCCTGCGGGCGTTGCGAGCCCGCAAACTTCGTCATCTAACGAAATATAGGATAGATCATGACCGACGTCAAGCCGCTCGCCCCTGTCATTCGCCCCTGCCGGGACCGCGGCAGCGCCGGGCCTCGTCGCGTCGGACGCAGGACGCCTGCGCCGCAGCGCACGCCTCGCGGCTCGGTCCTGCCTGTCTCAGGGCTGTGATCACCGCGGACAAGAGCGGGCGACCGCAACGCTGGCAAGGCGGAGGCTCTGCCACCCCGCGACACGCTGGCGGGCGAGACCCGACGTTGCCGACGGGCCGGTGGCGAACAGCACGTTCCTACACATCGGCCGCTCGCTTGTGCGCCATCGCCGCGGGCCCGAACCAGTGCCTTGTAGCGACGCAGAACCGGCACACCGAGAGCATCACCGGCACCTCCACGAGGACGCCGACCACCGTGGCCAGTGCCGCGCCCGAGCCGGCGCCGTACAGCGCAATCGCCGTCGCTACCGCCAGCTCGAAGAAGTTCGACGCCCCGATCAGCGCGCCCGGCGCAGCCACCGCGTACTCCACCTTGAACAGCCTCATGAGGCCGTAGGTGAGCGAGGAGTTGAAGTAAACCTGGATGAGGATCGGGACCGCGATGAGAATCACGTGGAACCATCGGGCGGTGATGTTCTCCGCCTGGAACGCGAAGATGAAGACGAGCGTTGCGAGCAAGGCGAGCACCGTGACCGGGTGGAAGAACGCGAGGAACCGGTCGCTGAACCACTCCACACCCTTGGCCCGAATCAGCCACGAGCGCGAGATCATTCCTGCGGCCAGTGGAATCACCACGAAGATCAGAACCGAATACACCAGCACCTTGAACGGCACCTCGAGGCCCGACGTGCCCGTGACGAGGAACTTCACGATCGGCGCAAACGCCACCAGCATGATCAGGTCGTTGACCGAGACCTGCACCAGCGTGTAGGCGGGGTCGCCATCGGAGAGGTACGACCACACGAACACCATGGCCGTGCACGGCGCTGCGGCGAGGATGATGACCCCGGCGATATACTGGCTCGCCATCTCCTGTCCAATCAGCGGCAGGAAGAGGTGACGGAAGAACAACCAGCCGAAGAACGCCATCGAAAACGGCTTGACGAGCCAGTTGACGAAGACCGTGATGAAGAGCCCCTTCGGTTTCTTGCCGACGCGGGCGATCGAGGCGAAGTCGATCTTGAGCATCATCGGGTAGATCATCAGCCAGATGAGCACGGCGATCGGGATGTTGATCTGGCTGCCCGAGCCGAACTCCATGCCGCGCAATCCCGCAATGAGCCCCGGGAAGGCCTTGCCCAGCACGACGCCAACGACCATGCAGAGCGCGACCCACAGCGTCAGGTAGCGCTCGAACACGTTCATCCGCTTGCTCTGGCCGGTCATCCAGCCTCCTCCTGCGCCGGCGCGGCGCCGCCAACCGCGGTCGAGAACTCATTGCAGCATGGACCCGGTACCGCACCGCACGACGATCCGGGCCGGCGGACCCGCAGAAGCTGCGCGCGGTCGCGGTCCGCCGCAAGGGTGGGGGCTTCTTCTGCACGCTGCTGCCAGTTGCGCTCCGCGACGCGACGCATCTCCCTTGCGGCGGCGAGCTGACACCACATCCGGCGCCCCACCTCGCGCGGCTCGACGAGACCGCGCCCTCCCGCTCCGCAACATGCCGCGTCATCGACGAGCACGCCAGGCGCGACATCTCCTGCAGCTCCCCCATGCACATCGGGCCGTCGCGGAGCACGGCCGGGACGCGGAGCCGCATCGGACAAGCCATGGCGTGATAACGCCTCACTGCAGCGTTGAGGGTTGGGGGAATCACTTCGTCACCGTGCGAAATGTAGATCTGACAATCCGGTCTGTCAAGGGCCGCCGGGCGGCCCACGGGTCTGCCCGCGGCGACTCACGACGTCATCGGCTCTTCCTCGGGCCGCCGCGCGGGTTTCGGACCGAGGAGAGCCTCCTGCGCAAGGGGTTGGATGGCCTGATCGAGCCTACCGAGGGCGGGCCGCCGGCCGGTCGAGCCCGAGCCGCGTCACGTCCAGGTCGGCGCGGCAGAGCGCTTCCGGCCCGATGCGGCGCAGCTTCGCCACCATCTCGGCATCGGCGGCAAGCCGGCCATCGTCCCTGAGATCCGGCGCGAGAGCCGCGAGGAGGCTCGCGCCCTCGTCGGAGAGGGTGTAGAACACCCACCGGCCCTCCTTGCGCTCCACCACGCAGCCGGCGCGGCGCAGCTCGGCGAGGTGCGCCGAGACCGTGGACGCCGCGAGCCGCAGGACAGCGGTCATCTGGCACACGCACAGCTCCCCCGCGCGCAGCATCGTCGCGATCCGCATGCGGGCCGGGTGTCCGAGCGCCTTGAACCGCCGGACCGTCTGATCGAGAGGGGAATTCGCCATTTTCAAACCCGACGAAATGAAGTATAGTCTGCCGCCGTTGGCGTGACAAGGAGAAAGCCCGATGGCGGTTCGACGGCGCGTCCTGGTCCTGTGCACCGGAAACTCCTGCCGCTCGCAAATGGCGGAGGGGTTCATCAACCACGACCTGGGCAGCCGCTGGGAGGCGCACTCCGCCGGCACGGCGCCGGCCGCACTGGTCAACCCCCTGGCCGTGCGCGTGATGGCCGAGGCGGGGGTGGACATCTCGGGCCATCGGCCCACGCACGTCCACGCTCTCCTCGACTGCCAGTGGGACCTCGTGGTCACGGTGTGCGACTCCGCCAGGGAGACGTGCCCGCTGTTCCCCGTGCCGGTCGAGCAGATCCACGTCTCGTTCCCGGACCCCGCCGAGGCGGTCGGCTCGGAGGAGGAGCGCCTGGCGGTGTTCCGCTCGGTCCGCGACGACATCCGCGCGCGCCTCCTCCCGGAGATCGAGCGCAGGAGCTGACGCCGTGGCGGTACGGGTCGAAGCGTTCTTCGCCGCGCGCGACCCGGCCTCCTGTGCCGCGCGGTAGGCACCGCGGAAGGAGTCATCGCGGAGCGCCTCGTCGCCAGGCGAGGCCACGAAGCGCCTTCTCCCGCTTCCAGCGCAGGGCAGACAATTGTAACCAAGCGGTAACACCGCGGCTGGACGGTGACGCTCGCGGCACGCAGCGACCACGTGCAGCTCCGCCAGAGTGGCTCGTAAAGCCCTCAAATATATATGTTTGAATATCCATATCGCAGCGCCTCCGAAATGGCATGGAGCGTGCGCTACGGCGTGACATGCGGGAGCGGCCGAGCGGCCAGGGCAGGGAAGCCGCCCGCGGAGTTCAGCGGCGCTGGGCGGCGTGATGGCCGCAGCCGAGACGACCGGAGGGACGCGATGAGGGCGGCCGACGAACAGATGATCGTGCACCGAGGATCCTCGCGACGGAACGTTCTGGGCTGGCTTGCCGGGGCGATCGCGAGCGGGATGGCGTCGCTATCCGCCGGGAGCATGCTCCGCTTTCGGAAGGTCCCTGCCGGCCTGCCAGGGAAGACGGCGCTGCCCGATGTGCCGGGCAGCGACATCGTGAGGATGCAGGCGGAGCTGCAGGCGGCGCTCAGGCGGCCGCTCACGACACGGCGATGGGTCATGGTCATCGATCCGCGCCGGTGTACCGGCTGCAACACCTGCGTCGTCTCCTGCCGCGCCGAGAACGTGACCGGCCCCGAGGGGAGTTACCGCCGCGTGGCAGAGGCCAGCACAGGGAGCTTCCCGAACCTGACGCGCGTCTTCATGCCGTCGAACTGCGTGCACTGCGACGACCCGCCGTGCCAGCGCGCCGTCCCGGCGGGCATGATCCTGAAGCGGCCCGACGGCATCGTCGAGTTCGACTACACGAAGCTGGTCGGGGACCATGCCCGCAAGGCCGCCGAGGCGTGCCCCTATCGCGCGGTCCATCTCGACGAGGGCAGGCTCTTCACCGCGGGCACGCCCTCGGAGCAGCCCTACGAGAAGCGGACGTTCACGGAGTACCAGCGCGAGTGGAACCGGACCGATGGGAGCCTGCCGCGGGGAGCCGCCCGCAAGTGCCACTTCTGTCTCCATCGCGTGGAGGCGGGGATGCTCCCTGCCTGCGTGGCGAGCTGCATGTGCAGCGCCATGGCGTTCGGCGACCTCTCGGACCCCGCTGGTCTGGTGAGCGAGCTCCTCGCGGCGAACCGCACGATCCGCATTCACGAGGAGCTGGGTATCGAGCCGCGAGTCCACTACATCGAGGAGAAGCTCGATCAGGAGGTCCGCCAGTACTCCTGCTCGACCTGTCACTGATCGTGGGCGGGAAGGTGGGTGCCATGACGAACGATACCGAACGGCGGGAAACGGGCATCCGTGAGCGCATCGGGGCGCCCAGCAGGCGCGAGGTGCTCGCCTCGGGCGCGTTTCTCGGCGGGGCCGTTGCCGGACTGGGCGTGACCCCGCTGGTCACGGCCGGGGAGGCGACCGCGGCGGCGACGGCCCCCGGGGTGCCGGCCGAGAACGATCCCCGCAGCTACATCTACTCCACCTGTCTGCAGTGCAACACGGGGTGCGAGATCAAGGTGCGGATCCAGAACGGCGTGGCCGTCAAGATCGAAGGGAGTCCCTACGGTCCGCGAACTATGGACCCCCACATCCCCTGGAGCACGGCGGTGACGGCGGCCGCCCAGGTCCACGGGCACACCTGCCCGAAGGGACAGGCCGGCATCCAGAGCACCTACGACCCGTACCGGCTCGTGAAGGTCCTCAAGCGCGCCGGCAAGCGCGGCGAGGGCAAGTGGACCACGATTCCCTTCGACCAGGCGATCCGCGAGATCGCCGACGGGGGGACGCTCTTCGCGGACGTGCCCGGCGAGGAGAGCCGCCATGTCGACGGCATGAAGGCGATCTGGGCGCTGCGCGATCCAGCGGTGTTCAAGGCGATGGCGGACGACGTCGCCAAGATCCGCAAGAAGACGATGACCGTCGCGGAGTTCCAGGCCAAGCACGCGGACCACCTCCACACGCTCATCGATCCCGATCACCCCGACCTCGGCCCGAAGAACAACCAGTTCGTCTTCGGATGGGGCCGGCTGAAGGCGGGGCGCGGCGATCTCTTCCCGAGGTTCTGGCGCGACAGCTTCGGGTCGGCCAACGGTCACGGCCACACCACCGTCTGCCAGGGCTCGATCTACTTCGCGGGGAAGTCGATGTCGGACCAGCCGAGCGGGGGGAGCTGGACGGGAGGCGCGAAGGCCTACTGGATGGCCGACACGACGAACGCCGAGTTCATCCTCTACTGGGGCGCGAACGTCCTCGAAGCGAACTACGGGCCGACGCTGAAGAACCCGAAAATCATGCGCGGCCTGAGCAGCGGGCGGCTCAAGGTCGCCGTCATCGACCCTCGCTTCTCGACCATCGCCTCGAAGGCGTGGAAGTGGGTGCCGATCAAGCCGGGCACGGACGCGGCGTTCGCGATGGGGATGATCCGCTGGATCCTGGAGAACGAGCGCTACGACCGGCGCTTCCTCGAGAACGCGAACAAGGCGGCCGCGGCCGCCGACGGCGAGCCGTCGTGGTCGAACGGCGCCTGGCTCGTGAAGATCGAGAGCCACGGGCGCAGGGGGAAGTTCCTGCGCGCCTCGGAGATCCAGCTTGCGGGCGACCAGGACACGTTCGTCTGCTTCAGGAACGGCCAGCCCGTGCCGTTCAGGTCGGATGACGCCGCCCCCGCCGAGGGAGACCTGTTCGTCGACACGACGATCGGCGGCATCCACGTGAAGTCGGCTCTGCAGATCCTCCGCGAGGACGCGTTCGCGCGGTCGATCGCCCAGTGGGCGGAGGAGTGCGGCCAGGAGGCGAGCGACATCTCGGAGCTGGCCAGCGAGCTCACGTCGCACGGGAAGAAGGCCGTGGTCGAGATCCACCGGGGCGTGTCACAGCACACCAACGGGTACTACTCCGTCCTGGCCACGTACACGCTGAACCTCCTGATCGGCAATATCGACTGGCAGGGCGGCCTCGTGTACGGCGCGGGCAGCTACACCGAGGCGGGAGGAAGCGGACGACCCTTCACGCTGGGAGACCACCCGCAGAAGCTCACCCCCTTCGGCGTGGACATCATCCGCGGCGGCGCGAAGTACGAGGAGAGCACGATCTTCGCTGGCTACCCGGCGAAACGGCCGTGGTACTACCTGGCGAGCGATGTCTACCAGGAGGTCATCCCCTCGATGGGAGACGCCTACCCGTACCCCGTCAAGGCGTACTTCCTCTACATGGGCGCCCCCGTCTACGCGCTGCCCGCGGGGCATGCGAACATCCCGATCCTCGCAGACACCTCCAAGATCCCGCTGTACGTCACCTCCGACATCGTCATCAGCGAGCACAGCGCTTATGCCGACTACATCTTCCCGGACCTGACGCACCTCGAGCGCTGGGAGTTCCACCGCACCCACCCCTCGATCGTCCACCGCGTCTCGCCGGTGCGCCAGCCGGCGATCGCGCCGATTCCCGAGATCGTGACGGTGTTCGGCGAGCAGATGCCGATTTCGATGGAGGCCGTCTTCCTGGGCCTGGCGGAGTACATGGGCATGCCGGGATTCGGCCCGGACGGGTTCAAGGCGGGCGTCGACCTGAAGCGCCCGGAGGACTACTACCTGAAGATGGTGGCCAACATCGCCTTCGGCGACAGCAGCTCGGGATCCGACGTGGCCCCGGACGCCAGCGACGAGGAGGTGGAGATCTTCCGCGCCGCCCGCTCGCACCTCCCCGCCTCCGTGTTCGACGCCGAGAAGTGGCGGAGCGCCGTCGGCGACGCGTGGTGGCGCAAGGTCATCTACGTCCTCAATCGCGGCGGGCGCTGGTGGGCGTACGCCGACGCCTGGAGCGGGGGCAAGGTGAAGGCCCGCTACGGCAAGCTCATGAACCTCTACCTCGAGAAGACGGCGGCCACGAGGAACTCCATGACCGGCGAGTACCTGCGAGGCCTCGGGGGGTATCTCCCGATCGCCGACTCGCTCGGCCGGCCGATCGCCGATGCCGGGTTCGACCTCAGGATGATCACGAACCGGACGGTGCTCGCGACGAAGAGCCGGACGGTCTCGAACTACTGGCTGCTCGACCGGCGTCCGGAGAACTTCATCGAGATCCACAGCTTCGACGCACTCCGCCTGGGCCTGCGGGACGGCGACCATGCCCGCGTCGTCTCCGCGACGAACCCCGAGGGCGTGTGGGACCTCAGGAACGGCAGGAAGGTTCCGATCGTCGGCAGGGTGAAGGTGACCGAGGGGATCCGCCCGGGCGTCATCACCTTCACGCTCGGCCACGGGCACTGGGCGTACGGCGCGGACGACCAGGTGGTCGACGGCGAGCTCGTCAAGGGCGACCCGCGCCGGGCGGCCGGCTTCCACGCCAACGCGGCGATGCGTCTCGACGACTACATGAAGAACACGACGCTCTCCGACGTCGTCGGAGGGAGCGCGGTCTTCTACGACACGATGGTCCGGCTCGTCCCGGCATGACGCCGGCCGACGAGGGAAGCGAGCTGACGATGACGAGGACGACGAACGTGAGGTTGCCAGGCATGCGCACTGCGATCGCAGCGATGGTCTGCGGGCTGCTCGTCCTGCCGGCCGCCGCCGCGCGGGCCGCCCAGCCGGCCGCGGCCGTCGCGGGCAGCCAGGCGTGCCGCGAGTGCCACGAGGACCTCTACGCGCGCTACGAGCGCAACGTCCACGCGGGGGCCGCGGCGGCGCAGCGCCTGCCGGAACGGCCGGGATGCGAGGCCTGCCACGGCGCCGCGGCCGCTCACGCGGCGGACCCGTCGAACACGACGGGGCTCGTGGCGTTCGCCGCGGAGAACGCCGCGGCGGCCAACGCGGCGTGCGACGCCTGCCACGGCGAGGACGCGGCGGTGTCGGGGTTCGTCCGCAGCAGCCACGGCCGCCACCGCGTGGGGTGCTTCGAGTGCCACCTGAGCCCGCATGCGGCGCCGGCCGTCGAGCTGCGGCGCGCGCCGATCACCGGCGAGGAGAGCGCTGCCTCTTTGGGGAACCACCTCAAGCGCTACGACGCGGAGCTGTGTCTCGCCTGCCACCAGGAGCAGCGGGGGCGGTTCCGGATGCCCTTCCGCCACCCGGTGCGCGAGAAGGCGATCTCCTGCGCCGGGTGCCACAACCCCCACCGGGACAGGCGGCCCTTCGCCGGCTCGGTCAACGCGACGTGCCTGTCGTGCCACGAGGACAGGCGCGGGCCCTGGCCCTTCGAGCACGCGCCCGTCGCCGAGGACTGCGCGAGCTGTCACGAGCCGCACGGCTCCGTGGCGCCGAAGCTCCTGAGGACGGCGCAGCCGTTCATCTGCCTCACCTGCCACGCCCTTCCCGACGACCGGCACGGCGAGGAGATCGGCGGCACGCAGTTCTCGCGGGCGATCTACCAGCGGTGCACCTCGTGCCACGGCGCGATCCACGGCTCCCACGAAGACCGCCACCTCAAGAAGTGAGCGAAGACGAGAAGGAACCGGCCATGAGACCACCAGTGAACTCCCGCCGCTTCGCCGCCGCGCTCGCCGCGCTCGCCGCGCTCGCCGTCCCGGCGACCCCGGGCATCGCCGACGACGCCTCGGGCGGCGGGGCAAAGCCCGCGTTCTCGCTGTGGCAGGGGTACGTCAGGGTGATGCCCAGGTTCTACAGCTTCACCGACGACCAGGCCTACCTGCAGCGATACCGCTCCCTCGACGCCGCGAACGAGGACGAGCTCGACGTGCTCCTGGCGACGGTGAACGAGCTCGGCCTCGTCCTCGCGGCGCGGACGGCCGGTCCGGCGGTGCTCGAGGTCGTTCACACGAACCCCTTCGTCCTCAACGACCGCTGGATGGCCCGCTACCGGCCCGACGCGGGGAGCCGGCTCGAGCTCGCCTGGCACGAGTACCAGCGGCCGCTCGAGTCGTTCCTGCCCAGCCCGGCCGTCGACTCGGTCACGTACGCCCGCCGGTACAACGACGGACGGAACCCGGAGCAGGAGCTCTACCGGCGGCGGGGCGACCTCTCCGTCACGGCGAGCGTCGCGCCGTACGTCTGGTCGGACGGGGCCGCCTTCCTCCGCGACGTCGAGCTCGGCTACACGAGGTCGACGCGCAGCGGGTACGGCCAGTTCAACTGGATCTTCGGCGTCGTCGAGGACCTCGTCGTGCCGGCGGGCGACAGCCCGGAACGCTGGCGCGGGCGGACCGAGACGATCGACCAGATCATCGACCGGTACAGGCTCGACACGACGCTCGCTCTCGGACGCGGCAACGTGACGCGCCTCGTCCTCTTCGGCGAGCGCTTCGACAACGGCGCGCCGACGGTGACGAACGCCGATATCGCGTCGTCGGCGCCCGCGATCAACACGCAGGCGCGCACGGTGAACTACATCGCCGACTACCGCCTCGAGGGCGCGGCGCTCGCGATCCAGCAGGCGATCGGGCGCCGCCTCACCCTCCTCGCCGACGCCGCCACGGAGACGCTCGAGCAGGAGAGCCTCGCGCCCCTCGAGTCGCAGGCCGCGTACGAGGGGAAGATCCGGACGCAGACGGCCGGCATCGGGCTCGCGATCGACGCGACGGACGCGCTCGTGGTGGAAGCGGCGTCGACGTGGTCGAAGCGGACGAACGAGACGCCGGTCGGGACCGCCGCCGCGACACCGCGGGCGTATCTCCTCCAGGACAGGAACCTGAGCACGCCCTTCCTCAGGGAGCGCAGGACGACGGTGTTCGGGGGCTCCCTGAGCTGGTACGCGAGGTCGCTGACCGCGCGCGCCGGCGCCACCCACGAGGACACGGAACGGGAGCTCGTCCGGGGCAGCGGCTCGAACGCCATCCCCGAGGGCATGACCGTCTACCACGCGACGTCGACGCCGACGACCTACTGGATCTCCTTGAGCGGACGGACGCCCGAGCGCCTCAAGTGGGCGGCCAGGATCGAGCGCCGGCAGTCGGGCGAGACCTGGACGGCGGCGGACCCCGAGGTGGCGGACCGCGTCCGGGCGAACGCGACGTACGTACCGGCATCGGGGAGCTGGGGCCTGAACGCCTCCCTCGCGTGGGAGAGCGCACGGAACGACGGGCTCGTCCTCCAGGGCGCGGCGGCCTCGGCGCCGCAACGGATGGAGCTCTCGGCGACGAACCTCGGGCTCTCGGGGTGGCTCTCGGCGGGATCCAGCGTCCAGCTCTACGGCGCCTACCAGCGGATCGCACGGGACCAGGAAGGAAACCTCCTGCTGACCGACATCCGGCGATGGCGCGCCCGTGTGCTGCCGCGACTTGCCGACGCGGCGTTCGCGTACGAGAGCACCCTCGACGTCTGGACCGTGGGGGCGCCGGTGAGCCTCGGAGAGTCGGTGTCCATCGTTGCGACGGTCACCTACACCACCTCCGACGGGGGAATCCAGTCAGCCGTGGCCCCGGTCGGGGAGTTCACGCGCATCGCCAACGACGCGCTGGCCTTCGGCGTGGGCGTCGACTACCGCCTCTCGCCGCGCTGGCAGGCGAACTGCCGGTACGCGTACGAGACCTACGACGATGAAGCCTCGCCGGAGCTCTCCGGGCGGCTGCAGGAGGCCGCCATCGGGCTGACCTTCTCCTTCTAGCCGGCCGGGTGGCTATACTCGCCGCAATGCGCCGAGCGGTACCACTGTTCACGCTCGCGGTGGGTCTCCTGTTCGCGGCACTGGCGATACCGGGGAGCCCCGCGCGCCTCTGGTTCGCCGAGCTGATCGGGGATCGCCCGGACCCCTCCGCGGCGCCCCGCGACCGCGGCGGCCCGGCGGCGGGCGCGCCCCTGCGGGTCGCCGTCGGGGCCATGATCTCGCCCGAGCGCACCTATGTGTTCTACACCGATCTCTTCCGTCTGCTCGCCGGCCGGGTCGGGCGCCCCCTCGAGCTCAAGCAGCGCCGGACGTACCGGGAGCTCAACGGGCTCATCCGGGAGGGCGCGGTCGATGTCGCCTGGATCTGCACGGGCGCCTGGCCCGAGCTCGCGGAGCACGGTGCCGCCCGCCTCCTGGCCGTCCCGGTGGTGGGAGGAAGGACGACCTACAACGCACTCGTGCTGGCGGGACCTGCCGCGGCCGGGGCTGCCGGGATCGCCGACCTGGCGGGAGTCCGGTTCGCGTTCACCGACCCGATCTCGCTCACCGGCTGCCTCTATCCCCAACGGCGCGTCCGGTCGCTCGGCCTGGACTCAGGGGCGTTCTTCGCGGAGGTGACCTACACCGGGGGACACGACCGCTCCATCGAGGCGGTCCGGCGAGGTCTCGTGGGCGGCGCCAGCGTCGACTCGCTCGTCTACGAGTACCTGGCGCAGCGCTTTCCCGAGGAGATCGCCGGCATCAGCGTCCTCGAGACGTCGCCGCCGTTCCCGATCCCTCCGATCGTCGTGCCGATCACCACGGACAAAGACCTCGCCAACGACTTGGAGCGTGAGCTCATGGCGCTCGCGAGCGGTACCGACGGTCGCGCACTCCTGAGCGCGCTGCTCATCGACGGCTTCGCCCGGCCGGATACCGCGGCGTACGGAGCGCTCCGGTGAAGCCATGCGCGTGAGGCGGCCGCTCCGCTGGCGGCTCCAGGCCGCCATCACGGCGGCAGTGCTCCTGTTCGGGCTCCTGAACGTCATCCTGGTCGGCCGAACCGCCTATCGCGAGCTGCGGAACGAGCAGGACCACCGCCTCTCCTTCATCGCCCGGCTCCTCGCGCAGAGGGCGGCGCGGCCGATCCTCATCGACGACCGCCTCGACCTGCAGAACCTGCTCGACGAGAGCCTGAGGCTGGACCCGGACCTCGCCTACATCGTGGTCCTCGATCGCCACGGCGCGCGGCTCGCCCACAGCGGCGACGCGACGTCGCTGCCCGACCTGCCCGGCGGTTCGGCTCGGGAGGGCGCAGCGGCTGCGCGTTATCGCGAGGCAGCGGCCCCGGTGCTCGAGGGGCGACTCGGCCAGGTGCATGTCGGCGTCGCCGAGCATGGCCTGAGGGCGAAGCTGGCGCGGATCGTCGGCATCGTGTCGGCCATGGTCATCGCGTTCCTCGCGGTCGGGATCCTCGCCGCCACGGCGGTCGCGAGATCCGTCACGCGGCCGATCGAGCGCCTGGTGGAGTTCTCGTCCGCCTTCCGCCTCGAGGGCCCGCTGCCGCCGCTCGCGATCCCGAGCGGCGACGAGATCGCCGAGCTCGGGAACCACCTGCAGGCCACGGCTGGCGAGCTGCAGCGGCTGCATGAGGAGGCGCGCAGGCGCGAGCGTGCCATGGCGCGCGTCGAGCACCTGGCTGCGATCGGCACACTTGCCGCCGGCGCGGCGCACGAGATCAACAATCCGCTCGCGGGCCTCCGAACGGCCCTCGAGAGGATTCTCCGCCAGGCGCGCGACCCGGTGGAGGCGGAGCGGTACGGCCGGATCCTGAGGGACGCCGTCTCGCGGATCGAGGCCGCTGTGAGCGGCCTCCTCTCCTTCGCTCGCGCGACGGAGGTGCACCTCGGCTCGGTCGACCTCTCGGACGCCGTGGACCGGGCGCTCGAGCTCGCCGGGCCGCGCCTCGAGCAGGCTCGCGTGAGCCTCCTGCGCGAGCTCGACCCGGACCTGCCCGCGGTGCAGGCGGACGAGGGCAAGCTGGTGCGGGTCCTGCTGAACCTCCTGCTCAATGCTTGCGATGCGATCGTCACCGGGGGCCGGGTGGCCATCCGCGCGACTGCCGACAGGGGCCGGGTCGTCGTCGAGGTTCGCGATTCGGGCCCGGGAGTCCCCGAGGAGATCGCGGCGCGCATCTTCGACCCCTTCTTCACGACCAAGGACCAGGGCAAGGGAACGGGGCTCGGGCTGGCCGTGTCGCTGACCGCCGTCCGCGAGATGGGGGGAGAGCTCTCGCTCGTGCCCTCCGCCCGCGGCGCCTGCTTCCGGATCACGCTCCGTACCGCCCGGGGAGACGCCGATGCCCAGCATCCTGCTGGTTGAGGACGAACCGTCGCTCCAGCTCGCGCTCGGCGACACGCTCGCCGACTCGGGGCACCATGTCACGGTCGCGGGGACCGTCGCCGAAGCGCTCGCGGTGCTCGGCCGGGCCACGCCGCAGCTCGTTCTCTGCGATCTGCGGCTGCCGGACGGCAGCGGCATGGAGGTCCTGCGCACCGTGACGGCGACCGCGCCGGAGGTTCCCGTCATCATCCTGACGGCCTATGGAACGGTCCAGAGCGCCGTCGAGGCGCTGCGCGCAGGCGCCTCCGAGTACCTGACGAAACCGTTCGAGGAAGCGCAGTTGCTCGCGATGGTGGAGCGCCACCTCGAGCTGTGGCGGCTGCGCCGGCGGGTGAGCGAGCTCGAAGGGGTCGCACGGCCCATCGGGCAGGCCCCGGCGTTCCGGAAGGCCGTCGAGCTCGCCGCCACCGTCGCGCAGAGCGACACCTCGGTCCTCCTGCTCGGTGAGACGGGAACGGGGAAGGAAGTGCTGGCACGGTTCATCCACGATTCGTCGCCGCGCCGGCGGAAGCCGTTCGTCGCAGTGAACTGCGCCGCGCTCCCGGAGGCGCTGCTCGAGTCCGAGCTGTTCGGGCACGAGCGCGGCGCGTTCACCGGCGCCGTCAGGCAGCGGAGAGGCCGGTTCGAGGAGGCGGACGGAGGCACGCTGTTCCTCGACGAGGTCGCCGAGGCCGCGCCGGGAGTTCAGGCGAAGCTCCTTCGTGCCCTCGAGCGCCAGGGGTTCGAGCGCCTCGGGTCCAGCACTCCGATCCAGGTCGACGTCCGGATCATCGCCGCCACCAAGCGGGACCTGGGCGCCGAGGTCGCCGCGGGGCGATTCCGCGACGACCTCTACTACAGGCTCAAGGTCGTGCCGATCATGCTGCCTCCCCTGCGCGCCAGGCCCGGCGACGTCGCGCTGCTCGCCCACGCGTTCTCACGGAAGCTCGGGGCCGAGCGGGGCCGGCCGATGGAGTTCGCGCGCGAGACGCTCGATGTGCTCGAAGCGCTCGCGTTCCCGGGGAACGTGCGTGAGCTCCTGCACCTCGTGCAGCGGCTCGCCGCCACCTGCCCGGCGGAGCGGATCACTCCGGAGCACCTGCCGGAGGAGTACGTCCGCGACGGCCGGCCGCCGATTCGCGTGGCGATGACGGCCTTCGAGGGGTCGCTGGCTGCGATGACGGCCGAGTTCGAACGGCAGGTGATCCTCCGTACGCTCGAGCGCAACGAGGGCCACCGGGCGAGGACGGCCCAGGCCCTGGGCATCTCGCGGAAGAACCTGTGGGAGAAGCTGAAGGCGCTTGGGCTGGAGGACTGGCCGCACCCGCGCCGGGATCCCCACGGCGCGCCGTTGAGCGGCAACCCCTGATCGGCCGCCCCCGGGGGTCCGCGGTCGGCGCGCTGTCCTCGAGCACGAAAGGTCACAAGCGGTGACCCGTGGCCGCCACGAGGCGTCCTGCCGCCGGCGAGGCGACCTCATCGGTTCCGGGTAGCACCTTCGTACCATCCTCGATCTCACGGCCCGCGCCGAACGTCCCGGCGGAGTCCTGCGGCCCTCCAGCACCTGCTCGGACGCCACCCCCACCGTCGTCGTGCGCGATCTCACCTTCGCCACAGGCGCGCTCACCGTGCTACCGTCCGCGGATGCTGCACACCGGAGCCCCCGCGACCGATGCGCGCACCGTGCTGCGGACCGTTTTCGGCTACGACGCGTTTCGCCCGCTGCAGCGCGAGATCATCGAGCACGTGGCGGGGGGCGGCGACGCCTTCGTGCTGATGCCGACCGGCGGCGGCAAGTCGCTGTGCTACCAGGTGCCGGCGCTGCTGCGCGCGGGCACCGCGGTGGTCGTCTCGCCGCTCATATCGCTGATGAAGGACCAGGTCGACGCGCTGGTCGCCAACGGCGTCGCGGCGGCGTACTACAACTCGTCGATGGACGAGGCGCAGGCGCGGCGGACGCTCGCCCGCCTGCACGCCGGCGAGCTGGCGCTGCTCTACGTCGCGCCCGAGCGGCTGATGACCGACTCGTTCCTCGAGCGCCTGAAGACGATCCCGCTGGCGCTGTTCGCGGTCGACGAAGCGCACTGCGTCAGCCAGTGGGGGCACGACTTCCGCCCCGAGTACATCGCGCTCGGCAGGCTCCGGGAGGAGTTCCCCGGTGTGCCGCTGGTCGCGCTCACCGCCACCGCCGACGAGACCACGCGCACGGACGTGCTCGCGAAGCTCGGCCTCGGCGCCGCGCGCCAGTTCGCCGGCGGCTTCGACCGCCCCAACATCCGCTACACGGTCGCCGCCAAGAGTTCGGCCGGGGAGCAGCTCCTCGCCTTCCTGCGGGCCCGCCCGGGCGACTCCGGGATCGTCTACTGCCTGTCGCGGCGGCGCACCGAGGAGGTCGCCACCCGCCTCGCCGCCGCCGGCGTGCGCGCGGCCCCGTACCACGCCGGCCTTCCGGCCGCCGAGCGCACCCGCGTGCAGGACGCGTTCCAGCGCGACGAGGTCGACGTCGTGGTCGCCACGGTCGCCTTCGGCATGGGGATCGACAAGCCCGACGTGCGCTTCGTCGTCCACCACGACTTGCCGAAGAACCTCGAGGGGTACTACCAGGAGACCGGCCGCGCGGGGCGCGACGGGATGCCCGCCGAGGCGCTGCTGCTGTTCGGGATGCAGGACGTGGTCACCGCGCGCCGGCTGATCGAGAGCGGCAGCGACCCGGAGCAGGTGCGCATCGAGGTGCACAAGCTGTCGGCGATGATCGCCTTCGCCGAGTCGCTCTCGTGCCGGCGGCAGGCGCTGCTTGCCTACTTCGGCGAGCGGCTCGACCATCCCTGCGGCAACTGCGACGTGTGTCTCGACCCGCCCGAGCGTTACGACGGCACCGTGCACGCCCAGATGGCGCTCTCCTGCGTCTACCGCGTCGGCCAGCGCTTCGGCGCCCGCCACGTCGTCGACGTGCTGCGCGGCGCCGACACCGCGCGCATCCGCGGGCTCGGCCACGACCGGCTGTCGACCTACGGGATCGGCGCCGACCTGTCGGCCGACGCCTGGCTGGCGGTGATCCGCCAGCTCGTCCACGCCGGGTTCCTCCGCCAGGACGTCGGCGACTACTCGGTGCTCAAGTTGACCCCCGCCGCCGCTCCGGTGCTGCGCGGCGAGGTCCGCGTCGAGCTCGCCGTGCACCGCGAGACGGCGCGCGCGCGACCGGCGAGGCAGGCCCGCCTCACCGCCGACGGGCTCGCGGTCGACGAGGCGCTGTTCGCTCGCCTGCGCGCGCTGCGCCGCCGCCTCGCCGAAGAGCAGGGCGTCCCGGCGTACGTGGTGTTCTCCGACGCGACGCTCGCCGCGATGGCGGCGCTGCGGCCGGCCACCAGGGAGGAGCTGCTGCGCGTCAGCGGCGTCGGCCAGGTCAAGGCCGACCGCTACGGCGAGGCGTTCCTCGCCGCCATTTGCGGTTGACCCGCCACCCGCGCGTCAGCGCGCGTCCTTCGCGATGACCTCGGCATGCTCCTCGTCAAGCACGCGGTAGCGGCCGGAGAAGCAGGCGGTGCAGAAGTGATCGGCCGGGGTGCGCAGGCACGAGAGCATGCCGCCCTCCGAGAGGTAGCCGAGCGAGTCGGCGCCGACGTAGGCGCGCACCTCGTCGATCGTCTGGTTGGCGGCGATCAGCTCGCGCCGCTCCGGCGTGTCGATCCCGTAGAAGCAGGGGAACGAGGTGGGCGGCGACGAGATGCGCAGGTGCACCTCGGCTGCGCCGGCGTTCTTGAGCATCATCACGATCTTGCGCGAGGTGGTGCCGCGGACGATCGAGTCGTCGACCAGCACCACGCGCCGACCGGCGACCAGCGAGCGCACCGGGTTGAGCTTGATCTTCACCCCGAAGTGGCGGATCGACTGGCGCGGCTCGATGAACGTGCGGCCGATGTAGTGGTTGCGCACCAGTCCCATGACGAACGGCACGCCCGACTCGCGCGAGAAACCGATCGCCGCGGCAACGCCGGAGTCCGGCACCGGCACGACGACGTCCGCCGCGGCGGGGTGCTCGCGCGCGAGCTGCTGCCCGAGGCGCTCGCGCACCGGCGCCACGTCTTCGCCGAACACCACCGAGTCGGGGCGCGAGAAGTAGACGTGCTCGAAGACGCAGAAGGCGTGCGGCCCGGGCGTGCCGGGACGCAGCACGCGCGGCTCCTCGCCGGCGAGCTCGACGACCTCGCCCGGCAGCACCTCGCGCACCAGCCGCGCGCCGAGCAGGTCGAACGCGCACGTCTCCGACGCCACCACCCACGCCTCGTCGAGCCGGCCGAGCACCAGCGGCCTGAACCCCAGCGGGTCGCGCGCCGCGAACAGCCGCCCGTCGCAGATGATCGCCACCGACCAGGCGCCGACGGCCTCGTCGACGGCGTCGAGCAGTGCCCGCTCGATCGTCGCGGCGCGCGAGCGCGCGAGCAGGTGGAGGAACACCTCGCTGTCGGAGGTCGACTGGAAGATCGCTCCCTCCAGCTCGAGCGCGCGGCGCAGGCGCAGCGCATTGACGAGGTTGCCGTTGTGGGCGAGCGCGAGCGCACCGCGGTGGGTCTTCGCGACCACCGGCTGGGCGTTGGCGAGCAGGGAGTCGCCGGCCGTCGAGTAGCGCACGTGGCCGACCGCCGTGCCTCCCGGCAGCTTGGCCAGCCGCTCGCGGTCGAAGATCTCGGCGACGTACCCCATCTCCTTGTGCCAGCGCAGCTCGCGGCCGTCGAACGCGGCGATCCCGGCCGACTCCTGGCCGCGGTGCTGCAGCGCGTACAGGCCAAGGTAGACGAGGTTTGCGGCGTCGGCGTGGCCGCCGACCGCGCAGATCCCGCACTCCTCCGCGAACCCGTCCTCGGGGACCCTCACGCTCGGGTAAGCCACGCCATCCCCTTCTCGCGCTTCGCGGCGAGCTCGTCGGCACGGCCGCGGAGCACGACCTTGCTGCCGAAGCGGAACGCCAGCTCGCCGCCGCCGGCGGTGCCCAGCCGTACCAGTGGCAGCCCCTCGCAGGCGCGCTCGACGGCGGCCGCGCAGGCGGCCGGCGCCGCCACCAGAAACCGCCCCAGCCACTCGCCGAACAGCACCCGCACCAGCGAGGAGCGATCGGGTACGACGATCTCGGCGCCGACCCGGCCGCCGCTCATCTCGACCGCGGCGACCGCGAGGCCGCCGTCGGAGATGTCCTTCGCGGCGATGATCCCGAGCCGCACGAGGTCGCGCACCGCTGCCGACCGGCGCCGCTCGTCGGCGTAGTCGACCGCCGGCACCGGCCCGACCTCGAGGTCCAGGACGAGCCGCAGGTAGCGGCTGCCGCCGAGGTCGCCCTCGGCCGGGCCGAGCAGGAACAGCGCGTCGCCGTCCTCCCACGACACGCGCGGCCGGTGGCGCACCTCGGGGACGACCCCGACCATGCCGACGGTCGGGGTCGGGAGGATCCCCTTGCCCGACGTCTCGTTGTAGAACGACACGTTGCCCGACACCACCGGTACGCCGAACGCGCGGCACGCCTCCGCCATCCCCTCGACGGCGGCGACGAACTGCCCCATCACCTGCGGGTTCTCAGGGCTGCCGAAGTTGAGGCAGTCGGTGACTCCGACAGGCTCGGCGCCGACGCACGCCAGGTTGCGCACCGCCTCCGCGACCGCCTGCGCCGCGCCCCAGTGCGGGTCGAGGCCGCACGCCACCGCGTTGCAGTCGGTGGTGGCGGCGATGCCGATGCGCGTGCCGGGAACCAGCACGAGCGCCGCGTCGCCGCCGGGTCCGACGACCGTCGCGCCGCCGACCGACTGGTCGTACTGCTCGAACACCGGGTGGGCGCACCCGAGCCCGGGAGCGGCGAGCAGCGTGTCAAGGTCGGCGGCCCAGCCGCGCCCCGCGAGCGACGGCAGCGTCACCGCCGGGGCCGCCGGCGGCGCGGCGAACGGCCGCTTGTAGCGCGGCGCACCGTCGACCAGCGGCGCAACCGCGAGCGTGAACGCATCGCGGCCGCCGAACGTCGCGCGCACCTCCGGCTCCGGTATGACCTCGCCGACCGCCACGGCGTCCAGCCCCCAGCGCCGGCACACCGCCAGCGTCTCGTCGACGTCGGGCGGCTTGACCACCAGCAGCATGCGCTCCTGCGACTCCGAGAGCATCAGCTCGTAAGGGGTCATCCCGGTCTCGCGCACCGGCACCCGGTCGAGGTCGAGGCGCAGACCGGAGCCGGCGCGCGAGGCCATCTCGAACGCCGAGGAGGCCAGCCCGGCGGCGCCCATGTCCTGGATGCCGACGACCACGCCGCGCTCCATCAGCTCGAGACAGCACTCGATCAGCAGCTTCTCGGTGAACGGGTCGCCGACCTGCACCGTCGGGCGCTTCTGGTGGGCGTCGTCGGAGAACACGTCGGACGCCATGGTGGCGCCGTGGATGCCGTCGCGCCCGGTCTTGGAGCCGAGGTAGATCACGACGTTGCCGGCGCCCGCGGCGCGCGCGTAGAAGATCGCGTCGCGGCGCGCGACGCCGACGCACATCGCGTTGACCAGCACGTTGCCGTTGTACGAAGGGTGGAAGTCGGTCTCGCCGCCGACCGTCGGGACGCCGACGCAGTTGCCGTAGTCGCCGACGCCGCGCACGACGCCGTCGACGAGGTAGCGCATGCGCGGCGCGTCGAGGTCGCCGAAGCGCAGGGAGTCGAGCAGCATGATCGGCCGCGCGCCCATCGTGAAGACGTCGCGCAGGATGCCGCCGACGCCGGTGGCGGCGCCCTGGTACGGCTCGATGTACGACGGGTGGTTGTGCGACTCCATCTTGAACACCGCCACCCAGCCGTCACCGACGTCGACGCAGCCGGCGTTCTCGCCCGGGCCCTGCACCACGCGCGGCCCCTGCGTCGGGAAGCGCGACAGGTAGACCTTCGACGACTTGTACGAGCAGTGCTCCGACCACAGCGCCGCGAACACCCCGAGCTCGGTGAGGTTGGGGGTGCGGCCGAGCGTCGCCACGATCGACTCGTACTCCTCCTTCGAAAGCCCGTGCTCGCGGGCCAGCTCAAGCGTCGCGGGGGCCGCCCACCTCATGCCGCCTCCACCAGGCCGCGCAGCAGCCCGATCCCGTCGCTGCCGCCGAGCAGCGCGTGGATGCGCCGCTCCGGGTGCGGCATCAGGCCGATCACGTTGCCTTCGCGGTTCGACAGCCCCGCGATGGCGTTGAGCGCGCCGTTGGGGTTGGCGGCGTCGGTCACCTCGCCGGCGGCGGTGGCGTAGCGGAACACCACCACGCCGGCCTGCTCGACCTCGGCCACCACCGCGGGCGGCGCGAACCAGTTCCCCTCCTTGTGCGCGATCGGCAGCCGCAGCACCTGGCCCCGCTTGAGATGGCGCATCATCGGCAGGTCCTCGCGCTCCACCCGCAGGTGCACGTCGCGGCAGATGAAGCGCAGAGAGCGATTCATCAGCATCGCGCCGGGCAGCAGCCCGACCTCGACAAGGATCTGGAACCCATTGCAGATGCCGAGGATGGCGCGCCCCTTTTCGGCGTGGCGGCGCACCGCCTTCATCACCGGCGAGTGCGCCGCCATGGCGCCGGCGCGCAGGTAGTCGCCGTAGGAGAAGCCGCCCGGCAGGATCACCGCCGTGCACCCCGCGAGGTCGCTGCTCTCGTGCCACACGGCGACCGCCTCGCCGCCCACCGCCTCGACCGCCGCCATGGCATCGCGGTCGCAGTTCGAGCCCGGGAAGACGACGACCGCGACCTTCGGCCGGCGCGCGCCGCTGCGCGCCCCGACGGTGCGCGGCGCCGGGATCGCGCCGGCGCTTCGTCCTGCGGTCCCGGGTCCCCGGTCCACGGCGCCCCCCCTCTTCATGGGATTCTCACCTCGAAGTCCTCGATCACCGGGTTGGCGAGCAGCTCGCGGCACGCCGCCTCGACCCGCTGCCGGACGGCCTCGGCGTCGCCGCCGGCCACCTCGAGCAGCATCAGCTTGCCGACCCGCACCTGCGTCACCTCTCCGTAACCGAGGCCGGTGAGGACGCGGCGGATCGCCTCGCCCTGGGGGTCGAGCACCTCGCTCTTCAGCTTGATCCTGGCTTCCACGAGCATCCCGCCCTCCGTTCTTCCCGCAGCGGGAAGCCTACACCCTCCCGCCGGCGGCGGCCGCGGGCCGCCGGCCCACCTCCACCTGCACCGGCACGTCCTGGTCGGCCACCGCGACGAAGATGCCGCTGCCCGCCAGCGGCCGCTCCAGCTCCCGGCGGACCAGCGCCGGGAGGTTGTTCTCGCGCGACAGGTGCATCCCGACCACCGCCTCGAGGCCGGCGTGCGCCAGCACCTCGACCGCGTCGCGCGCCTGCGTGTTCGACAGGTGGCCGGTGCGCGACAGGATGCGCTCCTTGAGCGGCCACGGGTACGGCCCCAGCCGCAGCATGTCGGGGTCGTGGTTGCACTCCAGCAGCAGCGCGCTGCAGCCGGCCAGCCGCTCGATCACCGCCGGCGCCAGAAACCCGGTGTCGGTGACGACACCGACGCTGCTGATCCCGTCGTCGACGACGAACCCGACCGGCTCGGCGGCATCGTGACTGGTCGCGACAGGCAGCACGGTAAGGCCCCCGATGCGCAGCGGCCGGCCGGCGGCGAGCCCCGCCTCCACCCCCGGCAGCGCCAGCGCCGCCGCGGTACCGGCGGTGGCGAGCGCCGGCACGCGAAGCCGCCGCAGCACCATCGCCAGGCCGCGCACGTGGTCGCCGTGCTCGTGCGTGACCAGCACCGCGTCGATGCAGTCCGGCTCCAGCCCGAGCGCGCGCATGCGCTGCTGCAGCGTGCGCAACGACAGCCCGCAGTCGATCAGCACGCACGCACCGACCGACTCGACCAGCAGCGCGTTGCCGGCGGAGCCCGAGGCGAGGACGGTGGCGCGCACCGCTACGCTCCCGTGGAGCCGAAACCGCCGGCGCCCCGCGCCGTGGCCGGCAGGCTCGCGGTCTCGCAGAAGCGCGCCGCCGCCACCGGCGCGACCACGAGCTGCGCGACGCGCTCGCCGCGCCGCACCTCGTAGGGCGCCGACCCGAGATTGACCAGGATCACCTTGACCTCGCCGCGATAGTCCGAGTCGACGGTCCCCGGCGCATTGGCGACGGTCACGCCGTGGCGCAGCGCCAGCCCCGAGCGCGGCCGCACCTGCACCTCGAACCCGGCCGGCACCGCGATCTCGAGGCCGGTCGGCACCGCCGCGCGCGCCCCCGGTGCGAGCACCAGCACGTCCGCGACCGCCGCGCAGACGTCGGCGCCAGAGGCGCCGGCGGTCGCGAACGCCGGCAGCGGCAGCCCCTGGGCATGCGGCAGCCGCCGCACCAGCACCTCGACCACCGCCGCGCCTTCGCTCACGCCGCCCTCCGCGGCACGCTCGCGGGCGCGAGTGCGGCGCCGCGCGGGCCGCACACCGCGCCGGCGAGCGCGTCCAGGCGCACCAGCGAGCGGGCGAGATCGCGCACCCGTTCGAGGGTCACGGCGGCGATCTCGCGCTTCAGCTCGCCGGCGTCGAAGCGCCGCCCGCGCGCCAGGAACTCGCCGGCGTGCGCGTCCATCAGCGCGTCGGTGCCCTCGGCGCCGAGCACCACGCCGGCGGTGAGGGCATCCTTCGCGAGCGCCACCTCGTGGGCGGTGACGGCGCCGGTGCCGAGCTCGCGCAGCACCCGCAGCACCGCGTCCCACGTCGGCGCCGCCTGCCGCGCCGGGCACGAGAACGTCACCTCGAGGACGCCGGCGAGCGACGTACAGTACGAGGCGGTGCCGACGTCGTACACCAGGCCGAGGCGGTCGCGCAGGTCGCGGAACAGCCGGCTCGAGTTGCCCTCGCCGAGGAGCTGCTGCAGCACCCCGAGCGTCATGATCTCCGGGTGGTCCGCCGGCAGCCCGGGAAGCACGAGGTTGACGTAGAGCTGCTCGAGCCCCTCGCGCTCCTCGACCATCACGCCCGGCCGCCACCCCGGCGCCGCCATCGCGCGCGGCCGCCACGAACCGGACGGAAGCTTCGCCACCCGCCGCTCGATCGCGGCCCGGTCCACCGGCCCGGCCGCCACCAGCACGAGCCCGTCGGCGGTGAAGCGCTGGCGGTGGAAGCGCGAGAGGTCCTTGCTGCGCAGCCGCCGCACCACCTGCCGGCGGCCGAGCACCGGGCGCGCCAGCGGGTGACCGTCCCAGCAGGCGAGCAGCGCGTTCTCGGCCGCCACCTCGGCGGGCGAGTCCTGCACCATCTCGAACTCGGCCGCGATCACGCCGCGCTCCACCTCGAGGTCATCGGGCAGGAACTCCGGGTCGAAGATCGCGTCGAGCAACAGCTCGAGCGCCTCGTCGCAGCGCTCGGCGGGAACGTGCGCGGTGAGCGCGCACGTCTCGCGGGTGGTGAACGCGTCGACGCCGCCGCCGAGCGAGTCGATCAGCTCCGACACCTGCTCCGGCGACCGGTGGGCGGTGCGCCGCAGCAGCAGGTGCTCGATCACGTGGGTGATCCCCTCGACCTCGCGCGGCTCCTGCGCCGACCCGCCGCGCACCCATGCGCCGACGGCGACGGTGGCGGCCTCGGGCAGGGGCTCGACGATCACGACCGGTCCGCGCGCCATAGGCGGGAGAGTATACCGGAGCGACATCGCCCATGTCCGCGCGGGACGGGCCTGGCATCAACGACTGAGCATGTGTTGCGTTATGTATAGTTTCGTCTAGAATTACGGTCGATGTCCGATTTCGACTTGGCCTCTTCCTTCGCTCGCGCGGAGAGCCGCATCGGGACAGGCAGGCGTCGCGGCAGACGCTCGGATGCGGGCGGAAGACGGATCGCACCGGCCGCGCTTCGCGAGCTGCGTGCGCTGCTGCTTGGTCAGGAGCGACCTCGCACCGCCGAGGTCCTCCACCGGCTCCAGCAGTCGTGCCGCCACGCCGGTGTGCGCCCGCCATCGCGCGCGACGGTCTACGACTTCCTCGCGCGCGGCGAGGGCCACAGCTACCGTGTCGACAGGTTGCCGCCCGCGGTGCGCAGAGCGCTCTACAACCTCGACCCGAGGGGCAGCGTACCCGGCCACCAGGTCGTTCTCTACTGCTTCAACTACGGCAGCCTCGATGCGGTGAGCTTCGCCGCGGGGCTGCCGTGGCTCGACCTCTATCAGGCGGACAGGGTGAGCGGCTGGCGGCCACGGAGCAAGGGGCTGCTTCGAGCCGTGCTACGGGCGCGCGGGGTCGAATGAGCGGCGCTGCCTACCCGCCGTCGCAGGTGATCCCGCCGGAGCTCGCGCAGGCGCTCGCCGAGCTGCCGTTCTGGTTCGTCATCGGCGGGCAGGCGGTGCGCTGCTTCGCGCCCTACCGGCCGAGCCGCGACGTCGACCTTGGCGTCGACACCCCCGCGAACCTGGAAGCAGTGCTGGAAAGACTCCGCGGCACGGGTACCGTCGAGGTGATCGAGGAGGAGCGGGGCACGGTCCACCTGCTGTGGGATGGCGTGAAGGTCTCCGTGTTCGTCCTCGACAGGCTCGTGCCGTACGTCGAGCAGCAACGGCTGACGGTCGCCGGGATCCTCGCCACGAAGCTGCACGCCATCCTTGACCGGGGGCTGCGCCGCGACTTCTTCGACCTCTATGTGATGCTGCAGAGGCAGCGGCTGGGGATCGCCGAATGCCTGGCCGCGATTCGCACCGTGTATCGCAGCGAGGTCAACGACACCCTGCTGCTGCGCGCGCTCACGTACTTCGACGACGCCGAGCGGGAAGCGCCGCTTCCCGGCGAAGGCCCGCGCGACTTCGCTGTCGTCAGGGACTTCTTCATCGAGCGGGTCGGCAACCTCCTCGTGCCGCCTTCACGCGCCCTCGACATTCAGGACCACGTGGTCGACGTGTCTGGCAGTCCTCAAGGGCGACCTCCGCGGTCGCGGCGCACGACTGGTACCCGAGCGCGCCGCCGAGCGCCTGCTCCGAAGACTCCGTGACCGACGAAGCGGGCAGCGCGCCGCCCGGCGTCCAAGCGACAAAAGAGCGACATCGGCCCGCGTCCGCGGGCCGATGTCTGCTATCTATCGCCTTGGGGTGGGTTGGGGCTGCTGGCCCTGGGCGCCGCGCTGGCCCTGCTGGTTCTGCTCGAGCGTGAAGTTCCAGTCGCTGTAGCGGGAGCGGCCGTCGCGGACGCGGATCGACTCCTCGCGGGAACGGGAATGGACGCCGACGATGGGCCCCCGCGCGTCGGTGGCGGGGAAGGCGGCCTCGCCCTGGTTGCCGCCGCCGCGCCGGCGGCCTCCGCTCCCGCTGCCGTCACCGCCCTCGTCCTCGTCGTCGGGGCGCGGCGTCGGCGCCGCCGTCGGCACGGGCGTAGCAAGCGGTTGGCCGCCGCCCGCGCCACCGGCCACCTGCTGCCCGCCCTGGCCGGCGAACACCGGCACCCAGTCGAACTTCCCGGTCACCGGGTCGAGCCACTTCTTGCGCATCGCACGCGGGTTGGCCTTGACCAGCTCGTCGAGCGTCAGCGGCAGGCGGCCGTTGCGACCGCGGAACAGCCGCACCCCCTCGACGAACTGCTCGCCGCGGAAGATCAGCTCCATCTCGTTCTCGCGCCGCTTGTGGAACGTCGCGGTCTGCACCGCGACGGTGAGCGCGATCGCCATCAGCGCCATCAGCACGATGACGCCGACCATGGTGAAACCGGCTTGGGAGGATCGTGGCCCGTGGCCCGTGACCCGTGGCCCGAGAGGCGATCGTCCAGGGTTTGCGGACCACGGTTCGAGCGCCCGGCTGCGAGTGCCGAGTCGATGCGCGGGGGGCGCGGGAAAGCGGGGCACGGCTACCAGTCCGAGTAGCGGCTGCCGTCGAGCGCGGTCTCCTCGGAGGCCGAGTGCACGTCGATGATCCCGGTGCCGGCGCCCATCTCGCTCTCCAGCTCGGTCTCCTCGCCGGTGATCTCCGGGACCTCGGTGACCCAGTCGGGGTTGCGCGTGATCGGGTCGTTGGGAACGGACCGCAGATAGCCCATCTCGACCAGCTCCTCGAGCGACGCCGGGTAGCGGTCGCGGTCGGCGTGGAACTGGTCGATGCACGAGCGCATCTGGTAGAGGTTCTCCCTGAGCGCCGCCTCGCGCGCCCGGATCGGCGCCGTGCGCATCGCCGGCACCGCGATCGTGGCGAGGATGCCGATGATCGCCATCACCACGATCAGCTCGATGAGGGTGAACCCCCGTGGCCCGCGGCCCGTGACCCGTGACCCGACCAGCCGCTGCCCGGTGCCAGCGGGCCACGGACCACGGGCCACGGGCCACGGATCGAGCGCCGCAGCGCGTTTGCGTTCACACGTCGGGGCAGATCCTTGCACGCGTTGCATGGCTACCAATCCCTGTATTTCGTGCCGTCGAGCGCGGTCGCCTCGGAGAGCGAGTAGACGTCGTACACGTTCTGCCCTCCCCACGACGTCGACTCCGGCTCGTCCTGGTACGAGCGCATCCCCCACTCCGCCTTTCCGGTCATCGGGTCGATCGGGATGCGGCGGAGGAACTTGCGCTTGGTCGTCTGGCCGACGATCTCGACGCCCTCGACCAGCCGCTCGAGCTCCTTCGGATACCCCTCGGTGCCCAGCTCGACCTGGATCATCCCCTGGTCGGCCAGCCGCTTGTGCTCGTCGATCGCGGTCCGCATCTGCCGCAGCGCCAGCCTGAGCTCCGCCTCGCGCTCGCGCCGCATGGTGAAGCGCGCGGTCGGCAGCGCCACCGCCGCCAGGATCGAGAGCATCGCCACCACCATCACCAGCTCGGCGAGCGTGAACCCCCGTGGTCCGTGGTCCGCGACCCGTGACCCGATCCACCGCCGCAGCCTGCTCGCGGGCCACGGGGCACGGGCCACGGGCCACCCACCGAGCGCCCTGGCGCGTGCCCGGGTCCCCGCACCAGCGAGCGCCGAGACGCGCGGCACGGCTGTCACTGCTCCGCCGCCGGCGGCGGCGCGCCGGGGAGCGACACCACCGTGCCGGGGACCGAGACGATGTCCCCGACCGGCCCCGCGAGGATCACCGGCAGCTCGCCGAGCGCCAGCGGCGTGACGGTGAGGCGGAGCACGGTGCCGCTGGTCAGCGCGGTGCCCTGCCACGTCAGCGTCACCCAGCCGAGCGCCGGCGTGTGCGTGGCCGTCACCTTGATCGGCCCGCGCTCGCCGCCGAGCTCGCCGCCTTCGGCGCGGGTCACCCGCAGGCGGGCGGGGTCGTAGGCGACGTGCACCGGGCTCGACACCCCGGCGGCGCCGGGGTCGAGGACGACCGTCAAGGTGGCCTCGCCGCCGACCTTCACCGGCAGCCGCGCCGGGTAGAAGGAGAGCCGCGTGAGCTGGGCGGTGTCGGCGGGGAACGGCGCGGCGGCCGCCGCGCCGGCGGGCGCCGCGGCCGCCGGCGCAGCGTCGACGGCGGCGCTCGCGAGCGAGTCGGTGTCGTCCGGCGTGCCGCCGGTCGGGTTGGTCTGCGGCTGGCTGGCCGACGGCGGCCGCGGGAAAGTCAGCCGGCGGCGCCGGTCCTCGGGTTGCACGGGCGGCTGCTCCTGCGGCTCCTCGACGACCGGCTCCTCCTCGACCGGCTCGGACTCTGGAGGGGTGTACGAGCGGACGCCGTACCCGGGCGACCCCGAGCGCTCGGCAAACTCGCTGGATGCCCGCGACTGCACCTTGGGCGAGTTGCCGAAGATCGTGATGCGGTTCTCCGTGCCGACCCACAGCGGCGCGAGGTCCTCCTCGGTGATGTCGGGGTTGCGGACGATGTGCGGGGTGAGCGTCAGGATGAGGTCGCTCTTCTTGATCTCCGAGAAGTTGGAGCGGAACAGCCCGCCGATCCCGGGGATATCGGAGAGCCAGGGGATCCCCGCCTGGTCCTCGCGCCGGCTGTACTTGAAAAGCCCGGCCAGGAGCGAGGTCTCGCCGTCCTTCAGGCGGATCGTCGAAGAGATCGTGCGCGTCCCGATCTTCGGCTGGAACTGCCCCTCCGCGACGCGCACGTTCTCGCCGAGCTCGGACACCTCGACCTGGAGCTTGAGGGTGACCTCGTTGTTGTGGTGCACGCGCGGCTCGACGTCGATCTTGATGCCGACGTCCTGGTACTGGAACGCGGTGACCGGCACCACGTTGCCGCCCACCGTCTGGGAGGTGTTGAACGTCGTGGTCGGGATCGGCACCTTGTCGCCGATCACCAGGTTGCCCTTCTCGCCCTCGGTGATGCGGAGCTGCGGCTGCGCCAGCGTCTCCGCCTCGCCCGCCGACTTCACCAGGCTGACCGTGACGTTGGGGACGACCACCCCCCACATCGACCGGGTGATGCTGCTGAGCTGATCCAGCGGCACCCGGTTGGTCGCCGAGCCGGTGATCGGCTCCGGATTCAGGGTGACAGGGAACGTATAGCTGGACAGCGACATCCCGATGTCGCGCAGCTTGCTGGCGTCGACCTGGATCAGCTCGACGTCGATGAGCACCTCGGCGCGCGACTTGTCGTTGGCGGCGATCAGCCGCTCGGCGATCGCCACCTTGTCGGCGGTATCGCGGATCACCAGCGAGTTGAGCGATTCGTTCACCGACAGCCGGCGTGCGTCGATGAGCGCGCGGATCGAGTTGTTGACGTCCTTGACGTCGGCGTTGGAGAGGAAGAACGTCTTCACCACGAGGTCCTCGTAATCGCGGCGGTTCTGCGGCGTGTCCTCGACGATGATCACGCTGCCCTCGTCGAGCACCTTGTAGAAGTGGCCGGCCGCCTGCATCACCATCTCGAGCGAGCGCTCCGCGGTGACGTCGCGCAGGTCGATCGTGATCTTGTTGTCCTTCAGGCGCGGGTCGTACACCACGTTGATCCCGAACGCCTGCCCGAGCGCCGAGTAGATGTCCTTGACGTTGGTCGGGTTGGGGAACGACAGGCTCATCGGCTCCTTGGACTTCGGGTCGAGCAGCGGCGGCTTGACCTTCATCTCGGAAGCAGCCTGCTTCATCGCCTCGAGCTTCGTCTGGCCTCCCGGCTGCTCCAGAATCGCGAGGTCCCTGCGCGCCTTGCCGAGCTCCACCTCGGCGTACTGGTGGGTGGGGTCGAGCTGGACCGCGAGCGCCAACTCCTGCTCGGCGCGCCGCAGGTCGCCGGCATCGCGGAAGCGCAGGCCGAGTCGGAAGTGCTCCTCGCCGGCGCGGATGCGCGCCCGCTGCAGCTCCATTCGCAGGCGCGGGTTGGTCGGATCGAGCGCCGTGGCCTCGAGGTAGTGGTAGACCGCGGCGTCCCAGTTCTTGAGCGCGGCGGCCTCGCTTGCCTGGCGCGTGTGCCGGTACGTCTGGCACCCTGTCAGGGAGCCGAGGAGGAGCAGCAGGAGCAGGGTCGTTCGTCGCGTCATCGTTCGCCTCACTGGGAGAGCGGTACCTTCTTCGTCACGTTGGCGGGGTACCCGACGTAACCGACAGTCACGCTGCTCGGGCCCACCTCGCGCAGGATGAAGCGGTTCTTGACGGTGTCGCCGCGAGCGAACACCACGATCTCGCCGCCGTCGCGGAACACCCCGATCGGCTGGCGGTCGGGGCCGAGCCAGCCGAGGAACGTCATGGAGAACGCCGGCGGCGGCGGCAGCCGCTTCCCGCCTTCGACCTCGATGCCGGCCGGCGTGGGCGGCACGTAGGGCCGGGGCGGCAGCGTCGGCGGCGGCGTCGGGGTGGGCCGCAGGTCGGGCGTCGGGGTCGGCGGCGGCCCGTAGGTGAACAGGCTGCGCGCGCCGCCGCCCTCGATCTTCGCCGGCTCCTCGGAGGCGCTCCAGCCGAGACTGGGGACGTCGTAGTCGCCGACCGTGCCGGGAGGAGCGGCGGACCCGCCGACGACGTTCTCGACCAGCGCGGGCTTCAGCCGGTAGGCCACCACCACGGCGAGCACCACGAGCAGCACCGCGAGGTAGGAGACCTTGCGGGGATCGGTCCTAGCGGCCACGCGACACCTCCCGCCGGCCCACCTGCGCCATGAATGCGTCGGAGCGCGACCGCCGCTCGTTCGCCGGGCGGCCGCGGTCGCGCCGCGGCGCCGCCTCGGCCGCGGGCGGCATGAACACGTCGGCGTCCGCGTCGCTCTCGCCGTCCGCGAGCCCGGCCGCGGCGGCGCGCAGATCCTCGAGCACGCGCGCGTCGACGTCCGAGAAGTCGGTCGGCGGCGCGGTGGAGACGGCGGCGGCGCCCTCCGCGGCGGCGGCAGCGCCGGCGCCGCGCGGGGGCGTGCCCTCGCCCGCCGCCGGTCGCGGCAGCTCCTCGATACCGAGCTGGCGCAGCATCCCGGTGTCGGCGTCGACGAAGTAGGTGCCGACCGTGAGCTGCACCTCGACCGCGAGCGAGTCGATGCCGTCCTCGCTGCGCACCGCCAGACGCTCGACCACCACGAACTGCGGCGAGCTCTCGAGCAGGCTGACGCAGCGCCTGACCTCCTCGTACGTGCCGCTGACGACGAAGATCGCCGAGAAATGCACGAGACCCGTCTTCTTGTCGGCCTCGGCGGTGTAGGCGACGCGGTCGGGCCGCAGCCCGGCGGCGCTCGTGCGCCTGTTGACGTCCACCAGGAACGCCACCAGGCGCTCCCGCATCGAGCCGAGGCGTTCCTGCCGCAGCGTCCCGAGGTCGCTCTCGAGCGCGGCGAGGGCCGCGCTCGCGCCGGTGAGCGCCGTGCGCTGCCTCGTGAGCTCGGCGACCCGCGCGGCGCTCGCATCGCGCTGCCGAACGAGCTGCGCGCCGCGTCCGAGCGCGCCGCGGACGCCGAGCAGCCACACCAGGTTCGCCGCCAGCAGCGCCGCCGGCGCCGCCCACACCCACCACAGCCGCACCCAGGCGGAGCGCGAGCTCACGGACGCCCCCCCGGCCAGTAGCGCACCGTCAGGGTGAACTTGAACCCGGCCGCGTTCCGCTCCCCGGGGGCCTCCTCGCTGCGCGGGGTCGGGTCGGAGAAGCGCGGGTCGGAGAACAGCCGGCCGAGCAGCTTGAGCCACGCCGAGCGGTCCGCGGCGACGCCCGTGAGCGCGACCACGATCTCGCCTGCGTCGCCGGGTTGCGGCGTGATCGAGAGCAGCCGGGTGTCCCACGGCATCACGCGCTCGAGATCGGCAAACAGCGTGGTCCACAGCGGCGTGCGTTGCACGACGAGACGCTGCATCGAGGCGGTCTCCGCCTTGAGCCGCTTCCACGGGGCCGCCGCGAGCCGGCGGTCGAGCGCCGCCACCTCGGCCTGGAGCTGGCGGGCCTGCCCGTCGAGGTCGCGCACGGCGACGGCCAGTTGCGTCTCCTCGACCCGCTCGGAGAGGTAGCTCGCCAGCGACAGCACCGTCAGCACGGCGGCCAGCACGGCGAGGGCGGCGCCGGCAACCACCACGGGCCGTGTGTCGAGGAACGGGCGGGCGGCGAGGTTCGGGCGCTGCATCACCGGCCTCCCTGCCACATCGTCGCGAGCAGCGACCACACCCGCACGGGGTCGACACCCGGCGCGTCGGGGACGCGGCCGGCGCCCAGCGCCAGGCGGTGCATCACCACGCCCTGCTGCTGCGCCGACCAGTCGGCGATGAAGCCGACGAGCGCCTCGTTGGGCGAGGCGACCCAGACGTTGAGCGTGCCGTTCGTCCCCTCGCGCTCGCGCGCGTGCTGCATCGTGCGGGCCAGCTCGCGCACGCCGAACGCCTCCGCGGCGGCGCGGTCGGGCGGCAGGAACTTCTGGCGCAGCAGCGCGATCCGCCCCGCCACCACGAGCACAAGGGCGAGCGTCCGGCCCTCTCCGGTGACCAGCACCGCCGCCTCGCTCTCGGGGGGCAGCAGGGTGGTGAGCGCGAGCGCCGAGGTCTCGATCCGGCCGGCATGGACGCCGCGGGCGGCGAACGCATCCTCCACGTCGGCCAGCGGCTTCTCGAGGGCGAGCAGCACCAGGATGCGACCGCTCGCTCCGGCCGGCAGCCAGTCGATGCGGACCTCCTCGGGGCGGCACGGGAGCAGCTTCTTCAGCCGCCAGCGCAGCACGTCCTCGGCCTCGCCGCGGGCGCGCGGCAGGTTCTCGACGTCGAGCACGATGCTGCGCATCCATGCGTTCGGTACGACCAGGGAGGCGCGCGCCGGCGGCTTCTCGAGCCGCCCGAGCACACCGTCCAGCGCGGCGGCCAGCCGCTCGCCGTCGATGTGCAGCAGCCCGACCGGGCCGAGCTCGCTCCACGTCTCGTCGAGCGGCGCCGACTCGACGCGGTCGAGCCCCTGGCGGTCCCGGCCCATGCGGCCGTAGGCGAGCGAATCGGCGCCGAGCGCGAACGCGTGCGGCGGCGGCGGCGTGCGGAGCAGGTGGGCCAGCCTCATTCGACGAACGTCACCTTGTTGACCTCGCGCAGGGTGGTCACCCCGGCGAACACGCGCTCCAGCGCCGACTCGCGCAGGAACTTCATCCCCTCGGCCTTCGCCGCGTGCTTGATCTCGGCTGCCGGGCGGCGGTCGAGGATCAGCGCGCGGATGTTGTCCGACAGGTCCATCAGCTCGCAGATCGCGGTGCGCCCGAGAAACCCAGTGCCGTTGCACTCGATGCAGCCGACCCCCTCGTAGAACGTCACGCCGCGGACCAGCTCGGGCGGCAGCCCGGACTCCTCGATGACGTGCGGCGGGAGCACCGCCGGCCGCTTGCACCCCGGGCAGATGCGGCGCACGAGGCGCTGCGCCAGCACACAGTTGAGCGCCGACACGAAGTTGTAGAGGTCGACGTTCATGTTGAGAAAGCGGCCGAGCACATCGACCACGTTGTTGGCGTGCACGGTGGTGAACACGAGGTGGCCGGTGAGCGCCGACTGGACGGCGATCTGCGCCGTCTCCTCGTCGCGGATCTCGCCGACCATGACCTTGTCCGGGTCGTGCCGCAGGATCGAGCGCAGGCCGCGCGCGAACGTGAGCCCCTTCTTCTCGTTCACCGGGATCTGCGTGATCCCGGGCAGCAGGTACTCGACGGGATCCTCGATGGTGACGATCTTGTCCTCGACCGACTGGATCTCGGAGAGGCAGGCGTACAGCGTCGTGGTCTTGCCGGAACCGGTCGGCCCGGTCACCAGCACCATCCCGTACGGCTCGCGGATGAACTTCCGGAGCTTGCGCTTGGTGTCCTCGTCGAGGCCGAGGACGTCCAGGTTGAGGGTGCGGAACTCCTTGTTCGCCGACTCCTTGTCGAGGATGCGGATGACCGCGTCCTCGCCGTGCACTGTGGGCATGATCGAGACACGGAAGTCGATCGTGCGCCCCTTCAGCCGCAGCTTGAAGCGGCCGTCCTGGGGCACGCGCTTCTCGGCGATGTCGAGCTCGGACATCACCTTGATGCGGGAGATGATCGTCGAGTGGTGGCGCTTGTCGATCGGCTCCATCGCCAGGTACAGGACGCCGTCGATGCGATACTTGATCAGCACCTCGCGGTCGCGCGTCTCGACGTGGATGTCGGAGGCGCGGCGCTGGATCGCGTTGTAGATGATGGTGTCGACGAGCTTGATGATCGGCGAGGTGTCGGAGGTGAGGCGGTCGATCGACAGCGCCTCCTCGCCGTCCTCGCGTTCCTGCACGAGCTGGATGCGGAAGTCCTCGGTCGCCTCGTCGAGCACCCGCTGCGTCGACTCGGACTTCTCGAGGATCTCGGCGATCTTTCCCGCCGGCGCCACCCGGATCTCCACCGGCGCGCCGAGCGCCAGCTCCACCTCGTCGACCAGCAGCATGCTCGAAGGGTCGGCCATCGCCACCACCACGACATCGCCCTGGCGGTGCAGCGGGACGAACTGGTAGCGCAGCATCACCTCGACCGGGATCTGCCGGAACAGCTCCGGCTCGCCGCGGAACTCCGTCAGCTCGTCGAGCGGCAGGGAGAGCTGCTGCGCCAGCGAACGGGCGCGCTCGAGGTCCTCCTCCTCGCGGCCGCCGCCCTTCAGGTACTTCTGCGCCATCGCGGTCAGAGGCTCGCTCATCCCATCCTCACTGCGCCTTCTGCAGCATCGTGAACATCGGCATGTACACGGACAGCAGGAGCGTCGCGATGATGCCGCCCATCATCACGAGCACCAGCGGCTCGATCAGCGACACCACGCGACCCAGCCGCACCTCGATGCTTTCGTCGTAGAAACGGCTGACGTTGAACAGCATCGCCTCCAGCGCCCCGGTGGCCTCGCCGACCTGCACCATCGCCAGCGACAGCTCGGGGAAGAGGTGCGTCGCCGACAGCGACGACCACAGCGCCTGCCCCTCGCGCACCCGGCCGGGCACGTGCGACAGCGGCTGGCTCACCGCCCGGTTGGTGACCGTCGAGATCGCGACCTCGAGGGCGGTGACCAGCGGCGTGCCACCGGCCAGCAGCGTCGCCAGCGAACGCACGAACTGCGACAGCGAGAACAGATGGAATATCTTTCCTATGAAAGGGATGCGCAGCCGCGCGCGATCCAGACGGAAACGCCCCGCGTCGGTGCGCGCCCACCGGCGCAGCAGCCAGACCCCAACCGCGGCGGCCGGCGCGAGGAAGACCATGTTCGCGCTCAGCCAGTTCGCCAGCCCCATCACCACCGCGGTGGCGAACGGCAGCTCCCCGGCAAAGCCGACGTAGAACTCCGCGAAGCGCGGGATCACGTAGGTCATCAGCAGCACGACCAGGCCGAACGACATCGCCAGCAGCACCGCGGGGTAGGTCAGGGCGGTCGAGACGCGCCGGCGCACGGCCTCCATCATCTGCTGGTACGCGATGTAGCGGTCGAGCACCGCCACCAGGTCGCCCGAGCGCTCGCCGGCGAGCAGCGTCGCCGAGTAGAGCCGCGGGAACAGGTCGCCCTGGCCGCCGAAAGCGTCCGAGAGCGATACGCCGCTGCGCACCTCCTCGAGCACGCGCGAGAGCACCTCGCGGAACAACGGGCTGGATTGCGAGCGCTGCAGCAGCTCGAGCGACTGGAGCACCGGTATGCCGGCGCGCAGCAGCGTCGCGAGCTGCTGGTTGAACACCAGGAAGTCGAGCGGGTCGAGCTTCTCCCGCCGCAGCAGCGGAATGCGCAAGCGTCCGCCCGCGGCGCGCACCTGGAAGACGTGCAGGCCGCGCGCCTCGAGCTCGCGCTTGAGCGCGTCCGCGCTCCCCGCGCGGTGGCGCTCCAGCAGGACCGCCCCGTCCGGCGTGCCGACGCGCGCCACGAACTCCGTCACTGCGACGGCTCCCGCGTGACCCCCATGACCAGGACGAGCCCTTCGCTCGCGCCTTCCGCGCGCGCCGCGCCCACCACCGCCGTCTGCCCGATCTCAAGGCTCACGGTGGTGCGCAGCACCGGGCGCAGCGCCATGCCGCCGCCGCTGACCACCTGCTGGCGGCGCGACACCTCGAGCTGGGAGAGCTGGACCCGCGTCGGGTCGCCGGGGACCGTCCGCAGCGTGAACCGCAGGTGGTACGGGTCGCCGACGGCCGCCTCGATGGCGGCACCGTCCGCGGCCGTCACCTGAACGGTCTCGATCTCGCGGTACGACGTGAAGTGGAATACCTTCAGCAGCTCGCCCCCGAGCGGGCTCTGGCCGCTCTCCGACGCCTTCGCGGAAGGCACGGCGGTGCCAAGGAGGACGCTGATGCGCACCTTGTACACCGATGGCCGCACGTCCCATGCATCCAGGAACCTGGCGACACGGTCGATCGCCTCCGGAGTGTCCTGAACGGTGAGCAGGTTGAACTGCGGCTGGATGGTGAAGCTGCCGCTCGGCGACAGCAGGGGCTCGACGAGCGTTGGAAGCTCGCGCACGGGTCGGTGCTTTATCGAGAACGCCCGGATCTCCCGCGCCTGGGCGGCCGCCGCCAGGGCGCACACCGCCAGTGCCAACGCGCCGGAGAGCGCCCGCACCCTAGAGCTCCAGACGCGGATCGACGATGAAGGCGACCTTGACCGCCCCCTGCGCCGAGCCGACCGGCGCGTCGGCCACGAGCTCGTAGAAGCGGATCCCCTCGCCCTCGACCTCGAGGAACGCCGGCTCGACCGCCGCCGGCGCCGCTTCGGCCCTGGCGGCGACCGCCGCCGGCGGCGCCGCCGGCCGCCGGCCGAGCAGCGCCCACCCGCCGAGCACCGCGACGAGCAGCGCGGCGGCCGCCGTCAGCACGCGTCGCCGGAGGTGCGCCAGCCGGCCCTCGACACGGCGCTGGCGGATCCCGGCGAGCACGCCGGCCGCGAACTCCGGGTCCTCGGGCACGCTCACCGCTCCGAGCGCGAGCGCGAGCGCCGCCCCCGGCTCGGCGGCGGCAAGCGCGGCTCGGCAGGCGCCGCACCCCTCGAGGTGGGCGCGCACCGCCAGCTCCCGTGGCCTTTCGAGCTCGAGCGCGAGGTACGCGCCGAGCAGCTCCGCCGTCTCGCGACACTCCATCATCGGCCGCCTCCGCGCGGCAGGTACTCGGGGTAGCGCGCCGCCAGCTCGCGGCGCAGCACGGCGCGCGCCTGGAACACGTGGTTGCGCACGGTCGCCTCGCTGCACCCCAGCGCGCGGGCGACCTCGGAGGTCTCGTGCCCTTCCACCTCGCGCAGGACGAAGGCGGCGCGCTGCGACGGCGTCAGGCGCTCGGCGAGCTCGCCGAAGATGCGCTGCACCTCGCCCTCGCTGACGCGCCGCGGCGCCTCCGGCTGCACGCTGTCGCCGACCAGCCGGAGCTGCGCCCTGTGCGTCCGTTCGCGCGAGTCGCGCGAGCGCAGCACGTCGATCGCCAGGTTGGTGGCGATCCGGTACACCCACGTGGAGAACGACCACGTCGGGTCGTAGCGCGAGAGGCTCTCCCAGGCACGGACGAACGCGAGCTGGGCGATGTCACGGGCCTCTTCCGCGTCGGCGAGGATCCTGGCCGCGCAGCGGCGCACCCCGACCTGATGGCGGCGGACCAGCTCCGCAAACGCCCACTCGTCGCCCGTCCGCGCGGCTGCGGCGAGCTCGCGGTCGTCTCGCTGCTCGCTCACGTCGCGCCGGGTGAAGACACGCAGCAGACCCATCCCAATCTCCGTCCTCCTCGAGCGTATACGCGCCCCGCCGGTGCGGCGTTGGGCCGCGGGGATTATAGCCCGCGGCCGCCGGTGCGCAGCCGGTTTGCGGGTACACTGCGGCGATGGCGCCGCCCGCCCTCTGGCTCTACCGCGCCCTGCTCTCCGCTTCGCTCGGCGTCGCCGCGCCGTGGCTGCTGCTCGAGGACCGGCGCCGGCGCCTCGAGCGGCCGCCGCTCAAACACCGGCTCGGGCGCGGTCTGCCGCCGCTGCCGCAGCACGGCGTGTGGATCCAGGCGGTGTCGGTTGGCGAGGTGGCGGTGGCGCGCCCGATTCTCCTCGAGATCCGCAGCCGCCGCCCGGAGGTCCCGCTGCTCCTCTCCTCGACGACCGCCACCGGGCTCGCGATGGCCGCCGCGCAGCCCGCGGTCAGCGCCGTCATCCCGTTCCCGGTCGACCTTCCCGGCCCCGTCCGCCGCTGCCTCGACGCCGCGCGTCCCCGCCTGGTCGTGCTCGTCGAGACCGAGCTGTGGCCCGAGCTGCTCGCCGGCTGCGGGCGGCGCGGCATCCCGGTGGCGCTGGTCAACGCCCGCATCTCCGACTCCTCGTTCCGCGGCTACCTCGCCGCGCGCTGGGCGCTGGCGCCGCTGCTGCGGCCGGTCTCGCTGGTCCTCGCGCAGGGCGAGGAGGAGAGCGCGCGGCTGGCCGCCCTCGGGATTCCGCCTGAGCGCATCGCGGTCGTCGGCAACGTCAAGTACGACGCGGCGCCGACGCAGGAAGTCGACGCCGAGCTGATCGACGCGCTGCGCCGCCTCGCCGGACCGCGCCCTATCTGGGTCGCCGGGTCGACGATGGCGGGAGAGGACCAGGCGGTGATCGCCGCACACCTCGCGCAGCCTGCCCAGCGGCGGCCGTTCCTGCTGCTCGCCCCCCGCCACCCCGACCGCTCGGGCGACGTCCTGCGGCTCGCCGCCGCCGCCGGCGTGCGCGCCGTCCGCCGCACCGCGCTCGACGCGGGCGCCGACGGGCCGTGTGACGCGGTCGTCCTCGACACCGTCGGCGAGCTCGCCGCGCTCTACCGGCTCGCGGCCGTGGCGTTCGTCGGCGGCTCGCTGGTGCGCACCGGCGGCCACAACCCGATCGAGCCGGCGCGCTTCGGGGTGCCGGTGCTCACCGGCCCGCACCTGCGCAACTTCGCCAGCATCTACAAGGAGTTCGCGGCGGCCGGCGCCGCCCGCATCGTGCGCGACGAGGGCGAGCTGACGCGATCGCTCACGGCGTGGCTCGGCGACGCCGCCGCGGCGCACGCGGCCGGCGAGGCGGGCCGGCAGCTCCTGCTCCGGCATGCCGGCGCGACGGCGCGCACCGTCGACGCGCTGGAGCGGTTCCTGGGATGACAGGCGCGGCCCGCGGCCCGTGGCCCGTGGCCCGAGATGGCGGAAAGCCGCTCCTCTTGCGGGCGAATCGGGCCGTGGAGTGGGTCAATGCGGTGGCGCGGGGGTTGTACGCGAGCGGGATCTTGCGGACGCACCGGGCGGCGGTGCCGGTGGTCTCGGTCGGCAACCTCGCCATGGGCGGCACCGGCAAGACGCCGCTGGTCGCGGCGATCGCACGCTTCCTCGCCGGGCATGGAACGCGGCCGGCGATCCTCACCCGCGGCTACCGCCGGCGCGATTCGCGACCGCGCCTGGTCGCCCCCGGCGCGCCGCCGCCGGCGTGGGACGAGATCGGCGACGAGCCGGCGCTGCTCACGCGCCTGCTCCCGGACGTGCCGATCGTGGTCGACGCCGACCGCGTGCGCGGCGCCGCCGCCGCCGTGCGCGCGGCCGGCGCCGGCGTCCTCGTGCTCGACGACGCGTTCCAGCACTGGCGCCTCGCCCGCGACCTCGACGTCGTCGTCCTCGACGCGACGGACCCACTGTGCGCGCACCGACCGCGACGCGAGCGTCCCGGCGCGCTCGCGCGCGCCGACCTCGCCGTGGCGGTCAATGCCGATCGCGACGCCGTCGCCGCGGCGCTGCCGCTGCTCTCCGCCCACGCCCCCGGGCTGCCTCTGGTCGCGCTGCGCCTGCTCCCGACGGAGGTGGCGCTCGGCGGCGAGCGCCACCCCGTCGAGTGGCTGCGCGGCCGCCGGGTGCTGCCGTTCGCCGCGATCGCCGCGCCAGAGCGCTTCTTCGCCGCCGTCGGAGCGCTGGGCGCCGAGTACACCGAGGCGTACTCGTTCCCCGACCACCACGCGCCCACCCGCGCAGAGCTCGACTCCCTCCTCGCCCGCGCCGCCGCCCTCGGCGCCCTCCCGATCGCCACCGGCAAGGACGCCGTCAAGCTCCCGCCCGCCGACCTCGCGCGCATCGCCTGGCTCGCCGTCGAGCTCGAGCCGCCGCACGGCGCCCTGGAGGAGCTGCTGCTCGCGGTAGTGGCCCGCATCACGTAGGGTGGCGGGCCGGCACGCACCGGGTGCCTGGTTCCCCGCTACACTCCGCGCGTGCGGGTGCTGATCACCAGGCTTTCGGCGTTCGGCGACATCGTGCACGCGTGGCCGCTGGCGGCGGCGTTGCGGCGCGCGGCGGCGCCGACGGCGGTCGCGTGGGTGGTGGAGGAGCCGTTCCTGCCGCTGGTCGCGCCTCACCCCGGGGTCGCGGCGGCGATACCCGTCGCGACCCGCCGGTGGCGGCGGGCGCCGCTGGCGCGATCCACCCGCGCCGCCGTCCGCGCAGCCCGCGAGGCGATCGCCGCCTTCGCCGCCGATGTCGCGATCGACGCTCAGGGGCTGGTGAAGTCGGCGCTCTGGCCGGCGCTGGCCGGCGTGCCGCGCCGCATCGGCTTCGCGGGCAGTCACCGGCGCGAGCGCGTCGCGGGGGCGTTCTACACCGAAACGGTCGCGCCGGACCCGGAACGGCGCCACGTCGTCGACGCGAACCTCGCGCTGCTCGCGCCGCTCGGGGTGCGGGCGGAGTGCGGCGCGTTGCCCGACGGGCGGTTCCTCCTCGGGGGGGGCGGCGGCGGGGCGCGCGACGAGGCGACCGTGGCGCTGCTGCCGGCCGCCGGGCGGCGTGGGAAATGCTGGCCGGCCCGGCGCTTCGGCGAGCTCGCGCAGCGTCTCGCGGCCTCCGGCCGGCGGCCGCTGGTGGTGGTCGGGCCCGGTGAGGAGCCGCTCGCCCGCGAGGTGGTCGCCGCCTCCCGCGGCGCCGCCGAGGTTTCGCCGCCCACGACCATCCCCGAGCTCGCGCACCTCCTTGCGGGCTCGGCGGCCGCAGTGGGCGGCGACACCGGGCCGGTGCACCTGGCGGCCTCGCTCGGCACCCCGACGCTGGCGATCTTCCTGAGCAGCGACCCGTGGCGCAACGGCCCGCGCGGCGCGCGCGTACACACCGTGACGGGCGCCGCCGGCGACGCAAGCCGCGGGCGCGCCCGGACGGCGCGTGCCGGCGAGGTGTCGGTCGGGGAAGTCGAGACGGCCCTCGCTGCGTTGCTCGGATGACGCGGCGGGCGGCGGGAGGACACGATGAGACTGCTGGGGATCGCAGTGATCGCGGCGGTGGCGGCGGCGGCAGCGGCGGCGGCGGAGATGCCCGCGTGGATGCTGCAGGGCGAGCGGATCACCCTGGAGATGAGCTGGCTCGGCATCACCGGCGGCACCATGGTGATCGAGGCCCACCAACCCGCCGGCGACCCGACATACCGCATTGCGATGCGCGCGAGGTCGTCGGCGTTCGTGTCGAAGATCATCGAGATCGACGACCGCTTCGAAACGCGCATCGACCCGGCGCGCATGACCGCGGTGCTGTCGACACAGGACAACCGCGAGGGAAAGCGCACGCTCCAGGAGCGGGTCGAGTTCGACCCGGTCGCGGGGACCGCGCGGCGCTGGAAGAACGGCCGCGAGCGCGACCCCCTCGTCACCCCGGCGCCGGTGATGGACACGCTGGGCGCCATCTTCTACATCCGCACGCTGCCGCTCGAGGTCGGCAGGACGTTCTCCATCACTGTGCAGTCCGGCAACAGGGTGTACCCGATGCAGATCGCCGTGCTCGAGCGCCGCCGGGTCTCCACGGAGATCGGGAAGGTCGAGGCCTTCGTCGTCGAGCCCCGCTTCCAGGAGGGCGGCCTGTTCGCGTCGAAGGGGAAGAGCGTGATCTGGGTCACCGCGGAGCCGCCGCACACCCTGCTCCGGATCTCCTCCGAGTTGCCGTTCGGCTCGCTCGTCGCTAGCCTGACGAAGGTCGAGCGGCCGTGGGCGGGGGTGGTAGAATCGTCACGCGGATCAGGAGGCGGCACAGGCCCGGATGGCTCTCAAACTCGGTGAGCTCCTCGTCAAGGCACAGATCATAACGCCCCAGCAGCTCGACAAGGCGCTGGCGGAGCAGCGCACGTCGGGAGGCAAGCTCGGGGAGGTGCTGCAGCGGCTCGCCTTCGTCACCGAGGACGACATCATCGAGTGCCTCTCGCACCAGTACGGCGTGCCGTCGATCAACCTCCGCCATTTCGACATCGACGAGGCGGTCGCCAAGGTGATCCCCGTCGACCTGGCCCGCAAGTACAACGTGATACCGGTGAACAAAACCGGCGCCACGCTGACCGTGGCGATGTCGGACCCGACCAACATCTTCGCGATGGACGAGATCACCTTCATGACCGGCTATCGCGTCGAGCCGGTGGTCAGCTCCGAGGAGGCGATCCTCGAGGCGATCGACCGCTACTTCGGCTCGTCGCGCGAGATCGAGCTCAAGAAGGTGATGGACGACCTTGCGACGGTCGACGAGGCCGCGCTCGAGCTCCTCGAGGAGGAGGAGGAGCTGGACATCGCCAAGCTGGCCGACGAGGCCTCCGAGGCGCCGGTCGTCCGCCTGGTCAACCTGCTCCTCACCGACGCGATCAAGCGCGGCGCCTCGGACATCCACATCGAGCCGTACGAGCGCACGTACCGCGTCCGCCAGCGGGTGGACGGCATCCTCTACGAGGTGATGACGCCGCCGCTGCGCCTGAAGGACGCCATCACCTCGCGCATCAAGATCCTGGCCAAGCTCGACATCGCCGAGAAGCGCCTGCCGCAGGACGGCCGCATCAAGATGAAAGCCAAGGTGGAGGCGCGCGCTCGCGAGCTCGACTTCCGCGTTTCGACGCTGCCGACGCTGTTCGGCGAGAAGGTGGTGCTCCGCCTGCTCGACAAGGAGAACCTCCGCCTGGACATGACCAAGCTCGGGTTCGAGAAGCCGAGCCTGAAGAAGTTCGAGGACGCCATCCTCAAGCCGTACGGCATGGTGCTGGTGACTGGCCCGACCGGTTCGGGCAAGACCAACACCCTGTACTCGGCGCTGCAGCGCGTCAACACGCCCGAGGTCAACATCCTCACCGCCGAGGACCCGGTCGAGTTCCAGCTCCCCGGGATCAACCAGGTGCAGATGAAGGATTCCATCGGGTTGAACTTCGCCGCGGCGCTCCGCTCGTTCCTGCGCCAGGACCCGAACATCATCCTGGTGGGCGAGATCCGCGACTTCGAGACCGCCGAGATCGCCATCAAGGCCGCGCTCACGGGCCACCTGGTGCTCTCCACGCTGCACACCAACGACGCGCCGACCACCGTGTTCCGCCTGATGAACATGGGTATCGAGCCGTTCCTCGTCGCCACCTCGGTGAACGTGATCGCGGCGCAGCGGCTGGTGCGCCGCATCTGCGCCAACTGCAAGGAGGAGACCGAGGCGCCGATCCAGACGCTGCTCTCGGTCGGGTTCGCGGAGAGCGAGGCCCACAACATCAAGCTGTTCCAGGGCCGCGGTTGCGACAAGTGCAACGGCACCGGGTACAAGGGACGCGTTGCGTTGTTCGAGGTGATGGACGTCAGCGAGGACGTTCGCGAGCTGATCCTCTCCGGCGCGACCGCGGTTGAGCTGCGGCGCAAGGCGATCGAGGAAGGCATGATCACCCTCCGCGAGTCCGGGCTGCACAAGATCCGGGAGGGCGTCACGACGATCGAGGAAGTGGTGCGGGAGAGCGTGATTTGAGCAGAGAGGCACGGTCAGTCGCCCGTGATCGGCGGCCGGCGGAGCCCGGGGGGCGGGCGGGAGCGCTGGCCACCGACCGCTGGACGCCGGCTGCCGGGCGTCCGAGGGGGGCATCATGGCGGTGACGTTGCACGAGCTGCTGAAGATCACGGTCGACCGCGGCGCCACCGACCTCCACATCACCACGAACACGCCGCCGGTGATCCGCGTCGACGGCGCCCTCGAGCGCCTGCCGCTGCCCGCGCTGACGGCGCCCGAGACCAAGCGCCTCGCCTACTCGGTGCTCACCGACGCCCAGAAGCACCGGCTCGAGGAGACGCTCGAGCTCGACCTCTCCTTCGGCATCAAGGGGCTCGCCCGCTTCCGCGCCAACGTGTTCTTCCAGCGCGGGGCGGTGGCCGCCGCGTTCCGCCGCATCCCGTATGAAATCCTGGGCTTCAAGGAGCTCGGGCTGCCTCCGATCGTCGAGTCGCTGTGCGAGAAGCCGCGCGGCCTGGTGCTCGTGACCGGCCCTACCGGCTCGGGCAAGAGCACGTCGCTGGCCGCCATGCTCGACAAGGTCAACTCCGAGAAGCCGGTTCACATCGTCACCATCGAGGACCCCATCGAGTACCTGCACACGCACAAGAAGGCGACGATCAACCAGCGCGAGCTGCACTCCGACACGCTCTCCTACCCCAATGCGCTCCGCTCCGTCCTGCGCGAGGACCCCGACGTGGTGCTGATCGGCGAGATGCGCGACCTGGAGACGATCGAGTCGGCGCTGCGGATCGCCGAGACCGGCCACCTGACGTTCGCCACCCTGCACACCAACTCGGCGCCGCAGACGATCAACCGCATCATCGACGTCTTCCCCGAGCACCAGCAGGCGCAGGTGCGCGCCCAGCTCTCGTTCGTGCTGGAGGGGATCATCTGCCAGACCCTGCTCCCCCGCGCCGGCGGCAAGGGACGGGTGCTCGCGTGCGAGGTGCTCGTCCCCAACGCCGCCGTGCGCAACCTGATCCGCGAGGACAAGGTGCACCAGATCTACTCGACCATGCAGACCGGCCAGCTCAAGCACGGCATGCAGACGTTCAACCAGTCGCTCGCCACGCTCTACCAGCGGCGCCTCATCTCGCTGCAGGAGGCGCTGTCCTACTCATCGAGCCCCGAGGAGCTGCAGGACATGATCAACCGCGGCACCGGGGTCGTGCAGCCGACGGCGGCGCCGCGCGTACCGGGGAGGGTTTGAGACCATGGCCAGCTTCGAATGGAAGGGACGTGACCGCGGCGGCCGCGCGCAGAGCGGCGTCCTCGTGGCGGACAACAAGGAGGCCGTGTTCGCCGTCCTCCGCCGCCAGCAGATCGTTCCCATCGCCGTCAAGGAGAAGGGCAAGGAGATCGCCCTGCCCAAGCTGCGCCGCGGCATCAACGAGAAGTCGCTGGCGGTGTTCACCCGCCAGTTCTCGGTGATGATCGACGCCGGCCTGCCGCTCGTCCAGTGCCTCCAGATCCTCGGCGAGCAGCAGGAGAACAAGGCGTTCCAGCGGGTCATCCTCACGGTCCGCGAGGACGTCGAGGCGGGATCGTCGCTCGCCAACGCCCTCAAGAAGCACCCACAGGCGTTCTCCGAGCTGTACGTCAACATGGTGGCGGCCGGCGAGGCGGGAGGCATCCTCGACACGGTGCTGCAGCGCCTCGCGACCTACATCGAGAAGGCGGCGCGCCTGAAGGCGCAGGTGAAGTCGGCGCTCATCTACCCTGCCGCCGTCATCGCCATCGCCATCCTGGTCGTGTACATCATCCTGTGGAAGGTCATCCCGGTGTTCGCGACGCTGTTCATCTCGCTGGGCGCCGAGCTGCCGCTGCCGACGCGCATCGTCGTGGCGCTGTCGCGCTTCATCGGCCGGTTCTGGTGGGCGATCATCGCCGCCGTCGTCGCCGCCGCGTTCTTCGTTCGCCAGTACTACCAGACCGAGAACGGCAAGATGACGATCGACAGGCTGATGCTGAGGTCGCCGATCATCGGGCTCATCCTGCGCAAGATCGCGGTCGCCCGCTTCTGCCGCACGCTCGGCACGCTGCTGTCGGCGGGCGTGCCCGTGCTCGAGGCGCTCGACATCACCGCGCGCACCTCCGGCAACGCCGTGATCGAGCAGGCGATCCTGCAGGTCCGCAAGGCCGTCGAGGAGGGCAAGACGGTGGCCGAGCCGCTCAAGGCCACCGAGCAGTTCCCTCCGATGGTGGTGCAGATGATCTCGGTCGGCGAGACCACCGGCGCGATGGACACGATGCTGGCCAAGATCGCGGAGTTCTACGAGGAGGAGGTCGACCTCGCGGTGGCCGGCCTGATGAAGCTGATCGAGCCGGTGATGATCTTCTTCCTCGGCGTGGTCATCGGCGGCATCGTGATCTCGATGTACCTGCCGATGTTCGACCTGATCTCCAAGATCGGCTGAGCCTCGCGCCGGCGCGAAGCTCACGGGAGAGACAGCTACGAGAGCCTGCGTACCCCACCGCGGGCTCGCAGCGTGAGACGGCCATGAAGGTCCGGCGAGAGACGGCCGCGCCGGAGGTCTGGGAGCGGGACGGCTCCGAGCTCGGCGCTTTCCCGACCGCGCTTGTCGCCAGGTGGCTGGTCGGCCTGCGGCTGGTCGCCGTGTCGGCTCTGCTGGTCGGCGCGCTGCTCGTCCAGAGCGTCACCGAGGAGCTGCTCCCGATCACGCCGCTGGTGCAGGTCGCCGGCCTCGCCTATGTGCTGTCGCTGGCGTGGATCGTCCTCTGGGTGCTGCGCGTCCCGCCGGGCACCCATGGCGCGCTGCAGCTCGCAGGCGACATCGCGATCATCACCATTCTCGTCTACCTCACCGGAGGGCTGTGGTCGCCGTTCCCGTTTCTGCTGCTGCTCACCGTCGGCATCGCCGCCCTGATGTACGGGCTGCGCGGCGCGCTCACCACGGCGGGCGGCGCGTTCGTGGTCTACGCCACGATGGCGGAGCTGATGGCGTTCGGGGTGCTCCACCCTCCCGCGTTCCTCGGCCCGTACCCGCGCTTCGGCCCCTCGACGCTCGCGTTCCAGCTCGTGGTCACCGGCTCCGGGTTCGCGCTGGTGGCGCTCCTCACTTCCTACCTCACTCATTCGCTGCAGCGCGCCGAGTCGCGCCTGCGCGGCGAGCGCGAGGCCACCGCCCGCATGTTCGCGCTGTCGGCCGACGTCCTGCGCTCGGTCGACTCCGGCGTGCTCGCCACCGACGCGGACGGCCGCGTCGTGCTCGCGAACCCGGTCGCGGAGCGGCTGCTCGGCCGCCCCGGCCCCCTCGCCGGCGTGCCGGTCGGCGAGCTGTTGCGCCTCTCCGGGGTGCGGTGGGAGGACGTCCTCGCCGGCGCCGGGGCCGGAGCGCCGCTGCGCGTCGAGGGCGTCCTGGAGCGTGTCGAGGCGCCGGTCGGCTGCACGATCTCGGCGATGCGGGGCGCCGACGGCTCGCCGCTCGGGCTCGTCGTGCACTTCCGCGACCTCACCGAGGCGCGTGAGGCGGCCCGGCGCGAGCGCCTGCGCGATCGCCTGGCGACCGCCGGCGAGATGGCGGCGGCGATCGCCCACGAGATCCGCAACCCGCTCGCCTCGATCTCGGGCTCGGCCCAGGTGTTGGCCAGGACGCCGGCGCTCGGCCAGACCGAGCGCAAGCTGCTGCACATCATCGTCGAGGAATCGCACCGCCTCTCCGGGATCATCGAGAACTTCCTCGGGTTCGCGCGGCCTCCCGAGCTCGCGAGAAAACCCTGCAACGTTGCGCTCACGCTCGAGGAGACGCTGACGTTGTTCGCCAACTCGGCCGAGCTCACCGGCGCGCACCGCATCGAGCAGCGCATCGAGCCGCACTCCGGCGAGCTCCTCGCCGACGAGCAGCAGCTCCGCCAGGCGTTCTTCAACCTCGCGCGCAACGCCGTCCAGGCGATGCCTGCGGGTGGTACGATGCGGGTGGAGGCGCGCTGCGAAGGCGGATCCTACGTGATCCGCTGGAGCGACGACGGGGTCGGAATGGAACCCAGGCAGCTACAGGAGATCTTCCAGCCGTTCAAGGCGTTCCGCCGCGGCGGCACCGGCATCGGCCTGGCGATCGTGTACTCGGTGATCAGCGAGCACGGCGGCGACATCGGCGTCGAGAGCACTCCGGGAATGGGGACAACGTTCACCGTCTCGCTGCCGATGGAGCGCGCGTGAACGGCCGCATCCTCGCGGTCGACGACGAGCCGAACCTCCGCGAGCTGCTGCGCATCGTGCTCGAAGGAGAGGGGTACCACGTACGGACTGCCGCCTCCTACGCCGAAGGAACGAAGATCCTCACCCACGAGCCGTTCGATCTCGTGATCTGCGACATCTTCCTGCCCGACGGCAACGGCCTCGACCTCGTGCGCACCTTCCGGCCGACGATGGAACGCACGCAGTTCGTCGTGGTCACCGCGCACACCACGCCGGCGCACGCGCTCACCGCCCTGCGCGAGGGGGCGGTCGAGTACCTCTCCAAGCCGTTCGACGTCGAGGAGCTCAAGCTGATCGTCGCCAAGCAGCTCGCGCGCCCGTCCGAGAAGCGCGATATCGCCGGCTTCTATCAGTTCATCGGGCAGGCGCGCGCGATGTGGTCGATCCTCGAGCGCGTGCCACAGATCGCGCGCAGCGACGCCACCGTGCTGATCACCGGCGAGTCGGGCACCGGGAAGGAGCTGCTCGCGCGCGCCATTCACACCGCGTCGCCGCGCTCGGCGCGTCTGTTCGTGCCGGTCAACTGCGGCGCGCTCCCCGAGGGGCTGCTCGAGAGCGAGCTGTTCGGCCACGTCCGCGGCTCGTTCACCGGGGCCGTGCGCGACAAGCGGGGGCTGATGCAGGAGGCGCAGGGCGGCACGTTGTTTCTCGACGAGATCGGCGAGCTGGCGCCGAACACCCAGGTGAAGCTGCTGCGGGCGCTGCAGGAGAGGCGCGTCCGCGCCGTCGGCGACAACCGCGAGGTGGAGGTCGACGCGCGCGTCATCGCGGCCACCAACCAGGACCTGCTCCGCCTGGTCAAGGAAGGCCGCTTCCGCGAGGACTTCTACTACCGCATCAATGTCATCCACCTGCACGTGCCGCCGCTGCGCGAGCGCGCCGAAGACATCCCGCACCTCGTGCGCCACTTCGTGGTGCGCGCCTGCCAGCGGCTCGGCGTGCCCGCCAAGCAGGTGCACCGCGACGCGATGGCGCTGCTCGAGAGCTACTCGTGGCCCGGCAACGTGCGCGAGCTGGAGAACTTCGTCGAGCGCACGGTGGCGATGGAGCCGACCCCGCTGATCACCGCCAGCTCGCTGCCGCCGAGCATCCTGGGGTCGGAGGCGCGGCGCCGCCGCGCCGAGCCCGACGTCCTGCTGCCGGAGGAGGGCCTCGACCTCGAGGCGCACCTCGACGCGATCCGCCGCGAGCTCATGGTCGCGGCGCTGGAGCGCTGCGGCGGCGTGCAGAAGAGGGCGGCGCAGTTGCTCCGGCTCTCGTACCGCGCCTTCCGCTACCACGCCGAGAAGTACAAACTGATCCTGGAGGAGTGACGACGTGATCCTGCCCTTCGTGACGCTATTCCTCGCGGCCGCTGCGGCGCCGCCGCCCGCCTGCACCGCCCCCGACGGCACCCGCATCCGCCTGGAGCTCGCCCTCAGCCCGGAGGAGCGGACCATGGGGTTGATGTTCAGAGACTCGCTCGCCGCCGACGCGGGGATGCTGTTCGTGTTCGCCGAGGACGACCGGCACCCGTTCTGGATGAAGGACACCTTCATCCCCCTCGACCTCGTCTGGCTCGACGCGCGGGGCACGGTCGTCGACGTCCGCGCCGGGGTGCAGCCGTGCCGCCGCGACCCGTGTCCGAGCTACCGGGCGCTCGCCGACAGCCGCGCCGTGCTCGAGGTCAACGCCGGATTCGCCGCGCGGCACGGCCTTGCCGCCGGCGCCCGGGTGCGCTGCGAGAACGTGCCCGACTTCCCTGTCCAGGAGGGCGGCAAATGACGACGCTGCGCCGCGCCGTCTTCCCGGTCGCCGGCTTCGGGACGCGCTTCCTGCCGGCTTCCAAGGCGATCCCCAAGGAGCTGCTGCCGATCGTCGACAAGCCGGCCGTGCAGTACGTGGTCGAAGAGGCGGTCGCGGCCGGCATCGAGATCGCCGTCTTCGTCACCGCCGAGGGAAAGTCGGCGATCGAGGACCACTTCGACCGCTCGCTGCGGCTCGAGACGTTCCTCGCCGACCGCGGCAAGGACGACCTGCTCGACATCGTGCGGCAGGTCGGCCGCATGGTTCACGTCGTCGCGGTGCGCCAGAAGGAGGCGCTCGGCCTCGGGCACGCCGTTCTCCAGGCGGCGCCCGTGCTCGGTGACGAGCCGTTCGCCGTCCTGCTCGGCGACGACGTCATCGTCGGCGAGAAGCCGGCGATCGCGTCGCTCGCCGCGCTCCACCGGACGACGGGCGCGCCGGTGATCGCCGTGATGGAGGTGCCGCGCACCGACATCCGTCACTACGGTTGCATCGAGGGCGAGCCGGTCAGCGAGGGCGTCTGGCGGGTCAGGGACCTGGTCGAGAAGCCCGACCCGGCGAAGGCGCCGTCGAACCTGGCGATCATCGGGCGCTACGTGCTCACGCCGGCGGTGCTCGACGACCTCACGGCGACGCCGCCCGACCGCAACGGCGAGATCCAGCTCACCGAGGGGCTGCGCCGGTCGCTCGCGCGCGGCCCGGTGTACGCCTGCACGTTCCCGGGACGGCGCTACGACGCCGGCAACAAGGGCGACTTCCTGCGCGCCACGGTAGAGATCGGAATGCGGCACCCCGAGCTCGGCCCGACGTTCCGCCGCACCCTGCTCGAGCTCATGGCCGACAACGGCAGGGCGCTGCGGGAGGGGTAGAGCCGTGGGCTGTGGGCCGTTGGCCGACGGACCTATTTGGTTTCGGCAGGAGTCTTCGCAGACGCGCTGTCTGCGGCCGGCTTCGCCTCGGAGGATGCGGCGGGCTTCTCGCCCCCGGAGCTCTCGCCGTCGGACTTGCGCCCGCCGGAGCGGCCGTAGTCGGTGAGGTAGAACCCGGAGCCCCTGAACTGCAGCGCCGGCGCGGAGATCAGCTTGGTCATCGCACCGCCGCACTGCGGGCACTCCCGCAGCGGCGCATCGGAGAAGCGCTGGAGCACCTCGAAGCGCTGGCCGCACGAGGTGCAGTGGTACTCGTACAACGGCATCGCGAACCTCCCGGCGCGCCCGTGGCGCGCCAAGCATGACCGATAATTATACGCCCTGAGCGGCGTCAGGCGCCGGGCTGGGACGAGGCCACGTGCACCTTGATGCCGGCGGGCCCTTCCTTCTCCTTGCGGATCAGCCCCAGGCACTGGAACCCGTAGAGCACGCGGGCGTTCAGCCCCGGAGGGTACGGCCCCTGCTCGCACAGCTCGAACAACGTGCGGCGCCCGTCGACGAGGTGCAGGAGGTGCTCCTCGTTCGTCTCGAGCTCCAGGCCGGCCAGGTGCTCGGGAACCGGCGGCCGCGAGAACACCGTGCTCTTGTTGCCCAGCCGGCCGACCAGCCGCTTGGCGTCGCCGACCGTCTTGCACCCGTGCAGTATCGCCCGCGGGGTCGGGATGCGCAGCTTGTACACCTCGTCGCCGCGCTCCTCGCCGAGGGCGAACGTCACCCTCCCCTCGGGGATCGAGAACAGGCTCCAGACGATGCGCTGCACCTGCTCGAGCACCGCGGTGCGCATCTCGGCCTCGGAGAGCAGGCCCATCTCGACGAGCACCGTGCCGTGCCGCTTCCTGGGGTTGTCGAGCAGCACCAGCGTCGACGCGCGATGCTGCTCGACCGTGAGCTGGCCCGACGCCACCAGCATCTCGCCGAGCGACTCGGCACGGTTGGTCGAGGTCGCGAAGATGATGTCGCCGTCCTGGATGAACACCCGTTTGCACGCGTCGCCGAGCTGCGCGTCAAGCACGCCCGGGACGCGGTACCGGTGGATCGTCCCCAGCATCTCGGGAAGCGGCGTCTCGGAAAGCTCGCCAACGTAGATGTGACGGGAAGCGACGTCCACGGCCGGATGGTAGCACGCAGCGCGGAAGCGTGAAGGCGCCCGATTGCCTTGAAAGCCGCACCGCAAGAAGCGTCATTGCGAGGAATCCGAAGCGCCGAAGGCGCGGAGGACGACGAAGCAATCTCTTTCAATTACAACGATATTGCTTCCCCCAAGCCCTCGCTGTGCTCGGGCTCGGGACAAGGTCGCTCGCTGCGCTCGCTCCTTTCAAGGAAGCCAGTCAGAACGGGAGCGCGGGCGCCCTCGCCCGCGCGGGCGGAGTCCGGGCCGGCGAGGGCGCCGGCCCTCCCGCTGGTTTCCTCTCTAGCCCGACCGCCGCACCGCGGCGTACCCCTGCTCGCAATGACAGTGACTTTCATCGTTCGCGGGTGCGGCTGCGCCTGCATGACTATTCACTCCGTCGCCTCAGGGGGAGGTCGCGAAACCTCCCCTTCTCGAAGGCAGGTGGCGGAAGCGCATGGGAATCGAACCCACCCCCCGTACCGCAACGACACGGAGCAACGGTTTTGAAGACCGCGAGAGCCACCAGGCCCCGGGCGCTTCCATCGGTGAGTCTACCACCGCCAGGCGCGCCGTAACGCCGTGATCGCGTGCTATGATCCAACGGCTTCGCGGGGACCGCGTCGTTGTCGGGGGGCCATTGACTGGCATTCGGCAGTTCTCGAGTGCGCAACGCAAACGCACCGCGGTCTGGTTCCGGCGGGTTCGAGCCGGCGCCAGCGGGCCTCTCGCCGGCCGGCACCGCACCGCAGGTCGGGCACGAGCACGTGCTGTCCCCGGCGCGGCCGACGCGTTGTTCGCTCACCTTGTAAGGCAGTGCTTTCGGCAACCCGGGAGCTCCCGAGTGCCTTGCCGTGCTCCGCAGCCCGGTCGTCGCGGCCACAATCGGCGCGCCTGGAGCGAGGCGGCGGCTCCCAGCGGTCCCGCGCTCGACGGCTGCGGGCGCCACACCCGCGGTTCCTTCGGCGCCGTGAGCGTGCGAGGCCGGCAGGCTGCCGCCCTCTAAGCAGATGGGGCGCCGCGTCAGCACCTCGCGGAGGCGCACGGGCTCCGACTCCAGTCGCCGTACAGGTGTGGCTCGCGGCAGCGAAGGCGAGGACCGTGGCTGGATCGAGGTCACCAGCGCTCCCGCTTCCGAGACCTGCGCTCTCGCCACCGGAGGTGCGCGCGGTCCTTTTGCAGTCCTGGCGGCTTCCGTGCCCGTCAGGGTCGCCCTGCTCGCTCTCCTGGCCACCATCGCCTACGCCGGTTCGCTCAAGGCCGGCGTCGCTTGGGACGACGTTTTCCTGATCGGGAGCAACCCTGCCATCAGGACTCTCGCCTCGCCGTGGCGCTTCGTCGTCGACCCGTGGTCGCACTCGCTCGCTGCCGGCGACAACCACGCCCAGTACCGTCCGCTCCGCGCCATGTTGTTCGCCGTCGAGTACGCCCTCTTCGATGGCCAGGTCTGGGGGTTCCACCTGGTCTCGATCCTGCTGCACGGGCTTGCCGCAGCGCTCCTCGGCCTCCTGACGCGCGCACTGCTCGGCCGCGGCGGGTGGTTCGCGGCGACGCTGTGGCTCGTCCACCCGGCGCTCTCGGAGAACGTTCTCTACCTCGCCGCCCAGGGGAACCTGCTCTGCGCCAACTTCTCGCTCCTCGCCCTCCTCGCGCATCTGAAGTGGTTGGAGGACCGCTCGCCTTGGCGGCGCAGCGGAGCGCTCGCAGCCTCGCTGGCCGCCATGGCGTCGTACGAGTTCGGCGCGTTGCTTCCCCTCTTCCTCGTCTTGGTCGAGGTAGTCCGATCGTGTCAGGGAAAGCCGTTGCCGGCGTCGCCGCTCCGCCGCCACGCGCCTTACTGGGCGGCGCTCGCCGCCTTCGTCACGCTGCGCGCGGCGATCGTTGAGCCGATGGCGCCACTGCCGTGGTGGGAGGGGACCTGGACCGCTGCGCTGGTCCTCCAGCTTCGCATCTGGGTCGAGGCCTGGCGGCTCACCGTACTGCCGCTTTCTCAGCGCCCGCTCTACTTGCCGCCCGACATCCCCGCCTTCGCGACGGCCCCGTTGGCGGTCGCGGTACACTTGGCCTTGGCAGCGTTTGTAATCCACGCCGCCGTTACCCGCAGACACCGGCTCGCGGCGGTCTGCATCGTCTGGTGGTACGTTGCACAGGCGCCGACCTCCAACATCATCGTCAGCAACCCCGGGTTCATGTTCGCCCCGCGCTTCATGTTCCTGGCTCTCGTTCTGCCGCTCGCAGCGTTCTCCGCGTGGCTTGCCAACCGCCCCCATCGGCGTGCCGCGATCGGCGCGCTCTCTGTGGCGGTTGTCCTCGCGCTGCCGCTGGACTGGCGCCAGGTCGACGTCTGGCAGGACTCTCTCTCGCTGAACCGTTCGATCGTCGCACGCAACCCCCACGATTTCGGCGGCCTCCAGCGGCTCGGCACGACCCTGTTCGTCTGCGGCGACGAGATCGGCTCCAGGCACGCCCTCGAGGCCGCACACTCCCTCTTCCCGGAGTGGGCGGCGACGAACCTGCTGCTCGGGGAGCTCTACCTCCGCGCCGGTGACCTGCGCGCCGCCCACAGGGCTTTCAGCGCCGCCGCCGGCGACGGGGGCACCTACGAGGTGGCGAGGTTGCGGCTGGCCGAGCTCGCGATACTCGCTCGTGAAACAGCCGCCGCCAAGGAGTGGCTCGCAGCCGTCGGCCCGCCCGAACGCCTCGATCCGTTCCGCCGAATGCGCGCCGAGCTCATGCTTGCCCGCCTGGAGCTCGCACTGGGCGACCGCACCCGGGTCGCCGAGCGAGTCGAACGCGCCCTCGCGGCCGCCCCACGGCTTGCAACCGCTGCTTTCGAGGGAGGCGTCCTGCTCGCCTACGTCGGCCACCTAGAGCGCGGCCGGGAGCTGCTCGTGGCGGCCGCCGAGCTCGCAGGCCGCGAGTACGCGGACTCGGTCGGCAGCGTCTCCTGGCTGGCGCCCGGGCTGCTTCGGCCGTCGGTTCCGTTGACACCGCCCGGGCGTTTTGCTAGCTTCTGCCTCCCCATGGTGGGGCCGTAGCTCAGCTGGGAGAGCGCTTGAATGGCATTCAAGAGGTCGGGAGTTCGATCCTCCTCGGCTCCACCAAATCAGCCTGATACGTTGAGAGCCTGCCGATGCCGGCCCTGGCCGTCCTGATCGCCGGCCTTCGAGGCGCCGCCACCCTACGGACGGAAGGTCGGCGCGACTGCACGCTCAGTGAGGCGCCGTCGGCACGGCGACCGGAGCGTCGGCGAGCACAGCGCGAGCCAGATCACGGGCGGCCTGGCGGCGCGGCCCGAGGAAGTCGAGCTCGGCGTAGAACTCGGCGCGGTCCAGGAGCTCGCCGGCGAGCACCAGCGCGAGCACCCAGGCCGGCGGCGAGACGCTGCCGGCCGGCCAGGCGACCAGCGGTAGCAGCATGCCGAACCCCAGGCGGACCGCGCTGACCTGCCAGGCGGACACCCCCTGCCCGCGCAGCTTGCGGAGCTGGTAGAGGACGGTCTTGGCGAGCGCGAGCACGGTGGCGAGGTCGACGCGGCCGGTCAGCACGGCCACCAGGTAGACGGCCGTGAGCGTCGCCATCGCGCTGTGCGGCACCGCCGCCACCTCCTGGCCGCGGGCGCGGTACACCATGTCCATGGCGAGCAGCGCGGCGGCCCCGAGCGCCGCGGCGGCCCAGCCGGCGGCGCGCGCCGGAACGAGCCCGGCGAGGTGCAGCGTGCCGAAGCCGAGGAACGCGGAGAACGCCACGATCTCCCGGCTCACCCACGAGGAGCGCAGGCCGAGCGCGGCGCGCCAGGCCCGCTCCGGGCGGCCGAGATGGAGGGCACTGACGGCCATGGCGACCCCGCCGAGGCCGGCGAACGCGGCGGCGGGCGGCGCCGCCGCGCCGAACAGCGCCGCGGTCATCCACGCCACCAGCAGCGTCGCCGCGAACGTGAACGCGAGCAGCGGCCACTCGGCGGCGAGGCCGTGGCGCAGCGTCGGGCGCGGCCAGCCGAGCGGCGGGATCGCCGGATGCCGATGACTGGTCGCGGGCGGCGCCCCGCGCCGACGGGCGGTGACCTCGATCGCCGGGCGGGTGCCGACGTCGGGGAAGCCGGACGGCCGCGGCGAGCCCTCCGGCGGCGGGGCGCCCGCTCGCTGGAACCCGAGCGCGCCGGTCGGGCACGCCGACGCGCACGCCGGCGCCTCGCCGCGGCGCTGGCGGTCGAGGCAGAACGTGCACTTCTCCATCGTGCCGGTGGCCGGGTCGAGCTGCGGCGCCGCGTAAGGGCACACCCATGAGCAGTAGCGGCACCCCATGCAGCGCTCGCGGTGCAGCACCACGGCGCCCGTCTCCGGGTCCTTCTCGTAGGCGCCGGCCGGGCAGCCGACGAGGCACGTCGGCGCCGCGCAATGGTTGCAGGCGAGCGAGTAGTTGAGCACGCTCGCTCCCGCCCAGCGCGCCTCGTTGAACGTCGTCACCGAGCGCCAGTGCAGGCCGGGGGACACCGGGTTGGCGAGCTCGCAGGCGATCCGGCACGCCGAGCACCCGGTGCAGCGGTTGAGGTCGAGGGTGAACGACGCCTGGCCCATCACGCCCTCGCGACCTCGACCGCGTTGTCGTGGAACGCCGCCCCGTGCGCAAGGTCGGTCTCGCGCGCGCACGACAACGCGTTGATGCCGCCGCCCTCCTGCCGCCACCACCCGTTGTGCGCCACGGCACACCCGGGCCGCAGGCTGTAGTCGACCTTCACGAGCAGCTCGACGCTGCCGCGCTCGTTGAAGACGCGCGCGCGGTCGCCGTCGGTCAGCCCCCGCGAGTGCGCGTCCTCCGCCGCCAGCGTGAGGTACGGCGCCGGAGCGAGCTCGCGGATCGAGCGCAGGTTGCCGAACTGCGAGTGGATGCGGTCCTTGGTGTTGGGGGTGAGGAGGCGGAGCGGGAAGCGCTCGTCCAGGCACTCGACGGGAGGCGCGAAGCGCGGTAGCGGGTCGACCCCCCAGCGTGCCGCCGCCTCCGCCGACTCGAGCTCGATGCGCCCGGACGGCGTCGGGAAGGCGAGGTCGGCGAACGCAACGTCCTCGGCGCCGGGCGCCGGCACCGGGCCCTCGCGCAGGCTGTCGAGCGTGACGCCGGGAAGCGCCGCCAGCCGCCGCTCGAGGTATGCGTCGACAGCAGCGTCTCCCGGCGCCACCAGCTCGCGCTCCATTGCGGCGCGATCGAGCCCGAGGCGCTCGGCGAGCAGCCAGTAGATCTCGGTCTCGGGCTTCACCTCGCCGGGGGGCTCGATCACCTTCTGCTTGAGCTGCAGGCAGTGGTGCCAGTAGGCGCCGATGACGTCGCTCTGCTCGAACATCGTCTTGGCCGGCAGCACGACGTGCGCCTCGCGCGCCGTGTCGGTGAGGAACTGGTCGACCACGACCACGAGGTCGAGGGCGCGCAGCGCCCGCAGCACCGCGGCGGTGTCGGGCTGCTGCGTGGCCGGGTTGCCGCGCTCGATCCACGCCGCGCGGATCGGCGGGTCGCGCTGCTCGCCGATGGCGTGGCCGAGGCGCGCCGTCGACACCGAGACGCGGATCGGTCCGTCGTCGCGCGCCGGCGGAAAGAACGCGAGCGGGTCGCGCGCGCCGCCGAACACCTGCGTCTGCAGGTTGGCGTACACCCAGCCGGCGCCGGGGCGGCCGAGATTGCCGGTGAGCGCCAGCAGCGCGAGGATCGCCCGCATCGCCTGGCCGGAGTTGGTGTAGCGCTGCATCCCGAAGCCGGCGCAGAGGGTCAGCGGCTTGACCGTGCCGATCGCCTCGGCGAGCCGCTCGATGACCGCCTCCGGCACCTTGGTGAGCGCGGCGACGCGGTCGGGCGGGTACTCCGCGAGCATCGCACGGTACGTGTCGTAACCGTGCACGTGTGCCGCGACGAACGCCTCGTCGACCCACCCGCGCACGGCGAGCAGGTGCGCCACCCCGAGCGCGAGCGCACCGTCCGTGCCGGGAATCGGCTGCACCAGCACCTCGGCCGATTCCGCCGACAGCGTCCGCCGCGGGTCGACGACGATGAGGCGCCCGCCGCGGTCGAGCGCGCGCTCGATGAACGCGACCTGGTGGATGTTGGTCTCCGCCGGGTTCTTTCCCCACAGCACGATCAGCTTCGCGTTGGCGATGTCGGCCGGAGCGCTGTGACGGTTGTCGCCGAGCGTCAGGCGCGTCGCCTCGAGGCCGGCCGGCCAGCAGAGGTCGCCGTAGGTGGTCGTGGCGCCGCCGTACAACGACCAGAACGCCTCGCCGACGCCGTTGAGCAGCCCCTTGGTGCCCGAGCCGTGGTAGTACAGCACGCTGCGCGGACCGGGGTCGGCGCGCAGCGCGGCCAGCTTCCCGGCGATCAGGGCGAGCGCCTCGTCCCACGAGGCGCGGGCGAACGAGCCGTCGGCGCGCCGCAGCAGGGGGTGCAGGAGGCGGTCGGGCGAGTACACCCGCTCGACGTACGACAGCCCCTTCAGGCAGGGCCCGGCGGCGGTCGCCTCGTTGCCCGGGTGAGCTGCGATGCCGACCAGGCGGCCGTCCCGCACCTCCACGCGCAGCGCGCACGTGGAGTAGCAGTTCCTCGGGCACGCCGTGGTGTAGGTCGCCACTCGCTCCCCCCGGGGCCGGCCCCGCCGCCCGCAGGAGTATACGGTGCCCCCGGCCCGGCCCCGAGCTCGCGCCGGACGGTTGCCTACCGCAGGCAGGGAACGAGCGCGCCGCCGGTGCTGCCCTCCGGCACGACGGTCGCCGCAGCGGCGAAGCGGCCGCAGGGCGTGACGGTGTCGAGCGCGAGCGCGCAGGCGGCGCCGTCGCCGCCGGGCGCCGCCGGCAGCGCGTCGGCCACCTGGCGAAACTCGCGCGGCGCGAGGTCGACCGTGATCTCGCCGAGCGGGGCGCCGGCGGCGGCGAGCGCCCGCGCACGCACGACCAGCGGCGCGCCGGTGAGGTTGGCGAGCTCGAGGTGGGTGCGGACGGGCGGGCCGGCCGGTTCGCGCGGCGGCACGAGCAGCCGGCACTCGTTTCCCTCACCGACCGCCGCCCCGAGCGCCAGCGGCGCCACCTCGCGCCGCGCCCGAGCGCCCGCGCGCGCCAGAAGCGAACCGGCGGCGGCTGCGACGCTGCCGGAGCGAGGAGTCACCAGAAGACCGCCGCTGCCGCGGTACGAGAAGAGCGTCGCGAGCGCGTCGGCGATCACCAGGTCGCCGCCGGACGGGACCTCGACCTCGCGGGCGGGGGCCGCGACGCCGGCCGGCGCCAGCAGCTCGAGGACGACGCGCACCGGCTCTTTGCCTGGGTTTGCGAGCTGAATGTCGCTGCGCCAGCCGCCGCCGCGCAGCCGCGCGCCCCCCGCGAGCGGCGCCAGCACGACCGGCTCGTCGGTCGCCGCCGCCGGCTGCAGCACCACGGGAGTCGTGCCGGCCTCACGGCGCAGCGCCCAGGCGTGCACCTCGGCGGACGCCGCGCCCGGCCGCAGCAGCGCCCTGCCGTGGTGCGCCGCGGCGATCCCCGCCGCGGCCAGCACGTCTTCGACGACCATGATCTCGCCCGGGGCCAGCGCGAGCGCCAGCGAATGCGCCTCCCGCTCGCCGTCGCCGCGAACCTCGACGTCGACCGCGGCCGGCAGCGCCGAGTCGTTGAGGAGCACGAGGTCGGTGCGCAGCGCCGCCCCGTCGTCGGCCCGCACCAGGCGCAGGAGGTGCGCCTCTCCGCCCGCCGCGACGGCCGCGCTCGTCGGCAGTGCCGGGATCACGCCGAAGAACCCGGCGGCGTTGCCCGCCGCTGTCGCGACAAGCAGGTCGCTCGACGGCGCGGTGACGCGGAGCGCGCCGCCGCTCGCGGCGCCCGGCAGGCTGGCGGCGATCCCGGTGAACACTACGGTTGCGCCCGCAGGAACGCCCACGCCCACCGCCGGTGCAGTCCCGGCGCCCGCGCCGGCGGCGATAAGCTCGACGGTGGCTGAGAGCTCGACCGCGCCGCGGTTGTGCAGCACGAGGTCGGCGGGCGGCGCGGCTGATGCGTCCGCGACGGCGCCGGCGAGCGGGACGAGGCGCGGGCGCGCCGTCCCGCCGTCGCCGACCGCGACCTCGGCGCGCGCCGTGTCGCCGAACTCCCACCTGCCGTAGCGGCTCATCTGCCAGGAGACCGGCAGCGTCGCGCCGGGCGCCGTCGCCCCCGCCCGCGCCTCGAGCTCGACCGCCAGGGCGACCGTCTCCCCCGGTCGAACGGTCACGCCGGCGTCGAGCTCGCCCCCGCCGGCTGCCAGTCGCGCGTCCCCGCCGGTGACGGCCAGGCGGTATCCGTCGGCCGCGCTCCACGCGGTGGTACCGGCGTTCCGGACGAGCACGACGCCGCTCGCGGCGCCGCCGGCGGGCAGCCAGTCGGGCACGTCGGCGCGCACCACCTCGGCGTCGTCCACCGGCAGGTCGCGCGCAGTGCGCACGAGCTCGGCCCACGCCGGCTTCTCGCGGTACTCCGGGGCCGGGCCGAGGAGGCCGAGACCGGGCGCGTAGCGCGGATCGTCGGCGGCCTCGTAGAAGAACACCCGGTGCACCCAGGCGAGCGAGCGGTCGGGGCCGAACAGCGCCCGCGACAGGGCGCCCACGAAGCCGGCCTGCGCCTGCGCGCTGTTCCCGTTGCTGCCGCTCGAGCACCCGGTCTCGGTCAGCCAGAACGGCTTGCCGAGCCAGCCCGCGTCGGCAAGCACGCTCCTGACCGACGGCGGGTCCCACGGGTAGCGCGAGCCCTTCGCGAGCATGTCGACCACCGAGCGCGACGAGGCGCCGTCCGGGTAGAGGTGATGGGTCACGACGTCGAGGTCGCCGCCGGCGCGGCGGAGCACCTCGCGCAGCCACGTGTCCCAGTGCCCTGACTCGAGGTGGGCGAGCTCGGGGCCGCACACCCGCGCGCCCGGGCTGGCGGCGTGCACCGCCGCCGCGCCCGGCTTGAGGATGACGTCGATGTACTGCGTCTTGGTGCCGGCCCAGAAACGGGCGTCGTTGGGTTCGTTCCACATCCCCCAGTGGTCGATGCGGCCGCGGTAGCGCGCCGCCGCGCGATGACAGACGTCGTACCAGTCGGCCGGGTCGCGCGGCACGCCGCGGCCGGCGGCGCCCGCGGTCGCCCACGCCGGGGTGTCGGCGATCGTCGCGTACAACCGCAGGCCGCGCGCCTCGGCTGCGGCGACGAGGTCGTCGTACAGCGTCCAGTCGAAGCGGTCGGGGTAGGGCTCGACCCACGACCAGAGAACATCGACGCGTACCCAGCGCGCGCCGCCGGCGGCGATCCGGTCGAGCAGATCCGCGCCGGGGACGTGTGCGTTGACGCCGAACGGCGACGCCGCGGCGAAGCCGGCCGCCCACGCCGTCGCGAGCGCGAGCGCGGCCGCCGGTGCGCGCCGCGGACGCGCCGCCCGCCCCTCCCCGATGCCCCTCGTTCGCCCCACGGCACCGAACCTAGCACGCCGGCCGGGGCGGCGCAATAAAACGACGTCTCAATAGCAGCGCGCGCCCCACACCCGGCCTGCCGGCGTTGCCGGTGTGGGGCGGGGCGCTGCGCGCCGGCTGCTACACCCGGCCGACCGAGTGGTACTCGAAGCCGGCGTCGCGCACCTTCTCCGGCTCCCAGATGTTGCGCAGGTCGACCACCAGCGGGTGGCGCATGACGCCCTTGAGCCGCGCCAGGTCGAGCGAGCGGAACTGGTTCCACTCGGTGAGGATGACCAGGCAGTCCGCGCCCGTGGCGGTGTCGTACACCTCGTCGCAGTAGTGGATCCCGGCCGGGAGGTGGTCGGGGGCGTTCGCCATGGCCGCGGGGTCGTAGGCGCGCAGCGTCGCGCCGCCGGCCGCGAGCGCCCCGAGGATCGGGATCGCCGGCGCCTCGCGCATGTCGTCGGTCTCGGGCTTGAACGACAGCCCGAGCACCGCCACCGTCTTGCCGGCGAGCGAGCCGCCGCACGCCAGGCGGATCTTCTCGGCCATCCGCCGCTTGATCGCGTCGTTGGCCTCCACCACCGTCTCGACGATCGCGAACGGGCGGCCGGCCGAGCGTGCGATCTCGGTCAGCGCCTTGGTGTCCTTGGGGAAGCACGAGCCGCCGTAGCCGGGGCCGGGGTGCAGGAACGCCGGCCCGATGCGCTTGTCGAGGCCCATGCCGCGCGCCACGTGCAGCACGTCGGCGCCGAGCAGCTCGCACAGCGCCGCGACCTCGTTGATGAACGTGATCTTGGTGGCGAGGAAGGCGTTCGAGGCGTACTTGATGAGCTCCGACGACTCCACGCTGGTGATCACGAACGGCGTCTCGATGTGGAACAGCGGCGCGTAGATGTCCTTCATGATCGCCGCCGCCTGCTGGTCGCGCACGCCGATGACGACGCGGTCGGGGCGCATGAAGTCCTCGATCGCCGACCCCTCGCGCAGGAACTCCGGGTTCGACACCACCGAGAACGGGAACTTCGGATTGCGCTCGCGGATGATCTTCTCGATGAGCTGGCCGGTTCCGATCGGCACCGTCGACTTCGTCACGACCACCTTGTAGCCGTTCATGTAGTCGGCGATCGCCTCGGCCACCTGCACGACGTACCCGAGGTCGGCGGAGCCGTCCTCCTTGGGCGGCGTGCCGACCGCGATGAACACCGCGAGCGCCTTCGCCACCGCGTCCTTGAGCTCGCTGGTAAACGACAGGCGGCCGGCCTTCATGTTCTTCGCCACCAGGGCGTCGAGGCCGGGCTCGTAGATCGGGATGCCGCCGTTCTGGAGCATCTCGATCTTGCGCGCGTCGTTGTCGACGCAGGTGACGGAGATGCCGAAGTCCGCCAGACACGCGCCCGTCACCAGCCCCACGTACCCGCTGCCGATCACGGCAATGTGCATGCTCGTCCTCCGAACAACCGTCCGCCGCGGCCGCCCGCCGCTCGCGCCGGCTGGCCGCTGCCACCCACGTCACACGGAGCTGGCCGCCCGTGCCCGGACTCGTGCCGCCCCCCCGCCTCACGGCCCGTGGACAACCGGGACGGCAAGCCGCCGCCCGGACCCGCGAGCCCGACGATGTGCGGTGCATTCCGCTCCGCCGCGACGGCGTCTGGTTGCGGGGCCGGACGGCCTGGCGCAGTGTAGCGGCGTCGCCCGGCACCGGCAACCGGGTCGGGTCAGCGCCGCCACTGCGCCGCGCCTCCGGGTCCGCCGGCCGGCGTGCCTGCGCCATCGAGCGGCGTGCGCATCCACCCGTCCTTGTGGCCGAGCAGGTCGCGCGAGCCGAAGCACCAGATCACCAGCTTCTTGCCGTCGAGGTAGCCGGGCGTCGCGCGCGCGGTGCGCACCAGGTTCAGCCGGCTCTCGTTGGTGCCGCCGCCGACCGTGGCGAGGTTGTCGACACGGAACGAGAGCTCGTAGGCGAGCTGCTGGTACAGGCTGGCTTCGGCGCTCCGCCACCAGTTGGTGTGGCTGTCGCCGATCAGGATCACCGGGCTGGCCGGGAACCTCGGCTCGATCTTCGCCGTCTTGCCGTCGGCGCCCACCTCGCGCACCGAGCGCGCCTGCACCGTGTCGGGCTCGCGCTTCTCCAGCCCTGCCCGCTCGTGGAGGTCCTGGTAGAGGGGGCCGAAGTGGTCCACCGGCTTCCACGCCGCCTCGAACTTCCCCTTCGCCGCCGCCGCGTACCACGGACGCTGCTTGATCCACGCCGCCATCTCGCCTGCCGCCAGGACCAGGCCGGCGCTCGTCCAGTGCGGGTCGGAGGGGACGTACAGCGGCCCCCGCTCCCACCACCGCCGCGCCAGGAACACCTTCGTGAGATCGATCACCTCGACGCCGCGCGCGCGCAGCGCCGCGTAGAACTCCTCCTCGGCAGGCTGCAGGCGCGGTACCGGCGTGCCGGTGGGGAAGCGCTCCCCGCCGAGCACGGCCTCGGGCATCACCACCTCGCGCGTCGGCGCCGGCGCGAACAGCAGCTCGATGCCGGCCTTCGCGAGGTCGTCGCGGAAGGCAACGATAGCGGCGACCGGGTCCGCCCTCTCCATCGGGACGTTCGGCTTGAGCTGCAGCGCCGCGATCCCCCAGAAGCGGTCGGAGGCGGCGAAACGCAGCTCGTCGTGCAGAAGCAGCCACCCGTCGGGGCCGCGGATCAGCTTGTGCACGCCCCTGTCGAGCATCTGCGGCATCAGCTCGCGGCAGCGCTGCCTGTACTGCTCCACCAGTGCCGCCGGCGCCTGCGCCTGCGGCCAGGCGTTTGCCGCACCCAGGAGCAACGCGACGACCCCCGCAGCGGCCGCACGCCGGCAGCGGCGCACGCCGTTCCTCGCGAACCACGAACCGCGATCCACGAACCGCCCTTCCCCCCGCGCGCAGGCCGGCCCCGCCACGCTGGCCCCGCCGCGGATCCGCCTCACTGCGCCACCTCCCCCCAGCACGGCTCGGCGAACATCAGCTCGGGGTCGGACAGCTCGCTGCGCATCATGCTCTGCACCTCCTCGCCGACCTCGGCCCACGGCGACACGCGCAGGGTCACACGCTGCCCCAGCCGCCACGCCGCCGCCGGCGTCAGCGTGTAGTCGACCATCGTCCGCACGAACACCACCGCCTCGCGGCCGGCGACGTCGGCGTCCGCGGACTCGAGGTCGCCCATGTGTACGGCCGCGACGTGGTCCGCGTACGGAGCGCCGCGCGGGCGCGGCACCGTCCCCATCTCGAGGATCGTGCCGGTGACCGTCGCGCGCGCGCCGCACGCCGGCGCCCATAGGCGGCGCGGCGGCGCCGCTGCGAGCGCGAGATCGATCTCGCGCCAGTCGCCCAGTGCCAGTTCGCGCTCGGCGAACTCCCACACCACGACCCGCTTGCCGGCGAGGCGGTCGCGCCCGCGCGCGAGCTCCTGCGCCAGCATCAGGCGCGTCGCGTACGCCGCGTCGTCGTTGCGGGTGAGCGCGTCGACCGGACGGCCGAGCCGGTACGAGAGGTGCTCGGCGAGCCCGGCGCCGTCGCCCCAGCCGAGCGCGGCCAGCGAGTAGACGTTGGCGAAGCTGTCGCCGAGCAGCAGCACCTCGGCGTCGCGCTCCGGGCGCCAGAGCAGGTCGTCCGCGGTCACCACCTGGCGGACCGCGACGCGCTCCGGCGGGAACACGTCCTGCCCCGCCGGGAGCCGGAGCATGGCGACGAGGTCGCCGTGGTGCTCGACTTCCGTCTCCTCGAGGGTGTACCCGGGGTCGTCGACCGGCGCGAGCGCCACGCGCTCGCCGATGAGCGTTGCGAGCTGCGCCGCCACCAGCTCGACGGCGCGCGGCCGCCAGTGGGTGTCGGTCGCCAGGTAGAGCGGCTCGCCGCCGTGCTGCTGCTCTGCGACGAGCGCCGGCGCGCAGTCGAGCACCAGTACGCCCGCCGCGCGCATCTCGGCGACGAACGCGGCGAACGACGGGTTGCGCAGCGGCGCGAGCGCCTCGCTGCCGGGGGCCAGCCTCTCGGGGTGGACCGACACCTTGGCCGGCGCCGGCAGGAGCACCAGTGCGATCCCGCGCTCGCGGAGCTGGCGGTGCAGCGAGAGCACCGCGGGTCGGGGGTCGGCGTGCCGTCCCCCCGCCGGCCGCGGCGCGAGAAAGGCGGGCCCGGCGACCGACTCGACCGCCGGGCGGAAGAACAGCCAGCCAGCCCGGCCACGCAGGACCTCCTCGGCCCCGCCGCCCAGCGCTCCCACCAGCACCGCGCGGGCGCACGAGGCGACATCGGCGGCAAGCGCAGTGTCCCCGGAAAGCGCTTCCTTCAGCGTTTCGGCTGGGCGTCCGGCCACGCCGCCGCGCAGCGCCCGCGCCGCACCGACGGCGTTGATGACAGCTCCCGTCGACACGAGGGCGAGCAGACCGGCGGCAGCGGCCCACGCGCCGGCGCGCCGCCCCGCAACCTGCTCTTCACGCTTGACCTGGGTCGTATCCACCGGGTATCCGCGAACCCGCGAATGCTAGCACGCGCGCCGCCGCCCGCCCGGGCATGCAGACCCGGGCGGGCGGCTTCACCTGCCCGGGGCCCCGGCCTCCGGCCGCGAGCCCCGCTCCCGTCGTGTTCCCTTCCTAGACCTTCTTCCTTCGACCTTCCTACTTCGCCACTGCCTTCCCGTCCGCGTCGACGACGTTGACGACGCCGAGGTTGAGCGAGCGGACGCCCGCCTCGATCTTCGCGCGGTCGCCGATCACCACCCACACCAGGCCGACCGGCTGCACGAGCTTCTTCGCCACGGCGTTGACCTCGGGCAGCGAGAGCGCCCGCACCCTGGCTGCGTAGGTGTCGAAGTAGTCGGCCGGGAGGCCGAACTGCACCATCTGCGAGAGGCTCGCGGCCACCGCCCGGTTGGTCTCCCACCGCCCGGGAAGCGTGAGCGTCAGGTTGCCCTGCGCCTTCGCCAGCTCGTCGTCGGTCACCGGGCGGCCGCCGACGATGCCGGTCAGCTCCTTGACCAGCTCCTCGATGGTCTCCTTCGTCTTGTCGCCCTGCACCGGCGCCAGCGCGAAGTAGGGCCGCTGGCCGCGGGCGTCGGGAAGCACCATGCGGGCGCCGTACGTCCAGTGCTTGTCCTCGCGCAGGTTCATGTTGATCCGCGAGGTGAACGAGCCCCCGAGTACCTCCTGGACGACGCCGATGGTGACGTCGTCGGGGGTGTTCTTGGGCGGAGCGATCATGCCCGCGAGGACCACCGTCTGCGGCGCTCCCGGCCGGTCGATGAGGAACACCTCGCTGGCGGCGCGCTGCCGGACCGGCGCGACGACCTTCTTCGGCACCTCTCCCGGCTTCCAGTCGGCGAACAGCGTCTCGAGCTTCGGCCCGATCTCGGCGAGCACCGTCGCGCCCACCACCACCAGCGTCGCGTTGTTGGGCCTGACCCAGGTGCGATGGAACGCCGCGAGCTGCTCGCGGGTGAGAGCGCCGACAGCCGCCTCGGTGCCGCTGCCCGTGAACGGCACGGCGTAGGCGTGCCCTTCTCCGTACAGCAACTTCGGCATCAGGCGCAACTCCATCGCGTTGGGGTTCGCCTTCTCGCGGCCGATGGCGGCGAGCTGCTGCTTCTTCAGCCGCTCGAAGTCCGCCGCCGGGAAGCTCGGCCGCATCACGACGTCGGCGAACAGCGCCAGCGTCGGATCGAGCGCGGACTTCAGCGCCGATAGCGAGACCGTGCAGGTGTCGAGACCGGCGCCGGTATTCAGGGTGGCGCCGAGGCGCTCGAGCTCGTCGGAGATCTCGAGGGCGCTGCGCGCCGCGGCGCCCTCGTCGAGCATGTTCATCGCCAGCGACGCCATCCCCTGCGCCGCGCCGTCGGCTGCCCAGCCGGCGTCGATCAGCAGGTCGAGGTTGACCACCGGCACGCCGTCGCGGCGCGCCACGATCACCTCAAGACCGTTGGGCAGCGTCGCGCGCTCGATGGCCGGCAGCGTCGCGGTGGGCAGCTTTCCGGGATCGGGGAGCTGCGACCGATCGGCCCCCGCCGGCGAGGCGGCGAGCTGCGGGAAAGGCAGCACCTGCAGGATGTAGACGCCGTCGGAGAGCCAGTCGGCCGCCGCCTGCCGCACCTCGTCGGCGGTCGCCGCCGCCTCGCGCGCGAGCCGCGTCTTGTAGAACGCCGGGTCGCCGCCGTAGACCATGTTGGAGGCGAGGATGTCGGACTTGCCGCCGAACCCGCCGATGCGCTCGATGCCGCGGGTGAACGCGGCGAAGTACTGCGTCTTGACGCGGGCCAGCTCGTCGGCGGTCGGCCCCTCCTTGATGAAGCGGGCGAGCTCCTCGTCGATCGCTTTCTCGACCGCAGCAAGGTCCCCGCCCGGCTTCGCGGTGGCCATGATCGTGAAGTTGGAGCCGATCTCGCTCTCGCCCTGGAACGCGCCGACGTCGGTCGCGATCTGCTCGTCGTACACCAGGCGCTTGTACAGGCGCGACGACTTGCCGCCTGCCAGCACATCGCTCGCGATGTCGAGCAGCGTCGACTCCGGCGCGCCCCACTGCGGCGTGTTCCACACCACGTAGACGCGCGCCTGCGGCACCCGGTCCTGCATGACGCCGCGCTTGGTGCCCTTCAGCTTGGCGATCCAGACGCCGTGCCTGCTCATCGGCGGTCCCGGCGGGATGTCGCCGAACCACTTCTCGACCTTTGCCTTCGCATCGGCCACGGTGACGTCGCCGGCGATCGCCAGTACCGCGTTGTTGGGTCCGTACGATGTCCTGAACCACTCGTGCACGTCCTCGAGCGAGGCCGCCTGCAGGTCTTCCATCGACCCGATCACCGTCCACGAGTAGGGGTGGCCGGCCGGGTAGACATTTTCCGCGATCAGGTACTGGACCTTGCCGTACGGCTGGTTGTCGCCCTGGCGCTTCTCGTTCTGCACGACGCCGCGCTGCTCGTCGAGCTTCGCCTGGTCGATCGCCGGCAGCAGGTGCCCCATGCGGTCCGACTCCATGAAAAGCGCGTAGTCGAGCGCCGACGACGGCACGTTCTGGAAGTAGTTGGTGCGGTCCTCGTTGGTGGTGCCGTTGAGGTCGGTGGCGCCGACCTTCTCCAGCGCTTTGAAGTAGTCGTCGTTGAAGTGTTGCGAGCCGTTGAACATGAGGTGCTCGAAGAGGTGCGCGAACCCGGTCTTGCCGGGCTTCTCGTTCTTCGAACCGACGTGGTACCAGACGTTGACCGCGACGATCGGCGCCTTGTGGTCCTCGTGCACGATCACCGTGAGACCGTTGGCGAGCGTGAACCTCTCGAACGCGATCTCCGGGATCGGCGGCAGCGCGCCGGGGGCGGCGGCGGGCGCCGCCGCGGCCGACACCCCCGCCGCGAGCGCCATCGCCGCCACCAGGGACACAACCTTGTTCCGCATGGACTCCTCCCTTTCGCACCGGGCTCCGCCAGCGGCGGACGGACGGCGCATGTGGTTGATCGGACTGTCTCCCCGCGGTGATCGCCCGCACCCCGGCCGCGCGGGCCGGGGCGGATTCGCCGCGGTGAACGGACACACCATCATCGTCCGTCCTTATACGACGCATCGCGGCGGCCGGTTGCGCGCCGCCGGAGCCGGCTTGACGTCCGCGTCCCGCCGCGCCGAGACTTGGCGTGTGACTCCCTCCGGCCGCGACGCGCTCGCGATGGCGGCGCTCGCCGCCGCCTCCGGCGGCGCGCGCCTCGCCGCCGCGGTGCTGCGCCCGTCGTGGCACGACGAGTACTTCACCGCCTGGGCGGCGGCGCTGCCGCTGCGCGAGCTGCTCGCGGCGCTGCGCCTCGACTCCGGGCCGCCTCTCCCCTACCTGCTGGCGAAGCTGGTGGCGGCCGTCGGCATCGATCCGCTGGCCGCGGCGCGCGCGGTGTCGGTGCTCGCCGGCACCCTCGCGGTGCTCGCCGCGGCGGCCGCGGCGCGTCGGGCATGGGGTGCCGCGGCGGGGTGGTGGTGCGGCGCCCTGCTCGCCGTCCACCCGCTCGCGGTTGCGTGGTCGTCCGAGGGGCGCGCCTACGCGCTGCTGCTGCTCGCCGCCGCGCTCGTCTGGGACCGGTTGCAGGCGTTGCGCGACGTCCGTGGCGGCGCGCTCGGCCTCGCCGCCGCGGCCGCGCTCGGCTGCTGGAGCCACGCGCTCGGCCTGGTGCTCGCGGCGGCGGCGGCAGCAACGGCAGCGCTCGTCCTCGGCGGCCGCGACCGCACGCGCGCGCTCCTCGCGGTCGCCGCGGGGCTCGTGTCGCACCTGCCGTGGTTCCCGGTGGCGCTCGCGCAGCCGCCGGGCGCCACCGCCTGGATGGGCGGGTCGTGGGCGGCGCTGGCGTGGCCCGAGCGGGTGCTGGCGCCGGTGCGCCTGCTGCCGCCGCTGGCGCCTTTCGCCGATCACCTCGATCTGCCGGCGGTCCAGGCGGCCGCCGCCGCCGCAGCGGCGTTGGTGTGCCTGGTGCTGCTGGCAGCCGTCCGCTCGCCGCTGCCGGCCGCGTTGCTCGCGGCGCTGCCGCCGGCCGCGCTGGGCGCCGCCGCGATGCTCGGCGCGCCGTATCTGTTCCCCGGCCGCAGCGAGGCGCTGTGCCTGGCCCCGTTCGCAGGGCTGCTCGCCGCGGGCGCCACGCGGCACCGCGGCCTGCGGCTCGCCGCGGCAGCCCTGGTCGCTGCCGGCGGCGCGATGTGCGGCGGCGCGCTCGCCGGCTGGGCGGCGGCGCCGCCTGCGACCGAGGCGCGGCTCGCCGATGCGATCGCGCGCGCGCTGCCCGGCGGCGGCACGATCGTCGTGGGCGGCCACTGGCGGCTTGGCATCTGGCGCCACCTCGGCCCGGCGCGGGGCCGCTGCGAGCTCGTCAGCGCCCCGGCGGCGGCCGCCGCACACCCCGGCTGGTACGACGACCGCGAGCGTCCGGCCGCCGGCGAGTTCGACGCGCTCGCCGCGCGGCTCGCGGGCGGCGGCGGCGCGGTCGCGGTGGTCCAAGCGCCGGGCACGGCGACCGCGGCGTCGCTGGCCGCGCTGGCGCGCCGTCTAGGGCTGCGGCCGGCGCTCGCCGCACCCGGCGCCGTGCTCTGGCTGCCGCCGGCTTGACCCACGTCAAAGCGCCGCACCGGGACGGCCGCTACCCTGCCTCTGGAATCGAGACGATGTCTCGACTCCGGGAGGACGAGAGTGAGCGAGCTGATCGACAACCGGCGCCACCGCGTCGAGGCGATGAAGACGATGATCAAGGAGCTGCACGCCGGCGCGGACCCCGCCGAGCTGAAGGGGCGTTTCCGCGCCGTGCTCGATCACGCCGGCGCGGCCGAGATCTCCGCGATGGAGAGCGAGCTGATGGCGGAGGGGATGCCGGAGCAGGAGATCCGGCGGATGTGCGAGCTGCACGTCGCGGTGTTCCGCGACACCCTCGAGCAGCGCCCGTCGCCGCACACCGTGCCCGGCCACCCGGTGCACACGTTCATGCGCGAGAATCGGGCGATCCTCGGACTCGTCGGCGCGTATCGCGCCGCGGTCGCCGCCGGCGACGCCGCCGCGGCGCTCGCGGCGCACGCCCGTCTCGCGGCCGTCGACGCGCACTACAAGCGCAAGGAGTACCTGGTGTTCCCATTCCTCGAGAAGGCCGGCGTCATCGCCCCGCCGAAGGTCATGTGGGGCGTCGACGACAGCATCCGCGAGCAGCTCGCGGCCGCCGGCGAGGCGCTGGCGAACGCCGACCGGCTGGCGCCCGAAGAGCTCGCGCTGGTGCGCGAGGTGGTGATCGACCCGATGCTCGAGGCGGTCGCCGGCATGGTCGAGAAGGAGGACAGGGTGCTCTGGCCGATGGCGCTCGAGCACCTCTCGGACTCCGACTGGGGGGCCGTGCAGCAGCAGTGGGGCGAGCTCGGCCCGACCCTGGCGGAGCCCGAGCCGGGGTGGCGCCCCGCAGCGGCCGGCGTGCCTGCGCAGGTGGCCGCCGTCGCCGGCGACGACGCGGTGATGTTCCCTTCCGGGCACCTGTCGCCGCGCCAGCTCCAGGCGATCCTCAACACGCTGCCGCTCGACCTCACCTTCGTGGACGCCGACGATCGCGTCGCGTTCTTCAGCGAGGGGCGCGACCGGATCTTCGCGCGCAATCGCGCGATCATCGGACGCCGTGTGCAGGACTGCCACCCGCCGGCGTCGATGCACATCGTGCAGCGGGTCGTCGACGAGCTGCGTTCCGGCGCGCGCGACGTGGCGGAGTTCTGGATCGAGCTGCACGGCCGCTTCGTCCACATCCGCTACTTCGCGGTGCGCGACGACGGCGGCGCCTACCTCGGCTGCCTGGAGATGACGCAGGACGTGGCGCCGATGCGGGCGCTTTCCGGCGAGCGGCGGCTGCTCGCCGAGGCGCCGGCGGCGGCGGGGAGGTGACCATGCTCGTGAACCCAGAAACCAGGATCGGACCGCTGCTCGACGAGCACCCGGAGCTCGAGGCGGTGCTGATCGGCCTGTCGCCCGAATACGGGCGGTTGAAGAACCCGATTCTGCGCCGCACCGTGGCGCGCGTCGCGACGCTCTCGCAGGTCGCAAAGGTCGGCGGCCTGAGTGTTCCCGACCTCGTGAACGCCCTGCGCCGCGCGCTCGGGCAGGCCGCCGGCGGCTGCGACGCGCACGCCGCGCCCGACGCGCCGGAGTGGCCGGCATGGGCGGAGGCCTCTACCGTCGCCGCATGGCTCGACGCCGACGCGATGCTCGCCGCCGGCGGCTCGCCGGTCGGCCACCTCGCGGCCGCCGCCGCGGCCGGCGCGCCGGGCGACATCCTCGGCCTGCGCGTCTCGTTCTATCCCGCCCCTCTCGTCGACACGCTGCGCGGCAAGGGGCACGCGGTCGCGGCGCGTCAGGAGGGCGGCCGCTGGGAGATCGTGGTGCGCGTGGGGTGATCGTGGCTCGTGGCTCGTGGTTCGTGGGAGGATTCACCTCGGGAGAGTGAGCTCCCGGCGTCGGGGGCCATCGCGGGCGAGCGGAGCCCGCCCGGTCTGCATGGCTACTCGCCGGGTGCCGGGGTCGGGGAGGAGGCCGCCGCGGCGGCCGCCTCCTCCTTCGCCTCCGCCTTCTCTCCGGCCTCGCGGCGGTTGCGCACGAACCAGCTCACCACCTTCGACTCGTTGACGCCGCGCACGACGTGCTCGAGGTCCTCCCAGAGCTGCGGGTCGTTGAGCATCCGGCCCGCGGTGCCGTCGCCGCGGTCCAGCTTCTCGGCGATCGTGCGCAGCGTCTTCGTGAGCTGCGCGAGGTTGTCGAGGAAGTCGCCTGCGAACTGCTCGTCCGCGAGGAGACGCGCGAGCGTACCGTCGCCCTCGTTGAGCTGCCGCCCGACCGCCGCGAGCGACTCCGCCGCGGCGCCGGCGCCGTCGAGCACCCGCTCGACCCGCGCCCGCCCCTGCGGATCGCGCAGCAGCGCGGCGACCGCCGAGTCATCGCGATCGAGGTCCGCAGCCAGCGCCTCCGCGACCCGCCGCCCCGCCGCCGCCATTCCGGCGATGTCGTCCACCAGCCGGCGCTCGAGCTCGGGATCTGTGAGCAGCTTGCCCAGTGCGCCGCGCCCCGCGCGCACATCGCGCAGCAGCCCGTCGACCTGCTCCATCAGCGACACGAGGCGCGTGACCGTGAGCCTGCCGCTGTCCGGGTCCATCGTCAGCTCGCCGATCAGCCCCTCGCCGTGCTCGACGCGCTCGAGGATGCGGCGCAGCGAGCCCGAGATCGCCAGCACGTTCGAGACGACGTCGCCGCCCTGCGAGAGCACGGCCGCCACGTCGGTGAGCTGCACCGCCTGCACTTCACTGCCATCCTTCAGCTTCGGCTGCGACGGGGTGCCCGACGTCACCTCCAGGTAGCGGTCGCCGAGCAGACCGAGGGTGCGGATCGTCACCTTCGAGTCGGCGCGCATGCGGCGCGCCATCTTCGCGTCGATCCGGAACGTCACCAGGATCTCGCGCTGCGCCGGATCGGGGGGCAGGGCGACGTCGTCCACCGCGCCGACAACGACGCCGTTGAGCCACACCGGCGCGCCCGCCACCAGCCCGCCCACGTGCACGAACCGTGCGCGGTAGGTCACCTGGCGGACGAAGAGCTGCTGCTTCTGGCCGATCAGCAGCACCGAGACGCCGAACAGCGCCAACAGGCCCGCGGTGAACAGCCCGACGCGCAGCCGCCGACGGGGATCGCTCTCAAGCATGGACACCTCCTGCGCGGACGAAGCTGCCGACCAGCCCGTCGGCGCGCGCCGCCTCGTCGATCGTCCCCTCGAACGCGATACGCCCCTCGGCGAGGAAGGCGACGCGGCCGCCGAGCAGACGCGCGGCGGCGAGGTCGTGCGTGACGACCAGCGAGGTCGCCGTCGTCGCCGTATCGATCTCCTTGATCAGCTTCGTGATCGACAGGCCCGTGAGAGGGTCGAGGCCCGCCGTCGGCTCGTCGTAGAGGATCACCTCGGGCTCCAGCGCGAGACCGCGCGCCAGCGCCACGCGCTTGCGCATGCCGCCTGAGAGCGCCGAGGGGCTCACGTTCTCGATGCCGGCCAGGCCGACGCGCGCCAGCAGCGCCGCCACCTTCGCCGCGATCTCGTCGTCGGCGAGCGCGGTGTGCTCGCGCAGCGGGAAAGCGATGTTCTGGCCGACGGTGAGCGAGTCGAACAGCGCCCCCTGCTGGAAGATGTAGCTCACCTTGCGCCGCAGCTCGACGAGCTCGTCCTCGTCGCGGTGGGAGACGCCGCAGCCGAGCACCACCACGGCCCCCGAGTCGGGCCGGAGCAGGCCGCTGACGTGCTTGAGGAGAACAGACTTCCCCGTCCCCGACTCGCCCATGACGACCAGCATCTCGCCGCGCCGCACGTCGAGGTTGATGCCGGCGAGGACGACCTTGTCCCCGAACGCCTTGGAGACGTCGCGAAAACTCACCACGATCGGTTCCTGCCCGCTCATAGCGTGAGGAACAGCTTGGTGAGGAAGAAGTCGATGACGAGGACGCTGATCGCGATCGCCACCACGGTGTTGGTGGTGGCGCGGCCGACGCCGTCCGCGCCGCCGGAGGCGTGCAGCCCGTTGTAGCAGGCGATGATTGCGATCGCGAACGCGAAGAACACGCTCTTGGCCAGCCCGGAGAAGACGTCGCCGTAGTCGAGCGCGCGCAGCACGTGGCTGACGTAGAAGCCGGGCGCCAGCCCGAGCTCCCAGGAAGCGATGATCAGCCCGCCGAGGATCCCCATGACGTCGGCGAGTACCACCAGCAGCGGCAGCGCGACGAGCAGCGCCCAGGTCCGCGGCGCCACCAGCTTGCGCACCGGGTCGGCGCCCAGCGAGCGCAGCGCGTCGACCTGCTCGCTCACCGTCATGGAGCCGAGCTCCGCCGTGATCCCGGCGCCGACGCGCCCGCCGACCATGAGCGCCGTCAGCACCGGGCCGAGCTCGCGCACGATCGACAGTGCCACCGCCTCGCCGATGTAGAGCTTGGCGCCGAACGCCGACAGGGCGACGGCGGTCTGCAGCGCCATCACCATGCCGGTGAACAGCGAGATCACCACCGCGAGGTTGGCGGAGCGCACGCCGATCGCCTCGATCTGCCGGATCACCTCGCCGGGCCCGAACGGCCGCGTGACCATGCTGCGCACCGTCGCCTCGGCGAGCAGGGTCGCCGCGCCGAGGTGGCGCACGCGCTTCCACGTCAGGTCGTAGATCCTGCTCGCGAGACTCACTGTCCGATTCTAGCAACACGCACAAGGACGACGTGCAGGAGAACCGTCGGCGAGGAGGGTCATGCGTCCGCGGGTCGCCGCCGCCGTATCCCCGGGCACCACGAAGAGCTGAAGATCCGCTCCGCCCGTTTGCGTGCCAACCGCTCCCGGCGTGCGGGTACCTACAGGAAGAGCGCGCGCAGACGGTCGGCGATGCTGGTGTGGTGGGTACCCGCCCAGTAGACCCGCCCGCACCCGGGGCACGACCGGAAGCGCGTTGCGTGCGCCGCGACGTAGGGCGGCACGCGCGCGGCGGCCTCCTGCGGATCGGCGTCGACGAGCACGCCGTTGCAGCGCGAGCAGCGCGTGAAGAAGAGGCGCTCGTCGGCTGCCAGGCCGAGCCGCTCGCGCACCTCGGCGACCTGGCGCGCGACGGCGCGCTCCTTCAGCAGCAGCACGCGCGGGCCGGCGGCGGAGGCGAAAGCACGGTCGCACGTGAGCAGCCAGCGCCCCTCGCGCTGCGCCCGGGCGGCGAGTGCGGCGTCCGCGAGGCGCGGGTCGTAGCGAACGTCGAAGCCGGCGAAGCGCAGCCAGCGGGCGAGCGCCCCGAGCATGGCGTCGCACGCGAAGAGGTGCCCGGTCACGCCATCATGGTATGCCACGGCCCGCCGGCCACGGGGGGCTCCTCGCGGCGCGCCGCCGTGTGCTAGCATGCCCATGGATGCGCTTCACCCCTCACAACTGCGGGAGGTGTCCATGAGCGGTGGCGGCAACCTGCGTGAGAGGCTCGCGCAAACGGATCCGGAGTACCAGAAGCTCGTCGCCGAGCATCGCGAGCGCGAGCTCCGCCTCGACGAGCTGAAGGCGAAGGGCTGGCTCTCGGTCGAGGAGGAGCAGGAGGAGAAGCGTCTCAAGAAGGAGAAGCTCCGGCTCAAAGACCGGATGGAAGCGCTGCTGCGAGAGCGCGCGAGCTGACACCGCCGCCATGTCCCTTCTCGCCCCGGAGGGGTACCCCTACGTGGTTGTCCCTGTGCTCGGCGGCATCTTCGCCTGGGTGTTCGGGTACGCCCCCGTCGCCGTCGCGCTGTGGTTGATCGGCGCGTTCAGCGCCACGTTCTTCCGCAACCCGGCACGCTCCAGCGACGCCCCGCCCGATTCCGTGCTCGCGCCCGCCGACGGCAAGGTGCTCAAGGTCGTCGCCTCGCCGCCGCGCTTCGCCGGGATCGGCCTGCCGCAGCAGGTCTCGATCTTCATGTCTCCGGCCAACGTGCACGTCAACCGCGCGCCGATCGCCGGGAAGGTGACCTGCGCCGAGTACCACGCCGGCCGCAAGCTCCCCGCCTATCGCGACAAGGCGTCGGAGCTCAACGAGCACAGCGTCGTGGTGATCGCCGGCGGCGCCGGCACGGTCGCCTACAAGCAGATCGCCGGCGCTCTCGCGCGCCGCGTGGTGTGCGACGTGGCCGAGGGCGAGAGCGTGGCGCGCGGGCAGCGCGTCGGCATCATCAAGTTCGGCTCGCGCGTCGACCTCTTCCTGCCGGCCGGCGCCGCGGTGGCGGTGAGGCCGGGCGAGCGCACCCGCGCCGGCGTCACGGTGGTGGCGCGCCTGCCGCTCGCGGAGCAGCGATGAGGATCCGCAAGCCGCGCCGGCCCCACCCCGCCCGCCGTTTCACGGGCGAGTCGCTCCGCCGGGGGATCTTCCTCCTCCCTTCGCTGTTCACCGTGAGCAACATGCTGTGCGGGTTCGCCGCCGTGCTGCACGCGATCCACGGCCGCTTCGAGCTGGCCGGCTGGCTGATCATCCTCGCCGGCGTGCTCGACGGGCTCGACGGTCGCATCGCCCGCCTCATGAACTCCACCTCCGACTTCGGCAAGGAGTACGACTCGCTCGCCGACGTGGTCTCGTTCGGCGTGGCGCCGGCGGTGCTCGCCTACCAGTGGGGCCTGACCGGCGCCGGGCGCTGGGGGTGGGCGACGGCGTTCCTCTTCCTGGTAGCCGGCTCGGTGCGTCTCGCCCGCTTCAACGTGCATGCGGCGCACGGCGACAAGCGCTACTTCACCGGCCTCCCGATCCCGGCGGGGGCCGGGGCGCTGACCGTGATGGTGCTCATCGCCCCGGCGCACTCGCCGGACCGTCTGGAGACGGTCGCGGTGTGCGCATTCGTCTTCCTCGTCTCGGTGCTGATGGTCTCGACCATACCGTACCATTCGTACAAGGACTTCAACCCGCGGCAGCGGTGGCCGGCCGCCGCGTTCTTCCTGTTCGCGCTGGTCGTGGCGGTGGTCGTGGTGTCGCCGGTGCCGGTGATGGCCGTCCTCGCGGCCGCCTACCTGCTCTGGGGCCCCGCTGCCCTGGCCGCCGGCCGCCTGCGCCGGCGGCGACGCGGGCGCCGGAGCGAGAACATCGAGGCGCCTCGTGCTGCAACACCCCCGGTTCACCCTGACGGTCCTTGACCCCGCGTCGCTCCCAGGCCGCCAGGTCGTCGGCCCGCTGTGGAGCGCATTCCCCGCGGCGCGGCGGCGCCTGTTCCACACCTCCGGCAGCGACGACCACCTGATCGCCGAGGTCGGCGGCGAGGCGGCGATGGTGCCGCCGCTCGGCGACGGGGGCGAGCTCGACGGCACCGATGTCGTCATCGCCACCGTCCCGCTGGCCCCGGCGGCAGCGGCAACGCTGCTGGCGTGGCTGCGCGCCAACCCAGCCGCCGCGCTCGTCGACCTCACGCAGCCCGGCATCGCCCCCGACGACTCGCAGCCGCTGCTCGCCGCCCCCCCGCAGGGCGGCCGCGGCACGCGCTGGTTCCACCTCGCGGCGCCGGCGCTGTGGGCACCCGGGCGGCTCCTGCGGGCGCTGGCGCCGCTCGCCCCCACCGACGCCGCCCTCACCGTGCTGCTGCCGGCGGCCGACTACGGCGACGCCGGGATCGAGGAGCTGGCCCGCCAGGCTGCCTCGCGCCTCTCCGGGCGGGCGACCGATGCGCCGGCCGCGCTCCCGGGCGTCCTGGCGTTCGACGCCGTGCCGGCCGCCGCCACCACGCTCGGCGCGCTGCGGGCGCAGCTCGTCCGGCTCTTTCCCGGCCTCCCCTGCCGGCTCGCCGCGCTGCACACCGGCGTGTTCCACGGCCACGCCGCCGCCGTCGCCGTCCGCCCCGCGGCCGCCGCGAGCTCGGCGCGCGCCGCCTCTTTGCTGCGCGGCGAGCCGGGTGTCCGCATGGCCCGGCGCACCGAGCGCCCTCACCTCACGACCGCGGTGGACAGCGATGAGATCGTGTGCGCCGGTCTCCAATGCGAGGGCGGCTGGGTGACGGCGTGGGTCTTCGCCGACGCCGCCCGCGCCGGCGGCGGACAGGTGGTCGTCGACACGGTGGCGGCCGTCAGGGCTTCCTGACTGCGGGCGCCGGCTCCGGCTCGCCGGCGAGCTCGGTGCCCTCCGAGAGCCGGACGACCCAGCGCGTACGCACCGCCGCCGGCCTGCCGAAGAACGTCAGCGACGCGCCGGAGGTCCGCGATACGGGCGCCACGTAGGTCAGGAACAGCCGCACCGCGTTCGCCTCGCGCGCCACCGCGCGCCGCCACACGCCGAGGTCGGTCCGTCCGAAGTCCGCGCCCGAGAAGTCGCCGAGCGACACGTCGAGCACCTGTGCGCCCTCGAAGCGCACCTCGACGTAGTTGCCGGTGGTCGCGACCGCGCTGCCATGCGGGGTCGGGTTGGCAAGCGCCACGAGCAGCCGCGTCGGCGCCGGCCACTCAACCTGCACCACAGGCGTCGGCGCCGGCCGACCGCCGCGCAGGTAGTCGAGGAACGCCTCGAGGCTCAGGCCCAGCGTCGGTTCGCGCGCCGGAAGGCCCGCGACGTCCCAGCCCAGCAGGTGCGGGCGCACGCCGCGCAGCACCGCCCCGAGGTCGCGGTGGAGGCGGGCGGCATCGACCGTCTCGACCCGCACGGTGTCGCCCGGCGCCAGCGACACGCCTCCCCAGTCGAGCCGCTGGCGCAGCACGAAGGCGTCTCCCCGCTCCGCCGGGCGGTACTCGGCGATGCGCGGCACGGCCAGCGGCCCCAGCGATGCGCCGCCGGCCCCGGGGGCGGGCGCCGCGAGCGGGGCGACGACGATCGCCACGCGGTAGGGCACCCCGGAGTCATCGAGCTCGTCAAGCGCCGCCAGGTCGTCGGCCGGCGTCGTGGCCGGGAAACCCAGCGCCGGCGGGTTGCCGAGCGCGACCGCCAGCAGGTGCACCCTGCCCGCAACGCTCCCCTTCGCCGCGTGGGCGGCGTCACGCGCCGGCAGCAGCACCTCGACCGGCCCGTCGCGGCGGCGCGAGACCGCCGCGGCGAAGTCGAGCAGCCCCGGCCAGTGCGCGCGCGCCGCCAGCACCACCGGGCCGCCGCCGCGGAGGAGGCGCGCGACGGGAGCGAACTCGCCGAGGAACGTCTCGGCGTCGCCGACCGCCCCGCCCACGCCGGAGACCCACACCAACGGCGTGATATCCCACGTCGCCAGGGAGCCGAGGTCGGGCAGCGGCGTCAGGGTGAGCCGGCACGATTTCGCCTCGACCGCGACCGATCCTGCCGGCAGGACCAGGCCGTCGACGCCGCCCGCCCGCAGGGCGGCGAGCGTCGAGTCCGCCGGCACGCCCTGGAGCAGCCACACCCGCTGCGTCAGGCGCTCCCCGGCGGCCGCCGCGCCCGGCAGGGCCAGGGAGATCGCCAGCGCGATCGCAACGGTGCTCACGTTCGTCCTCCTCCCCGCCTCGCCGGCTCTCCCGGCCTCGGCGGCGCGATCATACCGTGCCGGCGGGCGCCGGGAACGCCAACGACACCTCGAGTCCGCCGGCGACGTTGCGCGCCTCGGCGCGCCCGCCGGCGCGCTCCATCACCCGTCGGACCACGGCCAGCCCCAGCCCGCTGCCGTGGCTGGTGGTCGAGAAGTGCGGCTCGAACAACCGGTCGAGGTTCGCCTCGGGCACGCCGCCGCCGCTGTCGCGCACCGTCACGACCACCTCGCCGCCCGCGGCGGCGGCGGTCAGGACGACCTCGCCGGGGCGTCCGCCGATCGCCCGCAGGGAGTTCTCGAGCAGGTGGCGGATCGCGCGCTGCACCCACGTCGCATCGGCATCGACCATGCACCCGGCGGGCGCCGTGCAGCGAATCGCCACCCCGCGCTGCACCGCCACGGCGTACTCGCCGGCGACGCGGCACAGCAGCGGCCCGAGGTCGACGCGCGTCGCCTCCCAGCGCTCGAGGGCGACCAGGTTGGAGAACCCCTGCGCCACGTCGCGCAGGTGGGCGACCCGCTCGAGGATCTGCTCCGCGGCGGTGCGGGCGATCTCGGCGACGCGGGCGCCGCCGCCGTCGAGCGCCGCGAGCAGCTCCTCGGCCCACAGTCGGATCGGCGTCAGCGGGTTCTTCACCTCGTGGGCGACGATGCGGGCGAGCTCGGCGAGCGAGGCGAGGCGCTCGGCACGCGCCACCTCGGAGAGGTCCTCCATCACCACCAGGCGGCGCCCCCGCATCCCCGGGAGCGGCATCACCGTGACCTGCCAGAGCGTCTCGGCTGCCGCGGGCGGGTGCAGCGTCTCGGCGGCCGTCTCGCCGCCTTCAGCCCGCTCCAGGAGCGCCGCCACCGCCGGGCCGAAGCGCTCGCGCAGCGCCGCGAGCGGGCGCCCGGACCCGAGCACGCGCCGCGCCGACGTGTTCGCCAGCTCTTCCCTGCCGTCGGAGTCAAGCACGATCACGGCCGCCGACAGCGTGCCGAGGACGCGGTCGAGCAGGTCGCGCTCGTGGCGCAGCTCCTCCTCCCGGCGCTGGACGGTTGCGGCCATCTCCGCGAAGGCGCTGGTGAGCGTCGCCAGCTCGGTATCGCCGTGCGCCGGCAGCGCGGCCACCGTCTCTCCGTGCTTGAGCCGGTGGGTCGCCTCCACCAGCGCCTGCAGCGGTCCGGCGAGCCGCCGGCTCGCCCACCCCGCCGCGGCCAGCGCCAGGACCGCCGCCCACAACCCGGTGATCGCGAACCACTCGCGGGGCGACGAGGAGCGCCGGCCGGCGGCGATCTGCAGGTCGAGCACCGCTCCCACTTCGGGCGCCTGCCCGCCCGGGACCGGCGCGAACACCGAGAGCCGGTCCTCGCCGATCACCAGCGGCTCCCGCCACCCGCGCACCGAGCGCACGAAAGCCTCTTCAGGCGCCAGCCACGGCACCGCGCCGACGGCCGCCAGGTCCGGCCGGCTGCAGCGCGCGAGCCTGCCGTCGCGGTAGAGGGCGAGCGTGGCCCCCATGTCGCGGACCAGCCACGGCACCTGCTGGTCGGCCCCCGCCGCGGCCAGCGGCCGGCTCAGCGCCCGGCCCAGCTCGAGCCGCGCGAGGCCCTGCTGGTCGGCCCACTGGCGCGGCAGAATCTGCGCGAGCAGCAGCAGCGGCACCAGCGTCGCCGCTGCGGAGAGCACGCGCAGGCGGCCGGCGAACGTCCGCCGCTGCTCCCACGCCTCGCGGGGCCACCGCCTGTGCCGCCACAGGGCGACTGGCAGCACGCCCCAGAGCGCGAGGCCGGCCAGAGAGAGCCCCAGCTCGGAGAGCGGCGCGCGGACCCACGGCACCGCAATCACCCAGTCCCCGTAGGCGCGCAGGTACGCGCGGTACTCGCGCTCGCCGACGCCCACCCGCCCCCAGCTCGCCGTCCCGGCGAGCGCCCGACCCACGCGCTCGGGCGCCAGCGGTCTGAACGTGGCGCCCCGGGTCACCGCGCCGCCGGCACGGTCGATGGCCGCCGTCGGCGCGGCGATGCCGGCGGCCGCCAGCGCCGCGAGGACGTTGTGCGGCCGCTCCGGCGTCACCACAGCGAGCCGCCAGCCGCCGGGCAGCGGCCGCGAGGCGAGCTCCCTCGGGATGGCCCCCCACCAGCCGAGGCTCTGGCCCCACACCGCCACGGGATCGTCGCCAGGGCCGAGAAGCACCAGCGACGCGCCTGGCAGCGCCTCGGCGAACCCCGTCCAGCCGGCGACGCGCCCGAGGACGACGACCATCTCCGGCGGCGTCAACCGCATCAGCTCCGCCATTCCCGACTCCGGGAACGAGGCGAGCAGCGCACGCGCCGGCCGCTCCGCGTCCGCCAGCCGCGCGAGCGTCGCGTCCACCTGCGCGGTCAGCACGGAGCGCCGGGCGGCGTCGTCGGCGCCGGCGATCACCAGCGCCGCCGCCACCCCCGGCAGCACGACGGCGCCGGCGGGAAGACCGGCGAGCGCCACCGTCCCGGCCCCGACAGCGGCCAGCCGGGGGTCACCGAGCACCGCCCCGGCCGCCAGCGGCAGCCACGCCAGGGCGCGCAGCGGCGTCCTCCCGGCGCCGGCCGCCGGCGTCGCGGCCGCGAACGCCAGCGTCGCCGCCAGCGCCAGCGCGAGCTGCCACGGCGACGGGTGCAGCAGCTCCCCGGGCACCGCCGCCAGGCGGTGCCTCGCCAGCGCCGCGACGCCGATCCACACCAGCACCGCGATGCCGGCAGCGACCGCCACGGCGGGCAGCCAGGCCGCCGGGCGGGCCGCCGACCGCGGCGGCGCCAGGTCGGTCGCAAGGCGGCCGAGGGCCGCGAAGCCGAGCAGCGCCACGACCCACAGCCACGGCCCCTGGGCCCCGGCGGCGACCGCGGCGGCCGCGAGGGCGGCGGCGGCCGGTACCGCGCGCAGGCGCCACGTCCCGGCGGCCGCGAGCCCGAGGGCGATCAGCGCCCAGGCAGCCGCCGGCGTGCTCCACGCCACCGGCCGCCCCGCCACGATGTCGACGCCGAGCAGACGGGCGCCGCTCGGAGCGTGGACCGCCGTTCCCCCTTCCCACCGCGGCACCACGAACGCCGCGCGTCCCGCCGTCACCCCGAGCACGGCACGCGCGCCGTCCTCGGGCACGACCGCCCCGGCGAGCAGCTCGCCGATCGTCCGGCCGCCGTCGAGCACCGGCTCGCGCCACCAGATCCACGCCTCCGAAACGCCCGGCTCCGCCGCCACCGCCCGCTCGCCCAGCAGCCGCAGGCGCAGCGGCATCTGCGCCCGCGCGCCGGTCCACGCGATCGGCGTGCCGCGCTCGTCGACGAGGAGCAGGGCGTCGACGGCGAGGCCGAGCGCGGCGGCGCCGCGGCGCAGCTCGGCGAACGGCACCTCCGGCGCCGCCTCGGCGCCGCCCGCCTCGAGCGCCGCGAGCAGGGACGGGCGGTCGCCGAGCGCCTCCAGGCGCCGCTGCACCTCGCGCACTCCCTGCGCGGCGTGTGCCGCCCAGCGCGCCGCCGGTACGCGCGCGGGGGCCAGCGCGTCGACCGCCAGGCCGGCCAGCGCGATCGCCGCGACCGCGTGGCGCCACCGCGGGCGCCGGCGCCACAGCAGCGCCAGCGCGGCAGCCGCCAGCGGCGCGCGCCAGAGCAGGGAGTGTGCGGGCAGCGCCGGCCACGGCCCCGCTGCGGCACCTGCCAGGAGGCCGGAGACAGCCGGCGGGAAGGCTCCGGCGAGCGCGCGCATGCGGGCGGCGGCGCCGCGCGGCGGACCCGTGGCGATTGACCTGCCCGGCGGCTCGTCCGGCGGCGCTGCGCCCCGGGGGCGCGCGCTGCCATCGTGCGTCCTCGGCGCGGGTGGGGGCGCCCCTTCACGAGTCCCGGCCGCCTCCCGGGGGGGGTGGCTGCCGCCCGCCCCTCGCCCGCGACGTGAGGTCGCGGGCTTCACCCGGCCCGCCGCCGCGCCCATGGCGCGGCGCCAGAGAGCCCGTGCCTACTCACGGTCCCTCAGGCGCCTGTCCGGCCCGCGAGCATCGGCATCGTGATCCCGTGTCGCGCCGCGCAGTCGACGGCCTCCTGGTAGCCGGCGTCGGCGTGCCGGATGACGCCGGTGCCGGGGTCGGTGGTCAGCACCCGCGCGAGCCGGCGCGCCGCCGCCGGCGTGCCGTCGGCGACGACCACCATGCCGGCGTGCAGCGAGTAGCCGATGCCGACCCCGCCGCCGTGGTGGATCGATACCCACGTCGCGCCCGCCGCGGTGTTGAGCAGCGCGTTGAGCAGCGGCCAGTCGGCGATCGCGTCCGAGCCGTCGCGCATCGCCTCGGTCTCGCGGTTGGGCGAGGCCACCGAGCCGGAGTCGAGATGGTCGCGGCCGATGACGATCGGCGCCGAGACCTCGCCCCTCGCCACCAGCTCGTTGAACGCCAGCCCCATGCGCGCCCGCTCGCCGTACCCGAGCCAGCAGATGCGGGCGGGCAGCCCCTGGAAGTGCACCCGCTCCTGCGCGAGGCGGATCCACCGGCACAGCGCCTCGTTCTCCGGGAACGCCTCGAGGATCGCCTGGTCGGTGCGATAGATGTCGCGGGGATCGCCCGAAAGCGCCGCCCAGCGGAACGGTCCCTTCCCCTCGCAGAACAGGGGGCGGATGTACAGCGGCACGAACCCGACCACCTCGAACGCGTCCGGCACGCCGTGCGCGACCGCCTGCCCGCGCAGGTTGTTGCCGTAGTCGAAGGTGACCGCGCCGCGCCGCTGCAGCGCCAGCATCGCCCGCATGTGGTCCGCCATCGTGCGGTACGCCTCGGCCTTGTAGCGGGCGGGGTCGTCGCGGCGCAGCGCGAGCGCCGCCGTGTAGCTCACGCCCCGCGGGACGTACCCGAAAAGCTCGTCGTGCGCCGACGTCTGGTCGGTCAGCACGTCGGGGACGATGCCGCGCGCGAGCAGGCGCTCGAGCAGGTCGGCGGCGTTGGCGACCACCCCCACCGAGCGCGCGATCCCCGCCGCCTTGAGCTCGAGGGCGCGGTCGATGGCGGCGTCGAGGTCGTGCAGCTTCTCGTCGAGGTAGCGCGTCGCCAGGCGCTTGTCGATGCGCGCCTCGTCGACCTCCGCGGCGAGGAACGAGGCGCCCGCCATCGTCGCGGCCAGCGGTTGCGCGCCGCCCATGCCGCCGAGCCCGGCGGTGACCACCAGCCTTCCCTGCAGGGTGCCGCCGAAGTGCTTGCGTCCCGCCGCGGCGAAGCACTCGTACGTCCCCTGCAGGATCCCCTGCGTCCCGATGTAGATCCACGAGCCCGCGGTCATCTGGCCGAACATCGTCAATCCGAGCCCCTCGAGACGGCGGAACTCGTCGGCGGTCGCCCAGTGCGGCACCAGGTTGGCGTTCGCGATGAGCACGCGCGGCGCGTCCTCGTGCGTGCGGAACACGCCGACCGGCTTGCCGGACTGCACGAGCAGCGTCTCGTCCGACCGCAGCTCGCGCAGCGTCCGCACGATGGCCTCGAAGCACGCCCAGTCGCGCGCCGCCTTGCCGCTGCCGCCGTAGACCACCAGGTCGTCCGGCCGCTCCCCGACTTCCGGGTCGAGGTTGTTCATCAGCATTCGCAGCGCCGCTTCCTGCGGCCAACCCTGGCACGACAGGGTGGTCCCGCGCGGCGCGGTGATCGGTCTCGGTCCTTGCATCTGCTCGCCTCCGACGCGCCGGCAAGCCGCGGCGCACCCCTATGCTAGCGCGCCAGCCGGCGGTCTGGAATCGGGCGCGGCGGCCCGGCCGCCCGGCGCCCGCGAGCCGCCCCTTCGCCGAGTTCCGGCCGCGTTCCCCGGCGAGTCCGTCAGCGGCCCGGGTGCGGCCGTTGCGCCAGCGCCGCGAGCAGCGCGCGGACCTGCGCCGCGTCGGGGCCCGCGCGGCCGAGCACGGCGCCGTCCCGGCCGACCGCCAGGACCGCCGGCGCGCGCGTCACCTTGAGCTGCCGCAGCAGCGCGCCGCGGCGGTCGAGGACGCGCGGGAACGCCGCGTTGGCTGCGCCGATGCGCGACACCCAGGCATCGCCGTCGTCCTGGAACACCACGACGGCGCCCGGCCAACCGTTGGCCTCCGCCGCGCCCTCGACCTCGCGCAGCAGCGGCAGGAACGCCTCGGAATCGGGCAGCCAGGAGTTCCAGAACACCAGCACGACTGGAGCACGGGCGCGCGCCGCCTCCAGCGAGAACGGCGGGCCGGCGGCGGTCTCCAGCTCCTGCGGGAGGAGGACCGCCGCCCCGGCCAGGATCACGGGCGCCAGCCCCGGCATGTTCCGATCGTAGCAGACGGCCGGCGGTGCGCGCCGGCGGGCCGCTTACTGCAGCACGGCGGCGCGTTCGGCAGCCGGCGGCTCGTCGAACAGGCCGTCGAGCTGCAGGCCCTCCGTGCGCAGGCGGTTCGGGCGCTTGTGCAGGTAGTTGTAGCGCACGCCGAACGAGAGCAGCGCCCGCTCGAGCAGGCGGCGGCCGCGGTACAGCCGCGACATCACCGTGCCCACGGGAATCGCCAGGATGTCCGCGATCTCCTTGTACGCGTAGCCCTCGATGTCCGCAAGCAGCACCACCACCTTGTAGTTGTGCGGCAGGCCGACGAGCGCCCGGCGGACCTCGGCGTCGAGCGATGCCTCGAGCAGCTCGTCCTCCGGCGTCCGCGGAGCGCCGCTGGCGGGCGTCGCGAGCACCGACTCGAACGTCTCCTCGAGGTCGGCGAAGTCCACCTGCGGCGGCACCTGCCGGCGCCGCCGGTAGTCGTTGATGAACGTGTTCTTGAGGATCTTGAACAGCCACGCCTTCAGGTTGGTGCCGGGGCGGAACGAGGCGTAGTGGCGGTACGCCTTCATGTACGTCTCCTGAACCAGGTCCTCCGCGTCCTCCGAGGAGCGCGTGAGACGGACGGCGGTCTTGAACAACTGGTCGCGATACGGGAGCTCACCACGCTCGAAGTTCCAGGAACCCTGATCGCTCATGTCGGCCTCCGCTTCACCACCGGCGCGAGCGTAGCCGCATTCGAGACGCAATGTCAATTACTTTTACAAAATGAGACACAGCCGCATCAGCGTCACGGAATCACAACACGCCGCAGGGGCGGCGCGGCGGCGATCGCGGCGGGCCGGCGCCCGCATGCCTGCGCGTGGGCAATGGCGCCTGCGCTCCCGGTCCGCTCGGGGGGACGGGCGCGCGAACCCAGCACGTGCGACCCCATCATGCGACGCCCCGCAGCGGCCGCCGCCGTGCTGCCGCCCCGGACGCGGCTGGGCTACGCGGAGCGTCCGAAGGCGAGCAGAACGGCGGCGGACCGGCGGGGCGGGGCGACGTGCAGTGCGCCGGCCTGCGCCGGCCTGCGGTCACTTGCCGAGGATGATGAACGCGATCAGCAGCGCGTAGATCACCAGCGACTCGATGAACGCGACGCCGATGATCATCGTGATGCGGACCGGGCCGGCGGCGCCGGGGTTGCGGCCCATGCTGGTGCAGGCGGCGGCGATCGCCTTCGCCTGACCGAACGCGCCGGCGAACGCGGCGAGGCCGAGGACCAGCGCGGCAGCCAGGAACTGCGCCGCCTTCTGGGTTCCCATGGCGCCCGCAGCCGCCGCCTCGGGCTCGGAAGCGAGCGCGGGCGACGCCAGCGACAGCAACAGCAGACCTACGACGACGAGCAGTGCCTTCTTCGACATGAAACCTCCCTCCTTGGAGTGGGGTGTTGAAACCGGGTCGACCGCCGCGAGTCGAGCGGTGAGAGCAGGGCGCAGTGCACGAGTGTGCCCGCCCTTTCGCAAGGGGCTACTCCCGACTCCTGACTCCCGACGGATGCGCCGATGTTCCGGCGGCGCCTGATGCGGAGCGACGGCCACTGCGTTCTCCTAGTGCTCGTGGGCGATGGCGCCCGAGATGTAGACCGTGGTCAGCATGACGAAGATGAACGTCTGGATCGTCGCGCCGAGGATGCCGAGGCCCATCATCGGCCACGGGACGAGGAACGGCACCAGGCCGACGAAGATCCCGGTGGCGGTGTGCTCGCCGAAGATGTTGCCGAACAGCCGCAGCGCCAGCGAGAGCACGCGCGCCAGGTGCGAGATGATCTCGAGCGGCACCATCAGCGGGAACAGCCACCACACCGGGCCGACGAAGTGCCTGGCGTAGGTGATCGGACCGAGGCGGGCGATGCCGACGATGTTGTAGAACAGGAACGCCGTGATCGACAGGGCGAACGTCGTGCTCGTGTTCGAGGTCGGCGGCTGCAGGAAGAAGATCAGCCCGAAGATGTTGGACAGGAAGATGAAGAAGGCCAGCGCCGCCACGAACGGAACGAATGCCGCGCCGTGGCCGTGCCCGATCACGTCCTCGGTGAGGTTGCGCAGCCCGGAGAGCAGCAGCTCGAGCACCTGCTGCATCGCCGAAGGGCGGTCGAGCGAGAGGCGGCGGCGCACTGCGATCAGCAGCGCCGCCACGACGCCCGCAACGAGCAACGCCATGATCACGTGATCGGGCAGCCAGACACCCGGCTCGCCGGCCACGCCCATCGCCTTCTGCCACCCCTCGGGCGGAGCCCCGAGGATGAAGGTGAGCAGCGCATTGATCGGATGGAAGAGGATCGAGAACTCGTGGTGCACGGCGATTCACTCCTCCCTCGGGGAGCCCCCGCGGATGTTCATCCCCCCCATGGACAGGCCGAGCAGATAGCACCCGACGCCCGCCGCCACCGCCCACAGCTCGATGGCATGACGCCACCTGAACAACCCCGCCGCGAAAACGGCCCAGACGGCGAGGTGCCCGACCAGCAGCACGGCGGCAGCGCGCGAGAACCTGGGCCGCCCGGGCTGGAGGATGCGCATCAGCGCCGCCTCCAGGCTGAGCGTGCCGAGGATACCAACCCCGGTTGTGATAAGCAACACGAGTGCGGGCCGCGGACGCCCGAGCGTCACCAGCACGAGCGCCGCAGCCAGCGCGAGCAGCAGGGCGATCGGCGACGAGCGGCGGGTCACCACGTCACGCTCCGCCGCCGCGGGGATCCGACTGGTCCTCTTCCCTGCCCACCCTGAGCGCGACGCGGATCGCGTTCAGAAAACCCGCGCCGACGCCGAAGCCGGTGAACACGTAGGTGAGCCAGGGGGCAGTGCCGAGGTAGCGGTCGAGCTCGCGCCCCCAGAAGTAGCCGATGGCGATGGCGATCGGGAACGCGAGCCCCATCGCCGAGGCGTCGGCGATGCGGCGGAACGCCTGCGCCTGCCGCCGCCGCTCGTCGCTCACCGGCCTCCCAGCGCCGCCATCGCGGCGCGCGCCGCGTTCGCGAACGGCAGCGGGTAGACGCCGATCGCCAGCACGAGGACGCCGCACGCGCAGATCACCCGGGCGGTCCACGGCGAGGCGACCAGCGGCGCCGGCTCGGTGCCGTCGCCCTCGCGCAGGTACATCTGCAGCACGATCCGCAGGTAGTAGTAGAGCGACACCGCGGACATCAGCACGCCGACGACGACCAGCCACACGTACCCGGCGTTGACCGCCGCCGCGAATAGGTACAGCTTGCCCATGAACCCGGCGGTCGGCGGGATGCCGCCGAGCGACAGCAGGAACAGCAGCATGCCGAAGGCCGCGGCCGGGTGCTTGCGCGCCAGACCGGCGTAGTCGTCGACCGTCTCGCCGGCGAAGCCGCGCGACTCCAGCAGGATCACGAAGCCGAACGCACCGAGGTTGGTGATCGTGTAGATCAGCATGTAGAGCAGCACGCTCTGCACGCCCGCCGCGCCGCCGGCGATCAGGCCGAGCAGGGCGTAGCCGGCGTGGGCGATCGACGAGTACGCGAGCATGCGCTTGACGTTGTCCTGGGTGAGGGCCGCGACGTTTCCCCAGATCATCGTCAACGCGGCGGCGCCGGCGACGATGTACCGCCACTGGGCGGCCAGCGGCGCGAGACCGTCGAGGAACACGCGCAGGAACATCGCGAAGGCGGCGGCTTTCGGGCCGACCGACAGGAACGCCGTGATCGGCGTCGGCGCTCCCTCGTAGACATCGGGCGTCCAGACGTGGAACGGCACAGCCGCCACCTTGAAGAGAAAACCGCAGGCGAGCAGCGCCATGCCCACGAGCGCCGGGGCGCCGGGCTTGCCGGCGGCGAGCGCGGCTGCGAGACGGCCGAGGTCGAGGCTGCCGCAGGCGCCGTACAGCAGCGACATGCCGAACAGCAGCACGCCGGAGGACAGCGCGCCGAGCACGAAGTACTTCGCCGCCGCCTCGTGCGACTTCACCTCGCGCCGGAAGTAGCCCGCGAGCACGTACGTCGACAGCGCCATCAGCTCGAGGCCGACCCAGATCGCGATCAGGTTGACGGTGGAGGCCATCACCATCATCCCGAGAGTGGAGAAGATGACCAGCGAGTGGTACTCGGCGGGCCGGTAGTCGTAGCGCTTGAGATAGTCGAGCGAGAGCAGCACCGCGAGCACCGCCGCGACGAGGAACAGCGACTTGAAGAACACCGCGAACGGGTCGAGCAGGAGCATGCCGAAGAAGAACCGGCTCCCCGCGGGGGTGTGCGCGGCCGCGTGCGACAGCGCCACCCCGACCGCGACCAGGCTGCCTACGGCGAGCGCCCCGAGCGCGCCGTGCGTGGCGCGGCGGATGAGGCCAGCGACGAGCACCACCATCCCCAGCGCGGCGAGCGCCAGCTCGGGAAGGAAGGCGACGAGATCGGCACCCATGGCGGCTCTCTCCCTAGTGCCCTGCGGGCGCGTGCGCCGCGGCGGCGTGGGCGGCGGCCGCGGGAGCGGCCGCGGGCGCCGGCAGCGCGGGCCGGTTCAGGTAGTCGGGGTCGACCACGCGCACCACGCGCGCGATCGAGGGTTCCATGATGCGGAAGAACGGCTTCGGGTAGAGCCCGATCCAGAAGCACATCACGATCAGCGGGATCAGCGTCCACTGCTCGCGCAGGTTGAGGTCCTTGAGCCCCTTGTTCTCCTCGTGCGTGATCTCGCCGAAGAACACCTGCTGGTAGAGCCACAGCATGTACGCGGCGCCCAGCACGATGCCGGTGGCGCCGAGGATCGCCCACAGCGCGGAGCGGTTGAACGCGCCGATGAGGATCGTGAACTCGCCGATGAAGCCGTTGAGCGTGGGCAGCCCGATCGACGCCATCGTGATCACCATGAACATCATCGCGTACACCGGCATGACCTTCGCGAGGCCGCCGTACTCCGCGATCATTCGGGTGTGCCGCCGTTCGTAGACGAGGCCGACGAGGAGGAACAGCCCGCCGGTCGACAGGCCGTGGTTGATCATCTGCAGCAGCGACCCCGACAGCCCGTGCGGGTTGAGAGCGAACATGCCGAGCATCACGAACCCGAGGTGCGACACCGACGAGTAGGCGACCAGCTTCTTCATGTCCTTCTGCGCCATCGCCACCAGGGCGCCGTAGATGATGCCGATGATCGCGAGGGCGACCATCCAGGGAACCGCCTTGCGGGTCGCTTCGGGCAGGATCGGCAGCGAGAAGCGCAGGAAGCCGTAGGTTCCCATCTTCAGCAGGACGCCGGCGAGGATGACGGAACCCGCGGTCGGCGCCTCGACGTGGGCGTCGGGCAGCCACGTGTGGAACGGGAACATCGGCACCTTGATCGCGAACCCGACGAAGAAAGCCAGGAAGATCCACATCTGCAGGCCGCCCGGGATCTGCGGCGCGATCTTCATCAGCTCCGTGACGTCGAACGTCGGTGCGTTGCCGAGGCCCTGCAGGCCGACCGCCGCCAGGCCGCTCGAGTTGTAGAAGTAGAGCGCGAGGATACCGACCAGCATCAGCACCGAGCCGAACAGGGTGTAGAGGAAGAACTTGATCGCGGCGTACAGCTTGCGCGGGCCGCCCCACACCCCAATGAGGAAGTACATCGGGACCAGCATGACTTCCCAGAACACGTAGAACAGGATGAAGTCGAGCGACATGAAAACGCCGAGCATCCCGGTCTGCAGGAGCAGGAGGAAGACGTAGTACTCCTTCTCGCGGTGGTGGATCGCGGTGAACGAGGAGTACACCGCGATGAACCCCAGCAGCGTGGTGAGCAGGATCAGCAGCACCGTGATCCCGTCCACGCCGAAGAAGTAGCTCGAGCCCACCGAGGGGATCCACTCCGTCCGGTAGACGAACTGGAACGGCTCGCCCGCCGGATCGTAGAGGAACCAGAGCGGGATCGAGACCACGAAGTCCAGCCCCGCGACCACGGTCGCGACCGCCTTGATCGCCTTCGTCTGCTCTCGCTTGAGTCCGAAGATGATGATCAGCGAGCCCAGCAGCGGCAGGTAGCAGATGATGTTCAGCAGGTTGGTCGCAAAGCCCATCTCAACCCCCTAGGAGAGGACAGCCAACTCCAGATTCCCACTATTTCGCCAGCCACAGCGCCAGCGCCACGGCGGCGGCGAATCCCATCGTCATCACGAAGGCGTACCGCTGCACCACGCCCGTCTGCACGCGCCGCAGGCCGCGGCTCCACAGCTCGTAGATCCTCGCCACCAGATTGACCGCGCCGTCGACCACGTTGAGGTCGAACAGCCCGGAGAAGAACGAGGTGCCGACCGTCAGGTGGCGCGTGCCGTTGACAGCGCCGTCGATCACCCGCGCGTCGAACTCCCACGATCCGCGCGCCAGCTTCTCGGTCCCGGCGATCACCGTGGCGCCGTAGATCTCGTCCACGTAGTACTTGTTGGCGACGGCGCGATAGAGGGCGGGGAC